>NZ_JBXAHT010000001.1:621730-1132794 GCF_058795375.1 Bacillus sp. GW823-FHT06A10 | reverse complement strand
ATAATTAATAGATTACTCGTTCACTATTGAAGTTCAAAGGTGGTAAAATCATTTCTCGTGTTAGGAAGCTCACACCCTTGGCTTCCCTCTCTGTAAACCGTAAAAATGATTTCTTGTCCTCATCGTTACTTTTTCGTTCATGTTTATTTGTTAACTCATTATACTCGCATAAAAAACAAAATCAATACTATTTTTCAATCATTTTAAATTTTCAATCTACAAATCCGTAAAAAAACACACTCATCCCTAGGAAAGGGACGAATGTGTTTTCGTGGTTCCACCCTTGTTCCAATCTAGACGTATCTCTCCCTAGATTGCTCAAGTTCAGATAACGGCTGATACCGTCAATAATTAATAGATTACTCGTTCACTATTGAAGTTCAAAGGTGGTAAAATCATTTCTCGTGTTAGGAAGCTCACACCCTAGACTTCCCTCTCTGTAAACCGTAAAAATGATTTCTTGTCCTTATCGTTACTTTTTCGTTCATGTCTATTTGTTAACTTATTATAGTTATCAACTTTTTAAAAAGCAAGCCTATTTTTACTAACTATTTTCAAGAATTTTTTTTATTATATTTTACAATAGCATTATGCAACCGCCACTCAATTTACCTATTTTGTTATTTCTCCAGTTTATAAATCAACGGTTCATATATAAGTTCCCCATTCTAAAACCCGTACATATCCACCTTACAAAACTATATCAATAAAATTTTCAATACAATCTTTTTGTATAACTTTCTTCTAAAGAACGTGCAACATCTTCTTCTGAAGTATTCACTTTCGCATGCTCCAGCAACATTTTTACTGCTGATGGTAACTCTTTTTTATTTAACCAAGATTCTGGATCCCACATCTTAGAACGAATAAACGCTTTTGCACAATGAATATAACACTCTTCTATTTCAACAACAATTCCAAGCAACGGATTGCGTCCATTCGCCTGCATTTCTTTCAAAATTTCTTCGTCGTTTGTAATATACGCTCGGCCATTTATTCTGAGTGTCTCCCCAAGACCTGGAATAAAAAAGATTAGTCCTACACGTGGATTTGAAATAATATTCAAAATGGAGTCTATACGACGATTTCCTGGTCTTTCTGGAATGATAATTTTATTATTATTGAGTACGTATACAAATCCAGGTGCGTCTCCTCGCGGCGAGGCGTCACACTCCCCCAACTTATTTCCAGTGGATAATACTAGAAAAGGAGATTTAGAAAGAAAATCTACGCAATGGTGGTCTAATGATGAAATAACTTTTTTCAATGCTCGCTCACTTGGTTGCCCCAATATTTTCCGTAACTCTTCCTCTGTTGAAATAATCGATTTTATTTCCATACGCTCTATCTCCACTTATAATCGCCCCTTTTTCTTTATTTTCCCAAAATTCAATACGAATATTGTATAATAAAATTTGCAGAAAGGGGAATTAAAATGACAGAGTGGTTAACAATATTTGATTCTGAAAGAAATACACTTGGGAAGAAATTACGCGATGAAGTGCATCGTGACGGTGATTGGCACGAAACATTTCATTGTTGGTTTGTAGAAAAAGATGCTAACGATATATTCTTATATTTCCAATTACGCTCTAAAAACAAAAAAGAAGCTCCATGTATATGGGATATTACTTCAGCTGGACATATTATGCATGATGAAGATGTACAAATTGGTGGTCTTCGTGAAATCGAAGAAGAATTGGGGCTTTCCTTTCAAACTACTGATTTAGTATACAAAGGAATCTTTAAAATAGATTATGAAATTTCAAATCTTACTGATCGTGAATTTTGTCATATGTATTTTCACAATGTCATCAATCCACTTCCATTCGCACCAGGTGAAGAAGTAGACGATGTGATGAAAGTACATGCAACTTCTTTTCTACAACTTTTAAAAGGAGAGATTTCATCTTTAACGACTATTTCAGTCTTAAACAATACACCGATTACGATAACATTTGAAGATATTTATCCGTATGATCTTGCATACTATGAATTTGTTATAGAGCAAGGAAAAGAATTATTAAAAAATAATAGTTTATAAATAAAATAGGACTCCTTGCATAATATTGCGTAGAGTCCTATTTTTTTATTATTGTTCAAGTATTTTTAATCTACTCTCTACTTGTATAAATAAACGAATGATTAATAACAGCATAACCACTATAATCGCTATTATTGTATGTGGATATCTAAACAGTATACTAATAACACTTCCAATTAACATCATGATGAATCCGTTTTGCTTCATCACTTCTGCACTATACCTGTTACCCGCATCCCATAATTCCTTATTTTTCATAGATCGTTTCGTACGATAACCATATGCCGCATTAATATCGATCGGTGGATTTTTTTGAAGAATAATTGCCGCAAGTATAAAAATAATACCAATCAATATGCTTATTCCTATGTTTACTAGTGCATCAATCAATTATATCCCCCCCTAACTTACACTTTCATTATACGACACAACCCTTATTTTTCCAATTTATAACACATTCACTTTCTTTCTTTCGATGTCTGGAACATACTTGGAAGTGTTACAAAACGTGCCCCTTTCGTTTTTAACTGCGGAATGATTTTGTCTAGTGCATCAACAGATCCTTGTAAATGCCCACCTGGAGTAGAATGCTGCAGTATGACACTACCTGGAAATGAATTCCCTAACACATTATTTGTAATCGTATCGGCACTTACACCTTTCCAATCAACTGTATCAACACTCCACTGTACAATCATAAAATTTTGCTCAGTTGCCCAATTCAATTGATTTTCAAGTATTTCACCATACGGTGGACGTATAAATTTAGGAGCATAGCCGGCTAAACGTTTTAATATTTCTTCCGTTTTTATAATTTGATTACGGTACTCAGCGTCATTTACTTTCGCTAAATTCGGATGACTGTACGTATGATTACCAATTACATGCCCTTCATTTGCAATACGCTTTACTACGTTCGGAAATTTTTCTGCGTTTTCACCAAGTAAGAAAAAAGTAGCTTTTACATTATGTTGTTTTAACTTATCTAATATTTTTGGCGTGAATTCTGAATCTGGTCCATCATCAAATGTAAGAGCTACTTCCGCTTTATTATACGGTCCTGAAAATGCGTACGCATATTTTTCAACCCATGTAAACGGTGTCCACGATCCACGATCATCTGCTTTCATTTGTACTTCATAGCTTTGAGGGATATATGCGTATGGCAATGCGCTTATATAGTCTCCATAATAAAATGAGTTATATGGCATATAAGCATACGAAACATCTCGTTCTAGTCCCCATTGATATGGAGCAAACATTTCTGGCGAATAAAAATAATACATAATAAAAAACCTCCCTAAATTTTCATATGTGATTCATCTGCACTTTGTTAGAGAAATTGTTATTCATAAACAAAAATAAGACTGTCCTTAATTAGGACAGTCTTACTGCTTACTATTATTAATAAATCGATGTACTATCTTTTGGCAAAGCTTTCACATGTTTTAAATAGTTCGTCACTTTATCATCATCATCTTGCGGATATTGATATTCATATGTGTTAGCGATTTCGTTCGCCACTTCCCTAAATAAATCACCCATGACAAAGAATGACTTCCATATGTTTTCATATTCTGCATTAGAAAATGTTCTTTTAAATTGCACCCACATATCTTTTTCAATATATTGCTCGAAATGCTTTCCAAACTTCCCTGCATTAACTGTAAAATCTGTTTTCATACCAATATACCATTCTAGCATTACGATGAACATATCTCGCACTGGTCCCTCAAGCATTCCTTTTGCATAAGAAAGCTCTTCTCTCCATAGCCCTTTTGCCACATTCGTACTACACCACCAAAATTCATTACAACAATCCAAAAACTCTTTTTCTGTAGGCTTTTTTATTAAGTAATCTTTATCGCTTGCTGGCGGGAATCCTTCCATACAATTATCTTTATCGAGAAGTAATTTACTTAAACTATCTTGTCCAACGAACTTTTTTATTAACTCAACTGGAACTAGCGTTAAATCAATCCGATTCCCATCCATGAACTGCATCAAATACGGAAACTTCCCATCTTCATCTGGTTGAACTAACGACATTTCTTCTGGCATTTGTACTATCATTATTTCTCCAAATCTATGAACCCAATTATGATTAGACGTAAAAGATTGTATATCATTTACAACATACATAATATCATAGTCTTGAAAACAATCTCTTTTCACATTTGGATTTACACGCGATCCATTCATGATAACTGCTCGAATTCTTCCATCCTCTTTTGCTGTATTAATAATTAAGTCTAGCATTTCTTTTTCAGTTCTCATCTACTTATAGCCTCCAATTTTTTGATATATAATATAGTGTTATGTATGTCGGAGGCCCACGAGCTAATCTCGTTATACAAGATACATGTTATAATTTTTCAAACATCTTTTTCATTCTATCTATCTCCTTACCTCATTCTTTTACGATTGCCATTACAAATCCATCGTATCCCTTACTTCCGACAGTTTGAAGCGCTGTAGCACTAACACGTGGCTCAGCAGCTATTAATTCATAGAAACGACGTATCCCTTGTACACGAGGATCGGTACTAGTATTGTCAATAACTTCTCCTTTACGTACTACGTTATCCCCAATAATTACAGTACCCGGTCGTGATAGTTTTAGTGCCCATTCAAAATAAGCAGGGTTATTTTGTTTATCAGCATCTATAAAAATAAAATCAAACGGTTCATACTTCTCGTTTTCTATTTGTTGTAAAGAATCTAACGCTAATCCTGTTCGTATTTCAATTTTATCAGTCAAATTAGCACGCTCAATATTGCTACGTGCAATTTCAGCATGTTTTTCACTTGCTTCCAATGTAACAACTCGGCCTCCAGATGGCAATGCTCTAGCAAGCCATATCGTGCTATACCCGCCTAGCGTGCCAATTTCTAAAACATTACGAGCCCCTTGAATTTGTACTAATAATTGTAAAAACTTCCCTTGCGTTGGTGATACATCATGTGCTGGCAAATTAGCTGCAGCATTAGTTTGAAGAACCCCTTCTAATGTAGAATCTTTCGGTATTAATACATCACTCATATATTGATCAACAGCCGTCCATTTCTCAATTTCACTCATGCAAATACCATCCCTTTCAATTTCCCAATGCTTTCTACCATTCACTTTTAATTATACCGATAATTCTGTCTCGAATACAAAAAATAAAGAAGGGACATCTACCCCTTATAGAATAGATATCCCTTCTTTTAAAGTTAAATTTACTTCCTATGGATTAGTAGACCAAAGCCCAGCAGATTTAATAAATGTACGTTTATTTAATTTCAGCTGCGCTACGATAAATTCTGCAATATCTTCTGCTTGCATTACTTTATCAGGGTTTCCATCAGTTAATCCTAAATCAACAGCCATATCAGTTGCTACTGTACTTGGAGTTAAAGCTGTTACACGAATGTTATGTTTGCGAACTTCCATCGCTAACGATTCTGTTAAGCCAAGGACACCAAATTTAGAAGCACTATATGCACTTGTTACAGGTGCACCTTTTTGCCCTGCTGTAGATGAAATGTTAATGATATCACCAGATTGTTGTTCAATCATGCTCGGTAAAGCTGCACGAGTTGCATAGTATACACCCATTAAGTTTACTTGAATGATTTTTTCCCAATCAGCAACGTCTAGTTCTAAAAACTTACCGAATTTAGAAATACCAGCGTTATTAATTAAAATATCGATAGATCCTAAACCATTTTTTAACGTTTCAATCGCAGTTGTGACTTCTTCGTATGAAGAAACATCAGCAGTGGCAATAACAGCTTTTACACCTTCTGCTTCTACTTCTTTCGCTACAGCTTTTAAGTTTTCTTCTGAACGAGCTAATAAGCCTACATTTACGCCTTCTTTCGCTAATGCGATTGCTACAGCGCGACCAATCCCTCTACCTGCTCCTGTAATTAAAGCATTTTTACCTTGTAATAATTCTGCCAAGTATAACACTCCTTAATCATCTCAGTTATGTATTATATTAAAATTGTATCTATGTTTATGTAAAAAGGCAATGATGCACTTTCATGTGCGTAGGTTACTTGTAGGTAACTATAGAAAGGTTTTGTTTATAAGTTTCATGTTTTTACCATTATTCATGTAAAATAAAAACAAATCCAGCATAGGAGAGTGTATGTGTATGAAAAGAAAAAAATGAGTCTTGTTACTAACTGCAGTCGGACTATTTATCATTTTGTTTGCCCTGTACTTTATATTTGGTAATCCACTAAATTATAAAGTAATAGAAAAAGATACTAGCAATTATCTCCATATTAAAAAAGGTTATAAGCAAGAAGAAATGCAAGACATAACCGGAAAATATACTCCCATTTATAATATTGGCTATTATGCAACAGTAGTATATAAAGACGAACCATATTTTACATACTCTTATACATACGATGATAATAAAAAAATAATACAAGACAACGGTATTTTAGGAAGACATACTGAGTCATTTGAACATCTTAATTTAAACTGGTCGTTGTTTAACCAGTTAGTAGATGGTATTCATACAAACTTGCAAGGAAGAGGTTTAAGAGAAAAGAAAGATTATTCTATACGAAACGTTCAATTCATTGATATAGATGACGATAAAAACGGTGCAGAAGCATACGTTGACTTTAAGAAAGATAAAGAATCTGATTACTCATACCGTATGAATAGCGAAGGAAAAGCTTATCAATATAATTGCAGTAACGGTAAATGCATTTTTAAAGAAAAATAGTGTTAGAAGGCTCTCCTTCTAACACTATTTTTCTTCATAATTAGGAATACACACAATAAATTCTGTTCCATTTCCTTCTTCACTCTCTACTTTTATCTCTCCTTGATGAAGGTCGAGTACTTTCTTTACAATAGCTAAACCTAAGCCACTTCCTCCATAGGCACGATTTCGTGAAGAATCCGCTTTATAAAAACGCTCAAAAATATGTTGTTTCTGTTCTTCTGATATACCGATTCCCGAATCATGGATGCGCACTTCCACTACTGTTTCATGTTCCTTTAACTGAATAGTAATCGTGCCACCGCTTGGAGTAAATTTAATACTATTATGAATTAAATTAATCCACACTTGACTCATACTTTCTTGGTCAGCAATAACATGTACTTTTTCTAAATCTAGTTCTAACTCGATTTCTTTTTCAGCCCAGAGTGGTTCACTATTTAACACAATTTGCTTTAACTGCTGATCTAATCGATAACTCACTCTTTCTGGTATATACTCTTCTGATTCTAAAAGAGTTAGCTTCAATAAGTTTTGACTTAGTTTAGATAATCTCGTTGTTTCAGTTTCAATAATGGTAAGATAATGTTTTCTTTTTTCCTCAGAAAGATTATCGTCTTGTAGTGCTCTAGCAAATCCTTTTATAGAAGTTAATGGTGACTGTATTTCATGAGAAACATTCGATACAAATTCTTGTCTCATTTTCTCCATCGTATTCAGTTCATCTGTCATATCATTTATACTTTTTACGAGCACACCAATTTCTCCATCATACTTTTCTTCATTTCGTATTTTTACGGAGAAGTCTCCTTTTGCAATTTTTTGTATCGGTTCAATAATAGTCCAAATCATTGCCTCTCGTTTTGGCCTCATTAATATTCCAATTAATGTCCAAATAAGAATAATAAATACAAAACCGACCATATCACTAATTAGAAAGGCAACAAATGGCGATACGTTTACGTCAAAAGCATTCAATATACTAGTTGCTACATAAAATGCGATAGACCAAACGATAGTAAGAAAAGAAAAGAGCGCTAATACCGCTCCAAATACTTTCAGCATCTTCAACTTACTCATTCGTTTTCTTTTTCTCATTTACTTACCTCTAAGCGATACCCTAATCCTCTTATTGTTTTAATACTAAATTTCGACTGCTCTTCTTGAAACTTCTCACGTAACCGATTAATATGAACGTCTAGTGTACGTTCATTCCCTTCAAAATCATATCCCCATATTTCTTCAATTAATTGCTCTCTCGAACAAGTTCTTCCCGATTTAGACCCTAAAGTAAAGAGCAGCTCAAATTCTTTTAACGGTAACATAACCGTTTGTTCTCCAGATGTAACTTCGAATGTTTTACGATTTAATAATACATTTCCAACTTGAATCGATTGTGAAACTGTAATTTGGTAACGTTTCAATAATGCCTTTACTCTCACTACTAGTTCTATAGGGTCAAATGGCTTTACAAGATAATCATCTGTCCCAAGGTGAAATCCTTTTACTTTTTGTGATGTTTCCCCTTTGGCAGTTAGCATCAGAACCGGGATATCATAGTATTTTCTTAATTCAAAACATACATCAAACCCATCCATATTTGGCATCATGATATCAAGAATAACCATATCGACTTTTACGTCATCCATTTTCCGAAGTGCATCTATTCCATCAATTGCCTCATACGTTTGAAAACCTTCTCGTTCTAAAAATACAGAAACGAGTTCTCTAATGTGCGGATCGTCGTCTACTATTAAAATTTTAGGTATCAAAGGAACCATTTCCTTTCTACTTAGCATCTAATATATTTTTTTTAAAATGCACCCTCTTTAATTTTCAATTGTTGCGTTGCAAACTCACAATACATATCATGCGTCTGTAATAATTCATCATGCGTACCACTACCTGTAAGATTCCCTTTCTCAATAAAGATAATTTTATCTGCATCTACAACAGTAGAAAGTCTATGCGCAATCACTAACGTTGTTCTGCCTTTCATTAAGTTATTTAACGCTTTTTGAACGACAGACTCAGATTTACTATCTAAGCTTGAAGTTGCCTCATCGAGCATAAGAATTTGCGGATTTCGAAGTAACGCTCGGGCAATGGCAATTCGCTGTCTTTGCCCACCAGAAAGCTTCACACCGCGTTCTCCAACTTCTGTTGCATAACCGTTTGGTAAGTCATGAATAAATGCATCAACATATGCCATTGCTGCTACTTTTTCAATTTCTTCATCCGTTACTTCACCTTCAACGCCGTAACAAATATTATCACGAATCGTTCCATCGATTAACGGACTATCTTGTGATACGTAACCGATTTGACGTCGCCATGACTGTAATGAATAACTCGTAATTGATTCTTTTCCTAATTTAATGGCACCACTAGTTGGCTCATAAAAACGTTCCAGTAATGAGAATAACGTTGTTTTCCCACTACCACTTGGTCCTACAATCGCTGTCACTTTTCCAGATTCAATTATGAAATCAATATTTTTCAAAACTTGCTCTTCTTCGTTATACTCAAAATGTACATTTTCAAGAACGATCGGCTGCTTAGCATTTGTCACTTTCACACCAGTTTCATGATCTTCTACTTTATATTCTAAAATCGTACTAATTCTTTCCGTTGCACCAATTGCCTTTTGGAATTGTGTAAAGAACATAGATAATTGACTCATCGGCATTACAATTTGAACTAAATACAAAATAAACGCTACAAGTTCACCAGTTGTTAATGCACCGCTAGAAACTCTCATCCCGCCATATCCTACGATAATAACAAGTAGTGCCATTAAAACAAACGACATAACTGGCGAAATTAATGCTTGCACTTTTCCTTCTTTCAAACCAAATTGTAATAACTTTTGTATACCTGTATTACCCGTTTCATATTCTCTTTTTTCTGTATTTGAAGATTTCACTAAACGAATTTCTGATAACACTTGCGTTAACACACTTGTAAAAGATGCCGTTTCATCTTGAAGCGCTTTTGAAATCTTATACATTTTTCGTCCAAGTGGAACTAGAATTAATACAGACAACGGAATAACCGTTAAAAGTAACGCAGTCATTTTCCAATCTAACACAAATAATACAATTAACGATCCAACAATTGAAATACCACCTGTTAATAAGTTTGACAAATGCTCAGAAATTAACGTTTTCACAACACCTGTATCATTCGTCATACGGCTAATGGTATCACCTGTTCTATTTTGATCGTAATAAGATACCGGCAAGATAAGTACCTTTTTCCACAAACGTTCTCTTAGTCCCGCTACAATCTTCTGCCCAATATAATTTAGTAAATATATAGACAACCCTGCCGCAATAGTTTGCATTACAAAGAAAGCAACTAACCCAACAATTTGTCCTGCACTAATTGAAGAAAGCGAAAAATTATCTACTAATCCTTTTGTTAGCATAGGAATAAATAAACTCGCTCCCGTAGAAAGCAAACTCATTAATAACGCAAAAACTAAAATTCCTTTCGGAGGATTTGTATCTTGAATAAGGCGTAAAAACTGCCTCCAGCTCCCTTTTTTCTTCATTTCATTTCTAACTTCCATTCCTGTTCATCTCCTCGTGTTAAACCAAACTGTTCTTGCTAAAATTAGAATACGATACAAATGTAAACTGAATGTAAACACACTTTTTCTATTTTTACAAAATATACATAAAAACTCATCTTTACAACAGATATAAACATCTGATATTATTACCTGGTACTTAATATTATTCTATGTGAATTATAGATAAATAATTTAAAACACGATATAAATCTCCAGTTAGTGAAAGGAGTATCCTTTTTGCAAACAAATATACATTCTGAAAAGGAAACAATTATTTTTATTCATGGATTAGTTGGCAATCGTCGCGCCTTCAAAAAGGAGCAAAAACGATTTTCTGCCTCCTACAACATTATAACTTATGACTTATTAGGTCACGGTGATGATAAAGGAGAAGCAATCGACTTTTCATTACAGCGTCTCGTAGATCAATTATTAAACTTATATGAACAAGAAGGTATTAAAAAAGCTCATATTTGTGCGCTAAGTTACGGCTGTTACATCTCTACAATTTTTGCACAAATGCATCCAGAAAAAGTATTAAGTATTTGTCATATTGGAGGACATTACAATAACCCTTCTCGCTTATATAGCGTATTCCAAAATTTTTGGGAGAAGCGAGGGGATGAATACTCTAAATGGCTCTCTCAATACGCAAATACTATTTTTCCAAGTGGTATACTAAAAGCAAATCCGTTTGCAGTCATTTCAAGAAATATTTACTACCGTTTCGGATTACAATTACATTCATCCATTATTGCCCAGTCATTACGACATCGGTTAGAATTCGATTTAAAGTCTAAATTAAAATCACTTCCTCACCCTATACTATGGGTAATGGGAGAGCATGATCATCTCTATAAATCTTGTCTATTTGATTTGAAATCTATTTTACCTAACGTTCTATATAAGGAAATACCTTTAGCAGGACATGCAGCGAACTTATTTCGTCCTAACTATTTCCATGACTTATATGATCGATTTTTAAATGGAAATTTAAAATAAAAACTATTAAACTTCCAATTTATACAACTATAAAAAGGCTTCCCAAGTTTCCTTGGAAAGCCTTTTCTCTATACGAAAAGTATATAAACTACTTTTTCTTAATATGCTTTTGTGTAACCAGTTAGATGTTTAGCCCAGTAAGAGTTATTAATTGAACTAATTCTTACACCAACTTGGTCATTCTCCGCACTAATGAACTGACCATTTCCTAAATAAATACCCATGTGAGAAAGACCTTTTTTATAAGTATTAGAGAAGTATACTAAATCACCTGGTTGTGGATTGCTAGTTTTTGTTTTAGAGCTCCAGTATCCAGCAACTGTTTGACGAGCGCCTTTATGACCAGTTTGATTTAATACGTAGTGAATGAATCCACTGCAATCGAAACCATCAGGAGTTTCACCACCGAATACATATTTTGAATGATCTAAAGATCTAGCGAATCCAACGATTGAAGATGTATCTCCACCTGTTGTTGGTTTTTGTACGTCTTTACCTGGTTGTTGAACGTTATTTGTAACGTTATTGTTATTGTTATTTGTAACGTTGTTTACTCCGCCTTTTACAAACTTAACGAAGTCTGCACTTACGTAACCCGTGCGGCCGTTATGGTTAATTTTGTACCAGCCATTTTCAGCGCCAGTAACGTTTAGTACTTTACCATTTGTTACTCCACCGATTACAGCGTTGTATGTAGCTGGGCCTGTACGTACTTTTAAAGCACCAGTGTTAACAACATAAGAACCACCAGTTTGAACTGTTGTAGTATTGTTGTTTGTAGTTGGTTGTTGTGCTTGGTTAGATACAGCAGAACCACCTTTTGTTACGAAGTCTTTGCTTACGTATCCAGTTCCACCATTGAAGTTGATTTTAAACCAATCTTGTACTTCACCTACAACTTGTACTGTTTTACCTTTGTTTACAGAACCTAATACTGTATGAGATGTACTTGGGCCTGTACGTACGTTAAGTGAAGAAACGTTTACTGTGTAAGTACCTGTTCCTTGTTGAACAGTCGTTCCTGTTTTGCCACCAGTCGTTACGAAGTCACCACTTACATAACCTGTTTGACCATTTACGTTTACTTTGAACCAACCGTTTTCTTGTCCAACTACTTGTAGCACTTGACCTGATTTCACTTTAGAAATAACGTTATGTCCTGTACCAGCACCTGAACGAACATTTAATACATCAGCAGTTACTGTGTATTTTAATTCAGAAGTTGTTTCTACAGTTTTTGTTTCAGTTACAGTCGTTTGAGTTTGAGTTTGAGTTTGTCCATTAATTTCTTTTAGCGCTTCATTTGAAACTTGTGCATGAGCAGAATCCATTCCTGGAACTGCAACGCCAGCTACAGAAGCTGCTGCTAAACCTGCAATTACTTTTTTCATAAGTTGTCTTTACTTCCTTTCCCTACTATCCTCTTAAAAAAAACTTAAAACTTTAATACTTTACAATATTATCAAAGTAAAATATTCATCCAGTTCCATTTTTTAGCAAGAGTTTTATTTTTCACACAGAGTTCATTTTAAATGAACAAAGTGAAATCCGTGTGAACTTCATGTGAACTTTATCATTAATTATAGTGTTTTTGCAATGATTTTTTCAAATTTCTTATATATCGCATGAAAATTCGACATTTCATTTAATATCTCAATATAAAACATCCCTTTTCTATCTTCTATAAAAAATTCTATTAACCTAATACAAACCACATTATGTATTTCCTTATAAAGCTCCTTACATGAAGTATACTTTCATCATGACAAAAATCAATCTATTTATCAATAGTATAATATTTTTAGAAAACTAAATTTCTATACTATCTACAATTTTGAAATAATTTGACGAATTGTAAGATTTATTTCACAAAAACCATTTCTCCTTTAAAGAAAACACACACTATACCAACTGTTTTCTTTTCCGATAATGGAATTTATAGGATAATCATAGTATTATATATCATAATAAAATAAAACTTTAATTAGTAAAGGTTTTATCCCCCCGCTAATTATTAACCCTCACTACTCGGGCTGCCCATTAATGCGGAATTTTATTGGAATAAAAAGAGGAGGCATATTTGTGAGAAATATAATAGATGATCCAATACAAAAAAATATAGAGCCATACTATGCTTTTATTCAATTCGTTTCAATGATAACATTACAAAAAGTATCAGCTATTGAAATACGTAAAAATGAATTAAAAAATCAGATGAAAAATGCTGGACAAAAAAACCCTTATTACGTATAAAAAAGGTGAACAGGTTATATTCCTGTTCACCTTTTATCAAATTATTTTATTTATAAATTTTCACACGGTTTTCTAACGGTTGGAATTCTTTTTCACCAGCATGTACTACCGGTTTACCAAATGGCATTTGTGCAGTGAGCTTCCAATTTACTGGAACATCCCACTCTTTTCTCACTTCTTCATCAATTAGCGGATTGTAATGCTGCAACGTAGCACCAAACCCTTCAATTTCTAAAGCTGTCCAAATTGCAAATTGTAACATTCCTGATGATTGCTGAGACCAAATTGGGAAATTATCTTTATATAATGCAAAGTTTGCTTGAAGGCCTTCCACAACTTCACTGTCTTCAAAATATAAAACCGTTCCATAACCACTTTTAAATGCATTCATTTTTTCTTCAGTAGGTGCAAAGTTATTTTCAGGTACAATTTTTCTTAATGTTTCTTTCGTAATATCCCATAATTTATCATGTTGTTCTCCTAATAAAACAACAACGCGAGCACTTTGAGAATTAAAAGCTGAAGGTGTATGTTTTACAGCATGATAAATCACTTCTTGAATTTTTTCATCAGAAACTACTTGCTCTTTACTAATTGCATAAATAGATCTTCTGTCTTCAATTGCTGAGTAAAAATCTTTTGCCATCATAATTCCCTCCAATTTTCAATTGAGGCTATTTCATATGTATATGTCATATTACGCCCCTCAAACTTATTATTAATAAGCTTATAACTTTATAATATCACAGCAACAAATAAACTCAAATGATAACACTTGTATTTAGAATCTTTTTCCTTTTTAAAGTTAAAATAAAAAGACCGTTTGTTGTTATCTAAAATTAGTAACAACAAACAGTCTTACTTATGTAGCGATCTAGATTCGTATTTTACTTACTTAATTAACTAATCCAAATGCATACGACATTAACTTATTTGTCTCTGTAAAACGTTTTGTTTTACTTGATGTCCCCATGACCACTGTAATAATTCGATTATCACCTTGCTTTGCAGTCCCCGTAAAACAGTATCCTGCGCTATCTGTAAATCCAGTCTTTAGTCCGTCCATTCCTTCTATATATAAACTTTTATTATTTTTATTTAACATGTCGTTTGTGCTTATAACATTAATATTATTAAATGCTAGCTGACTTTGACGTAAGTGAGTCACTTCTAATATTTCCGGATAATCTTTTATAAGATGATACGCCAATTGTGCTACATCACCAGCCGTCATTTTTGTTTCACTTCCATCTGGCTCTTGTAATCCAGAAGCATTTGCAAATTTAGCATGTTCCGACATTTTTAACTGTTTCGCTTTTGCATCCATAAGCTGAACGAAATCTTTCTCCGATTTTGCCATATGTTCTGCTAAAGCCACAGCTGAATTATTAGCTGACTCAATCATTAATGCATGATATAAATCTTTAACAGTTAATGTGTCATTAACTTGTACTGGGATTCTCGCTCCCTCTGTTTGTGCCGCCTTCGCACTCATTTTAACTGGATCTTCCCAGCGAACTTTCCCGTTATGTATACTCTCTAGTAGGAGATACGCTGTCATCATCTTAGACATACTAGCCGGTGCAAAAGCTTCATTTTCATTATATTGATAAATAATATCTCCATCACTCGCATCGATAATCATAGCCGCTTTTGCGTTAATTTCTGGTGGGATGTACTTTGGCGGGACTACTTTTTCAGTAAATCCTGCTTTAGGTAGTTCTGCCACTTGCAAAGGTTGTCCTTCTACATTCGCTACGCTCTTTTGATTTCCTTGGAATAAGAACCAACATATCCCTAAAATAATGACTAATAGGACTGTCATCCTTCCCCATTTTAACCGATTCATTTCAAAACTCCTTTAGCAAACCTTTTATACACTCACATTTAACCTTAACAACAATTCCTTTATACAGTCAAGGTAAAAAGTATATTTATTCATATACAGTAATTTTAATTTGTTTATGTTACACTAATAATACTGAAATATAAGAATATTCAACAATAAAATCTTGTAAATAAACTATTTAATAGAAGGGATTCATACAAATGCTACTTCCAAAATCATTAAAATATGGAGACACAATTGGGATCTACTCCCCTTCTTCACCAGTAACCTACACTTCCCCAAATAGATTTGGACGAGCAAAATCTTACTTACAACAGAAAGGGTTTCATATATTAGAAGGTTCATTAACAGGTCGATATGATTTTTATCGTTCTGGTAGTATACAAGAGCGTGCTGATGAACTAAATGCCTTGATAAGAAACCCTAATATTTCTTGTATTATGTCAACAATTGGTGGGATGAATTCAAATTCAATATTACCTTATATTGATTATGATGCTTTTCTAAATAACCCTAAAATAATGATTGGATATTCAGATGCAACTGCTTTATTACTAGGAATTTATGCTAAAACAAGAATCCCTACATTTTATGGGCCAGCTCTCGTCCCTTCCTTTGGCGAATTTGAACCTTTTGCTAATTGCACATACAAATATTTTGCAGAAACTTTACTACATGATCAATCTCTTCCTTATCATATAAAACAACCATTATTTTGGTCAGATGAATTTATTAATTGGGAAGAAAAGACGAAGGAGAAAGAACTTCGACCAAACAATTGGATTTCAGTAATTGACGGAAAAGCTACTGGTCGTATTATTGGCGGGAATTTAAACACGATACAAGGAATTTGGGCTAGCCCCTATATGCCACATATTCAAGAAGGCGATATTCTCTTTATTGAGGACAGTTCAAAAGATGCAGCTACTATCGAAAGAAGCTTTTCATTCCTTAAAATTAACGGTGTATTCGATAAAATTTCAGGTATCATTCTTGGAAAACATGAGCAATTTGATGATTGTGGTACAAATCGAAAACCTTTTGAAATACTGTTAGAAGTACTTCAAAATCAAAGAATTCCTTTTCTAGCTGACTTCGATTGTTGCCATACACATCCAATGATCACCATGCCTATTGGTGTTCAAGTAGAGATGGATGCAACAAATAAAACGATACATATTGTAGAACCTTGGAAAAAATGAATGTATGGCTTCTATTGTTTTACAATAAAAGCCATGATACTATGTAATTTGGAATGTGAAAGATTAAACAAAATAGATTCCAATATCTATCATTAGAAAAATTAGGTATAAATATATATTTATATGCAAAAGAGAGTGAATAAATGAAACCAACTATTAAAAATTATGTATTTTTACATGTAGCTTTTTGATATATTCTATCATTATGGTTTACATGAAATGGGCAGCTCAATTCCTAATTTCTTCCACCTAATTTTTTGTTGCTTATTTCGGACTAGTTGTACTTTTATTCGGATATGCAATTTTATGGCAACAAGTAATTAAACATTTCGAAATTTCAAAAGCCTATTCACATCGCGGGATTATTATACTATGGTCAATGCTTTGGTCAGTATTTCTATTTGGAGATACGATTTAGTGGAATCATTTACTTGGTGCAGCTATTATTATCGTTGGTGTAATCGTTTATTGTATCCAATAATAAAAAGCTCCGTTTATCACAAACGGAGCTTTTTACTATTGACCTAAATTTTGCACCTTATCTTTCAAATCTCGAACTTGATCTACCGTCTGCATAAGCTCTGAGTTTTTAAATTGCTCTACATCCACTTTTCCTTCTTCTATCTTTGTCATCGCCGTATCAATTAACGTATTTAACTTTTCGTTATATCCGACGATTTGTTGATGAAGATCCTTTGCTACATCAGGTGGCGTTAATTCATTGAATGCGGGTATATCTTGTTTAATTTCACTAAGCTTCGTTTCTAATTCTTTTCGAGCCTCGCTATCATTAACAGCCTTTTCTGCTAATGCTGGTGCATCGTTTGCAAATGCACTTATTTCATTTACATAGTCTGTCGCCTTTTGAGCATAATCTATGGAGTTCTTTCCTTCTTCCACTATTGAACATCCCATTAAACCAATTGAAACTATAAATACTAATAAAATTGATTTTATTTTCATTTTAGACTCCCTTCGTCTTTATCATTGTCTGTAATTTTCTCTATACATAACTTCTAGCTAAATTGTTTATAACCTTTTTCAAATAGCTATTTACCCTCTTACATGCCCTATTATCGTTACAACATCTATTTCTATATGTACGCTTATAATATCTTCAATTATATCCATATATCCTTGTCCTATAGCTGTTCCATAGTGTAATGTAAGCCCCTTCTTTTCATACACTGACTTTGGCACTGAAAAAATAAATCTCCTCAAGTTTCTTTCATCAGCTGGTTCCATAATTAAAACAATCCCATCCTCATCAAACATATACGCTCGCCCTCCAACTTTACATTCACTATGGCTCAGTATTGCCTTGGTCAGCAAAATTTAAAACATAATAAGTTAAGATACACTCCGCTCTATCATAAAGTGAAACTTTAATTAGCCCTCACCAGTCGAATCTTTACCAGCAAATAGCGGGATAAAAATAAAAAGCATTCATTCTTTTTTGTTAAGAATCAATGCTTTTTAAAAAATTAATTTCTAACTCTAGCATCTTTTTTTGACGAGGTTTTACTTTCCTTACGGGAACTCCAGCGTAAATATACCAATCATCTAAACTCTCTTTTACCATACTCATCGCGCCGACTGCCGTTCCTTCTCCTACCGTTACATTTGGAAAAATAATAGAATTAGCACCAATAATCACATGTTTTTTTAAAATAACTTTTTCTGCTTTCACATTCCTATATTGATTCGGGACGGTTGGCCCCATTAATGTATTTCCACTGAAATCATCAAGTACTGCATATACGATTGTTTTAGCTGAGATGTTTGCAAAATCATGCATTTCAATCCCAACTTCCCCTCCATATAACGCTGTATACGCTGATATGTGCGAATAACTTCCAATTGTGATTTTACCACTTAAAATGCAAAAATCATCAATTCTTACATGATTGCCAACTGATATAGCACTCGGATTATATATACTTGCTTTTTTACTAACCAATACATTTGTCCCAACAGATAAAAATCCAATTTTCTTTAGTTCTTCTTGACTATAAAAACTATTCATCTACCGACACCACCTTCTGCTCTAAACAGATTACAATTTGCTCTACTAGTTCTTTCGTCATTCCTTCCCATAAAGGTAAACTTACGATTCGTTTTGCTATTTTATTCGTTTTTGTTAAATCTGTAGACTTATAGTTTTTAAAAAGAACTTGTTGGTGGCAAGATGGTGAAAAGTATAATCTAGCTTCTATTTTCTGTTTTTTCAGTTCTTCTATTACTTGTATGTTGCGAACTTCTTCTGGACAAATGATAGGCATAAATTGGTGAATAACTGCTTCTGTCTTTTGGACTTTCCACCCTTTTTTCATTAACCCAGTATTTTGTAACAACTGTTTATACCATTCAGAAATACGGGTGCGTTCTTTTAATTTTTGATCCCACTTTTTTATAGTCGCAATCCCAATAGCTGCTGCGTATTCAGACATTTTACAATTAAACCCCATCATCGTGCATTCACGATTTTTATCAAATCCGAAATTCCCCATTCTTTTAATACGTTGTATATCTTCTTCGTTTTTACTATATATGAGCCCTCCTTCACCAATTCCGAACGGCTTTGTTGCATGAAAGCTATATACGATCATTCCACTAAAATCTTGACCGTAATGCATCCCTCCATTCATTAATCCAAATCCCGGCGCCGCATCTACGACAACCGGAATCCCCTTCTTCTCTAATTCTTCATATTCTTCTAAGTTCATCCATGATCCAAAGGTGGCGTACGGGACAACAATCGCAACCTCTTCTTTTAATTCTTCTATCTTATCCAAAAGTACCGTTTTATCCATATACCAATCATCTATTGAAATATCAATAAAGTAAGGTTCCAATCCACACCAAATAGCGGCTAAGGCAGTCGCAGGGAATGTAAAGCTAGGCATGAGAGCATACTTTCCCTTTCTTCTTTTCTTTAGTTGAATAGCCGCCATTAACCCTAACGTTGCGTTTGCTACTGTTGTAACAGCTCCCCTGTTTTGAAAAAACGCCGACATAATTGTTTCCTCAAAACGTTGATTTATAGGTCCATAATTCGTATATATGTGAGATGTATCAATTTCCTTCAATTCGTCCAAATACTCACTTACAGGTACAGTTGAAGCACGTAAAAAAGGAATATTCTCCATATCTATCTATTCCTTCCTATCATTTTCGGACAATATAGAGCATATCTGTTTCAGATAATCCAAATTTCCTAGCACTTTTCATTCCTTGTTTTTCCGCTATGTTATATAATTCTACCTTAAATCCTGCATTCATTAATCGTTGAATAAATCCCGATTGATTATAAATTCTCACATGATCTTCTTGACCAAAAGCTAGTTTCCTCAAT
Organism: Bacillus sp. GW823-FHT06A10; assembly: GCF_058795375.1. NCBI lineage: Bacteria > Bacillati > Bacillota > Bacilli > Caryophanales > Bacillaceae > Bacillus > Bacillus sp. GW823-FHT06A10. The sequence goes on along the minus strand of NZ_JBXAHT010000001.1, from coordinate 1,112,779 downwards.
TGTGGTGTTACAATTAATTCATTCTCTACAATAAAATCTACATTCATTACGATTGGTACTTGAATAATTCCCCATCCATTTGGCTTTAACACTCTATATAACTCTCGCATTGCTTTGTCATCATTAGGAACGTGTTCTAACACATGACTACATAATATTACATCAAAAGTATTACTATCATATGTAATCCTTGTAACATCAATTTCCTTCATTAATGGATCCTTTGGTTCTAAGTCACCACATACATACGTAATATTTTTATACTCGTTAAACCAATCTCTTAACTTCGCTTCAGGTGCAATATGAAGCATTGTATAGTTTCTATTTAACAAGTCCGTTTCCGTTTCAATGTACGCACGATACAATCTTTCACGATCCATCGAATTACAAACTGGACATATCCCTGTATCTTTATTCCACATCTCAAATTTATATTTCGGAAAATCATAATGTGCTGGCCAAGGTGAAAATTTTTCAAATTGTTGATTGCAATATTGACAATAACAAGATTCTTTCTCGAACATATGAGCAACTAACTTGTTTAATCCTTTTTTTATCTTTTCATTATAAATTTGATCTAGTTCGCCATTTCTTACTGCATCCTTAACTATAAATCCCGCATTTTCTAAACAATAAGATAAACTCTCTTTATACTCACTTTCGGAACTTAAAAATCCACTATTATATGCATCTATAATTAATTCAATCCACTCTTCAATTGTCATTAAAATAAAATGCATTTGTTTTTGATTTTGTCCACTATGTTGTCTAAAATAACTAAGAGGTTCTTGTATATAAACTACTTTTCCTTTCCTCATCATATCTAGCCAAGTTGCAATGTCATTAATAGCAGAATAAGCCTTTCCTTTAAAATATCCAAACTTCCCGTCAAACAAATTCCGATTAAACAAAACAGTTGTCGGCTCACCAACTACATTTTTCAAGTTTTTTAACATATAATTCCCTAATTCTTTTCCTTCAAAAAGTGTAGTTTCTTTCGCGATTTTCATATTTAATGTTGAAGGTGGTAATATCTCTCCATTCTCATCAATCAGTTCACGATATGACGTCACAAATGAAATATTTTCTAACGTCAAAAAGTATTGCATCATTCTCTCGATCTTTTCATGATGAAATAAATCATCATCTAATAAAAAGTTTATATAGTTCCCATCCGCAAGTTCTACACACTTATTAAAGTTTTCGGCAACTAACGGCGTTTCATTTTTAACATATGTAATACACTCATATTCACGTAAGTACGGTTGAATCATAGCATTGACTTCATTATTTGTACTGTCGTCAGAAATAATAATTTCTATATTTTCATATGTTTGATTCAGAGCACTGTTGAGCGCTAATTCCAAGTAATAAGGTCTATTGTACGCAGGAATAAGTATACTTACTTTCGGTAAAGAAGAATTATTATTTATATGTTGTTTTTTCTTTTCTATGTTTATTTTCTTCGCTCTAATTTTTTGGTAATAGTCTAATGTATATAATATGGATGATGGAACTATCCTTCTTGCATAATCTAGAAAATTAGTTACCGCTTTGTCTAACTCTTTTTCGGTGGATAAGAAACCATATTGTTCTCCTGCTATAATACTGTGTGAAAAATCTTCTAACCCATCCATCATTTTATTAGATTCATTTAACTGTTGATCTGGATGTAATCGAAAGTAACTAAGTGTTTCTGCTATATATACTGCTTTTCCTTTACTTAATAAAGATAACCATGAAGCTATATCTACGTTACATAAATACCGCCTCTTATCAAAAATCCCATACGGTTCTTGCAAATCATTTTTACGAAATAAAACTGTTGTCGGTTCTCCAATATAATTTTTTTGCTCCACAATTACCTTATTTCCTAATTCTGTCCCCTCTATAATCGTATCCTCTTCAAATAAACGGACAGTTGAATAAATATGTCGTAGTTCTTTCCCTTTATCATCAATTACTTGACGATGAGATGTTACTAGCTTAATTTCATTATCTAGATCATTGAAAAAGTACTTCATCATCTTTTCAATTTTATTCACATGAAATATATCATCATCCATTAAAAAATTTATATACTCACCATTCGCTTCATGAAATAACATTAACGCATTTTCAAACTGTCCGAGAGTTGATCTGTTTTTTATATAAATAATATTTGAATGATTACATAAATATTTTTGTAACATCTTTTCTGTTTCGTCATTCGTGCTGTCATCTCCAACTATAATTTCTATATTAGGGTACGTTTGTTCTAACACACTACATAAAGCCTTTTCAAAGTAGTGAGGACGATTATACGTAGGAATTAATACACTTACCAATGGAAGTTGCTCTACCACCTCTTCAGTTCTTTCAATACGAGTTCTCATTTTAACTCTCTCACCTCTTCGCATACTATTTATATACGCGACACAAAAATCACATTACTTTAACTGTATGGAGCCTATATACTTTTATGCAAACATGAAACAAAATATCATACTTTTCGTTCCTGAATAAACATATTTAATAACGCGGACATTTTATTTGCACCTTTTTTATTCATATGATCACTATCATAAAAATCATCCTCACAAAATAATGGCGAATCAAATAGATCTATGATTTGAAAAGAATATTGAGTTTGAAACTCATTTATAACTCTATAAAAATCTTCTTTTAATTTCTTACTACTACAATTGAAATAATGTGAAGTAACGGGGAACACAACAATTAATGGCTTTATATCGTTTTTCAACAGTAATTCTAAATATTTCTTAAAAATCATTTTATTTTCAACTAAAGTATGAGGATACACCAATTTAGCATGTGAAGCTGCTCTTATTTTCCCGTGTTCTTCAAAAGGAATGTGAAGTGGAATGATATTCCATTCAGCGTTTATCCAAGGCAGTATCAATGATTCATCTTTTAGTTCGTCTAATAAAATATATTCAAAATGCAAATTAAAAATAGAAAGAAGTGGTTTCGGAGTATTTAGATGTAAGAATCCATCAGTGGATAGAGGAGAATGAACTACAGTATGATGACCATCTTGAAACAATGGATAATATACTTTGTGAATTCTATATGCTTCAGAGGATAACGACATGTCAAAGTAAAACGAGAAATAGGCTATTCCTATTAAACAATATTGAAATGAATGAGTGTTTGATAGAATTTGTGACGCTATTAAATAATCATAGTATAGATCTTGAGATGGAAGTGTTAATTTTATTGACTTTTTTGAGAGGAGCTCCGTACTTATGCCACAATGTGGATAAGACAAACCGGTAGCAAACAATTCATACGTCGGATCACTCTTTGCTTTTTTTATAGAAATGTATAAAGACATAAGATCCGGATTTATTTGATAGATAGAAATTAATTTATCCTTCCATTCATACATGTATTTTGTTAAATTAATAATTTTTGAACTTTGCACGCCCCTATTTATCAAGTCATTTGTAAGTTTTTCTGCGTCCACTCTCCAAATGACTATATATTGAAAAAAATTTTCTATTCGAACAACATCTGAAACGTCTATAACATGAACTATTGTTTTACATTTATTTTTGTCTAATGTATTTCGAATCCTATCCCCTGATAATTCATCACTTAAAACAATGATTTTATATTGCTCCTTCATGCACATCCCTCCATTATATGTATAATATGAAATTCATTTTTAATTCGTAACAATCATATACACCTGCAATCTAACAAAAAAAAATAGCTTCACCATTAGGCGTAGCTATTTTTACAATTATTGCTTATTCAAATTATATTCCTTTATCTAACTCATAAAGTTTACGATACTTTTCATTTTCTTTCAGAAGTTGTTTATGACTATCTTGCATGACAATTTGGCCACGATCAAGGAATATAACTTCGTCTACATGTTCTATTCCTACAAGATGGTGCGTAATCCAAATAACCGTCTTTTCTTCCGTTGCAGAAAACATTGTTTCAATTAAAGATAATTCTGTTTTCGGATCTAAACCGATAGTCGGTTCATCAAGTACAATGATGGGTGTTTCTTGCATAAGAGTTCTAGCAAAAGCAACCCTTTGTCTTTCCCCACCAGAAAACCGCTTTCCCATCTCATGCATTTTTGTTTGTAATCCGTCTGGAAGAGAAGTAACATGTGAAGCTAGTTGTGCTTTCTCTAAAGCTTTCCATATCTCTTCATCCGTCGCCTCTGGTTTGCCAATTCGTACATTATTTCCAATTGTCGTATCAAACAAATGCGGCTTTTGATTTAATACAGAAATATATTTAGATAAAAGATTCGTATGAGCTCGTTCACCATTCAATACAACTTGGCCATTTACTGGGCTTAACGCCCCTGTTAACAATTTTAGTAAAGTAGATTTCCCTGTCCCACTTCTCCCTAAAATAGCAATTTTCTTCCCTGCTTTTATTTGTAATGATACATCTTTTAATACAATCTCATTACTATCTGGATAACTATACGATACGTGATTCAGTTCAATATCTACATGTTTTGGTTCAATATAATCTTTCTCTCCATGCAAATCCGTTTCATCATGTAAAACACTATCACTTTCTACGCCATTAAGACGATGGGTAGATTCTACGTACGACGGTATTCGATCGATGGCATCTGCAATAGGAATAAGCGCGTTCGTTACAGATAAAGTCATTAATACGAAAGCTGCGATAACTGTAGGAGCAATTTGTTCACTTGCCGCTCCATTCCCAGTCCATATGATCATCGAAATAACTACAATACCTACTACTAATTGAATGATACTGTCCCGAATATGATACCAGCGTTTCACTCTCTTTTCGATTTTTAACAACTGATCATTTTGTTTTACATACTCATTAATAAATTCATCTTTACGACCACTTGCTTGCCAATCAGATAATCCAAAAACAGCATCTGTCAGTTTTTGATACAAACGGCTTCTGCCTTGCTTTAAAGTAACATGGTGTTTCTTCATCAAAAGTAATGATACAAATGGAAGAAGAAACACGATAATAGCTAACATACAACCTACAATAAATGCAAACACAAGGTCAAATGCACCGATAACAAGTACGAAGATACTATAAACAACTAGCGCTAATATACTAGGAAATATTGTACGTAAATATAGGTTTTGCAAATGCTCTATATCTTCGGATAACACTCCTAACATATCACCCGTTTGAAATCGAGAACGAAAAAATAACGCCTGTGGTTCTACTATTCTATATAGCTTCGTTCTCATTTTTTCTAATATACGTAGTACGACATCATGTCCGACTAAGCGCTCTATATAATGAAACACAGCTTGCCCTATACTAAACGCTCTTGTTGCAACAATAGGAACATATACAGCCATTACATTTTCTGGTCTAAGGGCAGATTTTGAGATTAAATAACCTGAAATAAAAAGTAACATCGCTCCTGAACTAACTCCAAGAAGACCAAGGAAAATAGTTAAAGTCATTCTACCTTTATTTTGTTTTATATAAGGTTTAACCCAGTTACTCATTTCTCTCCCCTCTCTTCCCTATGAAAATGTAATGTCTCATTCTCTAAAAGTTCTTCATACGTCCCACTTTCTTTCATTTCTCCTTTATTTAAAATAAGGATATGGTCCATTTGTTTCATCCAATGTAGACGGTGAGTTGCTAAAAATACTAACTTTCCATTAAATAGACGTAACATTGCTTGCTTTATTTCAAATTCGGTTTCAATATCAAGATGTGCCGTAGGCTCATCTAATAAAATGATTGGTTTTTTACTTAAAAGTGCACGCGCCATAGCAACACGCTGTTCTTGTCCGCCACTTAGCATACGTCCACCTTCTCCAATTCTTTCGTGCATCCCATTTGGAAGTGATGTAACGAGTGAACGAAGGCCGACTTCATTAATAACTCTTTCAACTTCTTCATCTGTTGCATTTGTTTCATAAAAACGAATATTATCCTTTAATGAAAGCGGAAATATATAGGGTTGCTGCGGAATATAAGCAATATTTTTTTGCCAATCTTCACGAGTAGATCCATCAACTTCTACACCATTTACTAAAATCTTTCCACTCGAAGGAGATAAAAAACCTGCTAATACGTCGATTAACGTCGATTTCCCTGCACCACTTTCACCAATAACACCAATAGCACCGTTACCTTCCCAAGTAAAATTAATCCCTTCTAATATAGCCTTTTCAGATTCAGCATTATTAACTTTGATATCTTGTAATTTCAAGCTACTAGAGGCATTCCATACTATATCTTCATTTAAATCTTTCTTTTGTATTCCTTTTTGTTGTTGCAAAATCTCTTCTATTTGCTCCATCGCAATTTGTCCATCTAATGTCGCATGATAATTTGCTCCCACTTGTTTAATCGGCAGAAAATATTCCGGAGCTAAAATCAAAATTGTAAGGGCTGGTAATAGTATAATCGTTCCATCTATTAAACGTATCCCTAATCCAACTGCCACAAACGCGATTGATAAACTCGTAAAGAAATCTAATGCAAAAGAAGAAAGAAAAGCAACTCGCAAAGTACGCATCGTTGCTTTTCTATACCTTTTACTTACTTTTTCAATCTTTCCTTCGTGCTGTTCACTTTTCCCTAAATACTTTAATGTTTCTAAACCTTTTAACGTATCTACAAAATGGTTCGAAAGTACACGATATATCTCGTACTGACTATCTGCCATTTTTTGCGCTGCTAATCCGAGAAGAATCATAAATATGATCACGATAGGAATCGTTACAACTAAAATGATTCCAGACTCAATATCTAGCGTAAAAACGTATAGTACAATTAGACCTGGAACGATGCTACTTCTAATCATTTTAGGAATCGTTAATTCAATATATGTTTTAAATTTCTCAATCCCTTCAATTGATAAGGTAACCAGATGACCAGTTCCAACAGTTTGAACATACCTTGGACCTAATGTGAAATATGCCTCTATTAGTTGTTTTCTTAGTAACGACCCTGTTTTTTCAGCAAAACGTTCCACTAATATTTGTGATGTTCGAACTACTATGTGACGCGCTGCAAACGCGATACCAAAATAAACAATTTCACTTAATATTGTTTGTACTGTCTCTCCATGAAATAAAAACGTAATAGCTCGTGCTAAAAAGATTGTTTGCGCAATAATACTAAAAGCTTCTAAAATACTAATAATCGTTAACGCTACATATAAAATACGGCTACCGGGATAAGACGGAAGTCCTCTTTTTCTTTTCATTAGTACTCCAAATCGTTGTCTGACTTAACAGGTTGTCTAAATACATAATAACTCCATATTTGACTTCCGATAACGAAAGGCAAAATAGCAATCGCAAAGTAAGTCATAAGTTTTAATGCATAAGCTCCTGATGCTGCGTTGTAAATTGTCAAATCATTCATTGCTCCTAAAGAGCTAATCATAACACGTGGGAACATACCGATAAATACACTCGCACTTAGTAAAATGATTGTTAAACTCGTCATAAAGAAAGCCCAACCATCTCTTCTTCTTTTGTTTAATAAAGTGGACACTAATAGTGCTACAAAAGCTCCGATTGGTACCATAATCCATTCTGTTCCATGAGCAGTGAAAATGTCGGTTTTCCATAACCCCACACCAGCAAAAACAAGAAGTGTAATTAATGAAAATGGTGCAATTTTTATTGCAGCAATTCGTGCACGTTCTCTCAATTTACCAGTTGTACGTATCGTAAGAAATTGTAATCCGTGAACAATACATAGTAGGAGAAACATTACTCCTCCAAGTAACGCAAATGGATGAAGTAATTGCAGGAATCCACCTACAACATTTTTACTCTCATCAATAGGTACACCTACCATAAAGTTTGCAATCGCAACTCCCCAAAGGATAGGAGGTAACATACTTCCAATAAACATCCCCCAATCCCACGCACTCTTCCATTTATGATTATCTATTTTCGCACGAAATTTAAAGGAAACACCTCTTAAAATTAAAGCAAGAAGCATAAATACAAACGGAATATAAAAACCACTAAATAAAGTTGCATACCAGTGCGGAAATGCCGCAAACATGGCTCCACCAGCACAAACAAGCCATACTTCATTCGCGTGCCAGAACGGTCCTATTGTATTTAAGTAAACTCGTTTTTCAAAATCATTCTTTCCTAAAAACCTCGAAACCATTCCTACCCCAAAGTCGAAACCTTCCAGTACGAAGAATCCAACAAATAAGATTGCAATAACTAAAAACCATAACTCATTAAGAGATAACATACTCTTCCTCCTTATCAAATGGATCATGGCTTTGATAATCCTTTTTCGTTTTCTTATTCGTGTGGCCCTTAATGGTACGAACAAATAAGTACACACAAATTCCACCCATAATTAAATACATTGATGTGAATGAAATAAGTGAGAATAATACTTCACCGAATGTTACATTTGGTGATACAGCATCTTCTGTTTTCATTACACCAAATACTACCCAAGGTTGACGACCCATTTCAGTCATAATCCACCCTACTGTATTACCGATGAATGGAAGAGAAATTGCATACACCATTAATTTTAAATACCACGTTTTTTCAGCTAAACGATCTTTTCTTGATAAGAACCAACCGTAAGCTCCTAGAAGAAGCATGAATGTTCCACTCATTACCATCGCTCTAAAACTCCAAAACATTGTATGCACTGGAGGAATATAATCCCCAGGTCCATATTTTTCTTCATATTGTTTTTGAATTTGATTCATCCCTTCAACTTGACCGCTAAACTTATCATACGATAATAGACTTAGCATATAAGGGATTTGAATTTCAAACGAATTTTCTTTCTTCTCTGTATCAATTTTCGAAAATACTGTAAATGGCGCTGGATCCTCACTTGTATTCCATAGCGCTTCAGCTGCCGCCATCTTCATTGGATGTGTCTTAATTAATTGTTGCGCTTGTGCATGACCGAAGAATAATACAAGCGCCGTTGTAATTGTTCCAACAATGATAGAAATGCGGAAAGATTTTTTAAATACTACAGTTTCTTGTCCTTTTGTAATTTTCCATGCACTTACACCCGCAATAAAGAATGCACCTGTTGCAATTGCTGCTGTAATTGTATGCGGGAATTGTACCCATAGTTGTGGGTTTTGAATAATGGCTAAGAAATCATTCATTTGTGCACGACCATCAGCTGCCATTTCATACCCGACAGGTGACTGCATAAATGCACTTGCAGTTAAAATCCAGAATGCTGATAACATCGTTCCAATTGAAAGGAGCCAAATACACATTAAGTGAATTCGCTTCGGTAATTTATCCTCACCGAATACCCATAAACCTAGGAATGTAGACTCAATGAAAAATGCCAGTAATCCTTCAATCGCAAGTGATGGACCAAATACATCACCTACAAAACGTGAATACGTTGACCAGTTCATACCAAACTGGAATTCTTGTAAAATACCTGTTACTACACCTACTGCAAAGTTAATAAGGAATAATTGCGTCCAAAACTTTGCCATCTTCTTATATACTTCTTGCCCTTTTACCACATACAACGTTTGCATGATCGCAATAATAAAAGCTAAACCAATTGACAGCGGAACAAAAAAGTAATGGAAAATCGTTGTTGATGCGAACTGTATTCGTGCCAATTCGAGCGTTTCCATACTAAAATCACTTCCTTCATAGTTTTTATAATAAAAGTTAATTGAGCAATCTTATCAAACTCAATTATTAAGAAATATGAAAAGACAAAAACATTTTGTATGTATTGTCGAAAAATATGAAGTTTCAGTTTTTCAAACTATTGTAATGCTATTTTTTACCTTTTCACTATTTCTGTAGTGTTTTATTCGTTAATCGAATTGTATAATATACCTGCATAGTAAATTCAGGTTATTTTTGACGTATTATTGACATCATTTTGTCTGAAATATGTCTTTTGTCATTTTTTTGAATCAGATTTTTCTCATTAGCAAAATGTGTTTTTTCAATATACTTCTTACTTTTATATTTATAAAACAATCGTTTTTTTCTTCATACACTTGACTTTCACCCGAAAAAATGTCCTCGAAACCACCCACGATAAATGCTTGTTTTTTGTCAAGAGAAAAATGTATTTTCAAAATTCAAACTCGAAATAATGTTATTCAAAAATAGAAAATAACTTCCCTCTCCCTCGACTAAAAGTTCATTTTTTTGTCATTTTTCCAGAACAAATAAAAAAACTGAAAGTCGATTAGACTCTCAGTTTTTTTATTTGTTTTGCTGTATGTTTTCTAACGGCTGGTAAAATTTCAGTAGCAATTAATTCAATATTTTTCTCAATTTTATCAAATGGTACACCCCCAAAATCAATTTGTGCCATAAAGCGTTGTTGGCCAAATAATTCATATTGGTAAAGCATTTTCTCAATGATTTGTTGTGGGCTACCAACCATTAAAGCATCACGGTAATCTATTGCATTTGTAAATTGCTGTTTCGGATACCCACCACCGCGCAGTGTAAGCATACCAGCATTAATGTGAGGGTAATATTCACTAAGTGCATCTTGTGAATTTTTTGCCGTATAAAATAAACTCGTTGTCGCAACTGGTAAACTAGCTGAATCAAATCCGCTTTGCTGAGCAGCCTCGCGGTAAGCATCTACTGACACTTTAAAGTTAATTGCTGGGCCACCAAGTGTTGTTATCATCATTGGCACACCTGCACGTCCTGCTTTAATCGCACTAGCTGGCGGTCCACCAACCGCACGCCAAATTGGCAGGTTATTATTTTTAGATCTAGGGATAACTGAAGCATGCTCAAGTGGTGCTCTGAACTGCCCATTCCATGTTACATGTTCCTCTTTATTAATTTTTAATAAAAGATCCATCTTCTCTTCAAATAACTCTTCATAATCATTTACATCGTAACCAAGTAAACTATATCCTCCAATACGAGATCCACGACCAGCTACGATTTCAGCACGACCATTAGAAATCAAGTCAATGGTAGCGAAATCCTCATATACTCGAACTGGGTCAGATGTACTTAATATCGTTGCGGAACTTGCAATTTTTATATTTTTCGTAACTTGCGCGACCGCACCTAAAATAACTGTATGAGCTTGCGTTGTAAAATGCGTTTGATGACTTTCGCCTACAGCAAACACATCAAGCCCTGCCTCATCTGCTAACTTAGCTGTTTCAATTAGTTCGTGAATTCTTTTCTCTGGCGTAATTTTCTCCCCATTATGTGGATTTAAAACATGATCGCCAATTGAATATAACCCAAACTCAATTCCTTTTCTTGTATCTATACGGTATTTTTCCATAGTTACTCTCCCCTTTAATAAAGTAGTATTAGTTTTTCTTCTAAAAACGTTGGTAAGTCAAGTATATCTCCGTATTACCTACATCATCACTTGATTAGTCAATTGATGATGTAAAAAAAATTACTCTTGCGGTAATTCTTTTTTTTCGCTATGCTTATGAACTTTCGTCATCAGCTCGTATAATATTTTCTGCTCTTCTTCATTTAATACATCATCAAAAAACGAAGATTGAAATGCAAGTTGCTCTGGCAATGCTCTCTCTAAAGCTGCTTCTCCTTGCTCTGTAAGACTAATTGTTTTCGTTTTCCAATCTTGTTTTCGTACAATATATCCTTCTTTTTCAAGACGAGTTAACATTCGAGAAATGCCACCTTGTGTAACAGTTACCTTTTCAGCTAACTCCATTTGTGTTAGTGGTTGATACGTACGTATTTGCAAAAGCACATCAAATTGAGCTGTCGTTAAATCAAAACGTTTTAAAAACTCATTTGACATTTGATTACTTTGGTTCGTAAATCGTATTAAACGTAACCATATTAATGATCCTATCGTATTATCACGCATGTTTCATCACTTCCTAGCGTTCATCTTACTATCACTTTACCACTCAAGTGATGGTAATGCAAGTGAAAAAGTATTCGACATTATATTACGTATCCACTAAACCAATCTATATAACTCCTGAATCACCAATAAACAAACAAGAGTGCTTAGATAAACCCTTTAGGTTTCCTAACACTCTGATATCTTTGTAGATTTTAGGGTATGAAAATAATAAATAATTATTGAATAAATGTAAAAAACTAAAAAATGAATATTCATAATCACTCTTATAGCGTAATATAACACTGGTTATACCCTTATCCTATCTACTACAATATCCTTATGTACGGCTAATTACATTTGTGAAGGTATGTAAAATGAATTCAAGTTAATCATTTATTAATTACAAATATTCTTATTAATGAATTTCTGATTTATCTATTTTCAGAAAATTGATGGATTATTTAACGATGTGAATCCTAGAAACGAGCCAAAATCTATTCAAAAAATGGAGTATAGTTGTAATTACAGCTGTGTTATTGATTTCCCAATTGAGTTAGTTATCTCAACTGCACATAAGAGCTGAAGCACCTTCAAATTCTACTGCATTTCATAAATTAATGCCTAAATATTTAATAACCAATTTTAATTTTGATATGGATGCATCAGCTGTTACGATAACGCAGTAATTGAAAATCTCTTTGGAATCATGAAGTCTGAATTTCTATACCGAAAAGAATTTAAAAATATAGACCACTTTAAACACGAACTAACAAAGTACATAGCGTACTATAATCATAAAAGAATTAAGGCAAAACTAAAAGGCATGAGTCCGATACAATATCGGATTCATGCCCAAGAAGCTACCTAATGAAATAATGAAATTTATCTATATTTTTAATGCATTAATCAAATCTTTTATCAATTTTTCCTCATCATTTTTTAATTCTTCTAGCCTATCTACAATTTTCAAAATAATATCATTATCTTTTACTAAGCTATATTTAACAAACATATTGCGTATAATTAATGCTCGATCTTCAATTTTCTTTGCATCTTGATATATTTTCGTTTCTATTATTTGATTTTCTAACATAAAGTTAATCCGGGAGGCCATAACCTTTTTATGCTCCCACAAAATATGTGTATTTCTTATATCTATATATACCTCTCCCTGGATTAATGCTTTGAAGTAATTATAAAGTTGCTTATAAGATTCCATACCATAAAATCTTTCCCAGGGTTCCAATAACATACTAAACTTCTCAGAAGTATTTCTCGAATGAAGATAATCTTCCAAAGATTCAATCACTAATTTTTTATTAAATTCATATTCTCCTTCTGGATTAAACTTATATAAGTAAACTTGATTACATTCATTCTCTATATTCTCTAGGTATAAATAGGATTTTCTAAATTCAGAAAAACTTACTTTTGAACTCTTAAAAGAAACATTCTTATTAAACCCTAATACATCAAACGTCTCTGAATTTATGTCATAACCATATACTAATATATCATGAGAAAAATGTCTCTTTTTATAGGTACGTCTATCCGGAATATAATATTCATCTACATTCAAATACACATAATAATTTTCATTCAGGGACTTTATTACAAAATCTATTATGTCCTGATTTGTAAATTTAATTAAATCTCTTTGTAGCTTCTGTACTTTTAACCATGGACAAATAGTATGATCATACATATAAAAACAAAATGGTACCGGTGATTTAAATTCCTTATCAAATGCTACTTGAATGTAATTACTATAGAACCATGGATACGCTTCTTCGTGATTTAAGATAATGGCTAATGGATAGGCGTAAAATTGATATCCATAAACTGGTGGTTTTTCTATTGGCAACTTTTTTTTACCCATTATTTTCTCCTATTCAATTAGTTTTTTTAAAGGGAAAAATTCAGAAATTAGAAACAGTGGTTCTTTTTCACTGTTAATAGTATAGGTTTTCCCTAAAATTTTGTCTTCACACCCTATTTGAAGATGTTTAGCCATCCCCTCTTCTTGATATATATTTACATTTTCAATTTTCCTACTGGTATCTAGCTTATACTTATCTAAAATTTTTCCGATTGGCTCAACCCCTTTTATCAAATCTTCCATAACTTCTTTTTGAAACTTTTCTATAAATACAATAGAAATGGCATATAAGAATATTTCGCCTGTTTCTTCACTTTCTAAAGTTGCTTCTCTAACTAGGAAATAATCAGGTAATTTTGTATTAAATACTTTTAGTATAGGCAGATCTGTATTCTGCCGTATTAAATTCACTTTTATAATAGTATTATGGTATATTTCTAGTAATTCAGTCATCGAAGATTTAGTATATGTCACTAGTCGCCCATAACTACTTAGTTCGTATTCTTTTATATGCACACGGCATTCTCTCCTAATTTTTATTTTTTTGAATTAAATACTTTCCGATTACTAAATAATCCAAATCTATATTTAAAAAGCATTTAATAGCATCATTTGGTGATTCAACTATCGGTTCTCCATTATCATTAAATGAAGTATTCAAAAGAATTGGAATACCTGTTAAATTTTTAAACTCAGAAATTAATTTATGAAAATTCAGATTCATATCCTTTGATACTGTTTGCATTCTTCCAGTCCCATCAATATGAGTAATTGAAGGTACATCCTTTTGTTTAGAATTATGGATTTTCGGAACAAACAACATATAGTAAGAACTTTCTTTCATAGAAAAATATTTATCTTGTTCTTCTTCTAAAACAGCAGGTGCAAATGGTCGAAACGGTTCTCTATGCTTAATTCTTGTATTTATAAGGTCCTTCATATCATTATATCTAGGATCTGCTAATATACTACGATTTCCTAATGCTCTTGGACCTACTTCTGATTTCCCCTGAAACCACCCTATAATATTTTTATCACTAATTAATCTAGCAACCGTTTTATGCAAATTTTTTGGTTCTGATACTATTATTGATTCTTTATATTGTTCTAGAGACTGTTTTATTTCTATTTCAGTGTATTCCTTTCCTAAGTACGGAGAAAAATCTGTTTTAGAGGGATTCCTATGCTTTCCTCCTAAAGCATAATACCCATAAAGGGCCGCTCCAATTCCAGTACCGGTATCACCTGTTGCAGGCATTACAAATACATTTTCAAAAGGAGTATTCTCTAAAACTTTATAGTTTACAACACTATTTAAAGCTACACCTCCAGAAATACATAAGTTTTTTATTTGAGTTTTTTCATATAAATAATTGCAAAGTTTAATTACAATATCCTCAGTATGATATTGAACTGCAAAAGCAAAATCAGCTTTTGCTTGCTCCAATCTCTTAAGCGTTTTCATATTTTCCAATACGTGATTTATGTACTGTTCCATTTCTCTCTGTTGCTCTAAGCTTTGATTGAAATTTCCATTTATATCACAATTATAGAATTTATAAAATCCCTTCACATATTTGTCCGTACCATAAGGAGCTAAGCCCATTGTTTTACCAGGTTCAATATAACCCTGTGAGTTAAATCCTATGCTATTAGTAACTATTCCATAAAAAAATCCTAATGAATTTGTATAAACCTGTTCATAATCCTCACCTACTACTTCGCCTTTAATATCCTTTAAAGTAGAAATCTGAGATCCTTCTCCTAAATAATATGTTATTGTTTCTCCAAATATTTGATTCTTACTATTTATTTGGCTCCCTCCACCATCTAAAACTAAAATAGCTGATTTTTCAAATTTCGATGGATAAAATACACTAGCTGCATGACTAAGATGATGACTAATTAACTTAACTTTTTTTCTATATTTAAGGTAATAACCAGGTGTTAGATAATCATTTGCCACTATTAAATCTACATCATCAATAGAAATTCCTTCCGAATCTAAACAATATTTTGCAGCCTTACACCTCGAAACACGTTCACCTAGCTTATATGCATATTTAACCCGTACTAACCTTTCCTCTTCTACAGCAACCTTAATTTCACTATTATCAACTAAACATGCTGAAAAATCATGTAAAGATCCACCCAATCCTAAAACCTTCATTTTATTTTCCTCCTACTCTCCAGTTCTTCATTACCTAATCATTTTAAAATAGGTTTGTGAACTATTTTTAATGTGTAGCTTTAAAGCATTATTTGAGTTATAAAATTCCTCTAATGATATTTGATTATTTATAAATTTTACAAATAATTTGGGATCTAAGTGCTCAGAATATTTTTCACAGAAATAGTTCATATTTTTAGCCAAATTTTCAATTCTATTTTTACCAACTGGATGTTCCATGTGATAAACTTTAGCGTTTTTCTGATATATGAATCTAGCATTCTGATTATATAAGCGATATCCTAATTCAATATCTTCTCCCCCCCAACCAAGGAACTTTTCATCAAAATAATTTACCTTTTCTAACAACTTTTTACTAACCGAGGCATTTCGTGTTACAAAGCAGGTCCATGCAATATGCCCTCCATTTGGATGCCACCCAAACAATTTAAACGTTTGTTTGGCATAAAAATCTTCTCTAGCTGTTCCATTTAGTTGATTTATATCATTTAATAATGCATTATGTATGATTGTTTCTGTCCTATGAGAAGTTATATTCCCAAAAAATACATTATAACGGTCACCTACAACAACGACTTCATCTTTACTTTCTAAATGCGGTTTTATATGGTCGTATATAAATTGCGATCCAAATAAGATATCATCATCTAAAAAAATGATGATATCTCCTTTTGCCATTTTAATTCCTATATTCCTAGCTTTTGCAATAGATGCAGCTTCTCTTTCTGTATACTGCATATGTAGTTGCCCCTTATACAACTCTATTACTGACGTGTAATCCACAGTAGAACCGTTATTAACAATAACTACTTCAAAAAGAATCCCCCTGGTATTCTGTAGAGAAAGCGATTTCAAAGTATGCTGTATACGTTCGAGCTTGTTTCTTGTGATTAGTACAATGCTAGCAGCGATATTTGCCATGTTAATAAAACTCCTTTTATTTAGTTTCCAGAACTATTGTACGCTTTTAATCCCCTATTCCACACAAAACGTGTAATAATTAAAAGCACTATACTAATCCCAAAAGTAAGTATTCCCAATACAATATCTAATTTTCCAGTAACTATTTTTGCAGCAGGGCTAGCAACTAAAGCAATGGGGAACATATACTTGAAGATCATTCCTATTATGCCTTGATAAATATCATCTGGAAATCTAGCCATTATTATTGTACTTAAAAACATTCCTTCTCTATTTTGAATACTTGGCCACCAAAAAGCTGTAATGGTCCACATAAACCAAATACAGTAGTAAATAATCATTCCTGAAAATAAATAGAGAAAATATCCCAATAAATTAATTGAATTTAAAACATTGGACATTGAATTCATTCCAATAATTACAACTATCATCCCTGGAATTACATTCAATATTTGGGTATAATTCAAAGTTCTAAATGATGCGTAAAATTGAGAATCAATAGGCTTTATCAACAATAAATCCAGTCTTCCATCCATAATGTCATTTTGAAGCATACCCATATTATGTATCATTAAGAACATCATAATTGCATCAATAATCATATATGTCCCTACTAAAATTAACATTTCGGCCCATTGCCATCCCAATATATTTTCTACATTTAAATATATAGCTTTAAAGAATATTAATGGTACACTAATCCAAAGTAATCCTGATACAACCATAGCGAAAAAATTTGCTCGGTATTCTAAATCCTTTTGTAAACTTAATGTAGCTATTTTTTTAAAAACCTTTATTTTATTCATTTTATCCACCTACTTCCACATAATTTTTAACCCCTTTTCTCCAAATTACTCTCCCTAATATGAAAAATAATATTATCCAAATCAGTTGGACTATAAGTCCATGTACTATATAATCTTGACTAGCGGATCCAGTAATTATTTTTAATGGAAAAAATGCTAGATATGGAAAAGGTGTAAAATCTATTACCCTTACTATTGTATGTGGTAACAAATCTAGCGGAAAAAATCCTCCTGACAGTATAGTTATAATTAAATGCTTTACAAATAAAATATTTACCAGGTTATGTGCCCAGAATGCATAGCAGCCAATTATCCATGACAATAGAAACCATAGAGCCGCTGATCCTATAATTGCAATAATAAATATTATTATGGACTTTAAATCTAAAGATATACTAATATATTTTTTTAAAATTAGCATGATTATGGACAAAGGTATACAACCCAAGAAAAACTTTACAAACCTATCACCTATCATTTCAGAAACATAGTAAGCTTGAACATCAATTGGTTTCAATAACAGACTGCTTAATATTCCTTTATTTATTTTCTCATTCAAATCCCAATCTACCTGATACCAAATTAAATAGTTTATTATTCGAGCACCAATAAAATAAGTTATTAATTGATTAAGTGAATAATTAGCTACTGTATCTCCGTTTGCATAAATAGCTTTCCACATCAAAAACATTGCAACTGTGGGTAAAAAAGCTTCTAAAATCATATAGAATACCCCAAAACGATATTCTATTCCTCTAAGCCAACTTGTTTGTGCAATTTTAAAATAAGCATTTATTGGTATAGCTTTTTTCATGTGATTAACCCCTAATTAGCTGTTTGTTGGATTTTGAGTAAATTTTCTCTATTACGCCTTCTATTGAGATATTCTCTACTGTTAAGTCCTCTATAGGAAAAGAATTTAATAAAATTGTAGCTACATTTTTCATTTCATTTTTATTCACACATAATACCATTTTGTTTTGCTCTTGCAATGTAACTTTTGCTCCTAATCGTTCAATTTGTGATGAGGATATTTTTTCTTTAAAACTAACAGATATATACTTATTAACATCAAAATCTTTCATTATATCTGCTGTTAAACCGTTATATACTAAATTCCCTTTATTTAATATCATTAACTTCTCACAAAGATCTTGTATATCATCTAAATAATGACTTGTTAGCAGAATTGTAGCATTATAACGTTGATTATATTCTTTGAGAAAACCCCTAATTTTTTTTTGAGCAAACAAATCTAACCCTATAGTTGGTTCATCTAAAAACAGAACTTTAGGAGCATGAAGAAGAGCTGCAATCATTTCCATTTTCATTCTTTCACCAAGAGATAATTTTCTTGTTTGAACTTTGAGCAAATGCTCAACTTCTAATAAACCAGATAATTCTTCAAGCCGATTTTTATAATCCTTACTTGATATAGAATATAATTCCTTATTAAGTTCAAAAGTTTCCAATGGAGGTAAATCCCAAATTAGTTGTCCTCGATTTCCCATCATAATCGATATTTGTCTTCGATGTTCCAAACTTCTCTTCCACGGTACACATCCCATTATTTCAACTTCACCATGGGAGGGCGTTAAAATTCCCGTTAAGATTTTTAGAGTTGTAGTTTTACCTGCTCCATTAGGACCAATAAAACCAGCAAAATCTCCTTGTTTTAATTTAAAACTTAAATCATTAACCGCTATTTTCTGCTCGTACTTTCTATTTACCATAGATTTAATAGAACCAAGAAACCCAGGCTCCTTTCGATGAAAGCGATATTCTTTCTGAAGATTATTTACTTTTATTGAATACACACCTTTTCCTCCCCCCATAGTTCTTCTTATTATTTATTTAACTTTTCTATAATATAAGTAGTTAAAGATTCAACTGTGCTAACAAGATCGACACTAAGTTCTTCATCTGGAATTTCTATTTCAAATGTTTGTTCTATTTTCAATAAAATTTCTAAAACCATTATTGAATCTATATTATAATAATCAATTAAATTGCTATCGTTAGGGATTTCATTTGGTGAAATATTAGTTTCGGTTCCTTCTGTTACACCCTCAGCAATGATGTTTTTTAATACCTTTTGAATGTTTTCCATCTCAACATGTGTGTTCATTTTTATTAACCCCTTTTTTGTCTTTTATTTTTTATAATTAGATTATAAATTCTCTTTCAACGCTTGCCTTTTCACCTTACCTGTTGAAGTCTGCTCAAGTTTTTCTTGAAAAAATATCTTTCTAGGTACCTTATATGCTGATAAATACCTTCTGCAATGGGATAATATTTCTTCTTGCTTAGAAGGATGATTTAAAACTATATGGGCGACTGGTATTTCTCCTCTAATTGAATCTTCTTGTCCCACTACTACTGCTTCTTTAACAGCAGGATGAGTTTGAATAACCTCTTCAACTTCTAAAGGATTTACCTTCTTTCCGGATACATTAATAGTGAGTTTTTGCTTCCCATATATATAAAGATGACACTTTTCATCTAATATCCCTAAATCTCCAGTCTTAAAATACTCTTTTTTATCGATAATGGAATCCAAATTACCTTCACCATCTAGATAACCCATTGTCATACTTTTATTTTTGATCAGTATTTCGAAAATTTGTAACCCTTTTGATTCCACAGGATCTGAATAATTTAGTAATACACTTGTATCCGATATTACTTTTCCAACAGATGGTTGATTATATAGTTTATTTTCATACTTTTCATGTAAGATTGAAATGGCACCTGTTTCTGTCATACCGTATACATTGTTTAAATTTAATCCAATTAATTCCTCACACTTTGTTAACACTTCTTGGTTTAATATCCCTCCTGCGGTAAGAGCGTATCTCAAGTTTGTTAACTTACTTTTACAATGGCTTGCTAACATCTCATAATGAACTGGAAGTGCAATTAAAATTTCAATTTCCCTTTCTAAAATTACCTTCTCAATCTTTGTTGCGAGAGTTAACGCGGGTAAATAAGTTATTGTTACACCCGAAATTAATGGTGCAATAAACCCAAAAGCAAAACCATACGCATGGAATATTGGTGCAATAGACAGTATTCTTTCTTCTTCTTTTAAATCTAATGTTTTTTTAAGTTGTAAACCTTCATTTAATAATCGTTTCTCTGATTTCAAAACAGCTTTTGGAATATTGGTGGATCCCGATGATAAAAAGATAACTAAGTTCCCTTCATCAACACTTTTGTTCTTCTTAAAGAACAAATTTTGTGTTCTTAAATTAAATAGTCTTATTGGCTTCTCAAACTCCATTTTTTCTTCAATTACCATATCATCTTCTATATCTATTAGTTTTTTTGTATCTGTTATTAAAATACTTGGCTTATACATGTTGATAACAGTTTGAAATTCTTCACTTTTTGTATAAGGATCCAATAGTATAATTGGAATTTTCAAAGAACATAATGAAACGAAAAGTATTGAGAATCTATATGAATCTTTTAAACATAATCCTACTAATTTACTTTGAGATAACCCAATCTTAATAATCGTACTACGGCATTTTTCAATTTCTTCTATATACTCTTTGTAACTAACCTCTTTTTCGTCTCTTATAAAAGCGATGTGTTCTGGATTGTTCTTCTTGATCTGATTGTATATCACTAAAAACCCCTCATATCTTTGAAGTTATTCTATTTTTCAAATCCATTGGCGTACTAGCGGTAACTACCTCGTATGATTTATTCATTGAAAAATTTTCAGTAAAC
Source organism: Bacillus sp. GW823-FHT06A10 (assembly GCF_058795375.1). NCBI lineage: Bacteria > Bacillati > Bacillota > Bacilli > Caryophanales > Bacillaceae > Bacillus > Bacillus sp. GW823-FHT06A10. The sequence continues at coordinate 1,091,436 of NZ_JBXAHT010000001.1, read as the reverse complement.
CAATCTACTTTGATTGTATAAACATCTACTTTCTTACCTATATCCAAATCACTCTCTGTATCCCCAATAAATATACTTTCTTCTTTTTTTGCCTCCAACATCTCTATTGCTAAAGCTAATCCATCTGGATTGGGTTTACTTGGTATATTATCACTAGAAGTAATAATTACATCGAAATATTTAATTAAATCGGTATATTTAAGTAGTGCGTAAGTCGTTTCTCTTGATCTGCCCGTAAAAATCCCTAGTTTCATTTTCCTATCTTTTAGGTACTCCAACATATTGTGTATATCAATTGGAGGTATTAAAAATAATTCACACAAATTATCTAGGAAATACTTATTATAAAATTTTAATGCTCTTTCTTTATTTTCTTCTCCTACTAAACAACCAAGTGTAGCCTCTTCTGTAGGCATAGCATATCTTTTGATTAGAAGTGTACTACAAGTTTTATTCATAACCCTTGAATAAGCATATTTACAACTTTCCAAATGAATTTTCCAACTATTAACCAACGTTCCATCTAAATCAAATATGACTGTGGATACTTTATTAATCATTAATGTTCAGTACTCCCCCAGTTTAAATTTCGATCAATATGTTCAATATTCATATCGATATATGGTCCAGTCTGACAGCTTACTTTGCAGGCTATTTCTACTAATGAAGTTGCAATTGCCGCTCCCGAAGCCATTCCTAATCTCATCTGTAAATCAAGTAATGGTGACAACCCCATCTTTTCCAGTAAGAATTTATGCCCAGGTTCAGAAGAGACATGGGACGCAATAAGATAATTAGATATATCTGGACATAATAATTGCGCAATACTAGCCGCAGCTGTAGTTATAAATCCATCAATAATTATAGGTATTTTCCGTGCTGCTGCTCCCAGAATTAGCCCTACTACCCCAGCTATTTCCAGTCCACCAATAGAACTAATTATACGAAGAGGATCATCAGTGACCTTGAGATTATGATAATCTATACTCTTTTTTACAATTTCAGTTTTATATTTAACCTTTTCGCACGATATACCCGTTCCTTTTCCTACAACATCATTTGGTGAGATATTACAAACAACTGAAGTTATAGCGCTAGCGGCTGTGGTATTTCCAATACCAATTTCCCCAACTGCTATAATATTTGAATTTTGATTTTTTTCAGTCTCTAGTACTTTAGCACCTTTTAATATAGCCTCTATTGTTTCAGATATACTCATTGCCACTGTATTCGTCATATCATTCGTTCCTTCCTTAACCTTCCAGTTAAGAAAATTATCTGAATCAATACATTCTTTCAAACCCAAATCAACTAAAGTAATATCTGCCCCAACCTGCTTAGCAATTACATTAATAGGTGCTAAACCATCGGCTATCGTTTTGAATACCTTACTCGTAACATTTGATTTAAATAATGATACATGCTTTGATGCTATACCATGGTCACCTGCAAAAATAACAATACTTTTTTTGAAATCATCTATCTGAGTTATTCCTCGTACACCTGCAATCTGATAGGCTATCTTATCTAACGCCCCTAAACTTTTTAATGGCTTTGCTATTCGCATTTGGCTAATGTGAAATTTTCTTTCGGCATATTTATCGATAGGTGTTATCTTATCAATAAGTTCTTTTAATGATTGAATATTCTCTTTCATTCAGAACACCCCGCAATTTTATCTGTGTTCTTATGGAGTTTCTCCTCTATTAATTCTGATACACCATTAATAAAATGTTGATTAATGAAATACCTTGATACTCTTTCTCTAGCCGCGTTTGCTAAACTATCACCTAATTCTTGATTATTTAACAATCTTTCAATCTTATAGGCAATTTCATTTTCATCTAACTCACGTATACCATACTTATCTTCGTTTACAGTTAATTTCAAAGCTTCTTTGTTATCACGTAATAACTCATTTAACGAATCAACCGAAGAGGCTATTATAGGCTTACCTACAGCCATAAATTCAGCAGCAACATAACAAAACGACTCCCATAATGAAGGTACTACACATATATCTGCTACATGAAAGTATTCAATTGCCTCCTCTCGTGTTATATCACCTAAGAAAATTACTGAATCGCTTACATTTAACTTTTTAGTTAGTTCCTTGAGATATTCTAGCTCTGGTCCAACACCAATAATTCCGAGCTTAACTTTTGGGTAATTTCTCCAAACTTTTGCAAATCCTTTAATTAAATAATCAAATCCTTTCACTGGTACTAATCTACCGCAACCTAAAATTATAATTTCTTCCTCTTTTGCTAGAACGCTTCTTCTTCGTCTATAATTTACATTTTCTTTTCTTGCAAGTTCATCTGGATAAATTCCTAAATGAATTACGCTTGTTTTATCTCTCGATAAATCCTCATACTGCTTATGTATACTTTCGGATAACGCATTACTAATAAACACAGTATGGGTAGAGTGCATTAATGCTTTTCTCTCCAATTCAAGAATTAACTCTTTTCTAGCTTCAACATTATTTGAAACTCGATGAACCCCATTTCTATCGTAAGGAACCATCTTTGAAAAATCTTGTAAAAGGATATTAATGAGTGGGCATCCAAACTGTTTTGCTAAAATAGAAGCTTCAGGAAAACAAAACAAGTCCGGAAAAATAATTATTGATGGTGCACCAAACTTATTTACGAAATGATTTACACCCTTCATTAATCTTCTATGAGAAACAAGAGAATTGTCACTTATACCAGCTTCTTCTGTATATAAAGATTTATTGCTAATTCGATATATATTAACATCATTAATTACTTCTGTTACTAAAATTTCCTCTATATTATTTGTAATTACTCCTACTTTATATCCTGATTTTGCTAGACCTTCAGCCAATGATCTGGCTACTGTACTTGTTCCGCCAATTGTATTAGGCGGATACTCACGCGAAAAAATTAATACTTTCAAGGTTTCACTTCCCTTTCTTTATGTATTTTCATATATGCCTGAATTTGTTCTAACGTGAAATGATAAGCATCCTTACCTTCTTCAAAATTTTTATACCAGTTTACTGTTTCACTAACTGTACGATTAAAATCCCATTTTGAATTCCACTTTAATTGATAAACAGCTTTTTCAGAATTAACACTTAGACTATTAGATTCATAAAAATTTTCATTATAATTTTCGGAGTTATAGGACCCGTTCCCCCAATTATCAATAAACGTTTCTACTAATCTTTGTACTGGTAAAATGGAAGTATTAGTTGGCCCAAAGTTCCAACTTCCACTATACTTTTTAGGGTTGTGAAACAAATTTATACTTAGTAGCAAATAACCATACAATACGTCAAGTACATGCTGCCAAGGTCTAAAAGCATAGGGCTTTCTTAATTCAATTACTTTTTTCGCTGAAAGAGCTCTAACACAGTCAGGTATAATTCGCCCCTCCGCCCAATCTCCTCCACCAATTACATTTCCTGTTCTCGCACTCGCTAAACCAATTTTACTGTCCTCAGAAAAATAAGCATCTATATATGCAGTAAATATTAGCTCTGCAGCTGCTTTAGAAACGCTATAAGGATCTCCTCCTCCTAATTCATCATTTTCCCTATACCCCCATAACCATTCTTTATTTTTATAGCACTTATCAGACGTAACATATACTACCGACTTAACCGACTTATTGTGACGAACAACTTCTAACAAATTCACTGAACCAATTACATTAACATCAAAAGTGCGTTTGGGTTCTGTATACGAAACTCCTACAAGTGGTTGAGCAGCCAGATGAAAAACAAATTCTGGATTTTGTTTTCTGAAAACTTCTTTTAGATGTTCTAAATCTAGTATGTCTCCATCAATATGTAAAATCCTTTCCTCTAAACCTAATATATTGTAAAGACAATCTTTTTTATCAGGAGGTAGTGAATATCCGACAACATCTGCACCTAACATATCTAACCACATACAAAGCCATGCACCTTTAAATCCTGTATCCCCAGTAACAAGTACCTTTTTCCCTTTAAATATAGACAAGTCTTTAGTTAATTCCATAATTTCCAAGGTGCCTCCATATTTTCATACATTTGATTTAAAGTTAATTGATCTTTATATGTATCCATACTTCCCCAAAAATCACTATGGTTATATACCATCATTTGTTTATTTCCCATTAATTTTTGTAGCGGTTCTTTTTCAAATACTAATTCTTTATCATTGTCTAGATATTCAAAAATCCCTCTGTTACAAATGAAATATCCACCAGAAATTTTTGCATCAGCAACTTGAGGTTTTTCTTGAAACTCTGTTACATGCCCCTCACTGTCACATTGCAACTCCCCATACTGCCCTGTTCTTGAAATACCTGTAACAGTTAGTATTTTTCCATGTGAATGATGAAAGTCCAATTGACGATTAATATTAAGATTACAAACTCCATCTCCATAAGTAAGCATAAAGGTTGAATCATCTCCAATATACTTTTGAATTTGTTTAATACGACTCCCTGTCATTGAATCTAAACCTGTTTCTACCATCGTAATTTCCCAATCTTCCTCACTCAATCTATTATGGTATTGAATATCATTGGGCTGATTAAGAGATATTGAAAAATCACTATTGATTAACTTATAATTCATGAAATACTCTTTTATTTTCCACCCTTGATAACCTAAACATAAAATAAATTCATTATGTCCCCATGAAGAATAGTATTTCATAATGTGCCATAATATTGGCTTGTCCCCTATCATAATCATCGGTTTAGGAATATTATCTTTATGCGATTGCATTCTCGTTCCAAAACCACCACAAAGAATAACTACTTTCACCTATCTCATCCTTTCGTATGTATTTTACTAAGCAAATATTTTATTGATTCTTAAAATTCAAACCATAAAAGAAAACGTTTGCACAGTTATGGATTATAAACCTATTACTATAAATTGTAAATACATTTTTTGACTATTTTTATCTAATTATGAATTATCCAACAAAACAAAACGCAACCTGATAAATAAATTAAATATTCTAATAATAATTCAATATCTACTTCTACATTAACTTCTTTACTATTATTTTTTTGTGAAAAATATACAAAAAGCTTATAAATCAAGATATTTTCATAATATTTACTGCCTGTTACTTCATCAAACATACTTTTCAAAAAAATCAAACTCGAAAAATAAACAATTGAAGTTACTACTCTTGTTTATTTTTACCAAAAATAATGTTAGACTAATTACCGAAGGTGGAATGAAAACACTTTCATCCAAGAGGCGGAGATGATAGAATATGTTTTTTCTAAATAAACCTTCCTCCCCTCCAAAATGCAATCGGTTGCATTTTTTCGTACTGTTATATTAGTTTTTATTGAACAGTAAAGTGAATTTTTTATCTAATAATTATCTTCAGCAATAGGAAATTATAAAAAACTCTAGGATTCAGGGGGATATATTTTATGCATGATCTAAGTGATAAAGTGAAACAATTTCATAGTGATGGCTTTGTTTTTATGAGTAATGTTCTAAATGAAGACCAAATCAATTTATTGAATACCGGGGTTGAAGAAGCTTTTCGAGGTCCAAGGAATGGGTACGCTCCTATTTTTCGTGGTATGATGTTCGAACGTGGTGAAGTCTTTGAAAATTTAATCGATTTGCCTCCAGTTATTAATTTAGTCGAAGCAATTTTAGGGGATAATTGTCATTTGCGTAGTATGAATGCAATTAAGACCCCTAGAAGAACAGGAATAGATCAATGGCATATCGATTTAATTGATGATGAAATGTTTTTCCCACTTCCAAAAAATGTTGATTGGGATAATAATATTCAAATGCCAGTATTTATTGTCAACTGTCTATACTATCTCGCGGATGTTGAGGAAGATATGGGACCTACACAATTAGTTCCTGGTAGCCATAGAAGCGGTAAATTTCCAGACACTAAACAAGAACTCCCTGTTTATAATGGAAAAAAACCCGTGACTTTTAAAGCAAAAGCTGGTGATTGTCTAATTTTTAACAATCAGGTTTGGCACCGTGGCGGTTTAAACCTTAATCAAAAACCAAGAATCGTACAGCAAGTTGTTTATAGTAAATCTTATATTTCTCAGTCATTTTATCCCCTCTTAAATTATAGGGTTCCTGAGCATGTATTGGCTAGAGCAGACAATAGACGTAAACGATTAATAGGCTTCCATAAAGTGGGGTTGGTGTAAACCTTACAAAACGCCCGGAATTTTGATGTACAAATTTATAATTTTTTTAGCTTACTGGGCATGGGGATTATCACATGTTCAGTAAGCTAAAATGTAATTTACTATTTAGAATTCACTAACAATAATAGAACTATAGTCTTCATTTTTATAAAACTAACCTTATAATATTCCATTTTCAACTCCGATTTTTGTCCATATGTTTACTCCACTTTTAGTTTTTAATTTACTATACATTATTTTATAAGATATTGAACCAATTAACACTGGTGAAAGACGTCTTATTCAAAAGAATAATTCTGTAAGTTATGATTAAAAAAATAGAAAAACCATCTCCACTGTAGATATCGCTTACTTTACGTCACATCTTCAGAGGTTTTAGCTGTAGTTACATTTATATAGGCTACATTCACTTATCTTTTTCAGCTCTTCTTTGTTTTAATTTATTTTCAGGATAATAAATCTTCACAAAAGGCATAGACTTTCATTCCTTTTCTTATTTTTAATATACAACAAAATTTCATCGTGAAATGTGTAAAATCTCATATACTGTAACACCCTTATTCACTACAATATCAGGCTTCTCTTCATAAAACTCAAACCTACTATATCCCCATTTATCCGGATTATAAACGATTACATTCCCTAAACACTTTTCGTTGTTTTGTACATCTTCATTCATAGTGCTTAATTGAGTCCCAATCAGTGTTTTACTTTGAGAAATACTTCCTGCATATTCAACAACATATCTACTTTTCTTAAATCCATCACTTAGATTAACCACTAATGGAACACCTATATGTATTTGTTGCCATCCAAAAGATTGTAAAATGTTATCGTAATACCCTTCAAAGATAAATTTATTCATCCCTTCATGACCATTCCAAATATATAAAGGTGCATAGCAGTTATACAAATTCCCGTCTTTCTCCGTTTCCGTAATTAAATAAGCTTTAAAATTTAGTTCTTGGAAACCATCAGTTTTATAGCCATTATCCTTTACCCTTTTCTTAATAATTTCCATGTCATAATCCTTTGGCAAAATGACCTTATATTGCATTCCAATCATGTTTATCACTCGCTTTCAATCTTATATACATTATGATAAATCGATAAGTAGCTAACGTAAAATAGGTATAAATTATGTTTGGTATCATTTATAATGATAGTGCATAAGGGGCTGAGATACATGGAAATAAATGATCTTATTATATTCAAAACTGTGGCCAGTGAGGGTTCTATTAGTAAAGCTGCTAAAGAGTTAGGATATGTTCAACCGAACGTAACTGAGCGAATCAAAAAATTAGAACAAGAATTAGAAACGCCTTTACTACATAGAGATAACAAAGGTGTTTCCTTGTTACCTGCTGGTGACATTTTATTAGATTACACGAATAAAATATTAACTCTATTAGAAGAAGTAAAAGATGAAATTAAAACGAGTGGTTCTTCTTATATAATAGCGACGTCACAATCTATTTTGACAAATTATTTAAGTAAGCGTATTAAAGTAAATTTCAGAAATTATCAAATATATGTAGAAAGTAGTAGTCATTTGCAAAAATTACTGCAGCAACAAAAAGTTGATATGGTCATAACTTATGAGGATTATCCTGACGCATCGTTTAAAAAAGTGTTCACAACCTCAATTTCTGTAGGCTTATTAAAAGCGAAAGAAAAATGTACCATTGATTATTCAAAAGAAATTTTCTTCGTTAGCAATGACAAAAAGTGCCCTTTTAGGAATAAGACAATACAATTTCTAAAAGAAAACAATCTATCTCAGCGACAACTTCAACAGTTGGATTCTTATTCGCTTATGGAAGAGTTTATTGCTGATGGAAAAGGAATAGCTTTTTTACCGATTAAAAATGATACATTAGTAATAATTGAAGATGTTCCCCTTGAGAATTTAGCTGTTCATTTTTTTACGAATCAAACCTTTATAAAGCATATCCCTGATGAACTATTTGATTAATAAAATGACTTTGATTACAAACTTTTTTCAAAATAAAAATCCCTCTTTAACGAATATAAAAGAGGGATTTTTATTTTGTATACAATTGATTTTTCACACGTTTTGCTCCACTTCTGTACTTTTCTCCTTTTTATTCCTTTTAAAACTCTTCAATTTCTTAACCGTCCCAACCAATCCTTTCGGAAAAACGAGTAGCACGATAATATACAATAAACCTAGAATAATCGTCCATCTTTCAAAAATCGGATATTCCGTCGCTAGTTCTGATAAATAATATTTTAGTGATTCAATAATCCCAGACCCAGCAATAGCTCCAATTAATGTTCCCACTCCTCCAATCATTGTCATTAAGAGTGCATTTAGTGTCATTTCAATTGAAAATACAGTCGTATTGACAAAGCGCAATGTAATAACAAATAAACCACCGCTAATTGCAGCTACTATTCCTGCGACTACACTTGCGATTATTTTATAATGGAGGACTTTATATCCAAGTGCCTCAACACGTTGTTCATTTTGTGAAATTGCCTTTAATACTTTCCCAATAGAAGACTTTGTAAAAAGACGTAATAGAATAAAAATGAAGCATAAACATACAAGTGATACATAATAAAAAGTAAAACGATCACGGAATATTTCTGGTACCCCAAATGTAAAACCATCTCCTCCGTGAGTAAGCCCACGCCATTTTTCAGCAAGTACGAAAAACAACTGTGAAATAGCAAGTGTTAACATTGCATAAAAATGACTTTTCAATCGTAAAGAAAGCAAACCAATTATATAACTAACGATTGCTGAAACGATAATTGCAGCTACTATTCCAATTAAAAAGTTCGTTATTGATACGCCTTGTCGATCAAATAAAAGCGCTACCCCATATGCTCCTATCCCAAAGAACATACAATGACCGAACGATACAATTCCTGTATACCCAAGCAATACATCAAAACTCATTGCAAAAATAGCAAAGATGAAGATTTGAGTGAACAAAATTAACAGGCTCCGTGAATCATTTACGAACGGAAATACACTTAAACAAATGAGCATACATACTCCGAAGTATACTTTAATTCGGTCCGATGTGTTGTTCACCATTTCACCCCTTTTCACCAACAAGTCCAGTTGGCTTCACTATTAAGAAAAATAGTAACATTAACATATTAATTGCAAGTGATAAATCTGGTATAAAATACGCTGTAAAAGCACCAGCTAATCCGACAATTAAAGAAGCAATAGCTGAACCTTGTACGCTTCCTAATCCACCGATAATTACTACTATAAATGCTAAAATTGCATACTGCATGCCCATCTCGGCGAAAATAACGCCCGAATACGGTGCTAATAAGAATCCTCCCAAAGCTGCCATCCCTGCCCCTAATAAAAAGACGAAAGAAAATATCGCTTTTACATTAATACCAAGCGCTTGAACCATTTCTTTATCCATTACACCTGCACGGATCATAAGACCTATCTTCGTCTTTTTGAGTAATAGTAGTAGTGCAATGTAAATAATTATCCCAATCAAAATAACAAATAGACGATATTTAATTAATATAATACCTCCGAATGTAAAACTTCCTTGTAACCATAACGGTAATTTTGCACTAATAGGGTTTGGCCCCCAAAATATTTTAATACACTCACTAAGAACGAGCATTCCTCCAAGCGTAACGAGCAGCTGTCGAACATGATTTCCATATACCGGTCTAATAAGAAACCTTTCTAAAATAAATCCTAGGAACATTCCCATGGCTACTGCTCCAACTAAAGCTAATATATAACTTCCTGTCATATTAAATAACCAAACACCTGTAAATGCTCCCCATGCAAATAAACCACCGTGTGCAAAGTTTAAAACGCTCATTAGACCGAAAATAAGTGAAAGACCTGATGCTAACAAAAAAATGAGCATCCCTGTTGAAATCCCATTTACAAATAAATTGATTAACACATCCATCCTTTTCACCTCGGATTCATGTTAAGAGATTCCTAAATATTTATGACACATTTCCTTATCCTTTTTTAATTCATTCATAAAACCGTTATGAACAATTCGTCCGTTATCCATAATGTAAAAATAATCGCCAATTTGACTAGCCATCATAAAATTTTGCTCAACAAGTAAAACTGTTGTTTTCTCTTTCATCTTCAAAATAGCTACCATTAATTTCTCCACCATTATCGGGGATAGCCCTTTGCTCGGTTCATCAATAAGTAATAATCCATCACTATTAATAAACGCTCTTGAAATAGCCAACATTTGCTTTTGCCCTCCGCTCAAGAGCCCACTTTTCTTATTCCAAAACTGCTTTAAATCCGGAAATAGTTCTAGCATCCACTCTATTTTCCCTTCTACTTCTTCACCTTTCCCCCTAGCAAGAGCGAATGTTTCTTCTACTGTCAAATCATGAAAAATACCTTGATTTTCTGGTACATATCCTATTCCTTTCCTTGAAATTAAATGTGTAGCTAATCCACTTACTTTTGCACTATCATAATAAATTTCACCATCTGCAATGCGGTGAAACCCCATCACTGAACGTAATGTCGTTGTTTTCCCTGCCCCGTTTCTACCAAACAGTACAGTAATCGTCCCTTTCTCAACAGTAAGAGATACTCCTTGCAAAATATGAAACTGATCTAAATACGTTTCTATATTATTCACTTGTAATAGTGCCACTATATAATCCCCCTAAATAAGCACTTTGTACACGCTCATCTTTCATAATTTCTTCTGGCAATCCTTCAGCCAATAACTCTCCATGAAATAAAACGATAAGATGATCTGACAAACCTAGTATCATATCCATTTTGTGTTCGATAAGTACAATTGTGCTCTCTGGATGTTTCTTAATATTTTCAATCACTTGTAATATAGCAGGGACCTCTTCAACCGAAATACCTGCCGTCGGCTCATCAAGTAATAACACATCCGTTTTTAAAGCTAATAACATCGCAAGTTCTAGCTTTCTTTTCTCTCCATGTGCCAAATCTTTCGCTAATACGTTCTCTTTCTCGTGAAGTAATACTGTTTTTAAGAAACGTCTCGCCTCTCCAACTTGTTGCTTTAATTTTGCTGAACTCGGGAAAAAACTATAGTAATCTTGTACGAATGATTGAACACTTAAACGGACATTTTCAAGTACCGTTAATTCTGGGAATATGTTTGTAAGCTGAAAAGAGCGACCGATTCCTAAGCGTGTTCGATCTGAAATTGATAGTTTTGTAATATCTTGCCCTTTAAAATACACTTCACCTGTTGTGGGTGAAATCTGTCCACTTAGTAAATTAAATAATGTTGTCTTCCCCGCACCATTTGGCCCGATAATAGAAATGAGCTTTCCTTTTTGGACAGTTAAATTTACATCTTTAATAACATGATGTTCACCAAAAGATACGCTAAGATTTTTCGTCTCTAGCAAATGTGTCACGAAATCCCTCCCTTTAAAGCCGTGAGTATGAAAGAAATATGTATAAAGAGGGTCCCCCCTCTTTATACAAAAACAACAGAAAATTCAGTCTATTTATTTTGAACTGGTGGTTCTGTTTCTTTCATCGTTAATTCTCGCTCTAACACTGGCACCGGATAATCAACACCGTCTTGCTTTTTCAATGTGATAGAATACAGTATCTGCATGGCTTGGTGGTCCTTCTCTCTAAACTTCATCTTTCCTTTCGGTGTATCAAATTCCATTCCTTCCATTTTCTTAATCAAGGTATCTACATCTGTATCACCTTTTGTTTTCTTTAAGGCTTCTACAATAGAAATTGCTGCTGACATTCCTCCCGCTGTAAACAAATCTGGCACTGCACCATTAAAACGTTTTTTATGCTCTTCAACTAGCCAATCATTCACTTTATTTTTTGGAAGTGTGTGATAATATACAGAAAAACCTTGCATACCTACTAATGCATCCATTGTTTTTAATGCTGGTATATCTGGCGCACCTGTAGAAATTTTAATACCTTGCGCTTCCACATTCATATCTTTCAACTGTTTCCAAGGTGAATTTGCCCCTGCCCAAACGATAAATAAATAATCTGGTTTTGAACTAATGATATTTTGAATATTCGCTGTAAAATCTGTTGAATTTGTATCCGCGTATTGCTCATTCACAATGTTCGCACCTAATTTTTTCGCACCCGCTTTAAATGCAGCAATCCCTTCACGACCAAAAGCGTTATCTGGGGCAAATGTCGCAATCTTTACATCTTTTTTCGCAATTGCTGCTGCTCCTGCAATCGCATCTTGTGAGGAACTTCTTCCAGTTCTAAAAATATATTTATTCCAGTTCTTCCCGGTAATACTATCCGCAACTGCCGGTTCTACAACCATAATCTTTTCATATTCTTCAGCCAGTGGTAAAACCGCTAACGTATCACTTGAACTAGACGATCCAACTAAAAAATCAACTTTCTCTTCTTCTAATAACTTCGTAGCTTTTTTAACTGCTACATCCGCTTTCGTTTCTGTATCTTCTACAACAAACTTAATCTTTTTCCCATCTACTTTCCCAGTTCCACCAGTTGCATAATCTAACCCTAATTCAAATCCGTTCACTGTTTGTTTTCCATACGATTCTAGTGGTCCTGTTAAAGAAGCAAGGACTCCTACCTTAATCGTTTTTTCATCCTCTGTACTTGTTTTCTTTCCTGAACAAGCTGCCGTTATTAATAACGAACCTAAAACACAACCAATAAACATTGTCTTTAGCCACTTACGTTTTTTCATCGACATTGTGATCCTCCCCATACTTTACTTTCTGATAGAATCAAACACGCCAAAATCCCCTGTCCGTAATCATGACTAACTAATTCGATAGATAATGGAAAACTCTTGTAGTACCCTCTACATTCGGCACAAATATATAATCACCTTCCTATGTAATGGAAACGGACATACAATCAATATATATTCTGCAATCCAATTGAAAATACTGTTTCATTTCAGTAATGACCATACAAAAAGACTAACTTATTTTTAAGTTAGTCTTTTCCCCTTAATTAGAGTTAAGTTCTACTTTCTCTAACCCTTCAGCCAATTGTTTCTTATCTAGTCCTTCTCCTATTACTACTAAGTTTGTCGGGAAACCGAAGTCTTGTTCTAATAAAGTTGGTACTCCGAACGAATATTGGAATAGGTGAGGGTATTTATCTCCATGGAATTTCACAAAACCTTTCACTCGATAAATACTATCTGGTAAATTCGAAAGCCATTCATATAATTTGTCTTGTTCAATCGGTTTCGTAAATTGATACGTCATCGTTTGTATATGTAAATGCTGTTTGACATGTAGTGTCTCATGTTCCTCATCATTTGGAAATTCTGCTTCCTCTATATCTTTTAAAGATATATTGCAATACTTTGTCTCATACATTTTCGCATGATCATTTATTGCCTTTACTTCTTCAAATACTGTGTTCTTATCTTCATCTGTTAGTAAATCTGCTTTATTAACAAGAATGTGACTACCAAATTTCAGTTGTTCATGCAATAGCTGTTGTACATTTGCACTTAATATACTTCGGTTTAACCACCTTACTGCATCTAAAACGACTACAATTGATTTTACTTCCAGAAAAGGAGCTAAAATTGGCGAGACACACGCGTCTAACACTTCAATTGGATGCGCAACACCTGTCGTTTCTATATAAATTACATCTGGTCTTTCTTGTTGGTATAACGAATGTAATTGTATTTCAAGCTCTTCTTTTAATGTACAACAAATACATCCTTTAAGAAGTTCTCTTAAAACATTCTCTTTTCCAATAATATCTGTATCTACCGAGTATTCACCAATTTCATTCATTAATACTGCAACTTTTCTATTCTTCTTTTTCTCTGCTAACAATAAATTTTGTAATAATGTTGATTTTCCACTACCTAAAAAACCACCTAATATATGAATCTCCACTTTATTCATTCAACCGACCATCCATTTCTTTACTTCAAATGTATTCAAAGCGTAATAATTACGATTTATATTTATCATTTTATTAAAAGAATGACCATTTGTAAATATAAGAGATTCACTGTTCATTTACTTCATATGCAACTCTTACTCCAGACTCAATTGCCCCTTGCATCCATCCATGTGTTAATGTCGTATGCTCTCCTGCAAAATGTACTTTTCCAGATGGTGGTGTAATATACGGAAATAACTCGAGCTCTTGGCCTGGTTCGAAAGCTGTAAATGCACCGCAAGAATACGGATTTTTACTCCAGCTAAAAGATGTTCCAGTGACAAACTCACTATAGACGATGTCACCGTATATTTCCGCTAAATTTTTTAATGCGTAACGAATACGATCTCTTTGCGGGAGACTATCCCATGTTAACGCCTCATCTGCCCACGTATAACTTGCTATTACGATAGCTGGTCCTGGAGTATGAATGCCATAACTCGGATAGTATGTAAACCGTATCGGTAAATCAGTAATAGATTTACCGCCACACTGTCCCGCTTTCTCCCAAAATCTACTTTTAAACTCTATTGCAATTTTAGTTGCAGCAATATAATTTAATTCACGAATTGCTCTTTTTTTAAAATAAGAGAATAAATAGTATGGCTGAACTTCTACAAATCTTAACGCTGAAAATGGAATTGTAATAATAGCAAAATCACTTGTTATTGTAAATTGCTCTAACGTTTGTTCATGATTTCCTTGTAACATTACTTTATTATCTTCTTGTATAATTTTATCAACCTTATATGGCATTAAAATATGTTCTCTTAATTGTGGTAAGAATGCATTCGATAACTTATCCATTCCACCAGTTATTTCATAATATTTCGTCGTTGAAGTAAAGAAAATCATTTCACGTAATACTTCAATTAAGGACATTCCCATATAAGCTTCCATATCAAGAAGTACCCCAATCATATCTATTGCACCATCTGAATAATACTCCATTAAAAATGAACCAAGCGAATACGTTTTATACTTTTTTTCAACGATAAGCCAGTTTTTATCAGGATCCTTCTTAATATAATTTAGTATTGGTTCTAATACCTCAATCATTAGCTCTTCTGCCGTTTTTCCTCTTTCTTTATCCAAAACCGGATATTCAAGTACACTTGGATCATTTTCAAACACATTCAATCTCGTTTGAATGTTATTCGTATAAATGATACCTGCAAAAGTTTTATTTATAAAAAGGTTTAAAGGTAGTTTAAATTTATGAATATACGCTAAGGTTAACTTATGGGTGTCAGGGATTCTCATCGGTCCCGCATTAAAATATAAACCCACACTAAATGGTTCCCGAATCGTATACACCCTGCCACCTATTCTGTTATTTGCTTCTATAATCGTTACTTCGTGCCCAGCCTCTTTTAATAAAGAACCTGCAACTAATCCAGAAATCCCTGCACCTGCAATCGTAATCCGTTTTGGGTTATTCTTTTTGACAAGCCCTGCATGAATAATATGAAGCATTTCTTCCATTGCTAATGGGTTCCCCATGCCATTTCCCCTTTTACAAAGGATTTTACTGAATTATATTCGGTTCACTGAATTCCTATGTTTTGTTCGCGGATTTGCACGGATACATTTTCAAATACTTGAATATCTTTTATAAAATGTAATAAACTAGATATGACTCTATAGAAGTAAGACGTATTATCTTACATAATAAAATCAATGAAATTGCGAGGAATTTTGAAATGAAAAAAGGTATTAACCGTGTTGTATTAGTAGGAACAGGAGCAGTTGGATGTAGTTATGCTTACTGCATGATTAACCAAGCCGTAGCTGAAGAATTTGTTTTAGTCGATGTAAATGAGGCAAAAGCTGAAGGGGAGGCAATGGATTTAAGTCATGCTGTTCCATTCGCACCAGCTCCAACTAGAGTATGGAAAGGCAGCTACGAAGATTGTAAAGATGCTGACCTTGTAGTTATTACAGCTGGATTACCACAAAAACCAGGCGAAACACGTTTAGATTTAGTTGAGAAAAACGCTAAAATCTTTAAACAAATCGTTCGCAGTATTATGGATAGCGGATTTGATGGCATCTTCTTAATCGCAACAAACCCTGTAGATATTTTAACTTACGTAACTTGGAAAGAATCTGGTTTACCGAAAGAACGTGTAATCGGTTCTGGTACAACGCTTGATTCTGCTCGTTTCCGCTATATGTTAGGTGAGTACTTCGATATTGGTCCACACAACATTCACGCTTATATTATCGGAGAACACGGCGATACTGAACTTCCTGTTTGGAGTCATGTTTCCGTTGGTATCCAAAAACTACAAACACTGCTTGAAAAAGACAACACGTATAATCAAGAAGATTTAGACAAAATTTTCATAAACGTCCGTGATGCAGCTTACCATATTATTGAGCGTAAAGGCGCAACTTATTATGGTATCGGTATGTCACTTCTACGTGTTACAAAAGCAATTTTAAACGACGAAAATAGTGTATTAACTGTATCAGCTTACTTAGAAGGTCAATATGGTCAAAAAGATGTTTATATCGGGGTGCCTGCTGTTTTAAATCGCGGCGGTGTTCGTGAAATTTTAGAGGTTGAATTAAGTGAAGAAGAAGAATTAAAATTCGATCACTCTGTTCAAGTATTAAAAGAAACAATGGCTCCGGTTCTTTAATTAAGATAAAAAAGCAATCCAATTTATTTTGGATTGCTTTTTTATCTTAATTATCCCCTATGACCTTTTAATGATTTTCTATCATTTCTTATTTTTTAGTCGCATCCTCATTATTTATATCAAGTACATCTAATAAAAAGATAAAGATTGGTATCCCGATAATAAGCCCCCATATTCCGAGGAAATGCTCTGAGAAGATGAGAATCATAAATGTATAAAAGATTGGTAAATTTGTTTTTGCAGACATAAACTTCGGATTTAAAAAATAACTTTCAAGAGCGTGGATTACTGTTATGAACACAAGTATGTATACTACGTACATAACTCCGCCTACGTTGTAAGCAATGATACAAAGTGGAAACAAAGAAATAATCACACCTGCAACAGGAATCAACCCTAGTAAGAAAACCATAACAGCTAATACAAGTAGCTGTGGAAATCCTAAAACAATTAATGCAATGACAGTAAGAATACAATTTACAACGGCAATTAAAAACTGAGCTTCAATTACTTTTCCGAACGATCTTGCAAATCTTTCACCAAAATATGCAATTTCCTCATAAAAGATTTTTAACTTACTATCTTTAAACTTAGATGTAAATGTAATAATACGCTCTTTTTCTAATAAGAAAAATAAGCTTAAAATTAGAGATAATAATATTTGTAAACTTACCTTCCCTATATTTGCTATTGATTGATATATAACATCTACACCTTGTTCTATATATTTTGATACTTCCATCCCATTAATTGTCGAAAGTACATATTTAACGATTTCATTATCAGGTGGATTTTGAAAAAATAGTTTAAATTGATAAATTAATTGTGAAATTTGTATCGTCAGCACAGGTAAATATTTATATAACGTTGTGCCTATAAAGGAAACTAGTATTATATACAAACATGCAATAACAATTTTCCGGTTTACTTTCAATTTCCTTGAAATAAAACGTTGAAATCGATCCATTAAAAACGTCAGTATAAACGTAATTAATATTAAATTGATCATACTTTTTAATGCATATAATACAAGCGCTACTATTATTAAAACGAGAAACCGTTGAAACCCTCTACTTCGAAAAAAACTCTTTACTTCATTCATTAAGAATTAACCTCCCCCTTCAATGGATGGTAATTGAATATATTACATTTTATGAACTCCTATAGACAATCTTTCTTACTAATTAAGAAGAATCCTTTTTTTCTTTTCATATTGTTAGATTCGTTTAACTGGAATCCACCAACATATTTCGGTGGACTCCAGTTATTTTTCATATAATCTTTTTATAAACTAGGTGATTTTCTATTTTTAGACTGCTGTTCATACGCATATCCAATATTGAAAAGCTCTCTTTCACCAAACTGTTTCCCTACAAACACTACACCGATTGGTTCTCCATTTTTATCATATCCAGCAGGAACCGCTAATTCCGGATAACCAGCTACAGCTGATAGAAGAACTTCATCGTTATTAATCATAACTAGAGCATCCAAACCTTTTTCTACTAAATACCTATCTAGCTCTTTTTTTGCATTTGCTTGACTCGTTTGTACTACGTTTTCGAACTCTTCTTTCGTTATAGCAGATTTTTCAGACCCCTCAATTAATGTTTGTCCGTATTTTATTCGTCTTTTACTATCCTTTTTATTAAACGCTATAATCTCTTCTAACGATTTTACCGGTATATTTTTTTGCTGTGAAAAATAGTCGTTTACATTATGCTTGAACTCATATTCTAATGTTTGCAAATTATCTACACCCTCAGCACTTAACTGGATATTATCAGCTAATATCGCACCTGCATCTTGAAGGTCTTTTCTAATTTTTTCTGCTACTGTTTTTCTATTTTCATCTTGTTGGTCTACAGAAAAAAGAAGCCCTATCTTTTTCCCTTTTAATCCATCTATTGATAAATCCTTTGTATAATCAATTCTTTCTTTATCTTTCATTTTTTCTGTCATAACATCTTTTTCGTCATAACCTATCATTGCATTAAATAACGTTGCTGCATCTTTTACTGTTCTTGCCATAGGTCCTGCTGTATCAAGAGTTTCAGCTAATGGAATAATTCCTGTTCTACTTACTATACCTAAAGATGGACGTAACCCAACTACTGATTGCTGCGCCGCTGGTGCAACAATCGATCCCGTCGTTTCTGTTCCAATTGCAAGCGGCGCAAAATCTGCCGCAACTACTGTAGCAGATCCTGAACTTGATCCTGAAGTATCGAATGTAATCGGACCGTACGGGTTTAAATTTTGTCCTTTCTTCCCACTATATCCACTTGGCATTGTAAAAGATAAATAGTTCGCCCACTCAGACATATTCGCTTTTCCTAAAACAAATGCCCCTTCTTCTTTCAACTGTTTCACAATAATTGCATCTTGATCTGCAATCCAATCTTTTAATACATAAGTTCCTGCACTAGTCGGCATCACTTTTTCCGTCTGTACATTATCTTTTACAACGACAGGAATACCATATAAATTCGAATTTTTGTTTCTACCCCGCTCTTGATCTAACTTTCTTGCTTCTTCCATCGCATTAGGATTTATCTCTGTAACAGAATTTAATGTTATTCCATTTTGATCATGTTCTTGTATTCTAAAGAGATAAATGCTCGTTAATTCTTCATATGACAACTTTCCATCATCAATCATTTTTTGAAGCTCATCTACAGTCGCATTTACGACTTCTTTTTCTTTTATCTTTACATTTTCTATATTGATTCCTTTAAGCTGATTATGTATCGGTTGTAGCACTCTTTCTTTATCATATACAATACGCTCAGGTTCCTTTGGAAAATAATTTTTATACACGTAATATCCGCCGGCACACGCTAATAAGACAATGCCTCCAGCGATAGACAGCGTTACCTTTACCCATTTCTTCATGTTGCTTCCTCCACTCTATAAGGTGCTTCGTTACACGAAAAAGAGAGTTACCTTTTACTTAACTCTCTCCAATCAAAATGCTAAATGAAAAAATGAAAGATTTCAATCTAATTACTTCTTTTTTGCATTTGCTTTGCTAACATTTCTTTCACTTGATTATACGTTAACCCTGAATTTTTATTTAAACGCTTTACTTCCTCAACATCAGTACCTACCACTGTATATTTTTTCTCATCATTCATTTTTCTAATTCCCTTCTCACCGGATTATTTCTTATATTTCTTCCCTAAATGCACATAAATTAACACCACTACAAAAAAGGAAGCTGTTTTTAAGCACAGCTTCCTTCTCGTTACATATTGTATTTCTTAATAAAATTTCACTACATCTTCAGTAGGCAAGAACGTTCTTTCTGCTGGTTGTTCGTTTGGTTCACCAAATGGCATTTGACCTACTAAGCTCCACTCTGCTGGAATGTTCCAAGTTTCTTTCACTTCAGCATCTACGATTGGGTTGTAATGTTGTAATGACGCTCCAATTCCTTCAGCAGATAATAGCATCCACACAGTATGTTGTAACATCGCATTTCCTTGATGAGACCAGAATGGGAACTGATCTTTATATAATGGCGCATTTTCTTGCATTTTTTGTACAGTTGCTTGATCTTCAAAGAATAGAACTGTTCCTACACCTGCATGGAATCCTTTTAGTCTTTCTACAGTCGCTTCAAAGTTTTCTGCTGGTACGCGAGCTCTTAGTGTTTCTTTAACGATATCCCAAAATTTTTCATGCTCTCCATCCATTAATACAACCATACGACCACTTTGCATATTGAAAGATGTTGGTGCGTGTAAAGCTGTTTTTAACACTTCTTCAATTCTGTCTTTCGTAATTGCATCGTTTTTTGCTACTTTACGAATTGAACGGCGGTTCACAATTGCTTCTTTTAAGTTTGTTGTAGTTGCTGACATTTTAATTCCTCCAAATGTTTGTTTTATAATTTATTTTGTTATTTCATAACAAGCTAATTAGCAATATCCATCGGTATTACATTGCATACCTTCAAATGAATTTGTTTTATCCTTTTCAATTTCTTTATCAATGACCCTTTCTAGTGTTTCTTTACTAGCAAGCCCTTGAATGACTTCATCTCCAATCATGACAGTTGGAACAGCCATAATATTCGCTTCATCATATGCGTGCTGAATTGCTTCTTGATGTTTTTCCTTATATTTACGAGTTACTAAAGCATCTTTAAATTCTGCTTCAGGAAGTCCTACTTCTACCGCTAATTTTGTTAACACATCAATATCTTCAATGTTTTGCTCTTCTTGGAAAAATGCGGTGAATACGCGGTGGTGATACTCATTACCTAGTCCACGTTCTTTTGCAAATTGACATCCTTCGAAAGCTAAATGTGTATATGGGTGCGGTGAAACACGTGGCAAGCGCATATCGATTCCTAATTTCTTCGCAGTCGGAAGAATGAAAGCATCCCATGAACCTAATTTTTCTGGTTCATTCCATGGATCTATTTTTGAATATGGACTTGGACGTAATTCAAATGGCATCCATTCAATCTCTACATCTTTCTCTTTCGCTACCTCATCTAATGGACCTTTTGCTAAAAAACAAAACGGACATATAAAATCTGAGTATACTTTCATTTTTACAGTCATAACTTTTACACCTTACCTTATCGTTGTAATCAAATCAGTTACATTAATGATAAAAAAATATAAATATTATTTAAGCATTCATTTTTTCTTGCAAAGTTTCAAACAACTGCCCCATCGTAATATTTCTCAAAACTTCTTCCATCGCGGATTGTGCTTGAATTAAAATAATTTCTAACACCGCTTGAATATTCGCCCCAATTGGACAATCTGGATTCGGTTGGGCGTGAATATGAAATAGCTTGTCTTCTTCGACTACGTTCACTGCATGATACACATCTAACAATGTGATTTCATGTAAATCCTTTAGTAATCCCGAGCCACCCGGTCCACGATTTACGTAAACAAAGCCAGCTTGTTTCAAGTACGACATGATTTTACGAATGACTACTGGATTTGTATTGACACTCTCAGCCATATAGTCTGAAGTACAAAGTGAAGATGGATTGTTTTTCAAAATAGATAAAATATGAACAGCTATGGAAAAGCGGCTACTAATTTTCATCGTAATCACCACCTCGATGTAATCATTATAGTTACAACAAAAAAATAAGTCAATCCTTTTCATAGATTTTTTATAAGTAAATTAAAAAGTGTCCCATTATGATATATGAGACACCTCTTTTTATTCTGCAAATAGCGATTGAAATTCTTCAATAAATAGCTGCACAGCGATTGAAGAATCCTTTAATGAAGGAACAGCTAAAGCAATTTCTCTCCATACTTGTGGTTCCAATTCTCTCGTTTGCACATTTTTTGGTAAATTCGTTAAAGATAATTCAGCTAATATTGCAATGCCTAATCCTTCTTGAATCATATTTAAAGCTGTAGTAACTGTCGAAATTACATACTCAGCCCGAAGTGGTACATTTGCTTGTTTAAACATATCAATAATAGGTGGTTCGTATCCGCCCTTACATAATATGATTGGTTCATTCTCTAAATCACTAATTGTAATAGAGTCCTTCTTACAGAGAGAATGATCCTCTCTTAAGATAGCAACCATTTTCCCCTTCGTTAATGGAACAATCTCCATATCTTTATTAGGCAAAATAACAATTCCTATATCAATAACCCTCGATACTAACCAATCTTCAACTTCTTTAATCGTTCCTTCACAAAGAACCACTTCTAATTTCGGATACTTCTCCTTAAAAAGGTTTATCATTTTGGGTAAGAAATGTGCAGAAGCACTCGGAAAACTACCAATTCGAATCGTCCCAACTTCGTGTCCTTTCTCCATCGCAACTTCTTGTTCAATCTTCTCTACACCGTTCAAAATCTCTCTAATATGTACAAGAATCCTGTTTCCTACATCCGTAACGAGGAGCCCTTTTCGTTTATCACGTATAAGAATAGTAACTCCTAACTCTGACTCAATACTTGAAATCGCATGACTAACAGCTGGCTGCGTCATATTTAATACCCTGGCAGCTTTCGTAAAACTACCTAACTCAACAGTTTTTATTAATACTTGCAGTTGTGTAATGGTCATAACTAATCACTTATACTCCTCATAAAAAAGATTCATTTTATTTATTACAGTCGATATCATATCATAGTGAAATGAATAACAACAAGGAGGTCTTTCAGTGACACAGCTTTCTCGAACTAAGACGGCCATAATCCTTACCTTTCTCGTTTTCATGTGGGGAATCAATTGGCCTTTATCAAAGTTTGCCCTGCATTATACACCACCTGTTTTATTCGCAGGCGTTCGAACTTTAATTGGAGGATTCATTTTACTCCTGTTCGCATTACCGAAATACAAAGAGTTACATTTAAAAGAAACGTGGCATTTATACGTTATTTCTTCTTTACTTAACATCATTATATTTTACGGATTACAAACTGTCGGCCTTCAATATATGCCTGCTGGGTTATTTTCCGCCATTGTATTTCTACAACCAGTTTTACTCGGTATTTTCTCGTGGATATGGCTTGAAGAATCAATGTACGGCTTGAAAATTTTCGGGCTTGTTCTCGGATTTATTGGTGTAGGCGTTATTAGCTCAAGCAGTTTAACAGGACATATTTCTGTTATTGGAATCCTTCTCGCGTTAGGATGCGCTATTGGCTGGGCACTTGGCACAGTATTCATTAAGAAGACTGGTCACCGTGTTAATGCCATTTGGATGGTAACACTTCAGCTTATTATTGGTGGCCTTTGCTTAATTGGATTTGGTTCAGAGTTTGAAAGCTGGTCTAGTATCGCTTGGAGTATGCCATTTGTTAGCGTACTTCTCTTTATTTCATTCTTTGTTATTGCAATGGGGTGGCTTGCATACTTCACACTTGTTGGAGCTGGTGAAGCAAGTAAAGTTGGGGCTTATACCTTCCTCATTCCACTAATAGCTATTATTGTAAGTTCAATTTTCTTACATGAGGCTATTACCATTAGCTTATTCATCGGACTATTATTTATTGTTGTGAGTATTTGTTTTGTAAATATAAAACCGAAAACACTTGCTATAAGGCAGCAAGTTGAATTGAAATAAACGTAAGAAAGAGCCTACTGTTTGTAGGCTCTTTCTTACGTCTTACTTTTTACGACGTACTACAAAAACACACGCACCAACCGACGATACAATCGCCAAAATAGATAAGACAATCGCTATTACTTGCATATTACTAGTACCTTCATTCTTTTCTACACTAGACACTTCACCATGTTCTCCTGTTAATGACGTACCTTTTGCAATTGTAGTAAGTGAATGTGGTTTTTCAGCTTTTTCATCACCTGTCCATTCAACAATTTCTCCATCTTTATATTGTTGATATGCGTCCCAAGCTATTTTTTGCTCTTTATCCGGATTTTTAGCGACGAAAGTAAATCGTTGGAATTGACCGGTTAAAATCCCTTCTCCTGTCGCTTCCCATACTACAGTTTTCACTTTTCCAGCACTATCTTTTTGCGCTTCCACTTTCCACCCTGGCACTGGCTCATACTGTTGAAACTCAACGCCAGACGGTATTTTTAGTGTGACTTTTGTTGTTGCTATATTTTTTTCAACTGGTACCTTTATTGTGTAAGTCTCCCATGAATTAACATCAGAAGTTTCTGGCTTTACCGTCACATGAGCACTAACAGGTAACGAAAAGATTCCCATTGCAATTATTGTTGCGATCATTGTTGTTCCTAATTTTTTTATACGTTTCATTTTCTATTAACTCCCTTTCATCTATAACGCCTCTTTATCTGCCACCTACAATAAATTTATAATCTGTATCGAAGCTATCCAGAGATTTTGTTAATCCATGAACATGTATATTCCAGTTTCCTGTCATGTTAATATACATACCTTCTGCTTCATATTCTCCCGGTGAAACTGCTGAAACTTTAAATGAACCGTTTCCCATGTTCATATCTAATGATTGAGTCGTCAATATCATTTGTTCCATATCAGTAATAGGCTGTCCCTTTTCATCCTTTAGTGTAATATGGAATTTATTTTGACCTACCTTATTCGGACTTACATTTAGCGTAAGTTCATATCCATTATCTAATTGCTTACTCTCTGTAAATGGTCCAGTAGGAGGCATCGGTGGTGTTTGTACGTTTGTCATAAAAGCTACGATTACGAAAATGATAATTCCAATGACAAACTCTACTTTCACCGTAGCTCCTAATCCTTGCTGTGCTCGCATCCTCCCTTTCACATAATGAATAATTCCCAATATCCCCATGAAAATGAATAAAAGTATCTTTGTTAATAAAGCCAATCCATACTTCGTATCAAATAACGAGTGGATTGTTGGAATAAAAAATGTACTGTTAAAAAGGCCTGTTATTAAAATCACGATGACAGCACCTGTTGCCCACGGTGAAAAACGCTTAATCATATCCCAATACATATGCCACTTGTTATCCTCATTACGTAAAAGAAGAATAATAGATGATAAACCACCAGCCCATAATGAAGCTGCGAATAAATGTAGAAAATCCATAACGACAGCAATGTCTTTAAACTTTAAACCGTATGCGTGACTATTAAAGGCCTTCATAACAAGTAACCCTATAAACAATAGTATTGGAATACTCCATACTTTAAACGACGAAAACTTCTCATGCTTCACCGCAAAATACGTAACAATTATAAGCGTACTAATGAGAACCATTTGAGTAATCCATACATAACCAAAAACAGAAAGCTGTAATGTTTCTTTTAATAGTAAAGGGTTGAATGCTTCTAGCCACGAAACATCGGCATTTATTTTCGCTTGCAATGGTAGGTTGAATAACAAGCTAATAAATATCCCAAATAAGGAGATCCATATTATGTTCTTACTCCTTGATCGAACCGAGGTTGCATTCCCTTTATACATAATAAGATTAAAGAAGAGAACTCCTAAAAATAGCGAGAAACTTGTATATAAAATTCCACGTTCCATAATCATATCGATTTGCGGGACATACCCCATCTCTTCCACTTGTACATCGTCTGTTCCCGCTTCCGCTAATCCAATACGGAATGGAATAACCCCTTGAATTGGATGCCCATCAGCTGAAATAGCTTTCCACTGAATAGAGTAGAGACCATTTTTGAGATTTTCTTTTAATCCGGCTTCTAATAGTTTTTTATTTTTTTTATCAATATGAGCATCTTTTAAATCGACTCTTTTACCTGATGTATCTCTCACATACAATGTATTAAAACGTGAAACTTGTATGTCCTCATCGAATTCAATTTTCACAACAGATGGTGCTCTCTTCAACGTTTCATTTTCCGTAGGGTTTGATTTCACAACATACGCATGAGCAGATGCACTTTTCGGTATCAATATGATAAGCACACACGCAAGTAATAACCATGTCCCTAATCTTCTCATTACTTTCACACTCATTTCACTTCTTTCTTCCTCATCGCTCTATTTTCATTACTTTAACTTCCGAAGTTTGATTCTCCGTAGAAATATTAACCTGATTAAATATAAATTTCTATAAAGTATAACTCTTTATTTCTCTTCCACCTCTAAACTTCCAATATAATAGTAACTATTATGATAGATACAACTTACATTTTTAAAGTCGATTGTTATTATATCATAAAATATATTTATGTAAGTTATCAAAGAAGAAAAGTTATCGTGAATCATTTGTGAAGAAAATGTGAAATACATAAATAAAAAGGTATTACGTTATTACGTAACACCTTTAAAAAAATATCCCTCTTCTATTTCTCTTCCGGATAATCACAATACTCGATAATCGTTCCTTCAGTATCCGCTGGGTTAAGATAAATTAATCTTCTGCCGTGTTTATTAATTCGAAGTGTATGCTCTAACGTTCGAATGCCTTGCTCCTTTAACTCTTCTAAAGCTACATCTAAATCATCTACTCGATATGCAACATGATGTACACCTTTACCTTTTTGTTTGATGAATCTGGCAATTGGCGACGTCGTATTATTCGTCGGTGCAAGTAATTCAATTCTATCTCCATCCACTTCAAGAATGGCTACTTCGCTTTCCACACCAGGAGCTTCACTTACGTAACGATCTATTAAAGTTCCTAGTAACACATTTTCATAAAAACGTATCGTACTATCTATATCTCGAACTGCGATGCCGATATGATCAATTGTTTTTTTCATTTTATTTCCCCTACTACTTTATTTTTTCTATCCTTATCAATAGTAACAAAAAAAGTTATAGAAACAAGTTCTATAACTTTTTTATTTAACCTATTTTCTTATCCGCTCTAGTTGCTGGTTGAACTTGATTTTTTGCTTTTACAACGCTAATGCCATATCCGATAAATCCACCGATAATCGCTGGGAAGATCCAGCCTAATCCTACTTCCTGCATCGGAAGGAATTTAGTGAACACTTGGCTTACTACTTCAATGTTAACTCCAGCTGCACTTAATCCATCGAATAAGCTGATGATAAATGTTACGATTAAGCTCACTTGATAAACTTCAGCTCTTCCTTTGAATAATGAATGGAAGAATGTTAAGAAAATCAATACGATTGCTAGTGGATAAATTGCTGTTAATACTGGAACAGAAACTGCGATTAACTGTGTTAATCCTACGTTTGCAACAATTGCACTAAATACACATAGTGTGATTGCAATTGCTTTGTAAGGAACATTTGGGAATAACTTATGGAAGAATGAAGAACATGCTGATACAAGTCCCACACTAGTTGTTAAACAAGCTACTGTAATCATTAATCCTAATAATACTCCGCCATATGATCCGAAATAGTAGTTAGAAACTTTCGCTAATACTTCTCCGCCGTTCTCTAAATGTCCAAGCTTTGCAACACTTGAAGCACCCATATAAGAAAGAGCTGTATAGATAATTGCTAAAATAGATGCTGCAATTATTGTCGCTTTTGCACAAACGACCATAATTTGTGTTTTCGTTTTCGCACCTTTTTCTTTAATAGCATTGATGATGATAATCCCGAATACGAATGATGCGAGCGTATCCATCGTTAAGTATCCTTCTTGGAATCCTTTAAAGAATGCATGTGATGTATAAGCTTCCACTGGTGCTTGCATATCTCCAATCGGATGTATAAAAGCAACGATTACTAAAATACCGATGAAAGTCAACTTAATTGGCGTTAAAATTTTTCCAACAATATCGACAATTTTCGCGGGATTTAGCGAAAAAAAACAAGTGATGCTAAAGAATATAATTGTGAAAAGAATTAAAGGTGTAGAACCTACTCCCTCTGGCATAAACGGCTTAAGACCAATTTCATAAGATACATTTCCTGTTCTCGGTATTGCAAATAACGGACCGATCGCTAAGTATAAAACTGTTGTAAATACAATCCCAAACACTGGGTGAGCACGGCTTGCTAATGACTGTAAATCATCTTTACCTGAAAAACCAAATGCTAGTACACCTAGTAATGGTAATCCAACACCAGTTACTAAAAATCCAGCGTTAGCAATCCATACATTCTCTCCTGCTGATTGACCAAGCATCGCTGGGAAAATTAAATTTCCTGCTCCAAAAAATAGTGCAAATAACATTAATCCAATAACTACTATGAACGAAAACGGTACTTTATTCGCCATATTATAACCCCCATTCAAATTTCCTTATCTCATTTTCCAATTTTAACTAATTGAATTTTCTGAATATTTAATTTAAGTATCAACTATTCTTGAACTCATTATAGTTTGCTATATAATATTTTGCAATACTATTTTCGAACTTTTCTTTTATTTTATAAATATACATTTTTTAACATGAAAAATAGACTAAAAAACCAACACGGTCATCCATGTTGGTTTTTCCATTTACTATCATAAATTAAAATTTCGCTGCTACTTTTTTAACGTTTTCTAGACCTTCTTCAACAATTTGTTGTGAACGATCTGGATATTGATTGTGCCCTTCAATTACAACTGTCTCTGGATTTGTAATTCCCCAGAATCCAAGTACAGTTGTTACGTAATTAACTGCCATTTCCATAGGAGCCATTTGCTCTGAAGAGTAATCTGAACCACGAGCACCTAACACAACTACTTTTTTACCACCAACTAAACCTTCTGGGCCATTTGCTGTATATTTAAACGTTTTTCCAGCTTGAGATAAGTATGAAATATATGTGATTAATGGTGCTGGTACTGTAAAGTTCCATAATGGGAATGCAAATACAACCTTATCAGCTTCTAAAAACTGATTTAAATATTGATCTACTGTAGCAACTGCCTTCTCTTCTTCAGCTGTTAACTCCATGCCTTGGCTACGTTTATATCCACCTGAAATCGCGATATTTCCGTAATAAGGAAGATCTAATGCAAATAAATCTAATTCCGTAATTTCTGTATTTGGATTTGCTTCTTTATAAGTACTTACAAATGTTTCATACATTTTTGAACTAACTGCTTGCTCCGCTGGACGATCGTTTGCTTTTACAAATAATACTTTTGACATTTTTTTATTCCCCTCTACATTCGTATTTTCTTCTTTTTTACCAAATAATGAGCTAAATAGTCCCATTTTTCTTCACCTAATCTTTCTTTTCATATTCATTATTCATCATCATAAAAATTCTTATTCTAAGAAAAAGTTCCAATAGATACCTTAAGTTAAGCTATCAAAACTTTTTGTTATTTAATTACCTTATGTAAGTGATTGTAATATAGTCACTTACTTTAGTCAAGTAACTTTTAATAAAAAATAAAATCTCAATTTAAAAATATTAACTAAAATACAATTGAACACCAAATACATCTTTATTACTTGTATAATAAACTTAGAGAGGAAAATTCATATATAGAAAGGATTTATTCATGAGCACTATAGAAAAGATTCAAACTTTTATTATTCTTTTTGCTGTTACATGCGGCATCGTACTCGGACAATTTAATATGATACATACGTATTCAGACCAGTTTATTGTCCCCTTCTTATTTTTCATGCTATATGGATTATTCCTCAGCATCCCATTAAAAGAAATAAAAAACGGATTTCGTAATTTAAAATTTGCTGGAACAAGTCTTACTATTAACTTCTTATGGACACCTTTACTCGCTTGGGGATTAGGAGCACTATTTCTTTCAGATCATCCAGCACTTTGGGTTGGATTTATAATGTTAATGGTTACTCCATGCACAGATTGGTACTTAATCTTTACTGAAATAGCGAAAGGAAATGTAGCACTTTCTACTGCAATTTTACCTGTAAATTTAATTTTGCAAGTACTACTCCTTCCAATTTATTTATTTTTATTTGCTGGTGTCATGAAAACTGTAGCGGTTTCTGTTTTAGTAGAAAGTATTGTTATCGTAATCGTCTTACCATTTATACTTGCACACGCTACAAAATTCATTATGAATAAAATGAAAAAAGCTGAAACTCTCGAGAATAAACTCATTCCGTTTTTCAGCTCTGCTCAAATTGTATTTTTAAGTTTAGCAATAGTAGCGATGTTTGCATCACAAGGTAAATATTTACTGCAAAATATGAATGTCGTTTTATTATTACTCGTTCCTGTTCTATTGTTCTTCATCATTAATTTTTTACTAGGACAATTTATCGGACGCATCATGCATTTATCTTACAAAGATACAGTAAGTCTAAGCTTAACAACGTTAGCAAGAAACTCACCTGTTGCACTCGCTATCGCTGTAACAGCTTTTCCAGACGAGCCTCTTATCGCACTTGCACTCGTTATTGGACCGTTGATTGAGTTACCGGTACTAGCTTGTGTTTCACAAGTTTTGTTGCTTATTAAGAAAAAACGGCAATACGCATAATAAAAAACGTCCCATTTTGGGACGTTTTTTATTATGGAAAGATTACATACAACACTTATTTCTTATTTCTTATTTATCAATACAAATGAAATTACCGAAACTACAAACGTAATAATACCAATTGTAATAAAGTGAAACTTTAATCATTGGGGGTTTTGTTCATCCCCCAATGATTATTAGCCCTCACCACTCCCGCATTAACAGATCCTTTCTAATTAAAAATGATAGGAAACGTAAATATAACGAAAGCTGCCCAAAGTCCGTATATTGGCAAATACTTCGTAACGGCATCTTGGATAGCTTTTGGTCCTGATTTATTTTGCAAGAAACGCATATAGGCAAACATAATCCAAATGAGATTTGCCCAAATCAGTATGTTTACTCCTAAAACAGCAAGTCTATTAGGTGTAATCCCGTAAGAAGAAAGTCTAAATACTATGGCTGACAATGCGACAGTGTCAATAATAAGCGCCAGAACAATTAAGGAAAAATTTATATAATCTGAAATATTCTTTTTCTCGTCCGAGTCACTTTCAACGATAGAAAATATGGTAACAGCCAATACACCAAGGAGGATTCCGTTGAAGGCCATTAGGAAATTGCGATCCAAGAACGGATTTTTCCCGACCCAAATTACCGTTATAAGATAGATAAGCAACGTGATCAGGACGAGAGGACTAAAAATTTTAGATATGTATGGTGTAATATTTTTAGCAAGCTTAAGATTCATTGATACTAAGTATGCAGCCACAATAGCGAGAGCCGCTGCTCCAAATAAAACAACATTACTAAAATAGAATTCTCCTATATCTAAGTCAACAAAGCTAAATAAACGCATGGTGAATACTGCTAGTATCATTCCGCTCACTGCCATGCTGGCGTAGAGAAGACAATATTCTAAATTAAATTTTATATAGGCTAATCTTGTACTGCCTTTTGAATATTCATTTCCTGTAAACGCAAGCCCTACTAAGACCCATAAAAATATAGGAAGATGTAAATAAGCAAGAATGGTACTGTCTTTATAATTTAATGGCAACGTATTAAGATACATCCCGGAAATAAGGAACAACGCTGCAAGGGAATAAATAATACTTTTTTTGGGAGTATTATTGTAAACAAAATAAGCAGCAATAAAGGGAATTACACCAAAAGCCAAGTTAATTGGAGCAATTGCTTCCTGCTCAACAAAGTGGAAAATGATCCTGGTGCTTATGCCGGCCAGAATAGCTAAAAGGCCCATGAATAAGAAACCTTTTTGAAACAACGATACTTTTTCTTTCTTTGCCGTCTCCTTGAAATGCAATCTTTCATACCAAGCAGCTAGAACCTGAGAATCAGGTTTTTCATCCCATGCTTGTGAGAATGATTTTTTAAAAGCTTTCGGGTCTTTTCTATACATTCTCTCCAACTCATGAGGGTTATCCATATTTTCAATAATCAAATTGTGCTTGTTCATAGTTTTACCTCCTCTAATAAAAAACAGCGGTGTTATCTTTCTATAAAAAGCACCTCACTGATTTATTATGATATTGATTTTAATACATTATTTATTGTTTTACAATAAATAATTATCAATTATAAAGATTTTTTTATTGTATATTTTATTTTAAATATAAATATATAGTACTACTTATTCAAAAAAATATCCTATAGAATAGACTTTTTTTAAGTGTCTATTCTATAGGATACAGTTTAATTATCATATTTTTTTATTTGTTGAAACAACTTAATTCTCAAACACAAAATTAATCTTATTATCTTTCCACTCTAATTTCGCATCAAACGTTTTCTCGCCCTTTTTAAAACCTTTAATTAAATCAGTCTTTTCACCTTTTAAGAGCTTTGTCATATTCTTTTGCGAAATTGTTTTACTTAATATCTTCTTTGAAATGGTGAAATCACATTGCGTTGTATTATAGTTAGAACAACCGTAAAACGTTGACTTATCAATTACATCACCATCACATTTTTTACAGCTACCAACCTTTTTACCCGTTGTAAATTTCGATCCTTTCCGTTCAATCGATTCAACATGTAGTCCCGTGAAATCCCACTTCTCAGACATTTCCACTGCGTCTTCAATAATTTTAGCTGATAGCTTTTTCGTCTGTTCCATAAATGTAGCTGGTGAAGCTGTACCTTCACCAATTTCCGCAAGACGTTGTTCCCATTTCGCAGTCATTTCCGGTGAAGCTAGTATTTTATCACCAATTGCGGTAATTAATACTTTTCCTTTATCAGTCGCATACACTTGGTTTTTCTTTACATCTATATACTTACGGTCTTTCAGCATCGTAATAATACCTGCGCGAGTCGCTTCCGTACCTAAACCTTCTGTTTTCTTTAATACTTTCTCCAGCTCTTCATTCTCTAAATACTTACCAGCTGTTTTCATTAACGTAATAAGTTGTCCTTCTGTATAGCGCTTCGGTGGCTGTGTTTTTCCTTCTTTCACTTTCACCTTTACAACTTTTCCTTCTTCGCCTTCAGCTACAATTGGAAGAATGGTTTCGTCATCTTTATCGTCTTGGAAAATAACTTTACGCCAACCTTCTTGAATTTGCTGTTTTCCTTTTGAAATGAATTCAGCACGTTCATCTACAAGCGTTACAATCGTTGTATAGTCAAAGATTGCAACTTCATAATGAGCTGCAATAAGCCTTCTTACGATCATATCGTATATTTTCTTTTCATCACCTGATAGTCTGCTTGGGTTTGTAACTTGCTCTGTCGGAATAATTGCGTAGTGATCTGTTACTTTCTTTTCATTTACATAACGCTTGTTATTCATAATGGATTCAACCGGAGCCGGTAATAAGCCTTTATATTCATCAAACTGACTTAACTTCTGTAAAATATCAGGGAACGTCGCTGCTTCTCCTTGTGTAACATAGTTAGAATCTGAACGTGGATAAGAAACAATCCCTTTTTGATAGAGTGCTTGCGTTATATCAAGCGTCTTTTTCGGTGAAAACTTAAAGGCTTTATTTGCCGTTGCTTGCAGTGATGATAAGTTAAATAAAAGCGGCGGCTGAAACTCTTTACGCTCCGTTTTCATTTCCTTCACAACAGCCGGTTTCCCTTGGCAAAATGCCGCAATTTTATTCGCCATATCAGGGTCTTTTAAGCGGGATTCATTATCCTTTTCCCATTTTCCGTCATATTTCTTTCCTTCTATATTAAAGGTTGCAAACACTTCCCAGAAAGGCTCTGACTTAAAGTTTTCAATTTCTTTCTCTCGCTTTACAATCAATGCTAACGTTGGTGTTTGGACACGACCAGCAGAAAATACATCATTCATTCCTTTTTTCTTTAACAAAATACTAAAGACACGTGATGCATTCATACCAACAACCCAGTCAGCGCAAGATCTTGTGTATGCTTCGTAATACGTATTAATTGTATCTGATTCATCAAGTAGATTTTTAAATCCTTGGTAAATAGCTTGCTTCGTTAAAGATGAAATCCATAGACGTTTCATCGGCTTTTGCACGTTACAAAGATTAATAATATTTCGTACAATCAGTTCCCCTTCACGCCCAGCATCGCCTGCGTGAATAATTTCTGTTACCTGTGGATTATGTAACAGCTGTTTCACAACGTTAAATTGCTTATACTTTGACTTTGTTACTTCAAATTGAAAACGCTCTGGAATCATCGGTAATGTATTAAGTGACCATTTTTTCCACTCTGCGTGATAATGCTCTGGATTACATAACTGCGTTAAATGACCAATTGCCCATGTACAGTACGCTCCATTTGGAAATAACTCATTTGCTTCTACTTCTAAATATCCATCTTTCCGGCGATATTTAAACTGTGAAACAAGAGCCAACCCTTGATCTGGTTTCTCGGCAATAATTAATTTCATTTTATAACTCCCTATCTGTATTCCAGTGTTACTTTCATTGTCTATATGTTTAGAAGCGATGATAAAACAACAATCTTATTTATCATTCGCGGTTTGTCTCGCAAATGTGAGACCTATAATATTATACGCTTATTCTTTATGGCTTCACAATAGAAACTCATAATATAACAATTTCTTTCACATGCTTACAATTAAAAAAGACGCCCTAAAAAATCAAGCGTTCCTTTGCTTACATCTATGAAATTGTGCAGATAATATGCAGATATAAATTATCATAAGTACACATATGATGAAATGAACGATAGGACAAGGAGGTATCATAATGTTTGCTTATACGTTAACTACCTTAACACTTTGCTGTACCTCAATTCTTATTGCATCCAATATTTCTAAACGTAAGGGTACCCTAATGGAGTATATGGTATTTATTATGTCTTTTAGTATGAGTATCGGTTTAAGTATTGGTTTTTATTTAGGCATTCTCTTTAAGGGGGAATTACTATATTCTACTTTACTTGCTATTTTAATTAGTGGTTTTATCGGTTTTTTAGTGGGTCTACGTTTTCACCTATATACTGCTTTAGAAGGACTGTTCTCTGGATTAATGGCAAGTATGATGGGAGCAATGATTACAGAAATGTTAAACGCTCAACAAGCTCATAGTATATTGTTCATTAGCCTTTTACTTACTATAACGATTACTATGTCCTGTGTGATTCAATTGTTATCGGAGAACTTTTCTACTTTTATCCAACAGCGTTTTTTGTTATTACTTTCAATCAGTGTAGTAATTATAGTTGCCGTATTCGCGACATTCCCACATCATACTCCTGCACCTTCACCTGGGCATAATCAACATATAAATTAGTACTTGCAACAAAAATGAATAAGCAGCTATCCATAGGATAACTGCTTCCTATTATTCTGGCTTATTAGGAATGTTTTGGTTTGGAACATAGTCAGATTTATAATCTGTATAGTTCACTTCCGTTACCATCCCTGCTGAAGCATGATGTAGGTCGTGACAGTGGAACATCCACTCACCGGGATTGTCTGCTACAAAGGCTACTTCATATTCTTCTCCTGGTTTTAAGTTCAATGTATCTTTTACAATTGGAGAACCTTCTATCGGTTTTCCATCTTTACTCAACACCTGGAAGAAGTGACCATGTAAATGCATTGGGTGATCATCCATTTTAGAACGATTTACCAATTTCACTTTTACTAAATCACCCTTTTTTACTTGAATTGGGTCAATATCCGGAAATACCTTTCCGTTAATTGTATATACCATTTCATTTTCATTCATTTGCGTATTTAAGTCCATATTATATGTGGCAGTATACTCTTGATTTAACGTGAAACTACCTAATTTTTTAGCACCATATTTCGTCATATCTAATTTCGCTAATTTTCCCTTTTCATCTGCTTTATCTTTCATCTCTTTGCTGCCATCATACTCAATAACAGCTTTCATTCCTTTTGCACCTTTATTTTTTGAATGGTCCTCAACATACCACTTCCCAGGATTATTAGCAGTAAATTCAATATCATAACGTTCACCCGGTGCGATTGAAATTACTTTATCCTTTATAACTTTTGGATTGTTTATTGGTTGACCATCTGTCGCAATTACTTTTATATCATGACCGTGAACATGTATATCATGTGATAGATAACCAGCATTAACAAGTCGAAGACGAACTTTATCTCCCTTATTCACTTTCAATGGCACTACTAAATCACCGCTTTTTCCATTGATTGTGAATAAATCATACATACTCATATCATGACCTTCCATCTTCATATTTCCATGGTCCATTCCTGTCATATTGCCAGAGTCTTTTTGATCACTGCCCATGTCCATACCGGAATGATCCATGCCGTTCTTATCGTCATTCTTTTTCGTATTTTCATCACCTTTAGATTTATTACCTATTTGCCCTTTTGTCATTTCTTTTAACTGCTTTTTAATTTCTTCTTTATCTGTAACCCATTCATCCAACATTAATGTGTAATCTTTATCATATTTTTCCTTTGTATCTTCTACAATGAGCGCTCCATACAAACCTCTATCTAATTGATTTACAGAATCTTGATGCGAGTGATACCAGTACGTTCCTGGTACGTTCGCTTCAAATTCGTAAGTGAAACTTTTTCCTGGTTCAACTGCATCTTGTGTCACGCCTGGAATTCCATCCATGTTATTTGGGACAGGATATCCATGCCAATGAATGGATACTGGTACAGATAATTCATTTTTTAATGTCACTTTCACCTTTTCACCTTTTTTCACCCGAATTTCTGGACCAGGAGATGAGCCATTAAATGTCCAGACTGGAACAATAACACCGTTACTTAATTTTTGCTTTTCTTCTTTCGCTATTAAAGTAACTTCTGGTCCTTTTTCAACCTTCAATGGTGTTGTAGCTGTTTCAGTCTGTAGTGTTTTTTTATCATTCATATTTTTATGATCATTTGTTGTATTTGTCGTCACAGAACAGGCAGCAATTAAAAATATTACAGAGACTGTAATGGCTGCTAATACAAATCGCTTCATGGAAAATCCCTCCTTTTTCTTTTTCAAAATCATTATAGAAGTTGATTTTCAAGAAAATAAGGAGATGTAATTAGATCTTACGTAAGCTAATTGGAAGATTACTAAAAGCGGAGACATTACAAGAGGCGAATATTTTAGAAATACAAAATGCTTTCCTTGTAGCGACTATATTAGCCGTTCTCGTATTTGTTTTGACGTTATTTCTTAAGAAACAATAACACTGCTATTATTAAATAAGAAAAATGTAGCTAAAATGCTCTTCACAAAAGAACTTAGATTTTTGTATAATAAGAACTAATGTTCTTTACAGACAATGGACTCAAATTACACAAATATATCAAATAGAAGAGGATTGATATACGATGAAAATTGATAGACCAAAAATTTCACCAGAGTTATCTTCAAAGAATTTTCAAGATATTTTTTATGAAGAAGATCCAACATTAGAAGTGTGTGAAATTATAGACTCCACTTTCGAAAATGAATCTGTAGATAGAGTGCGATTGTATGATGCAGTGATAAAGAATTGTAAATTCACTAATACAGACTTTAGCAATATTGATATTACAGATGTTTGTTTTGAAAACTGCGATTTATCAAATGTTAATTTAAGCAATTCTTCTGTTCATAGAGTCGAATTTAAAAACAGTAAATTAATCGGGGTTAATTTTGCAGAATCTAGCTTAGGAAATGTTAAATTTGAGAATTCAATTTTGAATTTAGCAGCATTTGGGAATTCTAAACTAGAAAAAATTATATTTAATGAAACTTCATTAAATAATGCAGATTTTTTTGACTGTAAACTTAAAAAAGTTGAATTCCAATTATGTAGTCTTGATGAAGCTAATTTTGATCAGACATCACTGAAGGGGATAGATATTAGTTCTTCTACCTTTGATACACTTACAGTTTCAGTGAACGATTTAAGAGGATGTAAAGTATCAACATATCAAGCTGTTCAGTTTGCTACTTTATTAGGATTAATAATTAAAGATTAGTATTTCGAAGAAAAGAACCCTATCCCGAATCATGGATTTTTTAATTGTCCACGATTCGAGATAAAGTTCAAATAAATTAGTGATGACTCTTTTATTATTTAACTACAGCTTGGTTTCCTTTTACATGTTCATTATTTACACTCATAAATTCTTCAATTTCTTCAACTTCTCTAATGATATCTTTTGACAAGTTTTCATACCCGTCTTTCGTTACAAGAATGTCATCTTCAATACGAATTCCAATTGATTCTTCTTCAATATAAAGACCAGGTTCAATTGTTATAACCATACCTTCTTCTAACATTCTATCTTTATATGTTCCTACATCATGTGTATCTAAACCAAGGAAATGGCTGACACCATGATAATAGTATTTTGATAACTCTTCATCTTCTTGAATTAAACCAATTGCTTTACACTCTTCTGCCAGTACCTTTTTTGTATGCTCATTTAATGCAGCGAACTTTAATCCCGGCTTAATAATCTCTGTTGTTTCTTTTAATGCTTTTAATACAATATTATAAATTTGTTTTTGACGACTAGAGAATATTCCATTTGCCGGGAATGTATAACTAATATCAGCGTTATAGTAGTCTTTTTGAGCACCTAAATCTAGCAATACTAAATCACCATTTTGAATTTGTGCATCATTATCTTCATAATGAAGAACTGTAGCATTTTTACCACTTGCCAAAATTGTATTGAACGCATGATGCTTAATGCCAGATGATTTCAGTGTAAAATCAAATTGAGCTTCTAATTCATACTCCATCATGTCTACTTTTGCATGCTTAAGTACGTTGTAAATACCGTCTTTCGTTATAGCAATCGCTTCTTTAATAATTTCAATTTCTTCCTCAGTTTTAAAAACTCGTAATTCACAAATGTTCGGATATACATTACCAATTGTTACGTGTGGATATTTTTCTCTTACATGTTTAGCAAATGCTAATGTTTTTGTCTCCGTACCATTCCACTCGCGACGTTCTATATCTAAATATAGATGCTTCGCATTTTCTGTAAAGAGTATATTTGATACTGCTTTTTCAAAGCTATCTAAATATAAAACTTTCTTTATACCTGAAATTCCCTCTGCTTCTTCGCTAGAAACTGTCTTCCCAACCCATTTTTCCATTACTGGATCTGATTTTTCAATGAAAAGTGTCTCTTCTACACTATTCCCAAACTTTTTCAGCATAAAAATAACATTTGGTTCATCGATTCCCGTTAAGTAGTAAAAATTACGATTCGGTACAAATTTATAATGTGCATCAGCTGACATATGCGGTGCTTGTCCCGCAAATAAAATCGTAACGGATTCATCAGGTAATGTTTTCGTTAGTCTTTCTCTATTTTGAGCAAAAAATGTTGATTTCATAATAATCCCCCTAGTATTCTATGTATGCTTGTGAAACTAATCATCAATACAATTCATTCTATTATTGTTATAATTTTTCGTCAATTAATTATACTCATAGCAAAAGGAGAATTTTCATTACTAGGGCCCCTTCCACGCTAAATTATGCATATCACTCCACAATTTCTTGATATTTATTCCATATACTTAAAATCTCATGTATAGGAAAGGGGTCTACAAATTTGAAACATTATGTAGCAACAGGTTTAGCAATTACTTCTTTATTAATAATTTCTGGATGTTCTAGCAACTTCGAAACAGCACCAGTGAAGAACGAAACGGCGCAATCTCAACCAAAAAATACAGAAACAGCAAATACGAGTCCGCAAGACTTCTATAAAGAAATTACATCTGGAAAAATCGAGCACATTCACGGAATTGGTTATGCAGGAAATATGTCTGGGATTTCTATCGCCACTCATAGCGGGATAAAAGTTTATCAAAATGGAAAATGGTTTAAAACTAAGACTGAGCTACATGATTATATGGGATTTCAGGCAACGAAGAACGGATTCTTTGCCAGTGGTCACCCTGAACCAGGTGCAAATTTAAAAAATCCTTTAGGATTATTGAAAAGTTCTGATGGCGGTAATACCCTTGAAAAGCTAGCGTTTTATGGAGAATCCGATTTTCATAACCTTGCTGTCGGATATAATACGGAAGCAATTTATTTATACAACGAACGCCCTAATTCTAAATTACAACAAGGTTTTTATTTCAGTACGAACAACGGACAAGAATGGAAAAATAGTAAGTTAAAAGGTCTTTCAAGTACGATTCATTCCTTTTCAGTACATCCGAATCAATCTAGTGTAGTCGCGGTAAGTGCTAAAGACGGTGTTTACTTATCTACAGATTACGGAAATACATTTGAACTATTCGCTAAATCACTTGAATCGACCGCAATTACATTAAGTAATGAAGATGTTATTTACGCCCCTATTAATAAGCAAATCGTAACGAAGAAATCAATTGCTACAAATGAAGAAACAAACATACAAATTCCACCTTTAGATTCTAAAGATGCAATTATGTATATTTCACAAAACCCTCAAAATTCAGCCGAAATCGTATTTGCTACAATGAAATCAAATGTATTCCTCTCTACAGATGAGGGTAATACGTGGAAGCAGATTGCTAATGAAGGAACATTCCAATTTAAGTAGAAGGGTGAATATAACGTGTTTTCAACAATAAGTGAATGGAGCTATCAACTCATGTCTCCTTTAATGGATGCCGCGAATGCTACGAAATCTGTACCTCTTTTATTTTCGTTTTTATTAGGCATAGTAGGTACCCTTGCTCCTTGCCAATTAACAGGAAACATTAGTGCTATTACACTTTATAGCAACCAATCTTTACAAAAGGGACATGTATGGAAACATATACTTTTATTCATTTTAGGAAAAATAATGGCTTTTACGACGCTTGGACTATTAGTATGGTTTTTAGGAAAAGAGATTCAGCAAATATTGACTTTGTATTTTCCATGGTTACGAAAAATGATGGGACCCCTATTAATTTTAATGGGGCTACTGTTGTCAGGTATTATAAAAAGAAGATATTTCTTCTCGATTAAATTTATACGAAATCAAAATGAAGTTGGTTCATTTTTACTCGGATTCTTCTTTTCCTTAGCTTTTTGTCCGACTATGTTCGTTCTATTTTTTGGAACGTTAATCCCTTTATCTTTATCATTTAATTACGGGTACTTGTTTCCAACGTTCTTTTCGATAGGAACTGCGCTTCCTATCGTCGTATTAATGTCCTTCATCTCCTATCTGGGATTAAACGGGGCATTACTAAAGAAGAGTAGGAAAATAGGAAATAGCATTCAGCGTATAGCTGGTTTTCTCCTTATTTTAATCGGATTTTATGATACTGCTCTTTATTGGTAATACATACAAAAGATAAGCTCTAGTGAAATGAGCTTATCTTTTGTAATATTATATTCATTTTTTTCTTTTGCTGTAGTTGAGCTAA
Source organism: Bacillus sp. GW823-FHT06A10 (assembly GCF_058795375.1). Lineage (NCBI taxonomy): Bacteria > Bacillati > Bacillota > Bacilli > Caryophanales > Bacillaceae > Bacillus > Bacillus sp. GW823-FHT06A10. The sequence continues at coordinate 1,050,041 of NZ_JBXAHT010000001.1, read as the reverse complement.
TAAATTCTTAACAAACGCGAGAAACAGCGGGTCATTCTCTTTTTTAGGTGACCATTGCATAATAAGTTGTCGTGGAATTGTAATTTCTATCGGCTGTACAATGAAGTCATGAATAATTTGCTTATGTAGTCCTGATAACGGAACGATTGTTATACCATTAACTTGTATAGTAAGTGCTAATGCTGAACTAATTGATTCTGACTCCATCACTTTATTAACTGTTATTTCATTTTTCATCAAATACGGTTCGAGCACTTCTTTGCAACCAGAAAGTGGCATAATAAAAGGATAATTTTTTATATCATTAATAGTAAGGTTAGGCAGAACTTTTTTTGAAGAAACCATAACATACGGATCTTCACCAATGACATCATAATGAAATCCTTGTATTAAATTTTCTTTTATAGAAATAGAAAAATCTGCACTACCTGATGATAGCCAATCTAACACTTCTTGATAGCTTCCTTCTCGAACTGCAAGTACATATTGACTATGATCAATATTCCCTAGTTGAATACACTCCGCCAAACAATATACAGTAACGGAAGGATACGTAGCTAGTACAATTTTATACAAGCTTTTATTCTTCAACTGGAAAGCTGTTTCCTCAAGTTTTTCATACTCCATTAGAAGTCGATTCACACCAACTAAAAATTCTTTGCCATTTTCAGTTAGAATCGTTCCTTGTCTAGAGCGATCAAATAACGTTATAGCATATCGTTTCTCTAATTTGTTAATAATATGGGTTATTGCTGGCTGTGTCATATGTAATTCCTTTGCTGCCAGACTAATACTATTTAAACGAGCCACATATGTAAAGACTTTAAAATCAAAAACATTCATTCTGTTCTCCTTATATAAAATATATTTATATCATCTATAAATAACCTTCATTATATTTATGAAACCACTTCATTTACACTGAGTATACATCATCAATATTACAAATAGATGAAACTTATATACCCTAGAGGAGTGTTGATTAAATGAGTACTTACATTTTAGTACATGGAGCATGGCAAGGTGAATGGGCATGGGAATTAGTAAAACCTCAACTAGAGGCTTTAGGTCACACTGTTATTACACTAGACTTACCTGGAAGTGGGAAAGATACAACTCCTTCACAAAATATAACGTTAGATTCCTATGTTGATGCAGTAACAGCTAATATAAATCAACAAAATGAAAAGGTTATTCTTGTTGGACATAGTATGGGTGGAATCGTTATTACTCAAACTGCTGAACTTATACCAAATAAAATCGATAAATTAGTATATCTTTGTGCTTTCTTACCACGAAATGGAGAAAGTCTTGGTAGTAAATTAGACGGAGAAGATGGCCCGCAATTCACTATAAATGAAAATGACTTGACTGCTGAACTTATACCTAATCTAATTGAACAAACATTTTTAAATGCTACAGAAGACGGTTCTATTAAAGAAGCATCTTTTAATCAAATGCGTCCTCAACCATTAGGACCCTTCCAACAAGAGCTGAAAATATCTGAAGAAAACTTTGGAGCCATAGATCGCATTTATATTGAAACGACTCTAGATAGAGCGATTCCAATTGATTTTCAGCGCCGAATGAATACAGAAACACCTTGCAAGAAAATTATTACTTTAGAAGCTGATCATTCTCCATTTTTCTCTAAAGCATCGGAACTTGTTCATTACTTAAATGAATTAAACTAAATTTTTCATAAAATAAATAGACACTCACAGGTGTCTATTTATTTTACTAATTAAAAGCTATCTTTACTCTATCTACATTGCCATGCCCTTTTGCTTCATCTCCCACTTTTTATACAGTAGTACTGCACCAAATAAAAATACTCCCGCAACAAATGAAGCTACTGGTAACATCTTTATCATTCCATCTGGAAATACGAGCGGCAATAATGGAAATGCATACACTGCTGGAATACGTACACCAGCAATTTTTAATAAAATAAGCATTAATATCATATTTAATAAAGTGACTACAATCCATGAATCAATCGCAAAGTACAATATTGTTCCAACAGTTGCAGATGTAGTTAATACTACTATTTGTTTAAAAGCCATTTTTTCATTGTACATCGGCTTTTGAAGTGATTCATATACAACAACTAATATTGGTGGAATAACTGCTAATTGTTCATAACCAGTTATCCAACATAAACTAATCCATACGAAATTTAGTATGAGAAATACAGTCATATATTTATACTGTATTTGCACTTTTCGCTTAATACCGTTATTCAATTTAAATATAAGAACACCAACCATTAAAATAAATGTTAAAGCGAATACCGCGATAACAAATGACCATTCCGTCGCATTTGTTACTAATGGTAATAAACCTGTCGCAATAGATGGTGCTAAATTGGATTGAATTACACGTAAAAAAAGCATCATGAATACAAGCGTTAAACTTACTTTCCCTAAATAAGCAATATCCATTTGATTCACCATAAAACCAATCACAGCTGTTATTGAAGGTGCAATGAAGATTTTTTCTGGTTGCCTTAACCATCCTGGCTCACGATACGCCCATAAAGCAATTGCCATCGCTGCTATTTCCGGCAGAATAACTTCCGGATCATTTAATAACACACCCGCTGTTACCATGGCTAAAATAAATAAAATAGCAATCGTATATGAGATGATTGTTTCTTTCTTTGAAATTACTGCATTCATTATTACATACTCCTTTGTGCTCATTTCTTTCATAATGTAAAACAACTAATTTTATACCCTACTACGGTATTGTATATTAACATCTTTTCTATTTCAAGTATCATTAAGTTATTCACATCCTTTTTCACTCCATGCTCTTACAAAAAAGAAATTTTTATAGACGTTGACACTTAATGAAAGATAGGTTAAAATAACTATACATTAGTAAGTAACTAATGTAATTAATTCTAACTAGAGGTGAAAACAAATGCAAAACATTTTATTCCGTATTAATGAATTATCAAAAAAAGAAAGAACATCTGGATTAACAGTTGATGAAAAACAAGAACAACAAATGTTACGTCAAAACTATACAGAAACATTTCGTGGAAGCCTAGATTCCATTTTATTAAATACAAAAATTGTTGATTCGAATGGTCTTAACGTTACACCAGTTGCATTACAAGATGCTCAAATACGTTTAAAATTAAGCAAATGAGTTCCGCGCTAAAGAATTTCAATAAAACATAAACAGAGCTGGATTTCCTATATAGAAATTCCAGCTCTGTTTATTGTCTTTTCTAATTTAGTAAACGAGCGATACATCGCAATTCTCCACGACACAATCATCGCAAATGCTAGTAAGAAAAACATGCCGCTTAACTCTGCCAAATCAATTGATTGGCTTAAATATGACTTTAATGCCACGCGTACAGCTAATAAGCCTACTAAAATGAATATGAATGCTTTTGACGGTTTCATAAATATATGTTCGCCTTTTATTTCGAACTTAGTTGTTTTAATAAGAAAAATAGAGAAAATAATCCCTATACTAATTGCCTCGACTATTTCTAACGATGTTAATCGAAAATCTGGTAAAAAGTACATCATCGCGCCTGTACTCATAAAAATTGGTGGTAATATAATTTTCTTTTTCGTTACCGGCTTTTTCGCTGCTTTAAAACGTAGAAACATTACCCCAACAGCCATACAAACCGCTATGACACTTGATAAAAGTGCTATCATACTTTCCACTCCTATCTATTTAAATGACTTTTTTAGCAAAATCATAAACCAATAAGTAACTACATGCCGCATTATAGAATTTCTTCATTATATTCCTCCTGCTGTAAACTTTCCATATTCGCTGCAATCATTTTACGCAAAGTTTATGAACGGAATATGAACAAAAAAGCCATTCTGCAATTAATAATTGCAAAATGGCTTTTTAACTTATTTTAAATCGTCAATTGTGAAAGCACCTGGAAGTAATTGCTCAACAGTCACTTCTTTTTCATCACCTTTTACATTCGTTAGTAATACAGGCATTTTCGGATCACAGAATTCAGCAATTACTTGTCTACACGCACCACATGGTGAAATCGGTCCATCAGTTTCTCCTGTAATAACTAAGTAACTAAAATCGCGCTCCCCTTCTGATACCGCTTTAAATATTGCTGTTCTTTCTGCACAGTTACATAAACCATAAGAAGCATTTTCTATATTACAACCAGTATAGATTTTCCCTTCTTTCGTAACTAACGCTGCGCCAACAGGAAATTTAGAATACGGAATATACGCTTTCGATAACATCTTGTTTGCTTCTTCAATATATTTTTTCTTATCCATATTATTTCCCCCTCAAAGTAAATGAAATGATCATTAGTCAGTAATAACTGTATGAACTAATTTAGGAGCCACTGCTGTTTCAGCGATAGAGATGTTCTCATAAATTTTTGCTTTTACATCTTCTACATTTTCACGATTTGCGTAGATTGTTACGAACGGCTCGCCTTCTTTTACTGCATCGCCAACTTTTTTACGTAACATTAATCCTACTGCTAAATCGATTTCATCTTCCTTCGTTGCACGACCTGCACCAAGTAACATAGCTGCAATACCAATCTCATCTGCAACAATGTTAGAAATAACACCTGAAGTTTTTGCAGGTACATCAATTACATACTTCGCTTGTGGCATTTTTTCTGGATTGTCTACAATTGAGCTATCTCCGCCTTGATTGCTTAAGAACTCTTTAAATTTCGCAGTTGCTTTTCCGTTTTTCATCACTTCAATTAGCATTTCACGAGCTTCTTCTAACGTATTTGCTTTTTTCGCAAGTACGACCATTTGACTTCCTAATACAAGTACTAATTCTGTTAAATCTTCTGGACCTTCACCTTTTAACGTATCAATCGCTTCTTTCACTTCTAGAGCATTACCAATCGCAAATCCAAGAGGTTGTGACATATCTGAAATAACTGCCATTGTTTGACGTCCTACGTTATTTCCGATACGTACCATTGCATGTGCTAATTCTTTTGCATCTTCTTCTGTTTTCATAAATGCACCAGCACCTGTTTTTACATCAAGTACGATTGCGTCAGCACCAGCTGCAATTTTTTTACTCATAATTGAACTTGCGATTAAAGGAATTGAGTTAACAGTTCCTGTTACGTCACGTAATGCATAAATCTTTTTATCTGCAGGCGTTAAGTTTCCTGTTTGTCCAATAACAGCTACTTTGTCACGGTTTACAATATCGATGAACTGCTCTTTCGTAATTTCAACGTGGAATCCTTCTACCGCCTCTAATTTATCAATTGTTCCGCCAGTATGTCCTAAACCACGACCAGACATTTTTGCTACTGGTACGTCTAAAGCAGCAACTAATGGTCCTAATACTAAAGTTGTTGTATCACCAACACCGCCAGTTGAATGTTTGTCTACTTTAATTCCTTCAATTGCCGATAAGTCGATCGTTTCTCCAGACTCAACCATCGCCATCGTTAAATCTGCACGTTCGCGATCTGTCATATCTTTAAAGAAGATTGCCATTGCAAGTGCACTCACTTGATAATCAGGAATACTTCCGTCTGTATATCCATTAATAAAGAATTTGATTTCTTCAGTCGTTAATTCTTTGCCGTCACGTTTTTTTGCGATAATATCTACCATTCTCATTACAATCACCATTCCTTTTTATATTATATGAATCTATTAAAATAATAAGCCAACGATTGTTGCTGATAAGAAACTTACTAACGTTGCACCGAATAGTAATTTCAAACCAAATCTTGCGACTACATTCCCTTGCTTTTCATTTAAGCTCTTAACTGCCCCTGCAATAATCCCAATTGAAGAGAAGTTTGCAAATGAAACTAAGAATACAGAGATAATCGCTGTCGTTCTATCTGAGAAATTAAAGTTTCCTTGTGCTAAATCTGTCATAGCGACAAATTCATTTGATACTAATTTTGTTGCCATAATATTTCCGGCATTAACTGCTTCATGCCAAGGTACACCCATAATAAATGCAAATGGTGCAAATGCATAACCAAGAATTTCTTGGAATGAAATACCGATTACACCTTTAAATACTGCATTAATGAATGCGATAAGAGCAACGAAACCAACTAACATAGCTGCTACTGTAATCGCAACTTTAAATCCATCAATAATGTATTCCCCTAATACTTCAAAGAAGGTCTTCTTCTCTTCTTCTTGTACTTCTAACATATCTTCTTCCTCAGTAACTTCATATGGGTTAATTATAGAAGCAATGATGAAACCACCGAATAAGTTAAGCACTAAAGCGGTTACAACATATTGTGGTTTTAATAACACCATATATGATCCAACGATAGACATTGAAACGGTAGACATTGCAGATGCACATAATGTATACATTCGTTTCTCTGGCAATAATCCTAGTTGTTTCTTAACTGAAATAAACACTTCAGATTGTCCTAAAATCGCAGAAGCAACAGCATTATATGATTCTAGTTTCCCCATTCCATTTACTTTACTTAATGCTAGACCGATAGATTTCACAATAATAGGTAATACTTTAATGTGTTGCAATATACCTATTAGTGCTGAGATAAATACGATTGGCATTAATACACTTAAAAAGAACGAAAACTCTTTTTGATTTACTAATCCACCAAATACAAAATTCACACCGTCAGCAGCATATTTTAATAACTCTCCAAAACCATCTGCTATTCCGCTAATTAATATATTCCCTACACTTGTATTTAATAATAAAAACCCCAAAATGAATTGTAAAATAACCATCGTTATGATTGGGCGATATTTGACTTTCTTTCTATTATTACTAGCAAGCCAAGCGATACCTAAAATCAATACGAGGCCAAAAATACCAATTAAGTATTTCATAAGCCTTCCCCTCCCATTCGTATCCGCTTACATCTTTTTCAATTGTTAAAGCAATAGATACACTTTACTTTGTGTATCTATTGCTCTTCACTTCATTAATGATTAGTAGTTATCTGTAGCACCTTTTGCATCATTTAATACGATTGCAACACTAGCACTTGCTCCAACGCGAGAAGCTCCAGCAGCTACCATTTTGTCTGCATCTTCACGTGTACGAACGCCACCAGATGCTTTTACACCAACGTTTGGTCCTACTGTTTTACGCATTAATGCGATGTCTTCAGCAGTTGCTCCGCCAGTTGAGAATCCAGTTGAAGTTTTTACGAAGTCAGCACCAGCTTTTACTGATAATTCACAAGCGCGTACTTTCTCTTCATCTGTTAATAGGCAAGTTTCAATGATTACTTTTACAAGAGCTTTTCCTTTTGCTGCTTGTACTACTTCATAAATGTCTTTTTCAACGAACTCGTTATCGCCGTCTTTTAAAGCGCCTACGTTGATTACCATATCAACTTCAGTTGCACCTTTTGCGATCGCATCTTTTGTTTCAAATGCTTTTGTTTCAGTCGTGCTTGCTCCTAATGGGAAACCGATTACAGTACAAACATCTACATCATGTCCAGCTAATTCTTCAGCAGCTAGCTTCACCCATGTAGGATTAATACAAACAGAAGCGAATTTATATTCCTTTGCTTCTTCGATTACTTTCATAACATCTTCTTTAGTAGTATTAGCTTTTAAAATTGTATGGTCAATTAACTTTGCAATGTTCATTATCTTCACTCCTCATATCTTTTAACAACTTCATTCTAACTCTTAGTTGAACAAATGTAAATACACTTTTGAAATTTTGTTCATTCTTTTTTAAAAGGCATTTTCTTGTAGTAAATAAAGCGCATTCTAACAAAGAACACTTCATATATAATCAAATTTTCTATGTTAACAATGGTAGTATGTATCTCCATATCCATAATTATTTTTAAAAAGGCAATTTGTGTTCAAAAAAGACTCCTATCATTCATACATAACAAAATAAAAGGAGTTCTCAAAATTAACATTTTGAGAACTCCTTTTATTTCTAACCTTTTTGATAATGTAACAGTTCTTTTGCTGTATGCTGATCGATAATTAATACATTTGCATACCCGCCACGTAACGCACCATCAATTGCTTTTATTTTTCTATTACCACCTGCAACTAAAATAGAGCGTTTCTTTAATTTCAGTTCCTCTAACTCAATTCCAATTGTACGCTGATTAATCTCTTCGCTACTAATATTTCCGTCTCCATCAAAGAAACGTGAACAAATGTCACCGACTGATTGTTTTTTGAGTAAACTTGTTTCATCCTTATCGAAATAACCTAATCGGAATAACAGCGCTTCGTCTCGCACTGTTCCTACAGTGAAAACTGCAATATTCGCTTGTTTCCCCATTTCGATAATGTGATGAATATGTCGATCCTGCTCTACTAATTCTTTTGTCACTGCATTATCAAATATAACTGGAAGAGGTAGATTTCTTGGCGTCGTTTGAAAAGCATCTGCAAATAAAGCTATCGTCTCATTCGCATATGTATTTACACTCGAATGACTAATGCCACCTTTTAGCTGGACAACCTCTACCCCTTTTACATGTTGCGGTACGATTTTTCTAGCAATTTCATACATCGTCATTCCCCAGCTTACACCAACAATATCACCGTTTTTAACCGTCTTTTCCATATACTCAGCAGCATATTTACTTATATACTCTGTAATCGTTGCATATTCCGGTACTGGAGAAAACACAACATGTGCCTCTAACAAGTTGTACTTTTCTTTCAGTAAATTCCCAACGTTATCTAAATCCGCAAATGGATCGGCGATGCTAATTTGAACAAACCCTTTTTCTTTCGCGTACTTTAACAATCTAGAAATCGTCGGTCTTGAAATATTTAATTTGTTAGCAATTTCTTGCTGACTATAATCTGATTGATAATATAATCTTGCAACTTCAACGCTTAATTGTTGTTTATCTTTTTCCATAGTAACTCATTACAAATCCCTTCCTGTATTTCCCTTTCGTTACAAGCATTATACAGCTTTATGCAAAAAAATTCGACTACCGAATTTTATCTAACTGAACTTTTATTCCACTTATTATATACAATGAAACCGTTCAATAAGAAACATAAACCATCGTCTAAAAACTATTCAAACACCCCTCATAAACAGAAGATACTGTTTATGAGGGGTGTTTATTCAATTTAAGTCTATAAAAGTTAAATGAAAGCAATGCAAGTTCTCACTTATTTAGAATAGGAGAAAAGATGATGTTTTATTTGTTCAATAAAATAATGATGGTGTATATTATCGTTAGATACTCGACTTGCCATAATAGCCCCCTCCATTGAAGATGCAAGAAAGGAAGCGAGTGATATAATGTCTACATCTTCTTTAAATTCTTGTTTCTCTATTCCTTCTTTTATGAGAGAAGCCATTAACATTACTGTATCATCATAACCTTTTGCTGCTGCTTTTTGTAATTCTGGAAATACTCCAGTACTTTCAATGGCACTATTAAGTAATGGACAGCCTCCAGCAATAGGAGGATTATTAGCTGCATCTTGATATACAAGGAAAATTGCAAGGATTTTATCAATTGCTGTCTTTTTATTTTCCATTGCTTTATGAAAATGACTCCACATAATCTCACCACTTTTGTCGTAGGCAGCAAGGACAATTTCTTCTTTACTTTTGAATCTACGATAAATAGATCCTTTAGGTAGTTCAGTAGCTGTCATTATATCCTGGATGGATGTGCGAGTTATCCCATTAGTATTAAATAAATATAAAGATGTTTCAATAATTTTTTCTTTAACCTTATCAACTTTAGTCATGCTTTGTAATCCTCCTAATGAAAACGATCCTAATATTCTAGGTAATGTTTACCCTCTATTTTCTTAATTTTTTTGTAAGTATAAATAAGTTTGGAACAGAAATATCTTATCAATTCCTATCTTATGGAAACCTCAAACAATACAGTTTGAAAAGAAGTTAATCAAATTGTATTACCTATATAACTTAAGTGAATTTTCTGTCAAAATAACATGACCAATTGTTTAATTCAGTCATATTATACAACTAATTTTATCTAAAATCGTAGAGTTGTAAAAATATATAGTTAATTTTAACGTATAGACATATGATTATTATATATAATTTTTATTAATATGTTTAGCTAAATTGTTTGAACTACCCCCACTTTCACTTCATTCTATAAAAGATTAACCATTAATGATTACTGGAATTAAATTGTAACAAAGCAACTGAAATATAAATATATTTGCTTTTTTCCATTTTGATTTTGTTAATACTTTATAAAAAGGGTTTAAAAAACTAGAAACTTGTAGTATCATTAGATTTCGATTCAGACCGAACCGTCCGGTTTAGAATCTTATATAAATATATTTAGAAGGAGAGCGTTATGCAGAAAGAAAAATCAAAAATTATAGGTAATTTAATTATGGGGGCAATACAGTGAACTTTATAAAAATGAATAAAAAAGAAATCATTATGCTAATAATCTTTACACTGTTTGTACCATTTCAAATTGGCTTGTACATACTATTTGGCATATCACTTTTAGCTAATGTCAATTTAGTTGAATCAGAATTTGTTCTTAGTGCCATCGGTTTTACTGTACCTGCTATTGTAGGAATCATTTGCTTTAGGAAAGAAATTATTGAAAGTTTTACTTATTTTAAAGAGAAGACAATTTTGAAAATAGTAAGTATTCCTATGGTAGTTTTATTTACGTTAATTGTGGAACAGTGTGTTATGTATTTTCTAGCAACTGGTCAACCAGAGAACCAAGAGCAGCTCCTTGAAACTGGTGCAGAGGTACCTCTTGTATTTACATTGCTTGTATTTGGTATTCTGGGTCCAATACTTGAAGAAATTGTGTTTCGCCACATATTAATAAATCGTTTTTCTTACCATATTGGTACTGCTATTGCATCTATCATTTCGATTATGATTTTTACACTTCTTCATACGAACCAACTTTCGGATATTGCTATTTATTTACCTGGATCGTTGATACTTACTGCGGCTTATCTTATTTCTAAAAGATCCATTGCATATGTTATAGCGATACACATGTTAAACAATTGCCTTGGTTTCATTCTGTAAGAAACTAGACTTGTTTCTAGTGCCAAAAATACTTTTTCTATGGCATAAGAAAGCTAATCAAAAATTATAATATATTAGGAGAGTGTCAGTCATGATTGTAACAACAACTTCTGGAATTCAAGGTAAAGAGATTATTGAGTATATTGATATTGTAAATGGTGAAGCTATTATGGGTGCAAATATTGTCCGCGATGTATTCGCTTCCGTTCGTGATGTTGTCGGTGGCCGTGTTGGTGCTTATGAAAGTAAGCTAAAAGACGCTCGTGATATTGCAATGGGCGAAATGAAAGAACTTGCAAAAGAAAAAGGTGCGAACGCTATCGTTGGTATTGACGTAGATTACGAAGTTGTTCGTGATGGAATGTTAATGGTTGCTGTCAGTGGTACAGCTGTACGTATATAAGTAAATAAAAAAACGGTTCCCCTTCGAATTTATACTTTGAGGGGGAATCCTGGTTCTGTTGCAGATTTTAAAGAATAAAGAGATGTTGATAAATCATTGTACGTCGAAAAACACAGTTTGAGTGTAAACTGTGTTTTTTTATATAGAGGCCCCATCACTATCAAGCTAAAAATCTTGTGTTAACTTGTGCAAAAAGTCCATTTTTTCGATTTGGGGTAATTTTGAATCCTTAAGTTTATGGGCATGTGGCGTTACCCTAATACTGTACAACTTTTTTATAAACGGTTGTAAGGTTCTACGTTTTTGACCATTCTGTACAACGATAACTTTGGTTTATTGATTTCACCTGTAATCTGGTAGCCTATCCTCTGATACAATTTAATTGCAAGTTGGTTCTCTTTCTTTACTGTCAGAGAGCATTTGGAAAAGCCTTGCAGCGAAGCTTGTTCCTCGGCAAACTCAAGTAGTCTGGTACCTATCCCTAGTCCTCGACTTTCGGGCAGTAAGGCAATTGTTCCGATGTGAAACTCGTCATCTTCTCCCTCCTTCAAGGTAAACATGGAATAAAGCATTTTGATATTCAGAATGTTATAAACAACAAACCCCAGCTTTCGGAACGAAAGCAGTTGTTTAAAAGTGGGCCAGGCAAGACGATTTAAGACGGGTATGGGATAGCAAGTAATCATCCCTAAAGTTTTCCCGTCCATTTGAGCTTCATAGGCGTATTGATGACTAAAACGGTTGTTCCCCTGCCGCCATAGCCTACAAAATATCCCTTCGACTGTGTTCTTCTCCTCAGATCCTGCAAGCGGAAACGCCATGTATTCCAATGCCATTACATTTAGCTGGGCGCCGACCATGGACTGATGAACAGCCTTTACAATAGAGATTTGATTCATTTTCTATTGCTCCTTTTCACTTTCTATATTATTGATATTAATTATCATAGATTTAAATCAGTTCACTCTCCTCTCAACTCATCCTTAGCTTTGAAACCATAATAAAATGTATTTAAAACAAGCTCTGCGGCAGATTTTTTAGCCACATTTCCTTCATGTACCTGTTCCCAGGTATGGAAAAGCAGAGCATAAAGCGTATTTAAAATCCATTCGCTACTAACCGTTTGCTGAAAGTAACCTCTTTGTTGTAACAGTTCAATAACGCGTCGTAAGGGTTCCCTCAGCTTCTCTTCTGCTTCACCTAATTCTTTGTTGTTAAATACAGATGCATCATGACCTAGAAAATAGATTTTGTCACCTAAAGGGATTAACGCTTCAATGAGTTCCGGGATATAGTTTTCACTTCTTTCCTCATCCAGTGGAATCTGGTTTACAGTATCACTTACCAGTTGGATAGCCCGATGGCCCAAGAACAGCATCAATTTCTCCCTGCTTTCGACGTAGCGATGGAGTGTAGCAATTCCAATTCCCGCATATTCCGCAATTTCATTCATCGAAGCAGTAGGATTTTCAACAAGCAATATAGTAGCCGAATCAAGAATTGCATTAAATCTCGCTTCCTTCAACGCTGACAAGTCTTTCTTCATCGTCAATCTCTCCTTTTTCTGTATAAAGTCGTCATTTTTGATAGATAAATATATCATTTGATATTATAATAAACAATTTAAAATAAAGTGTCCAGCTGCTGAATGTAGCTTTTCAAAAAGAATTATATTACTGAAACTGATAGTACTTTGAATGTTTCATTTTTAGCATTTCATTATTTAGATAACGATGAAGAAATTAAATTCTTTAATGTAATAAATACAAAAGCCAAAGGAAATGGTACGAATCGCTTTCTTAGTAGAGAAAATGATTACCTTATCTGGATTTTTCATGGCGAATTAATAATTACAGTAATTTTTCTACTTTTATTAAATCCGTTTGCACTTCATTTAATTACTGAATATTTTATAATGAAGTTACTTTCTGCATAAAGTTATCGGTTTTCCTTAAAATTCACTTCCGGGTATTTGGTCATCAGCCTTTTAAGGGTGGAGCCGTCATCCTTCTGTTTTACATACTGGTCAAAAAATGCCAGACTGAATTCGTTGATAATACGATGAACTTCCTTTGGATTTTCACCTGGGCTCTGCAACACAGGGGAGAACAAATGTAAATCAGTGAAGCTTGTATGATCCGTATGAGGAATGAGCATTGACATACCACCACCAGCTAACCCACGTCCGTATCGCTCCCTCACTTCATAGGGATCTGCTTCATCAGGCTCTTCTGCACTCATGAGCAGAAACGGTTTTCCAATTCCACTTTCAGGAAAAATTTCTCCATACAATGTACCATCCATATTGATAGCTGCTTTGACACGAGAATCTTTTGCAAGTATTTGTGTTGCGGTAGCTCCACCGTAAGAGTGGCCAAACATTCCAATTCGCGATGTATCCAGTCTTCCTGTAAAGAAGCCGGTCTCATCATTTTGGTTAAGTTTTTCTATCTGATTAAGGACAAAGCTGACATCTTCCTCCCATAATTTTATGTGACTATCCCCTTCATCAGTTAAATTGATGGGCTGTACGTAAGCAGTTCGACCATCTGGAAAGACGGTAGCTGCAGCATCAAAGGTATGATCGATACTTAGAACAATGTACCCTTGACTAGCCAACTCCTCAACTTGAAACGTGTTTTGATTACGAAAACCATTAAAACCATGAGAGAAAAGTAATATGGGATAGTGATTCTCTGAGTCTGAGAGTTGTAAATCCATAAACGAATGAGACTTTACCAATTCCATGTGGCTGAATGCAAATGCAGGAATGGACAATGTTTTTTCCAATCCCTTGGAGAGCTCATTTATGTTACGAATATAAGGTTCTGGATCCCCCTTGCTTTTTTCAGCTGCAGGATACCAAATTTGCACCATCAGTTCGCGCCGATCGGTTGGATTTTTCGAATATGGTTCATTTCTCTGATGATCAATCCAATGATATACCTTCGTACCGACCCTATGTGGGCCAGTTGGTTCTTCAAATGAAAATACTGGCATAAGTAAGGGTAGCGCAACTGCTACAGACAAATAGATACATAGCAACGAAGCCTTAACTATGAATATACCCCAACTTCTAAAGCCCTTTTTCCGCACCGTTAATAAATAGCATAAAATTAAGATAACTGGGGATACATATGCCGGAATCATCTGCCATCTAAAACCTTCTGCCAATAGCTGAACTGTAACCATTACAACGGCAACCAAAGTAGCTAATTTAGACCACTTTTTCGTTTCTCTTCCTACTAACAGTATCCAACTTAATAGACTAAAATTCAAAACTATCAAAACAACTTCCCAGAAATTCATTGGCATATCTCCTTTGCATGCATTTTACTTCTAATTAAAGAGGTAGTTTTCAGTTTGAGCAAAAGCAGAGGAAACACCTATATAGTTGCACCGATTATGCTAATCGTTTCATCCACTCTACTCCTTTATTCAAATTAAAAACTTAAAATGCCCAGCTACCTTTACGGAAAATTGGTTCTACAGTTCCATCTGATAGAATACCGTCGATGTCCATCTCTCTGCTACCAATCATAAAGTCCTCATGTGTTACTGAAATATTTGCACCTAACGTTTCAAGCTGATCGTTTTCTAAATCTCTTCCACCCTCTAAGCAAGTTGGATAAGCTTTACCAATCGCTAAATGATTCGATGCATTTTCATCAAACAATGTATTAAAATATAAAATTCCCGATGCTGAAATTGGTGATTCATGTGGTACAAGTGCTACTTCACCTAAATAGCAAGAGCCTTCATCCACATTAATAAGCTCCTGTAATAAATCATGTCCTACCTGTGCTTCAGCTTTAACAATTTTTCCTTCTTCAAATGTAAGTTTAAAGCCGTCAATAATATTTCCTTGATAAATTAATGGTTTTGTATTACTTACATAGCCATTTACCCCTTGTTTCATCGGTAACGTATACACCTCTTCTGTCGGCATATTAGCCATAAAGATAGTATCATCAGGAGTTTTACCACCTCCAGTAATCCATTTATGCTGTGGTGCTAATGCAATTGTTAAATCAGTTCCTGGCGCTGTATAGTGAAGCTTCATATATTTTTTATTGTTCAGTAGGACCGCACGAGATTCTAAATTCTCTACATGTTCACGCCATTTTTCAATAGCATTGCCTTCACCAATACGAACAGCTTTAAAAATAGCCTCCCATAATGCTGGTACTTGATCCTCAGCTGCTAAATCCGGGAACACCTTCGATGCCCACTTTGGTGAAGGAACTGCTACCATCGACCAAGCTATTGAATCCTTCATTACGGCGTTGCGATTGTTTCTCAGAGCAGCTCCTGCTACCTTTTGATAGGTAACTAGACGATCAGATGAAATACCTGTAAATTTATCAGGATCTGTAGCATCTATCATTAATAGTGCTCCTTTACGTTCGATTAGCTCATCATTCATTTTAACTATCCACTCTGGGAAGCGATTAAATTCTTCATCTGAGGCATGATCAAAGTACGCACGTTCCATTTCTTCATCCGAAAAATTAACATGAACACGCCCTGCCCCAGCCTTATAAGCCTCTTTGACAACTATACGGGCGAAATCCAATGTATCTACTGATGTATTGACTAATAAGTATTGCCCTGGTTGAATATTGACACCGATTTTCACCGTAAGTTCTGCATATGCTTGTAATTTTTCTTCAAAAGTCATATTATTTACCTCGCTTTTATCAAATTGGTTTTGAATTCCCCTCACTAACCTGCTTTCATACCATACTTTCTGAACAGGTTTTCTCAGAATTTCTCTTTCCTATTTTTTACATTTTTCATCAAGACATGATAACAACTAATGGATTTTTTCTACTACTCATATATTTACTTTCTAAACTTTGATTCAAATAATATTGGTTTTTTTTCAAAAAATCTAATCGAAGGTATCAAACACTACAACAAATTATAGAGTTCTTTATTGTGAAAGCTCACTCATTTCTTCCCAATCTTTTCAATGTTGCTGCACCTAAAGGCTTTCCATCAATGTGGCGTTTAACATTCTCAATCACTCCTTTCTCTTTATAAAGTTATTTTTGATAGATAAACATATCATTTGATATAAGATTAAATCATTTCAAACGAATTATCAAGTCGTAAAATTTAATTTTTAAAAAATTGGGTAAAAAAAACTATATGAACATGGATTCTATCAAAGGGAGCGATAACGAAAAGATTTTTACGCACACATGGATACGAAATTACTGCTCAAAAATACCCCCTACATTTATCTGCAAGAGGGCTATCTTTTTATTCATTTTGCCAATAAACAAACATGTTTCCACTTTACCAATCTTTTTTCATGTTTATATTATCCTATCTAGATGAAGATATCTCCTAGAGGTAACACCACATGCCCATCAAGTTAAGAGTTTAATTGTTGCCACAAAACGAGAAAACTGAACCGGATTTTTATGAGTAATTATGAAGAGATAGAATTTTAGTTTTGGGGATATTTCAAAAGTTTAGCTTGATGGGTATGTGAATCTCCTCTCTATAACAAATATTTTTTAGTAAATGTTAAAAATTTTGCGAGAGTGTAAATTTTTAACATTTTAATTTTTCTCAATTGTATAACTTTATTTTTGAATTATACTTAATTCGTAATCCCAAAATTAGGAAAGGAGCTTTGAGATAGGACATTTATCTTAAATGTTTACTTGGAGGAGTGATTAAAAAAATCAATGAAGGTAATGTGTTTCTAAATTAATCAGGAAGAGAACTTGAAATGTTACTATGCTTTTTTTACTCATCTAAAAATATCATCAAATTTTTTTAATAAGTGCAAATTTAAAAAATCCACTTTCGGCATTAATGAAAAAGCTGATATTTCGTATATAAGTAATTAATGAATTTGAACGAAAGGACTGATCTATATGGACAGCAGAAAGAATTGTAGATTACAAAAAACTATAAAGGTGTTTGCAACATCCGCTATTTTAGCAACCACGTTATTTGCACCTATTATGTCAAACAATTTAGATGTGCATGCAGAAACTGCACAAACTGCAACTCAATTTGAACAAAGAGAGTTTGACCTTCCAGGTACAGGAAGTTTTTGGGATGAAGCAAAAAGAGAAAAAAGAAGTGAGCAAAAAAATTATATGCCAACAGGCATATATGTGAAACCTAATGAACAGGTTACAATTACAGTATCAGGAACGCAAAAGATTAGAGCCATTATTGGGACACATCAATATGATAAAGAATGGGGAAAAGAAATTGATCTTTCTCCAGGCTCTAATACTATCTCTTCACCAAACGGCGGCGTATTAGGGTTAGATAATTTTCAAAGCACAGGAACAGTTAAGGTGCAAGTAACGCAAGGCGGTAGTCCTATTCCTTTCTTTGTATTAGGGAAACACACAAAAGCTGACTGGATTGCCATGATGAACAACTATCCAAATGCACATGCAGTACAATTGAAATCAGAACGAGCCGTACTAACTGTAACTCGTGATAGTGCCAATAAATATATTGTAAATCAAGATCCTGTGCCCCTATTAAATAAATATGATGATATGATTCGAGCGCAAGACAAGTTAGCAGGGCTATCTGAAACGGATCCTAATCCTTTACATCGTTCAACTCGTCGTATTTGGGCCTTTGTAGAAAATCCTAACGCACAAAGTTGGGGCATGTATGCAAGTTGGGATGGAGCCGTCTTTACGACTGCTGGTGAAGCTATCAAAAGTACTTTAAATGTAAATGAGTTTGGATGGGGACAAATGCATGAAGCGGGACATGCACGACAACAATATCCATGGACGTGGAATGATTTAAGAGGTATGGGTGAAGTAACGAATAATCTATATTCATTAGCTGCATTCAAAAAAATATACCCAAATATACCAACACGTTTAGATACAGAGGGAGATTATAATAGAGCTTTTGCGTATTTAAACCAAACAAATAAAGAATATAAAAATATTGACGACCTGTTTGTAAAACTTGTTATGCTTTGGCAACTTCATTTGGCATATGGGGATGATTTTTATCCAAATCTCCACAAATTATATCGTGAGATACCTGAAGATCAACTTCCCAAAACAGACGAGGATAAAATACAGGCATTTATTTACAATACATCGAAAATAGCAAAACAAAATGTACTGCCATTCTTTGATAAATGGGGATTGAAAGCAACACAAGAAACGAGACAAAAAGTAGAAGCTTTAAACACCCCAACATTAATTGCACCTATATGGGAAGCGACGGATGCTAAACCTGTTAAACCACTTGCTGTATTGTCAAAAAAAATAATGAAGGCAAGTGCAAATAGTGAGGAATCAACGGGCTCAGCTAGTAAGGCGATAGATGGAAAAACAGATACATTTTGGCATAGTACTTGGACACCAAATCAATATCCTTACAATTTGACACTAGAACTTGGTGATACACGTACCATTTCACAATTGGCATATCTTCCAAGGCAAGATTGGTCAGAAAATGGCCGTATTTTAACTTACAATATTTATACGAGTGTAGATGGCATTACGTATGACAAAATATCATCAGGAACATGGGAAAATAATAGTGATAAGAAAACGGCAACATTTACCCCAGTTACTGCAAAGTATGTAAAAGTGGAAGTAACGAAAGGACAGAATGGATTTGCTTCAGCAGCTGAAGTAGATATTTTAGGGTATTAATTATTTTCACTTGTAAATGAGTATATGATCACAGGGTGGATTTTGAAATATTTTGAGGATCTGCCCTGTGATATTTTTTGCGTATTTCATGTTCTGTTTTCACTTTATAATTTCTGATAGGAAATTAAGTGAATAAGTTTCAGTTAATACTAATAAAGTAAAAGTCTATAATGATTCTTCAAAAATTTCTTCCTCAAAAAATCTTTTTTGTTTCAACATTTTTCTGACTACTTAGTTTTTCAAACACTGCTTCTGCTTCTTGACCATAATCTCTAAATGTACCTCCAGCAACAGAATCAATTTCTAAATATTTTTCCTTTGAAATCAGATTAGGAGTTAAGGAACCCTTATTCTCATCTCCTACTAAAGACATGTACATAAATATAAGTAGAAATATAACTAATAATCCTAATGTTATTTTCCCTATTTATTGTCTCCTGTTCTAAAAAAACAGTTTCTGTCTATCATACCAACAATAGGGAATGTCCTTTTAGAATTTATAAAAAATATAAAAATACATGACAAACTTATATATAATTGCAAGTTCAACTCTCACAAAAAACAGGATAAAAAAATAAACAGCAGAACTAGTCCACTGTTTACTTTGCCACACCTTCATGTAATTTTTCTGTATAATCCTTTACATCTTTCCAGCTATCTTTCGCTGTATGTAAATCTTCTTTTATAAACGTAAACTCTTCTGGAGAAATTCCTTTTACGTTTTGTAGTAAATTATTATATTTTGCACCTACTGTATACCATTGATTTGATATGTTTTGTAGTGCTGTAATTGCTGCATCAATTGTTTCTGTCATGTTTGTTGTTTTATTTTTTACATCAGTCAAAATTAAGACTTCTGCTTGCGCTCCTGAAATTCTATCTTTTAAATTAGCGATTTCTCTTTCTGCATTTGCGATATCTTTTTTCGCAACCGCAATCATTGGCCCGCCAGCAAGACATGTTATTA
Source organism: Bacillus sp. GW823-FHT06A10 (assembly GCF_058795375.1). Lineage (NCBI taxonomy): Bacteria > Bacillati > Bacillota > Bacilli > Caryophanales > Bacillaceae > Bacillus > Bacillus sp. GW823-FHT06A10. The sequence goes on along the minus strand of NZ_JBXAHT010000001.1, from coordinate 1,029,985 downwards.
ATGCTATGCAAAGTACGCCACCAGCAATGACCATATCATTACTCTTTTTAATTGAATCGTTATATGTATTTATTTGTTGCTCTAAAGCTGGAATACCAGCATTCGTACTTGCCAATATCGCTGTTAACTGATTTGTATCCTCTTTGAAACTATTTGTATCTTTCGCCATTCTATCGCGAAAAGCTTTCAAATTCCCTAATAATACATCTACCTCATTTTGATTCTTTACAATATCCGCATACAACTTTTCTAAATCCGCTTTTAATTTTCCGCTATCCTTTTGATCAATCGCTATTAACATGTCATTATAATACGATTGAAAAGTATTATTGTAATTTATAATATTTTGATCCGTTTTCATAATTTGAGGCTTCATATTATTTAACCAATATGCTGCATTAACTTTTGCATCTCTTTGATGCTGAATCATATTCCCTTTAAATTCACTATTAATCGAACTTATTTTACTTAAATCCGTCTCTTGTTGATTTTGAATTAATTTTGCATATGAATCCATTGCAAATATACTTGATGTCGTTTGTGCCATTACATCTTGGAATCCAGCTGGTCCAAGAGAATAGTTTTTCACATTTTCTTGTAGCACCTTTACATTTTGTTCTGCTGCAAAAGGATGTAAAGGAAATGCGTTACTTGTTGCCACCCCAGCAATCATTACCGCTAAAAGACATTTTTTATAAAAACTTTTCTGCATATTTTTCACCTATTCTCCTTATAAGGATATCAAAAGCTCCTGCTCACAACTGAACAGGAGCTTCAAATCATTCATCAACACTTAACGCTCTAACGATTCGTATTCAATTATGCTTTTTTCGTATCTACTACTTTAATATCTTCAGCATAAATCTTTTCTGCATAGTCTTTAATGTTTTTCCAGCTATCTTTCGCAATGTTTAAATCTTCTTTAATGAAAACTAGGTCGTTTGGACTAATAGAATCTACATTTTGAAGTAAAGAATTGTATTTTGATCCCATTGTGTACCATTGGTTTGAAATATTTTGTAACGCTGTAATTGCAGTATCAATTGTATTTGTTAAATACTCTGTTTGTGTTTTAATGTTCGTTAATCCTGCTACTTCTAATTGCGCAGTTGTAACTTGTCCTGTTATCTTTTGAATTTCTGCTTGTGCATTATCAAGCTCTTTCTTCGCTAATACGATTCCAGCTGTACCACCGCCTACAGCTGCTGCACCACCTGCAATTAATGCTACTCCTAGCGGTGTTCCTGCGCCCGTAGCAATAACTACTGCACCACCGATAATTGCAATTGGTCCTAGAGCTGTCGCAACAGATGAACCGATAATAATTGCATTATATTTACTAATTGCTTCATTGTACGTTGTAATTTGATTTTGCAGAAGCGGAATCCCTGCATCTTGACTAGCTAATATAGATGTAATTTGATTTGCATCACCCTTGAAGTTTTGCGTATCCGAAGTCATTTTATTTCGGAATTTCTTCAAGTCTTCTACTAACTGATCCACTTGTGCTTTATTTTCATTAATACTACTTGATAATCTAGTTAAGCCTTTCGTAAGAGTCGCTTTATCCTTTGCATCAACTGCAGCAACTAAAGTATCATAATAGTTTTGGAATTTCGTATTGTAGTTAATGATATTTTGATTTGTTGAAATAAGCTGTGGTTTTAATACATCTAACCATTGCTTCGCATTTCCTCTAGCTGTATCTTGGTGCTGAATTACTTTCCCTTTTAAAGCCGCATCAACAGACGATACATTTCCAAAGTTAACATTACCTTGTTTAATAATTGTTAAAGCGTACAGATCCATTACTAAAGCATTTGAACCTGTTCTTTCCATTGCATCTTTCAAGCCTTCTGGTCCTAATGAGTATTCTTCATAGTCATTATAAGCTTTTGCTACCGCATGAACTGGAGCTTGTTTCACTGTACTTTCAGCTGCATACGTATGAGCCGGCATAATATTTCCTGCTGCAAATACTGCCATAAGTGCTGATAGAGCCATTACTTTATAAGGTTTTTTTGTCATTTTTCTTCTCTCCCTATATCGCTAATTATTTTTCTGTTTAATGTACTTCAACGTTTGTAACGTAATCTTCAAATTGATTTGTTTGCTTATTCATTTCATCACTTACTTTTTTAATTTGATTGAAATGTTTTTGAAGTAAACTACTGTCTGTATACGTGCCTTCTTCAACATTTGTTTGAATTTGAATCATATTATTATTTAAAACTTTCCAATCCGTTAATAACGTTTCTAAAGTTGTAATTTGACGATCAATTAATTCTGTAAAGCTATTTACTTGATCTTCAACGAATGTAATTTGAGTCGCCTCTGCTTCAGTTTGTGATAACTTTTGAATAAGTGGTAATAACTCTTTTTGCTTTTGTTGAATGCGAAGAGCTGCTTCTCTCGTTTGACTATCTGCAGCATTTACAATTTCATTACTTAAAGTACCGATAGAAACAAAATCGATTGTTTTCGTTTGTGCAGTTTGATTTGTGATTGTAAATACTTGTTTACCGATATTAATAGAACCTTTAATGATTTCTTGAGGTCTATTCAAAATAGTAGTTAGTTCAGCTTGAATTTCCCCTTGAATTCTTTTAATATCTTCTCTTAATTTCACAATATCTCCACTTGATCCTTGCAGTGTTTTTATTGCTTCATCGGCTTTAATTGATAAGTTGTTACTATCTTTGTCTAATACTGTTTTAAATCTATTTAACTCTAATAAATCTTGCTCCATACTCTCTTGGATGCTTTGTACTTGCAATTGTAATTTTCCATATGCACTCATAAAATCTGCTTTTGCTTGCTGATCTTCATTTACGTTTCCTGCTAGTTCATAGAGCTTACTATAATAGCTATTAAATCTAGTGCTGTATCTCATCATTTCTTGATTTAAGTCAATTAGCTTCGGATTATATTCATCAATCCATTCTCTTACATTCGCCTTTGCAAACTTTTGATGATTCGTTAAGCTACTCATCGCATTTACCTTAATGTCTGGCTGTTGCAAGATAATTAATCCGTATGCTTGAATAAGCGGTGATTGTGATCCTAACATTCTAATTGAATTGGATAATGTATTTGGAGCAATTACATTTTGCGCATATACTGTTTTCACTTCTGTTTGCCCCTCCTTAGCGTAAGCGCTTACAGGAATGAAGCAACTCGTAGATACTGCTGTAACCAATAACCCTGTAATTAAAGTCTTTTTCACTTTAACTCCTCCTATGTATTAGCAACTATTACTATCGCATTTTATTATTCTATTTTCTTGCCCATAATTTGAGATGATTAAAATAGAGAACGTTCTCACCGTGATCCATGTATGAACCACCTCTCTCGTATTGCTACAGTACTTACTTATCGTCACAAAACATTTTATTATTTTTCATATGTGTTTAGTATGAATAACATTGTATAAATTTTCTATTTCATCGAAATTCTCACATTCACATAGTGAATATATTACTTAAAAATATTATTCATTTTAAACTAAACAACATGCGTAAATATGAAATTTCGTTTTGTTTTCATATATGTTTTGTACTGTAAGGTCATTTAAACACAGCTGTTTATATAACGTAAAGAAGTATTTTCATTCCCTTTATTTTCAAGCTTTCATGTCCTTATTTCAAAATATAATCCGATTCACTTTATCGATTGAAATATCTATATATCACAACAGAAAACACTACTTGCAAATAACCGATAAAATTATATTAATATAATTTTTAAATCCATATGCAATTATGCATAGCATATACACAAAAAGGATAGCTTCATTTTCACGAAGCTATCCTTCAAAAATCTTCTTATTTTTTCAAATGATATGGAACTGTCGTAATAACAACATTTCTTTTATAAAGTAAATACGCACGTATGAGTAAACTGGATTGATTATGAAGAATGTTATGCCAACCTTTTTTCGGAATGAACTGTGGTATAACGACCGTAACGCGGTAATTCGATTCACTTGCCTTATATTGCACTGTATCAATGAACTTCGTTAGCGGCTGAATAATACTTCTATAATGAGAATGTAATGTAACAAGCCTTACTTCAGGTTGCCACACCTTCCATTTCTCTTCAAATTTCTTTTCCTCTTCTCTGTCAAAAGCAACATATACAGCGATAACTTGATCTGCCGAAAGAGATTTCGCATAGTTCAATGAATTTTCTACTACATGCGTCATACCTGCTACAGGAACGACAATTACATTCCCCTCAATTGGAATAAGAGGTTCACAAGTTTTTAAACTTAATTGATCACCCACTGCATCATAATGCTTCTTAATTCGATGAAACAAGAAGATAATAGCAGGTAAGAAAATAAGAATCGACCAAACTTGTGCAAATTTAGTTAAAAAGAACATGCTCATTACGATAAAACTAATAACTGCACCAATTAAATTAACCGTTAATTTTAAAACCCATCCTTCAGGTTTTTCGCGAAGCCACTTTAATACCATCCCTGTTTGAGAAAGTGTAAATGGAATAAATACCCCTACTGCATATAACGGAATTAAATGTTCTGTTTGTCCTTGGAAAGCTACAATTAATATAATCGAAGCAACTCCAAGTATTATAATACCGTTTGAGTAACCTAGACGGTCTCCTCTAATCGTAAACATTCTCGGTATAAATTTATCTTTTGCGAGGTTAACCGCTAATAAAGGAAATGCAGAATAGCCTGTATTAGCTGCGAGAATTAATATTAAAGCTGTTGTACCTTGTATGAAATAGTACATGAAATTACGTCCAAATGTTTGTTCAGCAATTTGAGAAACAACTGTTACTTCTTTACTCGGCGTCACTCCGTAATAATAAGCTAAAAATACAATTCCTGAAAATAACACAGCAAGTAATGCACCCATTGCAAGCAATGTTTTTGCAGCATTGTTTGGCGCAGGATCTTTAAAGTTCGGAATTGCGTTTGAAATTGCTTCAACACCTGTTAAAGCAGAACTACCTGATGCAAATGCTCTTAACAGTAAAAACAAACTAATACCCGCAACCGGCGTTCCGATCGGCGTGTGTAAAGTTGGTGAAACGTGACCAGTCAAAATATTATATATGCCTACACCAATTAATATAAATAGGGCTAAAACAAATAAATAAACAGGATATGCTAAAACAGAAGCTGATTCCGTTACTCCTCTTAAATTTAAGATGGTAATAAATATAACAAATATAATCGCAATGATTACATTATGTGCATGTAAACTAGGAAAAGCAGATGTTAGCGCATCTGTACCTGCAGATACACTTACCGCAACAGTTAAAATATAGTCGACTAATAAAGATCCTCCAGCAATTAAGCCTGGATTCATCCCTAAATTTTCTTTTGATACAACATACGCTCCCCCGCCATGCGGATAAGCAAAAATAATTTGACGATAAGATAAAATAAGGGCTGTCAATAATACTAATACCCCAACAGCGATCGGAATGGAATACCAATAAGCGATCGCTCCCACACCTGCTAAAGCAATTAAAATTTGTTCTGGACCGTAAGCAACTGATGACAATGCGTCAGAAGATAAAATAGCTAAAGCTTTCGTTTTATTAAGCTTTTGTTCTCCAAGCTCTGTTGATTTTAACGGTCTTCCAATTAAAAATCTTTTAATAGATGAAACCAATGCTGTCCACTCTCCAATAATTTTGTACGAACTTTTCTGCTTGTTACAGCCAGTAAACTATTTCTTCAGAAAACAAAAAATGTCTACAAGCCATAGCGAAATAGACTTGTAGACATTATTTTTTTTGTCGCACAAGCTCCACCTTCCTTCTCAATATAACGCTTACGAGGTTAGCTGTCGGATTCGGGCCTATGAGTAGCCCTACCTTTTTCAAGGATTCACCCCATCGGATTATGTACTAATCCGTAAAAACGGGTCCCCCGTACCATGCGGTTTCAGCGATTTAGAAAATTGAAACTGTGGATTATAATACTCCTTTATTTTCAAAAAGTAAACAAAAATTTTTAATAAGAAAAAAATTAAAATGATTGCGCATAATCCGCTGAGAAATATACATAATGAATATTAAAAATCCGCAAAGGAGACCCATATGTCTAAAGAAAAGAAGCCTATTTTTTCCGATTCATATTTAGATGCAGTAGCAAATGAAATTAATCAGTTATATGGTAAACGTGAACAGGAAATAAATTTGACAGATAGAACGAAAAGAAATAAATAATTTGTCATACAAAAAAATAAAAAAGATAGCAATACACTTATATATTGCTATCTTTTTTATTTTTTCATACATCTAATTCTATTACAGATTTGTTAAAGGTCATCTCTTCATACACCTTTAAATTTTGATATATAGATTCTAATAATGGTGCCGCTATAGAAAATTTCTCTGCTACATCCAGTAAATATCCTTGCAAGTGCTTCCCTTCAATAAACGAACCCTTTTCCATATCACGTTGCATTGATGACTTCATATCATACGAAATTTTATCAATCGTTTTCATATGTTCCTGGGCAATATTAGCCTTTACTGGAGCTCCTAATACTCTCATGATTTGTACAGATTCCTCAAACACATTACGGATAAAATCACGGCCGCCTTCACTTTCACGGATTGGTCCAATTGGTGCACGCATTAACGTTGTCACACCTGACATTACAGTAATAAATAAATATTTATGCCACATATCTTGCGTAATATTTTCACTTAAAACAAAACTAGATTTCGTACCTGAAAATGCTTTAGAAATATGCTTTACTCTCTCTGAATTTTGAGACTTAATTTCTCCAAACACAAGTCTGTTGGCAGCGCTAGTTTGTACAATTTCTCCTTGATTGTTTAACGTCGTCTCGATAAAGCATAAACCGCCAATTACTTTTTCTTCGCCGAATTCTTTTTGTAATAGCGATAAATGAGCGATACCATTTAACAATGGAATGATTACAGTATTTTCGCCAACAAACGGCTTCAAATCTTGAATTGCCTCGTTTAAGTGATACGCTTTTGTTGAAAATAAAATGACATCAAATGGAGAAGTTCGCTCTTCTTTCGTTATTAATTTCGGTCGGAAGGAAAAATCCCCGTTAACACTTCGGATTACAAGTCCTCTTTCCTCTAATTGTTTTTTCCGTTTACTACGAACAAGAAACGTGACATCTTCTCCCTTCTCGACTAATCTGCCACCAAAAAATCCTCCGACTCCACCAGCGCCTAATACTAAAATCCGCATACAGCATCCCCCTTTTCAAAATACAATTTTATAACTTTTAGTATACATAACATTATACATGTTCCCTGCTAAATAAGCTGAATTTTCACTCTCAATTGAGTATAAAAGAGTGGTTATTTTCAAATAAATTTGGGCATGTTGTTTCTATAGCATATATGGAAAGGACACAATGTAGATGGAGGCAATACAATCAATTGAGGAAAAAGGTGTAGCAACAGCTATATTCCAATTTATATTCCCGTTTTCGTTTAAAGCTGGATATGAACAAAATATGTTCCCTTTCTTACAAAAAAACGATTTTCGTCCTTTTCGGCTCGATCATCTCGATGATGAAAATACATATTATGGGGAGTTTAAAGTTTCACATCAAAATATGGAAGCATACTATCTTTCATTTACAAATAAAATTCTCTTTCCTCATTCAGAGCATCAAAAGGGCTTGCAACGTTATTCAAAGGACCTTAACTTAACTGGACATTTAACAACAAACCTTATTTCAATTCCATTCAAGATACACTCTATTGATGTAACACTTTGTCCTTATGAACTTGGCTTCTTAACAATTCGAACAGAAGTAAACACTGCTCCAAACATGACTTTATCTGAAGCAATCGAATTCGCTGCTCGCTTCCGTGTACTTGAAACTAAAAATGATACAAATGAGACTATTTGTATTGAATGTAACGGAAAGAAGTATTCCCAAGTTGAAAAATTCATTTTTGGTTATTTATTTCATGGTGTAACTGATTTCTTTGAAAAGAAGAGATTAAGAAGTTCATACTTTCAAACCTTCCCTTTCTTTGAAGACCAAAGAATGTACGTTCAAACTTTATTGTCACTAAAAGAAGGTATGGAACTTAATGAAGTAGATGTTTATCGTACTTCTAGTCTTTCCGGATTAACAAGTGATGGTAAGCCCTATGTGAGTGCAAATAACCTTCCTTACATTCATGACTATTTAAAAAAACACGCTTACCAGAGATGGGCTCCAAATCGTTATTTCATAATGGAAGAACATATTTTTACATGTGTAACAAATGATGGAGAACGCGAAATCTCTAAACTTGCTAGTCAAATGTTCGGAGAATTTTATTACGCTTTATTATTAAACCTATTTCATAAAATTGTTTTATTAAAAATGGCAAACGCCTATGCTGAGCTAAACATTGAACAAGATACTAATGAAATAGAGAAATTAATTTATTCGATCAATTCGTTCACTGCTAATTATTTTTCTTTAGAATTAGTATCCCAATCACAAAGTGAAGATATTTTCTTTCGCTTAAGAAAACTTTTTAATATTGAGGTTCTATACTCGAATGCGAAACAAAATCTTGATAGTTTGTTTAAATATCAAGAAAATGTCGCCTCTAAAAAAGATAGCCTTTTATTATTAATTTTAACGCTCTACTCTGTAGTGGGCCAAATGTTAGGGTTTACTATGATCGACCTTTTAAGAAACACCGATTCAAACAAAATATCGTCACCTCTTGAATTTTTCGCTCTATTAATTGCGATTAGCGGCATTGTCATTTCACTTATTTTAGGAGCCCAAAGTTTATACCAATGGGGTCTACAGCATAAACAAAGAAAAGCTTGGGTAAAACAAACGGTACTGTCTGCTGTAAAAGAAAAAGAGGATAAAAACTAAAGAAGGTTATTTTCAAATTCTTGGTGTGCTACAGTAAGTGAAATTTTTATCAGCGATTTTTAAGATATATCAGCGATTTTTTAAATATATCGACTTACCGACAAAAAACGACAAATGACAGGACTGGATAATAAAAAAAGGGTACTCCAAAATAAAACTTGGAGTACCTTTTTATTATACGAATTCAGCTTACTTCCCTGCTTCGATTTTCTCTAATGCAGCAGCTACTTGTTCTTCAGTTAATTCATGTTGTATTACATAGCGGTTACGTGGACTTACACGACATTCATGAGAACATGCACGTAAATATTTCGCTTCGTTTTCTTCAGAACATAAAATTTTCTTATTACATTCTGGATTTGAACAGTTTACATAGCGCTCACATGGTTCACCTGTAAAGTGATCTTTACCAACGATAACATGTTCTTTTTGGTTTACTGGAACAGCGATACGTTCATCAAACACGTAACATTGCCCATCCCAAAGCTCACCTTGTACTTCTGGATCTTTTCCGTACGTTACAATTCCGCCGTGAAGCTGACTTACATCTTCATAACCTTCACGAACTAACCAACCAGAGAATTTCTCACAACGAATTCCACCTGTACAGTATGTTAAAATCTTTTTACCTTCAAGTGTTTCTTTGTTTTCTCTAATCCAATCTGGTAATTCACGGAATGATTCGATATCAGGTTTAATCGCGCCTTTGAAGTGTCCTAAATCAAACTCATAATCATTTCGTGCATCAATGATAACTGTATCTTCTTGTTTCATTGCCTCATAAAAATCTTTTGGCTCTAAATACTTCCCAGTTATTTCGTGTGGGTTAATGTCATCTTCTAGACGAAGTGTAACTAATTCTGGACGAGGACGTACGTGCATTTTCTTGAATGCATGCCCTTCTTCTTCATCTATTTTAAATACGATACCATCAAAACGTGGATCATTATTCATTGCTTCCATGTATTTCTCTGTTTGCTCTACAGTTCCAGAACAAGTTCCGTTAATACCTTCTTTTGCTACAAGAATTCTTCCTTTTAATTCAAGTGAATTACAAAATGCTAAATGCTCTGCAGCAAATTCTTCTGGGTTTTCAATTGTTGTGTACATGTAATATAGTAATACTCTGTATGGTTTTGTAGTTGCCAATGTATTTCTACCACCTATCTAATTTTTAAAATCATGTATAAGTTAACGTTCATATCAAAACATATATAATAAGAAAATGAATCCCATTTTCTTTTCTTTATACTATTTTCTATCAGTTAACAAAAATAAAAAACAAGATTACACATCATAACACTATGGTTATGTTGTAATCCCAATATATTATATATCATACAATTGCAATTCCATCAATTAATATGCTGTATTATCAGCTTTATGTTCACATAAATTTCAAAAACAGCCCTTTAATTCACTATGTTTCCCCATGTCATCACACCATAAACTCCCAATTCATTTTACATTATCACACCATCCATTGCATAAAGGCATATAATTTGCATTAAGGAAACTTTCGTGTTCAAATGAAATTATCACATAACATATTTAAATGTATTGAAATAATGAGTAAGAATAAATACAATAATTTCATCAAGTTAACATTTTAAAGGGGAAAACTACTATGAATAAAGATATAACAAAAGATAAACATCTCCCTTCTGAAAGTACAACTGTACAATCAGCTCACTTAGCTTTAAGTGGAGAAACAAAAGGCTGGAAAAGACTGTTACCATTTTTAGGACCCGCTTTTATCGCGTCCGTTGCTTATATTGATCCTGGCAACTTTGCTACAAATATCGCAGCTGGTTCACAATATGGATATTTACTATTATGGGTTATACTCGCTTCTAACTTAATGGCTGTATTAATCCAAACTTTATCGGCTAAATTAGGAATTGCTACAGGAAACAATTTACCCGAAATAGCTCGTGAAAACTTTCCAAAGCCTGTGTCTATCGGCTTATGGATACAAGGTGAACTAGTTATTATGGCTACAGATTTAGCGGAATTTATTGGAGCTGCTTTGGGGCTTTACTTACTATTTGGAATCCCGATGCTACCTGCCGCTTTAATTACAGCAGCCGGATCATTTATTATCCTTGAATTTCAACGTAGAGGATTTCGTCCACTAGAAGCTATTATTACAGGAATGATTTTCATTGTAGTAATTGCTTTTGGGATTCAAGTTTTTTATGCAAAACCAGAATTAAGTCCCCTTCTTTCAGGACTATTTATTCCAAAATTCCAAGGTGTAGACAGTATATTACTTGCAGCAGGGATTTTAGGTGCGACAGTTATGCCGCATGCAATATACTTGCATTCTGCATTAACACAACGCCGTGTGGTCGGAACAACTGACGAACAAAAGAAAAAGATTTTTCGTTTCGAATTTATCGATATTATTATTGCAATGGTTATCGCTGGAGCAATTAATGCGAGTATGTTAATTGTTGCAGCTGCACTATTTTTTAAAAATGGTATGCACGTTGAAGATTTAGATGTTGCTTACACTCAATTTACCAACTTAGTAGGTCCTATATCAGCTGCTTTGTTTGGAATTGGTCTGTTATCAGCCGGTTTATCAAGCTCTTCTGTCGGTACAATGTCAGGCGATATTATTATGCAAGGATTCATTCGCATGCATATTCCGTTATATTTACGCCGATTTATTACAATGATTCCACCACTAGTTATTATCGCTTTAGGTGTAAATCCAACTTACGCTCTAGTTATGAGTCAAGTTGTCTTATCATTCGGTATTGCATTTGCACTTGTACCACTTATTATGTTTACAAGTAATAAAAAGATTATGGGTGCACTCGTTAACCACCGTATAACAACATTTATCGCATGGATAATTGCTGCTCTCGTTATCGTTTTAAATATCTTCTTACTGTATCAAACATTTGTAGGGTAATGAAAAAAGGGTATTCCAATTTTTATTTGGAATACCCTTTTTCAATTCATTATTTGTATTAATCCTATAAACTCTTTTTAAGATAAATTATATAATCTATTTCCAGACAATAATTCCCTTACGCCTTGAATAATCTTTATTTTCAGATTAAATTATATAATAACAAATACATTCTATTTTCATGTGAAAAGGAGCGAAAATATGTTTCCTTTATTAAAAACTGAAAGACTTATTTTAAGAGAACTTACCGAAGAAGATGCACCGCGTATACTACAATGCTTTTCTAATACTAATGTACTGCGCTATTATGGCCAAAAACCGTTACAAGATGTTGATCAAGTGAAACAAATCATTCATAACTTTAAGTTGAGTTACAATGCAAGAAACAGTATAAAATGGGGAATCGAATTAAAAGACAAGAAAGAACTCATCGGTACCATTGGTTTTCACGATTGGTCTTCTGAGCATAAACGAGCCAATATAAGTTATGCCTTTTTGCCTGAACACTGGGGAAAAGGATATGCGACTGAAGCTGTTTCTGAGGTTATATCATACGGTTTCCATACGATTCATTTAAAGCGGATCGGGGCAATTGTATTTCTTGAAAATGAAGCTTCCAATAAAGTACTATTAAAATTAGGCTTTGAAAAAGAAGGTGTTCTAAAAAATTATATGTATCAAGATGATATCCCATATGATACGAATTTTTACGCTTTATTAAAATCGATTTAATAGAATTCATGTGTAAAAAACCTTACTTTTAAAAAGTAAGGTTTTTTGTATTTATTCATTAGCAATATAAGCATTCTTATAAGTATAAATACCACCAAATTGATGCTTTTCAATTCCTTTTACATAATCCTTTTGTACATATGCTGAGCCAATATGATAAAGCGGCGCCACCGCAGCATCTTCTAATAATACCTGCTCGGCTTCTCGCAACGCTTCCCATCGTTTTTCCGTATCTAGTACAAAATCCGTTTTCGCTTTCTTTATTAATTCATCGTAACGAACATTAGAATAATTCATTTTATTATTCGGATTCCCTGTCGTAAATAACTCTAAATAACTAATTGGGTCTTTATAGTCAGGTCCCCAATTTGCCATAGTTATATCGTAATCACCTATTTGTTCTAACTGTAATTTTTGCTTAAATGGCTGTTGTTTAATTTGTATCGTTAACCCTTGCAAATTCTTCTCTAAATCACCTTTTATATATTCTGCCATACGTATTGCGTTATCTTGTTCGAACGTTAAGAACTCTAGGTTTACTTGTTCTACCCCAAGCTCTTTTTTCGCTTCTTCCCAAAGTTTTTTCGCATTTTGCAAATCATATGAGGAAATATCTCCATTTTCTTTTCTAAAATCTTTACCAGTCACTTCATTTACATGACCAACTGGTACAAGTCCACTTGCAGGTTTTGCTCCGTTATTAATAAAGTGAGCAACGAAATCATCTTTATTTAACGCTAATGAAATAGATTGACGCACCTTTTTATTTGCTAACGCGTTATTTTTTTCATTAAAACGAAGCATAGCAATTCCAGGATCACTCGACATATGTAATTCCTTATTCCCTTTATACTTGTCTACAACTTGCGAATTAATAGGTACTCGATCTAAATCTCCGGCTTCATATAAATTTACAGCTGTCATTGTATCCTTTACGATATGAAAGTTTATTTCGTCTAATTTCACTTTCTTTCGATCCCAATATGTAGCATTCTTCTTTAATTGAAACTCTTGTTCATGCTTCCATTTTTCTAATACAAATGGACCGTTATATATGAGATTACTAGGTTCCAATGCATAATTGTTTCCTTGTTCTTTCAAAAATGATTCATGCTGTGGTAAGTATATAGGTAGTGCTAACAACTGTAAAAAATACGGAATTGACTGTTCGAGTTCAACTTCTAACGTATAATTATTTATCGCTTTAACCCCAAGTGCATCAAGAGGCATTGTTCCCTTATTGATCTCTTTCGCATTTTTTACATAAAAGAGCATGGACGCATATTGAGAGGCTGTTTCAGGGTTAATTGCACGTTTCCAAGCAAATATAAAATCATTTGCTGTTACATTATCCCCATTTGACCATTTTGCATCTTTACGCAAGTCAAATGTATATTTCTTACCATCTTCACTTCTTTTAAACGATTTTGCTATGGCTGGAGTAGGCTGATCTTGATCGTTTAATACATATAACCCTTCAAATATATTCTGCATAATGTGTGCTGATGTACCATCTGTTGTTTTCACAGTGTCCAGAGAAGGAATTTCTTCTGATACTGTTACATTTAACACTTGTTTTTTAACCTCTATGTCACTTTTATCCGCTTTATTATTACAAGCTGTTAATAATAAAGATGTAACAAGTGCCATTACCATTAAATGGCTCTTTTTTCGCTTCATGAGTTGTTCTCCTTAAATATAAAATATTATAAAGCGTAATATATTATAGCAGAAATACTAACAGAAAGATGCGACATTCTTTTGAATATTTATTCGTTCAAGAAAAAAACTATCCTTTTAAAAGGATATGGATTACCTTGGAATCTTTTCGATTTTTAACGAAAAAAACATATAAACTAATAGGAGCTTAACTTTTCCTCAATAAAATCGAATTTAATTGTCGCTTCAATACATACTTTCTATTTTATAGCATCTAAATACCACAATACCAAATTAACATTTACGGATATTTTACGAAACTTTCGGAAATTAAGACGAATATTCTGGACTTATCGTTCCGGAATATTTATACTAAGTTACATGAATGGAGGTGTTATAAATTGGGTAGAAGTATTAGTTTTAACAAAGAACACGCTTTAAATAAAGCTATGCATTTATTCTGGGAAAAAGGTTATGATGCTACATATATATCAGATCTTATTGAAACGATGGGTATAAGTCGATCTACTCTCTACGATAGCTTTGGAGATAAGGATGCACTATTTAAACTAGTTTTGGAACATTATAAAAATTATGGCTCTCAAAAGAGAAATTTACTTTTTAGTGGTATAAACACAAAAGCATCACTTAAATCCTTTTTTTATCAACATATTGAAAAATGTTATTCAGGTGAAATTCCAAAAGGTTGTATGATAACTAATTCTTCACTGCTTATTGGACAAATTGACCCTGCCATAGAAGAAATACTCATAAATGATTTTAATGAACTTGAAAAAGTATTTAAGCAAGTTATCGAAGAAGGAAAAAAGAAAGGAGAAATTTCACAAGAGGTTGATACTGAATTAGTTGCATATTCTTTATTAAGTTTAAATCATAGTTTGAATGTAATGTCTAAATATAAAAAAGAGAAAAATTCAGCCTATCATCTAGTAGATAAGACTATTGCAGACCTATAGTCTTTCTTTTTTAATGATTTCGGAATGAACGTTCCAAAAAGAAAGGAATGATAAAATTGACTAAAAAGACAAATTTTCTAATATTTATTTTAGCAATTAGTTGTGGTTCACTTGCTGCAAATATTTATTATGCACAACCAATTGTACAATTCATTGCAAAAGATCTGAACATTTCTTCTGATTTATCTGGATTGCTCACTACTTTGACACAAATTGGGTATGGATTGGGGTTATTTTTTATCGTACCGATGGCTGATTTATTGAAAAGTAAGAAAATAATAGGAATTCTTATCGGGTTAACTATTTTTTCATTAATTGGTACGCTAATTTCGACAAACGGAATTATTTTTTTACTATTAACAACTATAATTGGCATTGGGGCCTGTGCAGCTCAAATGTTAGTTCCACTAACAATGAGAATCGTGCCAATTGAAGAGGCAGGTAAATATGTGGGTAAAGTGATGAGTGGTTTATTGATTGGGATTATGATTGCTCGCCCATTATCTATCGGAATAACAGAGTGGTTTAGCTGGAGAATGGTATTTCTTTTTTCATTAATAACCCTAGTTACCGTATTACTGTTAATTCTAAAATTTTTACCCAACTATGAAGTTATCTCAACTAGTAACATGACATATCCAAATTTAATAACTTCTATGGTAAAGCTACTAATAAATACTTCTCCTTTACAACAAAGAGCTTTTTATCACGCATGTTTATTTGCTGCATTTAGCCTTTATTGGACAGCTATTCCAATTTTATTAAGATCAGAGCCATTACATTTTTCAAATAATGAAATTGCATTATTTGGCTTTGTTGCAATTGCTGGAGCTTTATTAACTCCTACTATTGGTAAAATAGCAGATAAAGGTTATATTTTTACAATGACTAATGTATCATTGGCACTCGTACTATTATCGATCGTACTATTATTCTTTGTTCAAGATCATTCACTATTTAGCATAATTTTAATTCTTATCTCAGGTATCTGCATTGATATTGGTGTAGCAGGAAATTTATTATTAGGTCAAAAAATTATCTTTGGTTTGAATCCCGAGATAAGAAACAGACTTAATGGATTATATATGACTATTTTCTTTTTGGGAGGAGCCTTTGGTTCATGGATTGGAAGTTATACTTACTATAAATTTAATAGTGAAGTAACTTTACTCATTGGAGCTGCTTTACCTTTAATCGCCTTAATAGTTCATTTAATACACAATAATACAATAAGTTTATTAAAAACCAAAAATAAATACATGTCCTAACTATCAATGTACTCTAAAACTAGCGTCAACATCTAATTTTTTGGGTAGTGTTAGCATTATCACTTCTGTTGCAAAGTTTTAAAAAATATAGTGAGGTTTACAAATTAGAAATAGGCTGTGGAGAAGATTCTCTCCACAGCCTAAAAAAGTTATCTTTGTAAACCTCGTTTATAACGACTTGCTTCAAATATAATACGCTCTTCATCTAACGTTTTACATTCACCATTCCAAACGACACGTTTTCCGTTAATAATTACATCGCTTATATCTTTACCACTCGCAGCATATACAAGGTGTGATAACACTTCATCTGCTGGTTGTAGATGCGGCTTGTTAGACGGGTCAATCGTAATAAAATCAGCACACTTACCAGCTTCTAGTGACCCTGTTTGTTTCATCCCGATTACTTCCGCAGCTCCTTTTGTCGCAAGAGAAAGAGCTGTTTCAACTGGTAATGCTGTTGCATCTTGGTGAATACCTTTTTGTAATAAAGTCGCTATGCGCATTTCTTCAAACATGTCTAAATTATTGTTAGATGCAACACTATCTGTTGCAATTCCTACTTTTATTCCTGCTTCTAGCATCGCTTTTACATTCGCTATACCAGAACCTAGTTTTAAATTACTATTCGGATTATGAGCTACTCGAACATCATGTTCTGCTAAAAATGCACGCTCATCATCATTTAATACTACACCGTGTGCAATAACTGTTGGGCGTTTAAACAATCCGCAGCTCGCTGCATATTCTACTGGACGTTTTCCGTACTGTGCTTCAATATCACGTACTTCACGCTCTGTTTCAGAAAGGTGGATATGAACCATTGTTTGATTCTCTACTGCAATACGAGCACACTCTTCTAACAATTCTGTACTACATGTATATGGACTATGTGGTGCAACCATCGTAGTTAACATGCCACTTTCTTTATAATAACGCTTCACATATTTCTCAGCTTCTTCAATCGCTTTCTTTTCATCGTCTTTCGTTCCGAAGCTAAATAAAGTCCTTGAAACAGCAGCTCGCATCCCGCTCCTTGATACCGTTTCCATAATTGCGTCTTGATCTACTCCAATTGGATTAAACATGTCAGAGAATGATGTTGTACCACTTTTCACCATCTCA
This sequence comes from Bacillus sp. GW823-FHT06A10, assembly GCF_058795375.1. Classification (NCBI taxonomy): domain Bacteria; kingdom Bacillati; phylum Bacillota; class Bacilli; order Caryophanales; family Bacillaceae; genus Bacillus; species Bacillus sp. GW823-FHT06A10. Next base: position 1,012,431 of record NZ_JBXAHT010000001.1, on the reverse strand, counting down.
AGTAATCCTAATTCCGTACTAGCGACCGCAATTTGGGGAGTAAATTGACTTTCCAGTGGCCAAATTCTCGTCTCAAGCCATGGCTGTAATAACATATCATCTCCAATACCTCTTAGGAGACTCATTACAACGTGTGTATGTGTATTTACAAGCCCTGGTAAAACCCACTTTCCTTTCATGTCAATTACTTCATCTACTTCAAAATCATTTGCAAATTCTCCGCTCTTTACATCTATAATTTGATCATTTTCTACAATGATATATCCATTTTCTATCACTTCGTTTTGTTCATTCATCGTTACAATTGTAGCGTTTACATAAGTTGTTTTCAAAAGTATTTCCCCTTTCAACTCTATGAAGTTCCCTTTAATGAAGTTACCACCATTATAGTAACTTATTAAAGATTAAGAGTCAAAAGATAATTTTAATTCTTTCGTTATTTTTCCCTTCAAAATGCTATATTGTTTTTCATTTGTATCTGCAAATGCTTCTTCCCGATTTGACTTTTCATCCATATAATTCAATTTCCCATTGAATTGAGTCTCTGTAAAATCAAATCTCTGCCCATCTATAAAGTTATAAAAGTGCCATACCTCTCTTACTTTTGTCTTTTTAATTTCTCCTCCGTATATGTCTTGAACGACAAGAGCTGTAACACCACATTGTCCCTTTGCTGGGTTTTCAATTGTCCACTTTGAACTCGTTTCAATCGACCACGATTTTATTAGTGCTTCATATATTCTTTTTTCCTTTACATCATCCATTCTAATCTTCCCCTACTATTAATAGTTTTACACATCATATTTCAAAAGAGGCAGTACACGACCCTTAAAGACAGTTGATGGTGTCTCTCCTATTAACTGTGCTCCCATTTTCAAGTAATATCCTTTTGCATTCGGATCACTATCAATTGTAAAACTTTTTAATCCTAGTTCATTGGCTTTTTCTATTACATACTCCCAAAGTATTTTCCCGTAACCTTTTCCTTTGTAATGAGGATGAATGTACAAGAAATCGAGAGCTTTATCATTACGTAAAAATGAGAAAAAACCAATCTTCGCATTATCGTTTTCTAAAACATATACAAAATTATTTTTTATGTACTCTTCCGTAATTGTTAAATCTTCCTTACAAGCAAGTATGAATTCTTCACTATAATTCCACGTTGCTTTTGAATGTAGTGCGAGTTCACTTAATTCATTTGCTTCACTTAATAATGCTTCTCTTATCTTCATGATTCTTTTTCCTCACTTTCAATATGTACACTACTAAATTGATTCGGAAAGCACTTCAAAAAAACCTTTAATTTCCATAAATTAGAAATTAATTTTATAAATCTTTATTATAATCAGTACGATTTTCAACAATTTTTTTAAAGAAAAAGAACGCCATCCCTAAAAGTTGGCGTTCTCTTTTTCTAAAATTTAATCTTCAAGCTCACTCATTCGTTTTACTATTTCGTACGATACAAACCTATACAGTTTCTACTACCGCTTCAAGCATTGTTCCATTTTTAGCATAGTTCGTATGCCAAGAAAAAGCTTTTTCTAAAATATGAGGAGTTTGTCCACCTCTTATTTTTGCTTCTTCGTAATAAGCTCGTAGCTGGGCACGATACATTGGATGTACGCAATTCTCAATAATAAGTTCCACTCTTTCTCTTGGCGCAAGTCCCCTTAAGTCAGCATACCCCTGTTCAGTGACGATAACATCTACATCATGTTCAGTATGGTCTACATGAGAAACGAAAGGAACGATGCTTGAAATGTTACCACCTTTCGCAATCGATTTAGTAACAAAGATAGCTAGGCGGGCATTTCTTGCAAAATCGCCAGACCCACCAATACCATTCATCATTTTTGTACCTAAAACGTGAGTAGAGTTAACATTTCCGTATATATCTAATTCTAATGCAGTATTAATTGAGATTAATCCAAGGCGACGAATAATTTCAGGATGATTGGAAATCTCTTGTGGACGCATCATTAATTTGTCACGATATTTTTCAAAGTTAGAAAATACTTGTTGCATTTTCTCTTCAGAAAGCGTGATAGAACAACAAGAAGCAAAATTGACTTTTCCAGCATCCATAAGATCAAAAACTGCATCTTGTAAAACCTCGGAATATACTTCTAAATCTTCAAATTCTGAATCTAACATTCCATGCAATACGGCGTTAGCCACTGAACCAATTCCTGATTGTAACGGCGCTAAACGATTTGTTAATCGGCCTACTTTGACTTCTTCTCGAAGGAATTCTATTAAATGCTGTGCCATAATAACAGTTTCTTCATCCGGAGGAACAATTGTCGATGGCGAATCCAATTGATTCGTAAACACAATTCCCTTTACTTTTTCAGAATCAATTGGAATACCGATTGTTCCAATTCGGTCATCTGTTTTCACAAGCGGAATTGGAAGCCTCTCCCCTTGTTTACCTGGTTCATATAGATCATGTAGCCCCTCTAATTGCGCGGATTGAGCCATATTCATTTCAATAATAATAGACTTAGCATTTAAGGAAAACGCTAAGGAATTTCCAATTGAAGTGGTTGGAATAATCATTCCGTCCTCTGTAATCGCAACCGCTTCCAAAATGGCGAAATCTATATCCAGAACGTCAGCACGGAGTAACTCTGCTGTATGAGACAAGTGTTGATCCACAAATAAAAAGTCTCCGTTATTAATTCCTTTTCGCATAGTCGCGTCAGCTTGGAAAGGTAATCTTTTCCCTAAAATTCCTGCCTCAGCAAATAATTTGTCTACATCCGATCCTAAAGAAGCCCCAGTATAAACATTTACTTTAAAAGATTCATCATTCTTAACTCGGTTTACAAGCGCAAATGGGACTGCTTTTACATCACCTGCACGTGTAAACCCACTTAAGCCTAAAGTCATTCCACTTTGAATCCAGGAAGCTGCTTCCTCAGGTGTAACTACCCGATCTTTTAGACGTTGATCTCTGATTCTATCTAAGTTATTCTCCATATGTAATCCCTCTCTCATTGAATATTCATAATTATTTTACACATTAACACTATCAAAATAGGGATTTTAGTATACAATGCCGAAAATTCAGACAGAACAGCAAATCTAGGTTCTAAAGCAGAAAAACTTAGAATCCTAGAAGCTTACGGAAATAACTAGCGTATGATTGACTAACTGGTACTCTCTCACCATTATCCATTGAAAGTACAAAAGTAGAATGGGTATCAGGATAAATCGCTTTAATATGATTAATATTTACAATAAACGAACGGTGACATCTAATAAATGAATCTTTCGGAAGCAAGTATTCGAATTCTTGCAGAGAGTATTTATGTGTTCCTGATAACTCTTCTGAATTCACATACGTCTTTTTATCTTTAGCCTCTAAATACATAACCTTTGAAAAAGGAACCGGAATCCAGCCGTCTGTTGTTTTTAAAGTAACAACTGACTTTCCATCCGTTAAAGCTGGATAAATTGCCGTTACGCACCCTTCAAGCTTTCCATTGCTTGAAAATGGTACAGCCATTCCATGATAAGGAATACCAAAAACATCCCGATTAATAAACTCAGAGGTTTTTTGATTCATCACCATCGCTTTATGAGCAATCGTTCCTTCCTTTATAGGATCCCCGACACTAATCTTTAAATCAATTCGTTTACTTGGCCGATAGTAAATATATTCTTTCGTATTCGAAACAGCAATTGAAATTTCATCTGAAAATAATTCCCCAACAACATCTAGTAATAAACCTAACGTTCTATCTTCCATTCTATTAACACCTCATTCACTATTATACTACTATTATGAACAGGCATCTGTTGCTTTATAAAAAGTTTGATTTTAAGTTACTTTTAAAATTAGTTTTATTCACTATTACTTCGTTACTACAAAAAACCTCACTTCAGAAAAGTGAGGTTTCCTCTCATACAATATTTCTTTATTTTTTGAACGACTATAGAATAAGATTTATTTTTTATTAAGTAAAGTGAATTTAAGAATTTATTGCCCCTATTTCTGTATAATAAATAATCCCAAACTACAAACAGTTTGGGATTATCTTTCTCATTTATTATGCGCATCTAACCACGAAATTAAATCTTTAAATACTTCATCCTTATTTACTTCATGAAACATTTCATGTCTACCATTTTCATATAAACGTAGTGTCACGTCTTTCACACCACATTTTTTATAGTTTTCATATACTTCTTTTACACCTTTCCCCATATCGCCAACAGGATCACGATCACCAGAGAATATATGTATTGGAAGATTCTTTGGCGTCTTCTTGTATTCTTCTAGTTTATTTACTTCTAATACTCCAGAAAATAATTCTCGGTAAAAACTCGTCGTACAAATGAAACCACATAACGGATCCGCAATATATTTATCAACTTGATTATTATCTGAAGATAACCAATCAAATTTTGTACGATTTGGCTTAAAGTTCGAATTGAAGTTTCCGAAAGATAAAAAGTTTAACATTGGACTTTTCGTTTTTGCCCCGCGCAATTTCATTTCGATTGTTGCTACTTTATGACCAATAGCTCCTAAAAGCCCTGGATTTCCACCTGTTCCTGAAATTAGAAATCCATCATATAGTTCACCCCTAAGTTGTACAGCACGTCTTGATAAAAAAGAACCCATACTATGTCCAAGTAAAAACAAAGGACTTGACTGTTCTTCTTTTATCCTTTCTGAAACAAAGATAACATCCGATACAACTTGATTCCACCCTATATTTGGTTCAAAATGACCATAATCTTCTTCTTTTTTTACTGTTTTCCCATGTCCTTTATGATCATGCGCATAAACACCATAACCTGCTTCCAATAAAGCATCTACAAATTCTGTATACACCCCTGCATGCTCTGTCATGCCATGTGCAATCTGAATAATTCCTCTCGGATCTCCTTCTGGTAACCATTTACGCAAATAAATTTCCGATTCATCCAATGCCGTAACGAAACTTTCCTGTACATTCATTTCGTCAGCCCCCAAATTTATTATGTATACCTTTAAGAAAAATGAATATCCATTCACTTTTCTTATTTTATATTATATGTAATTGCTTTCATTATGACAAATGATGTATTTTTCAGACTTGCTTTCAAACTAATCTCTTGACGAACCAAAAATAAAATTATATAGTTACTTACATAAAGTAATTATATAATTTTTAGGAGGTTTCTACTATTATGATGCCATCACTATTTTTAGCACATGGTTCGCCTATGCTCGCTATTCAAGATACAGACTATACACGATTTTTAAAAACACTTGGAGAAACATATAAACCAAAAGCAATTGTTATTTTCACTGCTCACTGGGAAACTGAAGTATTAACGATTTCCTCATCAGATAACGAATATGAAACAATTTATGATTTTGGAGGTTTCCCCCCTGAGTTATACGAAATCAAATATCGTGCGAAAGGCTCTTCTAGCATTGCATCTATGTTAGAAACAAAATTTAGAAACAAAGGTATTCCAGTCCATCATAATATGACCAGAGGTTTAGATCATGGTTCATGGACACTCCTGCACCGCATGTATCCAGAAGCAAATATTCCTGTCGTGCAAATATCAGTAAATCCATTCCTTTCTGCAAAAGAACAATTTGAAATTGGAGAAGCACTTAAAGGACTCGGACAAGAAGATATTTTAGTAATCGGTAGTGGCGTTACCGTTCATAATTTACGAGCACTGAAATGGAATCAAACTACACCTGAAAAATGGGCAATTGAATTTGATGATTGGATTATTAAACATATGCAGAATAACGATAAAGATGCATTGTTTAATTGGGAGAATAATGCTCCTCATGCACAATTAGCCGTACCAAGAGCAGAGCATTTTGTTCCTTTGTTTATTGCAATGGGAAGTGGCGAGAATAGCGGTGAAGTCATTCACCGTAGTTATGAGCTTGGTACATTAAGTTATCTCTGTCTTCGATTTTAAAGAAAAAGGATGAAGCACATGTTGCTTCATCCTTTTTCTTTTTCATTCACTTAGTTAACTAACTTCCAAACGTTGTTTCTCTGATACTTCTTCGTTCTTATTATGAAAATAAACCCAAATACACGCAATAAATAATAGTGATGATGTAGAGAGGAAAACATATTGGAAGCCTGCATGCGCTGCAATTTGTCCCCCGAGCACTGGCCCAATCATATTTCCTAAAAACTGAAACGACTGATTATATCCAAATATTCGTCCCGTAACATGGGTTGGTGTATGTTGTTTTAGTAGAGTTTGTACGGAAGGCAATAATCCTGCTTGTGCGATACCTAATAAAAATCGAAGAATTAATAGTTGCCAAGCTGAGGTTACAAATGCTTGCGGGATAAAAATAATTCCTGCTGCAAATAACGCTACAACTAACGTTTTTTGAGGACCGATATGATCTGATAATCTTCCTAGTCTTGGTGCTGCCAAAATAACTGCTAATCCTGTCGCTGACATAACTGCACCCGCAATTGTTTCAATATGTGCAGTATGAGGACCTACTAAATTTTTCACGTACAATGTAACAATTGGTTGAACTGACATATTAGCAAGTTGAATAATAAATGTTGTTACAAATAAACTAATAATTAAATGCTTCGCTGGGACCATCGTCCATACTTTTTTCGACTGTGTTTTTTTTGCTTGAGCAGAGTGATTTTCTTCATGCAGAAAGAAAAAAACGATGAGAAAGGAAAGGAATAAAAAAGCTCCTGTAACAAGAAAGACATGACGCATTCCAATTAACTCAGACAAATAACCTCCAAGTAACGGGCCAAGTAACGAACCGCTCACACCACCAGTTGAAATTGTGGAAATCGCCCAACCTGAATGTTCTTTCGGAGTTTCTGCTGCAATAAATGTCATCGCTGTTGAAAGGAAACCAGATACTGCTCCCATTAAAAATCTTAGTGCGACTAGTTGATACACATCCGTTACAAATCCCATAAGCGTCATAATAATCGCCATACCAAGGCTAGCACGAATAAGCATCAATTTCCGTCCATGTATATCACCAAGCTTCCCCCATATTGGTGATACGATCGCACCCATTAAAAATGTTACACCAAATGCAAGTCCCGACCACTGTGCAATGCTTGAAGTGCCAGTTACTCCTAATTCCTCAATATAAAAAGATAAGAAAGGAATTACTAAACTCATACCGGCTGCAGTGGTAAAACAACCTAGCCAACAAATCATTAAATTCCGTTTCCAGCTGGCCATTTTCACACCTTCTTTCTTTAGATACCCATTCTACACCCTTTCTTGTAAAAAGTTTAGTAATTTGCTTTATATGTAAGATTTACTACAAAACCCGCTATTTTCTAGTGAAAATCACTACAATCCCACATTTTTTTCATAATAAAACCAACTCCCACTAAATGAAGTTGGTTAATAATCCATTAAACCGTAACCATAAATAATTGAAACAATTACACCCACTACCAATATACCTGGAAGTAAATTTGCCACCTTGATTTTAATAATACTAAGCAAGTTCAATCCAATAGCAGATATCATAATGCCGCCCGTAGCCGTCATCTCCACTATAAATTGGTTCATTAATTCTTTCGGGACAAAACTATTAATTTGTGTTGCAAAAACTGCAATACCACCTTCATATAAAACAACTGGAATCGCCGAAAATACTACGCCAATTCCTAGAGTTGTCGTTAATATAATAGAAATAAATCCATCGATAATCGCCTTTGTAAATAAAATATCATGATTTCCGCGAATCCCACTGTCAAGTGCACCAAGTATCCCCATCGCGCCAATTGCAAAAATTAAAGTAGCTGTTACAAAACCTTCTGATATGCTACCTTTCCCTTTCGATCCAACTTTATTTTCTAGCCAATCCCCTAAATGTTTTAACTTTTCTTCTAATTGTAACCATTCTCCAATTACCGTACCAATCACTAAACTCAGTATGACAACAAGAAAGTTTTCACTTTTTAATGCCATTTGAAGCCCAAGCACAGTAACCGCTAAACCGATTGCGTGCATTATCGTCCCTTTCATACTTTCTGGAATCCTACTAAATAATTTACCAAGTAAAGTACCAAATATAATACAAATCCCATTTACAACTGCTCCTAATATAACCATTTCTCATTCTTCACCCTTCGAATTCTTTATTTCTATATTTTGGTTTATACATTGATTTACAGGTTATCTATATGTTAACTTAATATTGAGAATATTAACAAATGTTTTCCACTACATAACCCGCTATTTTTTGTAACTTTAATTACCTTTAATAGATTCAGTGTTAATTTAATTGCGGGATAATATTAAAAGGGAAGGTATATATGAAAACTTTACTAAAACGATTTTTGTTAATAGCCTTTTTCATTACACCGATTGTTTTATTAATCAATTACTCTTTTATTTCAAAAGCAAAAGACAAACCCGATTTGCAAAACAAATCTAGTAAAACCGCTTCAAAAAGCGAAAAGAAAATAGAAGACCAAGAAATCACACTCACCTTCTCTGGTGATACAATGTTTGATTGGCAATTACGTCCTATAATCGAAAAGAATGGGGCTGATTACCCATTCCAACATGTAAAAGAAGAAATAAAAAAAGCTGATATTTCTTTTGTGAATTTAGAGTCGGCATTTACAACGAAAGAAAAGAAAGCACCTGGGCAACTGTTTTGGATTAAAAGTGATCCATCTACACTACAAGCTATTAAAAACACTGGATATGACATCGTAAATATTGGGAATAACCACACACTTGATTATGGGCAAGATGGATTATTAGATACGATTTCTCACGTAGAAAAATTAAAGTTCCCTTACACTGGAGCCGGAAAAAATGCGAAAGATGCATATACAGCACGAGAAATGACCGTAAAAGGGAAAAAGTTTAAATTTATTTCCTTCGTTCGATTTATGCCTGATTCTAATTGGGTAGCTGGTGAGAATAAACCTGGCGTTGCGAATGGCTATGATTTAAATCTTGTAACAAAAACAATTAAAGAACAAAAACAAGATGCAGACTATTTAATCGTCTATATGCATTGGGGCGTTGAAAAATCAAATCGTCCGGTAGAATACCAAAAGCAATATGTACCTAAAATGGTTGAAGCAGGAGCTAACGCGATTGTCGGAAGCCATCCACATTGGTTACAAGGGTTTGAGTATTATAATAAAGTTCCTATCGCTTACTCATTAGGTAACTTTTTATTCCCAAGTTATGTGAATGGAAAAAGCGCCGAAACTGGCGTATTAACTTTAACTTTTAAAGGAAAGGATGTCCAAATGTCATTCAATCCTTATATCATTCGCAACAACCAAGTTTCCTCTGTAAATGAGGAAGAAAAGAAAAAAGCTCTTCAATATTTACAAACAATTTCAACTGATGTAGAAATTGATGATACAGGGAAAATAAAAAACAAACGAAACTAGACAGCTCAAGATCTATTTCTCTGTAATATACTTTACAGAATAGGTGATAAACATGCTGAAAGACTTATTAGAAAATGTAAGTTTGTTAGAGAACGTTTATAAAATGTCTATAGCAGTTCTACTTTTATGTTCCCTTTATTCTGTGAGACTATTTAAAAAAATAAAGCGAGAGAGAAATCTTACTCCTTTTGAATTTACAATGTATGTAATCATTCGTATTGCGATACTCTTTTGGTTAGCTAGCTTTATTCTTCTTGAATTTAATGAGTACCTAGTTTAACTATAAAAAAGATAGAACAAGCACTATATTCCCTCGCTTGTATCTATCTTTTTTATTTACATTCTAACTCTTTCCTTCTATTAAATAAGCAAATCAAACAAAACAGGGTTTTTATTAAGTTCCATAAATTGAATATTATTTTCTTTAAAGCGAGTAATTAATTGCTCATAATCTTCTTTATGTTTTAATTCTACGCCGACTAATGCTGGACCATTTTCTTTATTATGTTTCTTAATATACTCAAAGCGCGTAATGTCATCTTCTGGTCCTAATCCTTTATCAAGAAATTCTCTTAGCGCACCTGAACGCTGCGGAAATTCAATGATAAAGTAATGTTTCAGTCCTTCATAAATGAGCGAACGCTCTTTCATTTCTTGCATTCTATCAATATCATTATTTCCACCACTTAGCGTACATACAACTGTTTTACCTTTTATTTCATCTCTATATAAATCAAGCGCTGCAATAGAGAGTGCACCAGCCGGTTCAGCTACAATCGCATTTTTCTTATACAGTTCTAAAATCGTCGTACAAACTTTCCCCTCTGGTACTAAAATAATATCGTCAATTACATCTTTACAAGTTTCAAATGTTAACTTTCCTACTTTTTTAACAGCTGCCCCATCAACAAAGCTATCTATTTTCTCCAATGCTACATTTTCATTTTGAAGAAAAGCCTCTTTCATAGATGCAGCTCCCATTGGCTCTACACCAATAACCTTTGTAGTAGGACTAACACCTTTTACATATGTACCAACTCCTGATGCTAATCCACCACCACCGATTGCTGTAAAGATATAATCAACTGATTTCTCCATATCATGCATAATTTCAACTGCCACTGTCCCTTGACCTGCAACAACATACGGATCATCAAACGGATGAACAAATGTCATCTTATTTTCTTCACAATAGCGCTGTGCTTCTTGGAAAGAGCTATCGAATGTATCACCAACTAATACAATCTCTGCGAAATCACCACCGAAAAATTGTACTTGTGATACTTTTTGTTTCGGTGTTGTTGTGGGCATAAATATTTTTGACGTAATCTTCAATAAATTACACGTATAAGCAACTCCTTGCGCGTGATTACCAGCACTTGCGCAAACAACACCGTTTTGTAATTTTTCTTTCGGTAAGCTTTGAATTAAATTGTACGCACCACGAATTTTGAAAGAGCGAATTAATTGTAAGTCTTCTCGTTTTACATAAACGTCACAATCATATTTCTCAGATAAAACTGTATCACGTTGTAACGGTGTTTTAATAACGATATCTTTCAGGCAATTATGAGCCATTAAGATATCTTCAATTTTCACTCTCTCCTTTACCTTTTGCACCATTATATATCATCCTTATCTCTTTTAAATTGGCTCAATCAAAATGTGGGATTTTCAGGACAGCCCCTGTATTCGCCGATGTTACCATTTGTGCATAACGTCCAAGCCAGCCAGTTTTTACTTTCGGTTCTGGTCGTTTCCATTCTTTTTTACGCTTTTCTAATTCCTCATCACTCACCCTTACTTCTAGCAAGCGTTCTTCAACATCAATACATACAATATCCCCTTGTTCAAGAAGTGCAATCATCCCGCCCGCTGCTGCTTCTGGTGAAATATGTCCTACTGAAATTCCACGTGAAGCTCCAGAAAAACGTCCATCTGTTAATAATGCAACCTCAGCACCTAATCCCATTCCAGCAATTGCTGATGTTGGTGCTAACATTTCTGGCATACCAGGGCCACCTCTTGGTCCTTCATAACGAATGACAACTACATCTCCTTTTTTCACTTTCCCAAGCATAATGCCAGCAAGTGCCTCATCTTGTGAATTAAAAATAACGCAAGGTCCTTCAAAACGCTTTACCTCTGTTGCACCGCTTTTAATAACTGCTCCATCTTTCGCAAGGTTGCCTTTTAATATACGCAATCCTCCTTCCTCACTATGAGGGTTTTCGAGAGAGTGAATAACTTCCTTATCTTTAATCTCTGCCTCAGCAATATTTTCTCTTAATGTTTGCCCCGTAGCAGTTATTCGATCAAGATGAAGTACTCCTTCTTTTCGGCTCATCTCTTTCAAAATTGCACTAATCCCGCCCGCACGATCAATATCTTCCATATGCCAATTTGAGGCTGGACTTACTTTACATAAATGAGGTACACGTCTTGAAACTGCATCAATACGGTTCATATCATAATCTAGTCCTGCCTCTTGTGCGAGTGCTAGCGTATGTAATACTGTATTCGTTGATCCACCCATCGCCATATCAAGTGCAAAAGCATCGTCAATTGCTTCTTCCGTTACAATATCACGCGGCTTAATATCTCTTTCAATTAAAATTTTCAATTTCTCTGCTGCTTGTTTAATTAACTCTTCACGTCTTGGATCAATTGCTAAAATACTCCCGTTACCAGGAAGAGCTAAACCTAACACTTCACATAAACAATTCATAGAGTTCGCGGTAAACATACCCGAACAAGAGCCACAAGATGGACAGCCATGATCTTCAATATCTTTTAATTCTTCTTCTGAAATTTTCCCAGATTGATAAGCTCCTACTCCTTCAAAAACGGAACTCAGATCAACAACTTCTCCTTTAGATGTTTTTCCTGCTGCCATCGGGCCGCCTGAAACAAATACAGTCGGAATATTAATACGTAGTGCCGCCATCATCATACCTGGTGTAATTTTGTCACAGTTTGGGATACAAATCATGCCGTCAAACCAGTGTGCATTTACAACCGTTTCTACTGAATCTGCAATTATTTCACGACTCGGAAGAGAATAACGCATACCGATATGTCCCATCGCAATACCATCGTCAACTCCAATTGTATTGAATTCGAATGGTACCATACCTGCCGCACGAACTGCCTCTTTTACAAGTTTCCCAAACTCGTTCAAGTGTTTATGCCCTGGAATAATTTCAATAAAAGAATTACAAATCGCTATGAATGGTTTGTCAAAATCTTCATCTTTCAAACCAGTTGCTTTTAATAAACTACGGTGCGGCGCTTTATCAAAACCTTTTTTAATCATGTCACTTCTCATCTTGTCAAATCCCCTCTTACATATTTTTCATTTATACTCTCTTACTCTATTTCTTTACTAATTCTTTCGGTGCATGAATCCAGCTCATCATTTCACGAAGCTCTGCTCCCACTTTTTCTAATTGATGATTTTGTTCTGCTTTTTTCATTGCGTTATACGTCGGACGCCCTGCTTGATTTTCTAAAATCCATTTCTTCGCAAATTCACCTTGCTGAATTTCTGTAAGAACACGCTTCATTTCCTTCTTCGTTTCATCTGTAACAATTCTCAATCCTGTTACATAATCTCCAAACTCTGCCGTATCTGAAATAGAATGGCGCATATTCGTTAATCCACCTTCGTACATTAAGTCAACAATTAGCTTTAATTCATGCAAACATTCAAAGTATGCAATTTCAGGACGATATCCACCTTCCGTTAACGTTTCGAACCCGGCCTTCACAAGTGCAGTTACCCCGCCGCAAAGTACAGCTTGCTCACCGAATAAATCCGTTTCGGTTTCTTCTTGGAATGTCGTTTCAATTACACCCGCACGTGTACAACCTACACCTTTTGCATACGCTAATGCTACATGTAGCGCTGTTCCCGTCGCATCTTGATGCACTGCGACTAATGCCGGAACACCATTTCCTTCTTGATATACACGGCGAACGAGATGACCTGGACTTTTTGGCGCGACCATCGCTACATCTACGTAACTTGGCGGATTAATTTGTCCGAAGTGAATGTTAAATCCATGTGAGAAAAGTAACATTTGTCCTTCACGAAGATTCTCTTCTACCTCTGCTTTATACACATGAGCTTGCTGTTCATCTGGCAATAACATTTGTACAACTTGTGCGGTTCGAACCGCTTCTGAAACAGACATTACTTCAAATCCATCCGCTTTCGCTACTTCATACGACTTACCAGGACGAACACCAACTACAACCTCTACACCAGAATCACGTAAATTTTGTGCTTGCGCATGACCTTGTGATCCATAACCAACTACTGCAACAGTTTTTCCTTGTAACAACTCTACATTTGCATCTTTTTCATAATATGTTTTCATATTCCATACACTCCTTATAATTTATTTACTTGCAGAACATCAATTAATTTTTTCAACTGACTAACAAGTAATGTCGCTTCATTTTCAGTACAAACTGCTGTGAGTTTCATTTCAGAAACACCACTAGTATCTCTTTCTTTTAAATGTAAAGAAGAAATATAATAACCACGCCGAGCAAAAATCCCACTTATACGTAATAAGACGCTTGGCTCGTTATGAATAACGAGTGAAAAAGTATGACTCATTCTTCCCACCTCTTCATAATCATTTCGTTATTCCCTTTGTTTGGCGGAACCATCGGAAATACGTTTTCACCTTCTTCTACACAAAAATCAACTACGACAGGACCTTCGTGAGCAAATGCTTCTAACATCACTTGTTTTGCCTCGGTTGAATTTGTTGCTCTTAATCCCTTTACTCCATAAGCTTCTGCTACTTTCACAAAATCTGGTGATCCAATTTTTGATTCTGATAAACGATTTTCATAAAACATTTCTTGCCATTGCCTTACCATCCCTAAAAATTTGTTATTTATGATAAATACTTTTACAGGGATGTTATTTTCAGCAATTGTTTGTAGTTCTTGAATGTTCATTTGAAAAGAAGCGTCACCTGCAATACAAATGACAAGTTCTTCTTTTTTAGCTAGCTGAGCACCAATTGCTGCTGGAAAACCAAACCCCATTGTTCCTAATCCTCCAGAGGTAAGGAACGTCCGAGGTTTTCTTGCTTTATAGAAGTGAGCAGCCCACATTTGATGCTGACCTACTTCTGTTGTGACAATCGCTTCACCATTCGTTAATTCACTTACTAAGTTGATCACATGCTGTGGTTTTAACTCATATTCTTTTTGCTTATAAGAAAGTGGATATTCTTCTTTCCATGTCTTTACTTTCTGAAGCCATTCGTCTGTTTGTGTATAAATAGACATATGTAACAGCATGTGTAACGCTTTTTTTACATCACCAACAATCGGATGCTCTACAGTTACATTTTTATGAAACTCAGAAGGATCAATATCAATATGTACTTTTTTCGAGTGCGGAGAAAAAAGTTCTAATTTTCCTGTTACACGATCATCGAAGCGAACACCTAATGCAAGTAGTAAATCACATTCTGTTACCGCCATATTAGCAGCGTATGTCCCATGCATACCAAGCATCCCTAGAAACAATGGATCTCCCGGTGGATATGCACCAAGTCCCATTAAAGTTGAAACGACTGGAATACGGTTCTCCCTTGCGAATTCGAAGAGTTCATCGGATCCACCTGAATGAATGACACCTCCTCCAATATAAAGAAGTGGACGCTTTGATTTTGAAATTGCTTTAGCCACCTCTCTAAGTTTCATGCTGTCTGGTACAAGTTCTGGTTTGTACCCCGGAATATCAACTTCTTCACTAAAGAAACTGGTGACTTTTGCATTTTGAACATCTTTTGGAATATCAATTAATACTGGTCCCGGGCGCCCGCTTTTGGCGATGTAAAAAGCTTCTTGCACAATTCGTGATACATGATTCACATCACGAACCTGGTAATTATGCTTCGTAACAGGTACTGTAATTCCGACAACATCCGCTTCTTGAAATCCATCTTTACCAATTAAAGGCGTTGCAACTTGCCCGGTAATGACAACTAAAGGAATCGAATCCATATAAGCGTCTGCTAAACCCGTAACTAAATTTGTCGCCCCTGGGCCAGAGGTAGCAAAGACTACCCCGACCTTTCCAGAAGCTCTCGCATATCCTTCAGCCGCATGAATGGCAGCTTGTTCATGACGAGTTAAAACATGTTTCAAACCACTTTCGTATAAAGCATCGTATATTGGCAAGATTGCTCCGCCCGGATAGCCGAAAATGGTCGTTACACCTAATCTCTTTAAACATTGAATCACATGTCCAGCGCCTGTCATTTCTTCATACTGTAATTTCTCATACGCTGTATACTGCTGCTTCATTTCCATTAACTCCTCTCCTTATTTACGCTAAGCTTTCCGTCAGCCCGGGAACACGTACTCCTCTTTCTCTCGTTAATTTTTTAAATTCTTCGGTCAATTGTTTCGTTACACTTCCTGGTTTCCCATCTCCAATTTCTCTGGAATCAACTTTTACAACTGGAATTAACTCCGCTGCTGTTCCTGTTAAAAATACTTCATCCGCTACATATACATCATGGCGAGTCAATGGTCTTTCCTCACACGGAATATTCAGTCGTTCACATAGCTCGATAACACTATTTCTCGTAATACCTTCTAATGCTCCTAAATAGGATGGCGGGGTTAGCACTTTTCCATCTTTCACAACGAAAACATTATCGCCAGAACCTTCACAAACATATCCTTGTTGATTTAACATAAGAGCCTCTAACACTCCTGCTTGTGCTGCTTCAATTTTTACAAGTACGTTATTTAAATAATTCATTGACTTAATACGTGGATCTAACGCATCTGGCGTATTACGTCTTGATGCAACAGATACAACACTTAGCCCATTATCATAAAATTCTTGTGGGAATAACTTTAATTGTTCTGCAATGATAATTACGCTCGGCTTCACACAACTTCTCGGATCGAGCCCTAAGTCACCTTTTCCTCTTGAGACAATTAAGCGAATGTAAGCATCAGCGTATTCATTTTTTTGGAGTGTATGTAAAACTGCTTCTTCCATTTCTTCTACCGTCATTGGAATTGTTAGTAAAATAGATTTCGCTGATTCATATAATCGTTTCACATGTTCTTTTAAACAAAATACATTTCCTCCGTAACTACGAATCCCTTCAAATACACCGTCTCCGTATAAAAAACCATGATCATACACTGAAACAACTGCCTTTTCTTTTTCTACAAATTCCCCATTCATGTAAATATACTGGTTTCCCATCTCACATCGCTCCTCTTTTTTCTCTATTTTTTGCAATCTATTTCTACATCGATTGCTGAGATGAGTATTTTTAACAGAATATTCAGTATATAAACCTTAAAAATATACTCGTCTCAACAATCGATTACTTACATACTTGTAGCAATCCATTGCTGAGACGAGGGAATCGTGGTACCACTCAGCTTCCTTATACTTCTCACGAAATATAAGCTCTGCAAGTCCAATTAGACTTTTGTTTTTCTATCGGGAACAACCCCGCTACTTTTTACTAGTTTTCAAAAGTAGTGCTCCAAGGTGATTTTCAATGAGTGAATTGTTACCACCCTCACAGCCTCGGGGCAGCTCTCTGAAACAATCTTTATCATTTACTCTCCTCTTCTACGCATTCTCTTCTTCTATTTTTAAAAATAAAAACTCTCGCCTCAGCAATCAACTACTACAATTTAGTAGCTTTGATTGCTGAGGCGAGAGTTTCGCGTTACCACTCAGCTTCCTTATACTTCTCACGAAATATAAGCTTTGTAGGTCCAATCAGACCTCCGTCCTTTTACCGGAGACGATGCCGCCGCCCTCTACTCAGTTTCCCTTTCGCAAGCGATGCTCCGAGGTGATCTTCAATGATTCGATTGTTACTACCCTCACAGCCTTGGAGTAGCTCTCTGAAACGATCATAATCATCTACTTTCCTCTTCTTTGCATATACAACATATAAAGTTAGAAAATTCTTAATTAACTTTTATTTGTTACACGTATTATAGGACGTTGTTCTTTTCCTTGTCAACATGTTTTTTCAAAAAAATCAAAATTAATTCTATTTATTTTTTCTCAAATCAAAATTGGAATGCATTACTTACATACACTCATATATTACTTAAGTATGTTTGCATTACTACATAAAGAAAAACTTATAAAGTTTATGAGGAGATGAGGAAACTATGTTAAAAGGGAAAGTAGCGTTAGTTACAGGAGCAAGTCGAGGAATTGGACGAGCAATCGCTAAACGTTTAGCAAATGACGGTGCATTGGTTGCTGTTCATTACGGTAATCGAAAAGATGACGCTGAAGAAACTGTTCATGAAATTCAATCAAATGGTGGCCAAGCTTTTTCTATCGGCGCAAATTTAGAATCCTTACACGGTGTAGAAAACCTTTATAAAGCTTTAGATACTGAATTACAAAAGCGCACTGGTGAAATACAATTTGATATTTTAATAAACAATGCTGGCATTGGTCCTGGTGCTTTTATTGAAGAAACGACTGAACAATTTTTTGATAGAATGGTTTCAGTAAATGCAAAAGCTCCATTCTTTATCATTCAACTAGCACTACCACGTTTACGTGACAATAGCCGAATTATTAATATTTCATCCGCTGCCACCCGCATTTCTTTACCTGATTTTGTTGCATATAGTATGACGAAAGGCGCTATTAATACAATGACTTTTACGCTAGCAAAACAGCTTGGAGCACGAGGAATAACGGTGAATGCAATACTTCCAGGATTTATCAAAACAGATATGAATGCAGAACTCTTGAGCGACCCAATGATGAAGCAGTACGCTACTACTATTTCCGCTTTCAATCGCTTAGGTGAAGTAGAAGACATTGCCGATACTGCTGCATTCCTTGCTTCTCCAGACAGCCGCTGGGTTACTGGACAATTAATTGATGTGAGCGGAGGATCTTGTTTATAAAAAACATATATTTTCAAATCTTTTTTATTGCGCAATAAAACAATTTATATAATACTATATAAAACATATACATTTAGGAGGATTACAGCAATGTCCGAAAAAACATACGAACTCGCAACCTTCGCAGGCGGTTGCTTTTGGTGCATGGTAAAACCATTTGATGAACTTCCTGGTATTCATAAAGTACTTTCTGGCTATGCAGGAGGTCATGTAGAAAACCCAACATATGAACAAGTAAAAGCTGGAACATCTGGACATTTAGAAGTTGTTCAAATTACATTCGATCCTTCTATTTTTCCTTATCAGAAATTACTAGACTTATATTGGCCACAAATCGACCCAACTGATGATGGCGGACAATTTTTTGACCGTGGTCCATCTTATCGTACCGCTATTTTTTATCATAACGAAACACAAAAAGGGCTTGCTGAAAAATCAAAACAAGCTCTTGCAGAAAGCGGTATGTTTAAAGATCCAATCGTGACTGAAATTCGTCCTGCTGCACCTTTTTACGAAGCAGAGGAATACCACCAACATTTCTATAAAAAGAATCCAGAGAAATATGCTACTGAGCAAAAGGAATCTGGTCGTGAAGACTTTATAAAAGAAAATTGGCAAAAAAAATAATAAAAACGCATCGTGCTTTTTGAGTACGATGCGTTTTTATTTTTGATAAAAGTACCATACAATTAATAGAACAATTGCTGTTAGTGACCAAAGTACTATCTCGTTTTTCACTCTATTCTTTTTCTTAGTCACTTCATTCCCTCCTAATAACTATTAAACATATTCAATTTTTTCTTTGTTTAATTGTCCATCTTATATACGTGAATACATCCTTACAAATTCTAATAGCAAGACCACCAATAATTCCGATTGCAATGGAAATTACTAGCATCTGTCCAAAACTAAAAGAATTTGTGTACATTATGTAGAGAACGATACATATAAGTAAAACATCCGGTAAAGAAAGTAAAAACCTTTTAAGCATTCCTTTATCTCCTCTATACTTTTTAATTTATATCTTCTACTGTAATTTTGAAATAAAATTTGTTCAAAAATTCCATTTACACCCTCATTTTATGAAAAATAATAAGAATCCCTTTTCAAAAGAGATTCTTATTCAGCAGATTTAAGTTTAATTATTTTCTACATATCCTATTCCATAATTACTCCTAAAATAGAATAATATTACTAATGATTTATTGTAAATTGACTATTTGCCAGGCAACCGAATGTCGCGCCAGCTGCCTACATCGCATTGGCCAAATTCATTATTACCTACCGCGATCACCGTGCCGTCTGATTTTAGTCCGACTGTATGTGCACAACCAGCCGCTATCGCTACAATATCTCTCCAATCACTTACGTTACATTGACCATACTCATTCCAACCCACTGCCACCACGGTACCGTTTGATTTAAGTCCGATTGTATGATTCGTACCAGCCGCTATTGCTACAATATCTCGCCAGCCACTTACATCACACTGGTTATGTTTATCATTCCCCACTGCTGTCACCGTACCGTCTCGTTTAAGACCAACAGTATGAAGATACCCAGCCTTGACCGCTACAATACCTCGCCAGCTCCTTACATTGCATTGACCATATCGATTATTCCCCACAGTCGTCAATGTGCCGTCCAATTTAAGACCGACTGTATGCCAGTCACCCGCTGTGACTGCCACAATACCTTGCCAACTGCTTACATTGCATTCTCCTTCTTTATTTCGGCCCACCGCTACTACCGTGCCATCCGATTTCAGGCCAATAGTACGACGCCACCCTGCCGCAACCGCTACAATATTATGCCAATCGTTTACATCACATTGTTCATGCTTATTCCAACCCACTGCTACCGCAGTACTGTCACATGTAAGACCGATTGTATGAGCATTACCCGTGTTCGTTGCCATATGAACATTGCCCACTGCGACTGCTTCAATATCTCGCCAGCCACTTACATTACATTCCCCTTCTTTATTCCGGCCCACCGCTACTACCGTGCCATCCGATTTCAGGCCAACTGTATGACAACGCCCCGCCGCTATCGTATCTTTAGGCCATCGTTTCACTTTTTCTTTCGATAAAAGGTAATCCATGTTTTACCTCCTTGCATATAAGCAACTGTATCATAATAGATATTTTTATCAAATTTCATTATAAATCTACATTTACAAAGAAAGCTTATTTTACTTCTTCAAAAAATAAAAACCTCCAGTTTAAATACTAGAGGTTTTCTCGTTATTTCTTCAAGCGTTCAATAAAATCGTTCAATTTATCTAGCGATTTCATATTCTGATTGCAAGCTACACCATCTTTGCAAATGTAGTTTCCCTTTTTAACGAAAGTTCCTGGTACATCGCCTTTAATTTCAACTAAAAACATTCCTACTTCTTCATGTCCATGACATAACGAACAAATGCTTTTTTTATTTAAACTTTGGAACGTTCCTTGCAGACCAACAAATTTATTTTTATCATTTTTCGCTATAATAAATTTCCTGCTTGACCCCTTATCAATCCAGCTTAAATAAGATATTTCTTTCATATCCATTTCTTCCATATCAGGAAGTTTTAACTTTTTCGCTTTAGGAAATAATTTTTTTAATGTTTGTGCTGTAACTTCTTGAAACGGAATTACATACGGATTTATTTTCATTAAAAATGATTCTGCATCTTCTCTATTTTGAACTGTTAATACCGTATCAATTAACTCTTTCTGTTCATCCGTTAAATTCTCAAATACATGTATTATCTTTTCAATCGCAAGCGATTTTAACGCTTGAATTACACCTCTATCATTTGCCGTTGCATGCCCGTTTGCTAAAATATAAGCTTGTGATTTTATAAAATTATATTGATCACTTCTAATAAACGCTTCCATCTTTATCACTCCATACAAATTGTTGATCTAGTTTTATTGTATACAATGATTACGTTTTTTGATATGTAAAAGATAACTTAGAAACAAACATTACATATATCACTTATTCTCTACCGCTGCATTTCCTGACAAAAGAAGCCATCATCTGTTTTCCATTCCGCATATAATACGTCTTCAAATTTAGTAATTCCTTTTTGCTTTATTTGTTTATAAAGCCATCCTTCATCAAATCCCGCTTCCCTCAAATTATCCTTAACTACTTTTCCATCACTAATTAATGAAATTGGTAAGTATACAGGCTTATGTTTTAAACTTAAATCATTTATAGTAGGAGATTCGTATTTACTTTTTTTCAGAACGCTTATGTTTCCGTTCGGTTCCAATATCATATATTCAACTTCTCGGATTGAAAATATATCTTTTTGTTGCCTAAGCATTTGTTGTAATTGGTTTATATCCAAATGATTTACGCTTAATTGTTCACGATCAATCTTTCCGTTACGAATAATAATTGAAGGATATCCTTCAAAAAACCTTCTTGTTCCTCTTACTTTTTGTGTTATCACTTCTATAGTATAAATTAAAATTACCCAAACAAATACTGAATATAAAATAGACCATACTTTAATTTTAGGATCATATATTGAATTTCCAACGAGCTCACCTAGGACGATTGCAGAAATAAAATCAAATGGCGTTAGCTGAGATATTTGTGTTTTCCCTAATATTTTTGTAGCAATTAATAGAACAAAAAAACCAACTAAAAGCTCTATCGTTATTTGTCCAATATGATTCATATATGTTCACCTTTCTACTTTTCAAGTGCTCTGTATACCATTTAATAAAAAAACGGCACATTTTTTCTATTATCATGCCCGTTCACACCTCATATATCCAATACACATAAAACAAAAAGAGTCTGATTCAAAGTAATATATGAATCAGACTCTTTTCCTCTTATTTAGAATACACAATCTTTTTAATCGTTTCCCCAGAAAGAAAATATTCTTCTGCAAGTTGATGAATAGCAATCCCACTTTTAAACGCTTCTTTAATTGCTTTATTTCTTTCATCTAGTTGTTTTCTTCCGCCAGATCGTGTACCCCATTTATAATGTTTCGTTTCTTGTTTCGGAATGTAAATTGTTTCACCTTGTATATACTTTTGAATTTCAGTAATTAAACTCTCTGGTAAAACAGCATTAGCTTTTACGTATTTCATTTCTGCTCGCCCCTTATTTTTTATGGTTCATTTCAATAAGGTGCAAAGCCAAATATAAAAAATGATACGAGCTCATATAGGCGATTGTATATTACTTGTCTACCTCACGCAAAGTATCGCCATTTCCATACTTGGCTTTGCATGAGACGTTGCAGTGTCTGGCAATTGAATTATAATCGCCATATAAACACCTCCTAATATACCTTTTGCATTTTATTATATGATAAATTCCTTCTCCTTGCATCCACACCCTTCTTAAAGCACGAAATTACTTAGTTTGATATAATACTTTTTAACTGAATTAAAAATCATTGTGAGGTTACATTATGAAGAAAAAAATTATCATTACAATCGTTACACTATTCTTTATTATCACGGCATTATTCGGAACATACAAATTGATGAACGCAAGAAGCTTTCAATTATTTGGAGCTTTAACACAACGCGTAGAAACAAATGAAAAAGTGATTGCTTTAACTTTTGATGATGGCCCTACTAACAATGTAAAACAAATATTACCGCTACTAGATAAATACAACGCTAAAGCTACTTTCTTTTTAATTGGAAATGAATTAGAGCAAAATTTATCGTTAGGAGAAGCTATCGCGCAATCTGGGCACCAACTTGGAAACCATACATATTCTCATAATAGAATGGTTTTCAAAACACCTTCTTTTATTAAAGATGAAATAGAAAAAACGAATTCATTAATCCGCCAAACAGGATTTACAGACAAAATTGATTTTAGGCCCCCTAACGGAAAAAAATTAATTGGACTACCCTATTATTTAAATAAAAATAATATCGAAACCATTATATGGGATCTTGAGCCCGATACTTTTTATAAATCTGCAGCTGATAAAATTGAATATATTAATAAAAATGTAAAACCAGGTTCTATCATTTTACTGCATTCTATGTATGATGAGTCTAATGAAAATTTTAAAACGATTGAAGGTATTTTAGATTCTTTATCTAAGAAGGGCTATCAGTTCGTAACAGTAAATGAATTGCAAAAAAGAGCAAAATAAAAAGGTAGCGTATCTATGTATGATACGCTACCTTTCTTTTTATATAATGCCAAGTACATTTAAGAATACGATAATAATCGCAATTGGTGCGATATAACGAAGTAAGAATAACCATAATACGAATAGTTTATAACCTTTATTTTTACTTACACCTAGCTCTTTCATTAATACATCTTTCTTCATTTTTAAAGGAACAAAGATAGAAACTAATAATACACCAAGTGGCATTAAAACGTTACTTACTGCATAGTCCGCTAAATCAAAGACTGTCTTTCCGAAAATCTTCAGATCACTTAATATACCGAATGATAATGCTGATGGTACCCCAACAACGAAGATTAATAACCCTACGATTAAGGCCATTTTTTCACGTTTCCCTTTACCTTTTGATGTTAACGATGCAACACTAATTTCTAACATCGAAATTGCTGATGTAATCGTAGCGAAGAAGAATAGTAATAAGAAAACAATGAAGAATAATTTTCCGAACGCCATTTTACTGAAAATAGCTGGCAACACGATAAATAATAGTCCCGGCCCTTGAGATGGTTCCATTCCAAATGCGAACACAACTGGGAAAATTGCAAGTCCTGCAAGTAATGTAATAACAAGAGTTAAGGCTACGATAGAAAATGCTGAACGTGGTAAGCTTTCTTCTTTCGGTAAGTATGAGCTATACGTTACCATAACGGCTACCCCGACAGATAATGAGAAGAACGATTGCCCCATTGCGTATAATATAACTTCTGATGTTACATGTGAGAAATCAGGTTGTAAGAAGAAACGAACGCCTTCTCCAGCACCATCTAATGTAAGTGCACGAACGATTAATACAAAGAATAAAACGAATAATGCTGGCATGAAATATTTATTTACTTTTTCAACACCATTTTGTACACCTTTACTTACGATGAAAATAGTAATAAGGATGAATAATAGCTGTGATCCAACTGCTAAATATGGATTGGAAATGATTTCACCAAACGTAGCTTCGTATGCTCCATTTCCTTCCCATAGTCTACCTGTAATTGCATTCCATAAATATAATAAAATCCAGCCTCCTACAACACTGTAGAAAGAAAGTAATATGAAACATGTTACAATTCCTAATTTACCTAACCAAGGCCATAACGTTTTAGGAGCAATCTCTCTATATGCATCGACAGCCTCTTTTTGTGTACTTCTTCCAATAACAAATTCAGCTAATAATAGCGGTAAACCAATTAATAATGTGAAACCGATGAAAATTAGGAAGAACGCTCCGCCTCCTCCAATGCCGGCCATATATGGGAATTTCCAAATCGCTCCAAGACCAATTGCCGAACCTGCTGCAGCTAATACGAAACCTAATTTCGATGTCCATTGCTGTGAATTCATTTGTTAATCTCCTCTCTATCTCTTTTTCTTTGTTACAATTCGGTATTTATATTGTTCTATCAATACTCTTTTCTAATACGTTCACTTCCTCCCTAATAAAAAAACGTCCCTACGTAAATACGTAGGGACGACAAAAATATCGCGGTACCACCCTAGTTGTGAAGAACACTAAGAAACCACCTAAATAAAAACGCCCCTACGCAAAAACGTAGGGACGATAAAATATCGCGGTACCACCCTAGTTATGAAGACACACCAAAGTTAGGACCTAAATAAAAAACGTCCCTACGTAAATACGTAGGGACGATAAATATCGCGGTACCACCCTAGTTGTGAAAAAATCTTCACCACTTTATTTGATAACGGTATAAACTACCGTCTTTCATTTCCTCATAATGCGAGATTTATGAAAGATGCTCCAGGACGAACTTCATGAATAATCTATATACTGATTCACACCAACCATCAGCTCTCTGAAATAGGGAGATATTCACTACTATACCCTTTCATTGCCCAAATATTATTTTCCGAATTGATTACTATCATTTTTATCACACATTAAAAATAGTGTCAACTTATATTTCGAATTTTTATGTATTACAATCTATTTCAAAATTCGAAATATAAGTTTTTAGTTTAGAAAACAAGTGGATTAGTACATAACGAATTCTAACAGGCAATAGAAAAAGAATTACGTATTATTGATACTTATTCAATAATACAAATCATCTAGAAACATAACCTGTCTCTCTGTATTAATTTTTTAAGAGTTTGATGGATACCAAGAAAATTTCGCATCACTATCCAGTGGTCTATTTTTCGTTTCTTCTTTAATTACACGAAACCATTCACTTAGAATTTGAGTTTTGGGCAATTGAGCAGCAAGGTTATCTTCCCAAATTATATGTGAAAACCAGGCTTTCGTTTCCCATTCAAACTGCAATTGCGCAAACGAAATTATAGGGTGATCAGCTTCATGAAATTGCTCATTTACTGCATTTGAAACTTCTGGAGCTTGCGGTAACAACTCGTTCTGAATTCTATTTCTTATCGTCTCATTTTCTAGCTGATCCCAGAAATACAATTGCCCATTTATTTGATAGAAAATATCAAATGAAGCCTCACCTTTCTTCAAATTCAATAATACGAAGGCACGTTCTACATCATTGTCAGCCGCCTTTACAGCATTAACAATTATATTTTGTGCCATTGATACCCAGTAACTAGTCGCTTCCTCTATCGGTGATTCAACATACAATTCTTCACTTAATTCATGAAGAGTGGCTTCTTGCTCATTTACTTTTTCAACTTTTTTAAAAAACCTATTAAAAAAACCCATAACTTCCCCCTTATTACTGTTTTCTATTTCACAAAATAAAAAATAGATTTTTCTTGCTCATCCACATTTACTCCTGGCGCGTATGTATGAACTTGTTGCAACACTTCTTCTATTAGCAACTCTAACTCCTGCACACTATTTTCTGGACTCCCTATTAATGTGTCCGCCATACGTTCATATAAATTTTCAGGTTTAATAGTCATTCGTTCCACATTATTAGGCATCCATTTAAACGCTGGATGATGTACATACATTTTATTCAAACCAAATAAAACACCGAATACGTTCCTTTGTACTTCGCAAATAACATCATAAAGCATAAGCCAATCTTTCCGTTTTAAAAGCGCCTTTCGATTGTGCCAACGATTACTTAACCATAGATTTTCTGAAATCATTCGTTTTACTAGTTCATCTGGATATACCACTACTCTATCTTTTAATTCATTCACTTTCTCTTCTCCATACAAACTAACACCATCATGAACGGATGATACAATACATTGTTTTTCATAACTTATATCATATTGATCCATCACATCCGAAATCACTTTCTCTACTGTCTCTGTTAAAAAGTTACTAATCTCTAATTTAATTCCCTCTTTCGTTAAATACGTTTCCGACCATTCTTCTTCCTCATACGGATAATACGATAATATTGTCCCATCAATATGATGAATAGGGGCCCTACGATCCTCATCTTCTGGCGGTGTTGACCATAAAATATGTAATTCTATATCTGAATGTTCATCTTCAAGCTTTCTAGCTACTGAACCCGCTAAAATAATGGCTTCTACTTTCGGATTTTGCCTATAGATCTCTGACATCTCTATTGCTTTCTCTTTTAATCCCATTTCATTTCCCCCTAAAATTGCAGTAATCCCCTATATTTCATTTATCTATTTCGATATTACAGCTTGCATTACCTTTTCAAATTCCTACTACATCATATTTCTATCCAAAAGCGCTGAATAACTTCACCAGTACGAGAAGAAACTATTTCATTTTCTAACACACCGCCAACCTTTTGAATCGTTTTAGCAGAACCGATATTGGATTTATCACAAGTTATTAATACTTTCTGCAATCCTAATTTTTGTGCTTCAGCTAATGCAAGTTGTAATTGTTTCGTAGCGTAACCGTGGCGACGTTTATTTGGATGGACACTATATCCAATATGACCGCTTTCCCGTAATAATTCTGGATTTAATCTATGTCTAATATTCACAAAACCTATAAGTTCCTCTTTTTCAAAACTTAAAAACTGACTAGATGGCACTCGATTAGCTAGTAAATTTTCTCCTAGTTCTTGTTTACTCACTTTTTCAAACCATTCATCAAGAGAATCAAAGTTTTGTAAAGAACTACTTCCATGTGGTTGTTCCCCTGAGTGTAAAAACGCGTGTCTATACGCTGTAATATGCTCACTATATTCATGGGTTGGTTTTAATAGTTTCATTGTTCTTCTCCCCCTCTTCATTCCATAAAACAAACACCTTAATAGCAGCTATTCACTATTAAGGTGTTTCTATCCTTTTTATTCAAATAACCCCATGCTCAAATAACGTTCACCTGTATCAGGCGCAATACATAAAACTTTTTTACCAGCGCCTAGACGTTTCGCTATCATGATTGCAGCATAAACAGATGCTCCAGAAGACGGCCCAACTAATAATCCCTCTTGTCTAGC
Organism: Bacillus sp. GW823-FHT06A10; assembly: GCF_058795375.1. Lineage (NCBI taxonomy): Bacteria > Bacillati > Bacillota > Bacilli > Caryophanales > Bacillaceae > Bacillus > Bacillus sp. GW823-FHT06A10. The sequence goes on along the minus strand of NZ_JBXAHT010000001.1, from coordinate 984,520 downwards.
TAAGTTTCTCATTGTCGTTAAAGCCTCTTCGTCTGCAATTTGAATAATTTCGTTATACACTTCTGTATTTAAGTTTTTCGGGATAAACCCTGGGCTTGTTCCTACTAGTTTATGAGGACCTGGCACACCACCTGATAAAACGGGTGATCCTTTCGGTTCCACTACTGCAATATATAAGTTTGGTAATTTCTCTTTTAACGTTTCACCAGTCCCTGTAATCGTTCCGCCTGTTCCTGCCGTTGCAACAAAAGCGTCCAGCTCTCCATCCATTTGTTCGTAAATTTCAAGCGCAGTCGTATAACGGTGAATATTCGGATTAGCTGGGTTTTCAAATTGTTGCGGAATAAAACTATTCGGTATTTGCTTTTGCAATTCTAACGCCTTCGCAATTGCTCCTGGCATTCTTTGTTCTGCTGGTGTTAAAACTACTTCTGCTCCGTATGCTTTCAATAAATTAATACGCTCTTTTGACATATTATCTGGCATAATTAAAATCGCTTTATACCCTTTAGCTGCTGCATTCATCGCTAAACCAATCCCTGTATTCCCGCTTGTCGGTTCAATAATTGTATCTCCTGGTTTGATGAGACCATTTTCTTCTGCAACGTGAAGTAAATTATAAGCAGCACGGTCTTTCACACTGCGCGATGGATTAAACATTTCTAGTTTCACATACACATCTGCTGCGTCTTCCGGAATAAATTTAGATAATCGGACGACAGGTGTATCTCCTATTAATTCCGTAACGTTTTCACACAATTTCATAGCGCATCCCCTATTCTATCGTTTTCTTATCACTTGGCAGTAACCATGAAGTGAGTCCAATTAATGGTAGACAACTACATAATAGCATAATAAATTGCAGGCTATATATATCTGCTAATTTCCCAAGAACTACAGCACCTAATGCTCCAAGTCCAAACGCAAGACCTACGATTAATCCTGACACCATTCCCACTTTTCCAGGTACAAGCTCTTGTGCATATACAACAATTACACTAAAACTACTTGAACTAATAAAACCGATACATAAAAATAACGGTACGACCCACACAAGTGAGACATGTGGTAATAACAGTGCAAGTGGCGCTGAACCTAACATTGAAAATACGATGATATTTTTCTTACCAAATCGATCTGCTAACGGTCCTCCGAAGAAAGTTCCTAACACACCAGCAATCATAAATGCGAATACGAAATACTGGGCATTTTTTATAGATAAACCGTAATGCTCTATTAAGTAAAATTGATAGAAATTCCCGATACCAGCACCGTACCAAGAGCGTACAAAAGTAAGAAAAACAAGAAGTATAATAACGAATTTAATGTGTGTACTTACAATTGCATTTTCCGCCTCAAGTGCAGCCCTCTTCTTCCTTCTTACAGCACCGGTTGCTAATTCATTTTTGTACCAATTCGATACGAAAATTAATAATACAATTCCTACTGCTGCAAATGCTGTAAAACCTAATGAACCAATTTGACCGAGTGGAACGAAAATTAGCGCTGTAAAAATAGGAGCTAGAGAATTCCCCGTGTTTCCCCCAACTTGATAAATTGCTTGCGCTAACCCTCGTTTTGCACCTGCCGCCATATACGCAACACGAGCGCCTTCTGGATGAAAGACCGCGGAACCTAAACCAATAAATAAAACAGAAATAATAACAATAATAAAGTTTGGTGCAAACGCGAGTCCAATCATTCCAAGCATACTTGAAAACATGCCGAGTGGTAATAAAAATGGTGACGGCTTCTTATCTGAATACATACCAAACACCGGTTGCATAATCGATGACGTCATATTTAATGCAAACGCAATCCACCCTACTTGCATATAGGATAAATTCATCGTTTTTTCCAAAATAGGAAACAACGCCGGCACAACTGCTTGCATCGAATCATTTAAAAAATGCCCAAAGCTAATCGCAAATAAAATTCGATATATTGTCGGTGTTTCTACAGTTTTTTTGTGTGAAACTGCCTGCATATGTGAATCTCCCCTTTCTGTACAAAATATATATTTATTACAGTAGGTGTAATAAATTCTGACTTTTGAAACATTTCTATTCTATACTGCTTTCATTTCTTTTTCCAGAAATATAACTTAACTCCCGTCATTGGCTTGCATCCTTGTAACTTTCAGCGGTAAAACAGTACAAAAAAAAGACAACCCAATCACATACTGGGTTGCCTCTTACATTAAATTGCAAAATGCTTATACTTCTCGTAATCACTCGTCTTACATTCTATTTGTAATTTGGTACCTTCGTTTTCGTAACTCGTAGATAAAACGTGTGCATGATTATTGAAATACGAAACTACCTGTCCTTGATCATATGGAATTAACATTTCACACTTCGTATATTCTTTATAGATGTGTGAGCCAATCATTTCTACAAGTTCTTCAATTCCAACATGTTTCTTCGCTGATAAATAAACGCGATCTTCTTGCACTTTCGGAATTTCAACATCTACCATATCTGATTTATTATAAGCATAGATCGTTGGAATATTTTCTACTCCAATTTTCTTTAACGTTTCATTTGTAATATCAATTAATTGTTCATAATTTGGATTTGCGTAATCTACAACGTGAATAAGTAGGTCTGCTTCCGCTACTTCTTCTAACGTTGAACGGAACGCCTTCACAAGATGATGTGGTAATTTACTTACAAATCCAACTGTATCTGTTAATAAAAATGATTTATTATCTGGCAAATCAATATTTCGTACAGATGTTTCTAACGTCGCGAATAACATATCTTTTTCAAATACTTGTTTTTCTTCTGTACCATTATAAATTTCAAGCATTGCATTCATCGTCGTTGACTTTCCTGCATTCGTATAACCTACTAATGCTACAACAGGTATTTCATTTTTCTTACGCTGCTTTCGCTGCGTTTGACGCTGGGCAACGAGCGCTTCTAAATCTTTATTCAAAACTGAAATTTGTTCTTCAATTTTACGACGGTCTAACTCTAACTTCTTTTCACCGACACCTTTATTTTTCGTACCAACGCCGCCGCTCTGTCTCCCTAACGATTCACGAAGACCGATTAAACGAGGCATCATATACTGAAGGTGTGCTACTTCTACTTGTAGCTGTGCTTCTTTCGTTTTCGCACGTTGCGCAAAAATATCTAAAATTAAAATGGTACGATCAATTACCTTACAATCTAAATCCTCTTCTAAATTTCGAATTTGTGAAGGAGATAATTCATCATTAAAGATAACCATATTCGCATCTATTTCTTGTACATACGCTGCAACTTCTTCAATCTTTCCTTTTCCGATATAATGCGATGGATTTACTCGTTGTAAATTTTGCATTACTTGCCCAATTACCTCTACATCACAAGCTTCCGCAAGATTTGTTAACTCTTCCATCGAATATGCAAAATCATCTTCATTACCTAAATTTACTCCAACTAAAACTGCTCTTTGTAATACTTCTTCCATATATTTATTCCTCCATTTCGATTACGTAAAATAAAAAACACAGGTCGCTGCCTGTGTTTTCGTAAACGGATAAGGGTTCACCAAAGAAATAGAAGAAAGCTATGCTTTCATCCTATTTTATAGTCAAAAAGTCCCAAGATTGTATACGTATCCACAGTAAGTGTTCACTTATACAATCCCATTCTATTTATAAAGGCAAAACAAAAAGAGGGCGTATTCGTCCCTCCCTCTTTTTCACATATAAGCTTAATAAAGGGTTCCTTTAAAATAGGCAGACCAATCCCGTTCACTCTGTACACAGACAGAGCCTTTGAGCGCTATTCAATTATTGGCACAAAGTATTGAGACGTAATCTGATTAAGATCAAAGGAAGCCCCTCCGTTCATTTTAAGTTACATAAAGTGTAGCATAAGTAATTCGCTTTCACAAGGTTTAACAACCTATATCACACTAAAGAAAATCTTTATATTTTTACTTTAATCGTCATTTTTTGCGAATTTTTCTCACAATAAAAATAACAAAAGCAATTATCAATTTTAGAAACTTCTCGTATATTATTTTTACAGCACTCGCCAAATTCCTTCATAGTAAGTTAAGTATTATCGTTTTAATACAACAAAAATCTTTATTGACATTTTTATAACCTAATATTAGTATCAGGTTATAAAAATAAAAGTTAGGAGATGTTCCTATGCATTCTAAATCTCGTATTACTGCAATTGGTACTTATGTTCCAGATCAAATATTGTCTAATAACGATTTAGAAAAGATGGTCCATACGAATGATGAATGGATTGTACAAAGAACAGGAATGAAGGAAAGAAGAATCGCTAGCGACGAAGAATACTCCTCAAACTTAGCCATTAAAGCAATTGAAAATTTATGTACAACATATAAGAAAAACTTAGAAGATGTCGACTGTATCATTGTCGCTACTACTACTGCTGATTACGTTTTCCCTAGTGTTGCTTGCCAAATACAACAATACTTCAACATACCTCATACACTAGCTTTTGATTTAAATGCAACTTGTGCTGGTTTTACATATGGACTACACATCGGTAATAGCTTAATCACTTCTGGATCACATGAAAAAGTACTTGTCGTAGCGACAGAGACATTATCTAAAGTTACTGATTATACCGATAGAACGACCTGTATTTTATTCGGTGATGGTGCTGGAGCTATTTTATTAGAAAGAGATGAAAACACCCAAAGCTTTATCGCTGCTCACATGGGAACAAACGGTGATGGCGGCATTCATCTATATAGAACAAACTTATCTACTACTATGAATGGCACACCACTGCAAACAAATGAAAAAATCGTTCAAAATGGAAGAGAAGTATATAAATGGGCAACACGCACAGTACCAAAAGGCATAAAAAATTTATTACATACCGTAAATATGCAAGTAGATGATATAGACTGGTTCATACCCCACAGCGCTAACTTACGAATGATCGAATCTATTTGCGAAAAATCTCAAATTCCAATACAAAAAACATTAACGAGCGTGGAATATATGGGGAATACCTCTTCAGTCACCATTCCACTCGCTTTAAATTTAGCTATAAAAGAAGGGAAATTAAATAACGGAGACACACTTTTACTATACGGATTTGGTGGCGGACTTACGCATTTAGGGCTTATTGTAGAGTGGAATTTAATTTAAGTGTATAAAAAGAGGCTCTAGTCAGTAACTAGAACCTCTTTTTCATTTAATTTCTTGCCCCTTTTCGAGACCATATCACAACAGGAATAAGTAATAACGCTAACACCCCTCCAGCCAATGACAATGCCGCATAACTTGAATTCGCTACTACCATACCTGACATTGCTCCACCAGAAGCTCCAGCTAGCGCAATAAAAACATCTATTTTCCCTTGTGTTTTAGCACGTGTAGACGGTGTTGTGGAATCAACGATTTGTGCTGTACCACTTATCAATCCGAGGTTCCATCCTAGCCCAAGTAAAGACAGAGCAACGATTAATAATAATAAAGAATTACTTGGCGCTATCGCAGCTATGACACCCGCTGCAAGTAAAATCACTCCACCAGCTATGCTCATTGTAGTTCGGCCAATTTTATCAATTAACATTCCTGTAACGAGAGATGGAAGATACATTGCACCTACATGAAAACCTATCACAAGTCCTACTGCACTTAAACCGTGACCGTGGTGTCCCATATGAACTGGCGTCATCGTCATAATCGCAACCATCACTATTTGCGTAAGTATCATTACGGTTGCTCCAACTGTAATACCTCGTTTATTTTCTTTCGCTTCTTCTGTTATTGGTTGTCCTTTATATGTATGTTCCTGTTTATATCTTTCTATAATGTTAGCAATAATCAAAGGATCTGGACGAAGCATAACAAAAAGAACTAGACCCGCCAGTATAAATGCTGCTGCCGATAGTATGAACGGACCTGCAAGTTTAGGAACTCCAATTGAATGAGCAAAACTTCCCATTACCCCTACTAAATTTGGTCCTGCAACTGCACCGAAAGTCGTCATTACCATCGTAATACTAACAGCCGTTGCTCTCTGCTTCTTATCTGCTAAATCTGTACCTGCATAACGAGCTTGTAGATTCGTGGCTGTACCGGCACCATATATGAGTAAAGAAATAAGTAAAAGAATAATGCTGTTCGTTAAAGCTGCCATTACAACACCAATTGCTCCAAATCCGCCTACTATAAACCCTGTTGCAAGACCTATCCGGCGTCCATATCGTTGCGAAAGCTTCCCTACTATGAAAGCTGCTAATGCCGATCCTAATGTAAACATAGCAGTTGGTAATCCTGCAAATGCATCTGTTCCAAGCATTTGCTGCGCAAGAAGTGCTCCCACTGTAATACCAGCAGCTAGTCCTGCACCGCCAAACATTTGTGAAATGCTGACGATTATTAACGTTCGTTTGTATAGTTTTTGTTGCTCTTCTTCTGTGTACACATGATTATCTATTAAAGCCCCTGCCTTATCTAGCAATTCCCCATCCTCCTTTTAAAATTAATCCCTCTTGTTAATGTACTATGTATAACGTTACATATTCAATGGCATTTTCCACTCATCCCTTTCATTCTAAAAAACTTTCTAATCATACTCGACTTATCCCATGCTATATTAAAAATACTACTATTCACAATATGCAAGGAGAAAACAATGAAAAAAACAGGCTGCTATAGCCTGTTTTTCTTTACGCTTCTTCTACTAATCTTCCCCTTCTCTTTTTACTCAAAGCTTTCCCTTCCCAAAACAACAAACTTACGAAAGCACAAATTAAAATAATTGGCACACTTGCTTTATATAAATCTGTAAAACTCATAGCCATCTGATTCTTGGCATAATGATTCACATCATTTGAAAATGTGAGTACCTCTTTCTTTATACTTTCCTCTTGTTTTTCAACTTCTTTTGTCACTTGCCTCATAACTTCTTCTCTTTTTACATCTCTATATTCTACTGGAACTTTTCTTAATATTTCATCCGTCTTGTCGCGAATCAATTCTTCCTTTTTCTCTTTACTTAATCCCATTGTCATTGCATTTTGTTTCTTATTTATATTCGACTCTAAACTTTGATTCTCTATTTTCTCTTTAGTCATTTGTAAAATTTCAGTTTGCTCAGTACTATTCACATGAATAGTACGCACCTTTTCTTCTGCATAACGATATACTTTTTCTTTATTTACAGTTAAATTGTGAGTTAAGTTAGAGACAAATATTGCGACTGCCAATACAATTCCGACTTGTCGTAACATTGATACAACACTTTGAGAAGCAGTTAACAATTCTCCTTCAAACGAAGACGCACTTAAAACTGTAATTGGCCCCACTACTAAACCATATCCAACACCTAATATCATACATGGAATAATAATTTCTATATTTGTTGAATTAACATCAATCATTTGCAACCAATAGTAGGAAAGCCCCATAATAAGAAATCCTGACAAAATAATAGTTACTTTTCCGAGTTTTTTAATTAAAGTTGCTGCAACTGGTGAGACAAAAAATATCATTGCTGAAATAGGTGTCACTAAAAAAGCCGCTTCAATTTCCGTTCGACCTTGTAGTTTCGTCAAGAACGTTGGAAGCAATACAGTAACTCCAATTAAAAATAAATTACTTAATATAACAACGATAGACGCTCCGACAAACATTCGATCTTGAAATAACTTTAAATTCACCATTGGATTATGAATCTTTCGTTCTACTAAAACAAATAGAATAAGAGAAATAGTGCTAATTGCATAACAAGACAAAGCCAATATTACTTTGCCATCCCCATGTATTACCTTTTACTAATATGAGAGTAAATGAAAAAATTGCTGTGCTACTTAATAGTAGTCCTATCCAATCTATTTTTGAAATAATACGTTCTTCATTTTTTATTTGTAGCATGATGCAACATAACACGATTCCTATTATACAAACCGGAACATTAACGAAGAACACCCATCTCCATCCTAAATTTTGCGCAATAATTCCACCTATTACTGGTCCCATAGCAGCTGACAATCCTTGTGTTACTCCTAAAATCGCAAGCGCAACATGCCTTTTAGCTAATGGCATAGCTGATACACCAATTACCATACTTGTTGGAAATAAAATCGCTGCCCCAATACTTTGTATAAAACGAGAAAAAATAAGAAAATCACCTGTATTAGCAAAAGCGCAAAGTACCGATCCACCACCAAAAATCACCAGACCAAGAATATACATCTTTACTTTTCCAAAGATATCAGCTATCCGCCCTAACGGAATGGCAAGTACTGCAATCGTCATTGTATAAACATTTAATACCCAAGACATCTTTTCTAACGAAGTATTTACACTCGATTGTATTGCCGGTAAAGCTATATTCATAATTGTCGTATCAATCATACAAAGAAAGATACCTAGACACATTAAAAAGACAATCTTAATACCCTTTGATTGCTCCATCTTTATATACCCCTTTATTTATTGTGAACGCGTTTTTCATTCTTCTGTTTTATTGTTTTCTTTCGCCTCTAACTCTTCTAATTTTTTCTTCAAAGTCTCCACTTGTGCACTATACGATGCAATACCTACATCTAGTGAAATTTCTTCGACGAAAGTAATACCTACTCTCCACTTTTCATATTTCAATCGAAGATCTGCAATGTACGCTTCTTTTCTTTCAATTTCATCTTTAATCCATTTTTTTATTGTTACATCATCACTATAGTTACCAAAATACATTCTCATTAAAAAATCCGAACGTAAAACATCCTTCTCTACAGGTGTCTGCATGTATTGATAAAATTCTTCACGCCCCTCATCTGTAATAAAGTACATTTTCTTATTCGGTTTTCCCTCTTGCATGACAACCTCTTTTTTTATTTTCCCTTCATTCTCCAATTGTCGTAACGTTGGATAAATCATTCCAAAACTTCCATCAAAAAAATGAGTAAATACGTCTTCAAACACAATTTTAATATCGTAACCAGACAATTCCTTTTCCATTAATAAACCTAAAACAACATCTCTTCCCTTCAAAGTAAAACCCCCACATAGTATATAATCAATAATCATATTAACAACGTTAATATGATTATTGATTATATACCTTATTCTGTTAATTGTAAAATGTTTCTAAATAAAAAAGCCCCATAATTTGGTTTCACCAATTCACAGGACCATTTTCTTTTTTACTCTTTAACACCTACATCTTGCAAAACTTCAATATCCTCTTTCATTTCATAATAATAAGAAGGCAATTCTATACCATGTTCTAAGAAATAATCCTCAATGAATGAAATAATGATTTTTAACGTTTTCACACGGGCATACAATTTATCGTTACTTTCAATAATATGCCACTTCGCATTTGGCTTACTTGTTTTTTCAAACATGTCTTCCATTGCTTCAACATATTCATCCCATTTTTCACGATTACGCCAATCTTCGTCTGTAATTTTCCATCTTTTCAAAGGATTTTTCTCTCTATCTTTAAATCTCTTTAACTGTTCCTCTTTACTTATATGATAGAAGAACTTCCCTATTATGTAATGGTCATCTGTTAGTAGTTTTTCAAAATCATTAATCTCATCATATGCTCTCATCCACTCTTCCTTTGTAGCAAAACCTTCAACACGCTCAACTAACACACGACCGTACCATGAGCGATCAAAAATAGTAATTTGCCCGTACTGTGGAATTTTACGCCAGAAACGTTGCAAATAATGGTAACGTTTTTCATGAGGTGCAGGCGCTCCAATTGGATCTACTTGGAACCCACGTGGGTCAAGATGTTCCGTCACCCGCTTAATTGCCCCACCTTTACCAGCCGCATCCCATCCTTCCATAACAAGCATAACCGCGATTTTTTCTTCTTTCAAAATTTGTTGTAATGCTAATAAGCGCCTTTGATATTTTTCTAATTTCTTATTGTACTTAGATTTTGATTCAATTTTTTTCGTTAAGTCTACTTTAGCAAGATGTCCATTTTCCATAAAACAAATCCCCCTTGTTGTATGACAATGTTATTTTAACATATTTTTGGTAATTTTTTCATATCCTAAATAGCTGTGTAGAAACATCTCTACACAGCTTCCCTCTCTAATTTCACATATACAAGCACATTTAACTACATTAAAATAAATGTTTTATACTGAATTATCAGTATATTCTTTTTATTAAAACGTAAAAATAGCCCTTTTAAAAAGGGCAGTAATCTAAGTATAGAAAAAACAAATTTATTCTTTCTTACTTCATACGTAATTATGCTAGCTATAAGAGTAGTGAATAAGATTTTGATTCACTACTCACAACAACCACTTTACATTATATGGTATATTAACTCGTAAAAAGAAGATAATAACAAGTAAATCCATTAAAGAATGGGAGCTCTAAAAAAAATGAAACGAAAAATATTAACTCTCTTTACGCTTATATGTTTAGCACTACCAATGCAAGCTAGTGCTTACACATTTCAGTCACTGCCGATTGCGTCAAAGTCTAAACAATGGTATGTCGAAATTGATAAATCCCATAATCCAAACAAGCAAGCAATCCAGCCAAAACAAGGTGTATTTGATACGTATAGTTTACTCGTAAAAAACATCGGTCATGATGTATCAAATGTATCTGTGGAAATACTTGATAACAATCCTACCTCTAAAGCTACCTTTAAACCTACTACACCTAATGAAAATATTTCTAAAAGTCATACAAGCTTTGACTACATGGTATTCCCATTAGACTTTAATAGTCATAATTTTAAAGTTGTGATCACTTGGGAAGAAAAGAATTTCTCTTATAACGGCCATCCGGTAAATGAAGGTAAAAAAATGAAAGAAACATTTGTATTTAATGAAGACTAATTCCTAATTTCTTTAGGGCTTAGTCTTCATTTTTGAAACCTGCTTGTATCGCTTCCGTCACTTCTTTTGTGATTTCTAATTTTGTTGCTTCCATACTAATCTTTTTGTGCCAAATATGTATGGACGGTTTTTCATTACAAAGATGTTTTATTAATACTAATTGATTATATGCTAAGTTATTTTCTATTTTGGTAGCGATATAGACTGTAAAATTTTTCGCTTCAATGACCTTTTCTTCCAAAATATATTTACTCTCTAATTGCCTTGTTACTATATCTTTCAAGTTTTCTATAGTCATGCATATCGCCCTCTTTTCCCATATAATCAATTAAATCGACGAATACTCGGTACAGACAATGCGATTCCAATTGTTAAAATTACTAAACTAGCTAGTGTTATAATAGTTATCTCGCCACCTATGACAGTAGCTAACCAGCCTACAACTACGTATCCTAATGGCAATAAAGCAAAAGAACCCAACATATCAAGGCTTGCCACTCTTCCGAATGCTTCTTCTGGTACAAGCTCCTGTAAACTCGTTTCCCAAATGAGTCCAAATATCATCATGCCAAATCCTTCAATTGCCATTAAGAATATTAAAGCGGGTGCCCAAGAAATGAATGGCATAATTAATAAAGCAATGCCACTCATTAAAACACCTCCATAAGCCAGTAATCCTCTTTTATGCCACAGCTCTTTCCCACCAAATATTAATGCGGCAATTACAGCCCCACCACCAGAAAAGGCCATGCCAAGTCCATACACGTAAGCTTCAAAATGATGATGAACATTAAATAACCATGGAATTAATACGACGATAATGCCGGCATAACAAATATTTATAAAAGAAAAAACTAAAATTGTAATCCACAGCCACGGATGACTTTTTAAAACTAAAACACCTTCCATAAACTCTTGTTTGTAATTAAGCTTACTCTTTTCAATGGGTTTTACTTTTTTAAACTTAATTTCTTTTAAAAATAATAAACATAAAAATGATAATAAGTAGGTTGCTGCATCTAGTCCGAAACCTATCCCTGCAGATGCAACCGATACGATTAACCCACCAAGTGCTGGCCCAATTAATCGTATACCTTGATTACTCATTTGAGTGAGTGCGTTAGCTGCATTACGAATTTCAGGGACGAATACTTTCGCCCTTACAGCAGAATATGCTGGTTGGAATATCCCTTCCATAAGCCCGTATATGGCAACGAGAATATATAAAATCGTAATTGTTAATAAATCCATAAATATAAGCGATGCAAGTAATAGCATTAATATACAGCGGATTATATCCGTAAATAACATTAACCTAACCCGATCAATTCGGTCTACAATTAAACCCGCAAACGGTAAAGCAAGAATATTAGGTAGCATGTACATTGCCATCGTCATCCCCATTACAACTGTTGAACCAGTTAATGAATACACAACAACTGGAAGTATGACCATAGTTATCGAACTACCTAAGGCCGAGAGTAATTGTCCAATCCATAAAAACTTAAAGTGCGTTGATACTTTAACTGGTAATAATAATTTTCCAATATAACCTAAACTTTTCTCCTTTTGTATTTCCCCTTGCATGTCTCTCCCCTCTTTTCAAATGACTATAGAATACATAATATATGACTGAAAATTTATAATATTATATTTCTAATTATATAAGAAACAATTATGTTATGGTAAAATTATCAAAAAAATACAAAGGAGAATACATCATTATGCCTCTAAATTCACATAACATCGAACACCAGATCTATACAATGTGTATGATCCAGCGCAACAATGAAGTTTTACTCATAAAACGCCCCAACCATCGAGGTTTCCCTGGCTACATCGCTCCTGGCGGCAAAGTAGATTTCCCCGAAAGTATCGTTCAAGCCGCTATAAGGGAAGTAAAAGAAGAAACCGGATTACTTGTTTCGGATTTAATTTTTAAGGGATTAGATGAATATGTAAATCCGAAAGGGAATGTTCGGTACATGGTATTCAACTACTGGACAGACTCATTTGAAGGTGAATTTCTTTTGAACCCTCCTGAGGGCGAATTATTATGGATACCAATTGATACAGCACTAAAGCTTCCTATGCAAGATTGGTTTAAAGAAAGATTCCCATTATTTTTTGAAACAGGCACTTTTGAAATTCAACGTGTTTGGGATAATGAGCTAGATAAACAAGTTGCTATAACAATTACACATACGTAAAAAAGCTTGGAATTTTTCCAAGCTTTTCTTACTTCTCCTCTACTTTCTTAATCCTATAATCAATTTCTAAAAACTCAACTCCAAATATCCACATTCTATGATTAGCTTCTAGTATATGATCCGTGCGCTCTTTTATAATAAAAGTCTCTGCTAATGGTAAACGGATTGTTAAGAACCGAGTATGTAAATAAATCCCCTCATCTCCCTGACCATTTTCTCTTAACTTACTAGTAATGATTAAATCATGACTATCATTATATAGTTTCAAAATACCAGTCATATTCGAATAAGGTAAAGGTAAGGCGATATTCATATATGTCTCATTCTTATTTGTATGCTTTGAATAAAGAGCTACAAAAATAGATTCACCTGCTTCATTTTTCCTTATCCAAGCCCTTACATTCTCTCTTCCATCTTTCTCATCTATTACACTAATGATAGAGCCATGCATCGTTTCCCAATTGCCGCCCATCCCTAAATGTATTTGTTCTACACGCTTACTCATTTTCTCATAGCAAAGTGCTAACGGACGGAACCAACGAGTCCATTTAATATTCGATTGCAATTCATACTCTGCTGTATTTTCATAAAAATGAATCATACTTAAAGGAACCTTCGTCACATCAAATGCCTCACTATGAAAGTCATTTACTTTATCGACTAAACCGTTGTATTCCTTACTGTCTACTAAATTGCTGCTATATAAATAAGCCTCACCAATTGCCACATTTCCTCTTAACTTACTCATTGGTTTCCCATAGTATTTATAATTCGGAACACTCTTTTCAATCACCCAGCCGATAAATGCCGGTAAAGCTACTCCAATTCCGTTGACAACACCATGAATCCAAACCATTTGAGCAATTGTAATCGTCATTACATGCTTCAAATTTCCATATGAATATATAAGTGAGAACATAATTGTAACCATGAATGTACTAGACGAAACGATTAGAAGAATCTTTGCACTGATAGCATTAAATTTTGCTCTCCAAACGTAAAATCCATACCCATAAATTGCACATAAATATAGGAACACTGCAAAAAATTCAAATATTCTTGAGTATGTAATTCCTATTGCAACTGTCATAGGTGAAATCATGATGATAAACATAATAGCATCATACACTTTACTTCTCTTTTCTCTTTTTCTCCCTATTAAACCAGCTGATAATGGCAATAGAAACGCCGAATAATGAAAATGTGCAGCTGTGAGTAAAACAATGTCAGAGCTAAAATGCATAATTGAAAGTTTTGCTACTGAAGCAGAAAACCAAAAACCACCTAAAAACAAATAAATAAACGCACTATCTATGGCGATCTCTTCTAACGGCTTCCATCCTCTTTCTAGCAATCTACTTACACCAAATAACGCAACAATTCCTGTATATACAAACCAAACTAGCGCAAATAAATAGTGATTTGTGACGAAAGCTAGCATTGCACAAATTGCTGCGATTGGATATAAAAATGATACGGATTTATAAAATAATAATTGCGATCCATCTCTTTTTCTTTTATCAATAATACAAAATGACATTGGTATAAATAATAAAACAGATAATAATATAATTGCTTCAACAGGATTTATATTCGACCACTCACATATTAGAAAAACAACATAACAAGCAAGCCCAAATATTATATTTTTCATATCGTTTATTCCCTTTCCACAAATGTTCCCTTATATGAAAAAAGCGAACCAATTAACGGGTTTCGTACTTGTACATGAATTCGAAAACACTGAAGTGTTTCATCATAACTTTCAACAATTTTTGCCTCACCATACAAAAATTTTGGTAACGGCATTTTTCTTCCAAACATATAAAACCATTGTTTCTTTGAAGAAATATGCATTGCCCCTAACTCATCGATATGAAAATGCAGTGTAGAAACGAGTAAATGTGGTTCACCAAAATAATCTACAATTTCATTTTCGTTTTCATCAAACTGCATAACTGCATTAAAATATCTTTTCTTATTATGAAAATAAAAAGTACGGTTCCACCTTACTAATTCTTGTCCATATTCATCTCGCTCAGCTATGTTTTGTATCGTAAATGGAATTTCCTCTCCTCGTTCCGAGAAAAACATTCGAAACTTCGATGCAATTTTCAATATAAATTTCACGAAAAAAGAGCCACCGTAAATTTCATCCATCTTTCCTTCCCCTGTAAAACTATTCTCTTCTGTAATCGCATAACGCTTCTGCAATTCAGGATGAAGATTTTTATAGGTATCCCCTAATAATCGTTCATACATATTAGCCATATACTTATCCCTTTCTCGCCCTCTTGCAATTTTTCGCGCTTGGTAAATCGAAACTATTTATATAACCGACAATTGATAACCCCATTAAAAGAACATTTAATGTAATCGGATTAAACGGTCCTGTAAAGCTTGCGATATTCGTAAATCCTGCCGCTAACGTTAAAACTAGTAATACAATAATATGCAGTATAAATAATTTTCGTTTTGTTAGTGGCAACAGCCATACGACACCGAAAATTATTTCTAACCCCCCAATTATTTTAAGTATACATACACTACTTTCATTTGAACCGATTAATAAAGAAAGCATCTTTACTTCTTCTGAATGAGTAAACAGTAGTTTTGGCACTATCCCTTGATATATCCATACAAAAGCAAATAAAGAACATACGAGCCAATACGTCATTGTTCTTCTAATTAGTAACCTAGGATGAAGCCCCTTTTCTAACCATAATTTTAAGGCATCAAAACTCCAAGCAGTCGCCCAACCTAATAACGGACGAAAAATATAGGAATCTATCACATTTCCTATACGACCAAATCTTGTATCATAATCATATTGTGTCTCAAAATGGATGTATTCTTTATTGGGCGTATACTTCCAATAACCACGTCCTATTTGAATAAGAGATAATGTATTATCCGTCCAAAATTTTAAAGAAGAAATTCTTTCACCAGTTTCTTTTCTTATTTCACCTATTGATTCCCCTTCTCCAACTATTTCAAGCCCAAATCCAATCTTTGTTTTATACAAAAACTTCTGTGGTTCTCCTTCTTTTTTCTCTAAATACGAAATTTCAGTAAAGCGAGCATCCCACTCTGTATGTATATCTGGTTCTTGCGTATATTCCCATAATTTTTCCATCGTCGTGTTCATTTTTGTCGCAACATAAATAGGCTGTTTCCTTTTCATTCTCCCCACCTCCTATGCACTATAAGTTTAATGTACATGCAATGAATTTATTTTGCTACATTTTTCACAAACTTCCTCAAAAAAAGAAAGAATTTTTAAAATATATATAAAACACTTGATTCCACGAAAAATTTAAATTATTATAAAACAAATGTTACCAACAACTTCATAAATCAAACACTCTCGCCTAAAACGTGAGATAGAGGTTGCGATACTTATGAGTATTCTAATGGAGACACAGAGATGTCTATGAACTTAGATGAAAGGAAGTATTGCCGAAATTGATAAATTTCTCTGCATTTATCAATTGGGGCTGTTTTCGAATAGAAACAGAACTGTCATATGTACAGACGTGTACGTATGAAGAGCTATCTACAAAAAAGAGATATCATTTTTTTATGATATTCCTTTTTTGGCGGTTTTTTTATTAGCTCCGTTTTCTGTTTCCCTTTTCCTGTAACAGCACCATCCTCACTTATTTGAGATGGTGTTTTTTGTTTGTCTTTCTGGTAACTACAGGAGTATTGGGGATTTATATATTTCCTAATCTATTCTTAAAAATAGACGAAAGAAGGAATTTGTAATGGAAACAATTGTTCAAAAATTTGGTGGCACTTCTGTCGGAAGCGTCGAACGCATTCAACATGTAGCAAATTTAATTATTGAAGAATATGAACGAGGTCATAGCATTGTCTCTGTCGTTTCAGCAATGGGAAAAAGCACAGATGAACTTGTCGCACTCGCTAACGCTATCACAGAAAATCCAAGTAAACGTGAAATGGATATGCTTCTATCTACAGGAGAACAAGTAACTATTTCATTATTAACAATGGCACTGCAAGCAAAAGGCTATCATGCAATTTCATTAACAGGGTGGCAAGCAGGTATTACGACAGAATCTGTACATAGTAGTGCACGGATTACTGACATTCATACAGATCGTATTCAATCTTATCTTGCTGAAGGTACGATTGTTATCGTAGCTGGTTTCCAAGGTATAAGTGTAGAAAATGAAATTACAACGCTTGGCCGTGGTGGCTCTGATACGACTGCTGTCGCATTAGCTGCTGCACTTAAAGCAAAAAAATGTGATATTTATACGGATGTGACAGGTGTATATACGACGGACCCACGAGTTGTAAAAGATGCTTACAAATTAGACGAAATTTCTTATGACGAAATGTTAGAGCTTGCTAATCTCGGTGCTGGCGTATTACACCCGCGCGCTGTTGAGTTTGCTAAAAATCATAATGTAGTTTTAGAAGTTCGCTCAAGTATGGAACAAGAAAACGGAACAATTGTAAAAGGAGAATGTAACATGGAACAACAATCAATCGTTAAAGGTATTGCATTTGAGGATAACATTACACGTGTCACAATTAAAGGATTAGAACAAGGCTCGCTTTCAACAGTTTTCTCTACATTAGCAGCAGCACACATTAATGTAGATATCATCATTCAAAGTATTACAAATGAAGGAACTGTACACCTCTCCTTCTCCATTCATTCGAATGATTTAAGAGAAACTTTAGAAGTTTTGGAACAAAATCAAGAAACTCTTCACTATGAATCTGTAGAACATGAAAATCACTTAGCAAAAGTATCAATCGTAGGATCTGGCATGGTATCTAACCCAGGTGTCGCTGCAAATATGTTCACTACTTTAAAAGAAGAAGATATTCATATTAAAATGGTAAGTACATCAGAAATTAAAGTGTCTGTCGTTATTGACCGCCTTCATTTAGTAACAGGCGTTGAGGCGCTGCATCAATCATTTATGGCGAAAATTGAGCCTTTAGTGCAAATGAGCTAATCTGATATATTTAGTAATGCTAAAAAAATCATATTAATGTATTACCTTCCTATTAAATAAAAAGCTGTTCGTTAACACGATGCTATATGACATATTAAAAAACACCTTGTCACATTTTCCTATACTGTGACAAGGTGTTTTTGACTGAAAGGAATTTGTAACTACTTAGTAGTATAATTATGAGGATAATTAAATAATAGACTTTTATACATAAGGAGATAAGACTATGGCAAAAAACAAATTACTACGAATGGACAATGTCAGCATCGTTGTAGAATCCCTTGATAACGCAATCTCTTTCTTTGAGGAGATTGGCTTGAATCTCGAAGGTCGAGCCAATGTCGAAGGTGAATGGGCTGGTCGCGTAACTGGACTCGGTTCTCAGTGCGTAGAGATCGCTATGATGGTCACTCCAGATGGCCACAGCCGAATTGAACTTTCGCGATTTCTCACCCCACCTACTATATCAGATCACCGAAATGCTCCTGTAAACGCCCTCGGTTATCTACGCGTCATGTTCACCGTTGAAGACATTGACGAAATGGTATCGAGACTCACTAAGCATGGTGCAGAGCTCGTTGGTGAAGTAGTTCAGTATGAGAACTCGTATCGTCTCTGCTACATTCGTGGGGTCGAAGGAATTTTAATCGGTTTAGCGGAAGAACTCGGTAATAAATAAGTAATGTTTTATAAAAAAGAGGGAATAGCTCTATATTTAAGCTATTCCCTCACTTCTATTAAAACAGATGAATGTTTTCTTTTTTACAAGCTGCACGTAAATCATCAGGCCATACAGAAGATTGAACTTCACCGATATGTGCTTTACGTAAGAAGTACATGCACATTCTTGATTGCCCAATACCACCGCCGATTGTTAATGGTAGTACGTCTTCTAATATACCTTTATGGAAATCATACTCACGTTTGAAGTCTTCACCAGTTTTCGTTAGCTGCTCATCAAGCGATTTACTATCAACACGAATTCCCATTGATGATAATTCAAATGAAGATTGTAGTACTGGGTGCCAGAATAAAATATCACCGTTTAATTTCCAATCGTCATAATCAGCCGCGCGTCCGTCATGCTTTTCACCTGAACGAAGTGCATCACCAATTCCAATAATGAAGACTGCACCGTGTTCTTTTGCAATTGCGTGTTCACGATCTTTCGGTGTTAATTCTGGATATTTATCTTCTAGTTCTTGAGAAGTAATAAAAACAATCTCTTCTGGTAAATACTTTCCAAGGAACGGATATTTTTCAAATAAGTGATCTTCTAAATCTTTGAATATTCCATAAATTGTTTGTACTGTTTTTTGTAAGTAATCGACAGTACGCCATTCTTTTTGAACGATTTTTTCCCAATCCCATTGGTCAACGTAAATGGAATGCGTTGCATCAAGTTCTTCATCACGACGGATCGCGTTCATGTTTGTATATAAACCTTCACCAGCTTCGTATCCGTATTCATGTAATGCAAATCGTTTCCATTTCGCTAGTGAATGAACAATTTCTAATTCTTCTCCTGAATGTAACATATCAAATTCAATTGGGCGTTCTACACCGTTTAGGTGATCGTTTAATCCTGATTTTTTCGTTACGAATAATGGTGCAGATACGCGAAATAGTTCAAGGCGTTTTGCTAATTGGTCCTCGAAAAATGTTTTAACTTCCTTAATTGCGATTTGAGTCTCTCTTACTGTCATTAATGATTGATACATGGTGGTTTCCTCCTAAAATGTTTGGATGTTGTGAAAAGAAGCCAACAAAAAAAGCCCTTCTTTCCCAAAAAACTGGGACGAAAGGCTTTGGTTCCGCGGTACCACCCAAATTAGCAACAGAGGTTGCTCACTTATACAATACGGAGATGAAATATCTCGATACTGTTCTTCTTGTAACGGCGAAGTTCCCGGCTAAGTCTACTTTCCTATAAAGGATTTCGGTTAGCAACTCCAGGAGGTTCTTCATAATAGGCTTCGTATCAGGCTCACACCACCCCTGACTCGCTTAAACTACGTCCTACTACTACTCGTCCTTTCATAGTCGTTTTGTTGTCACATCTCTGAAACATTTTATTAATGATTATTCTATACAAAAAATAAAGAAAGTCAACAAAAAGTTTTAAAATGTTTTTCAATTCTTTATTTTACGGCTTTATTGATTGTTGTTAATTTAACATCTTTACTTTTTCTGCCTCGTCAATCCAAAAAATGTTTCACTGACCGAAACTAACGTATACACAACAATTAATGTGATCGTTCGGAATATAGAATCTGCAGTATTTCTTATTATTTTCATTTTCTTTATAATTCCTTTCAGTTTACTTGCAAATTCATGTTATACTATAGCATTCAAGCAGTTTATTTTTACTTAAAGCAATCATAGTCATTTATAAAGAGTATTTTCTAAATCATTGACTATTATCAAATAAGATTTTTATATAACGGAGTGATCATATGAGTAAAACGAAAGCAAAACCGAAAAAAGGTGTAGGACAAGGTACAGGAAGTAAAGGATGGAACCGTTGGCAATCAAGTGCAAAGAAAAAGGCAGCTGCCAAACCATACAAAAGTAAAGGGACAAAGAAGTAATTTAAATAACATTTGATTTCTTTACTTTGTACAAAACAAAATATAATTATTACAACAAAAAAGCTATGCCCTCATAAATTTGAAGGCATAGCTTTTTTATATTAAATCATTAAAATATCTCGAATTTCTTCCTCTGTGATTGAGGACAATTTCTCTTCTCCCGGCTCAATCACTTCAGCGATTAAATTTTTCTTACTTTCTTGCAGTTCATGCATTTTCTCCTCAATTGTTCCCTGAGATACTAGCTTTATAACTTGCACTGTATTTTTTTGTCCCATTCGATACGCCCTATCGGCCGCTTGTTGTTCAACAGCTGGATTCCACCATAAATCATATAATATTACTGTATCTGCACCAGTTAAATTAAGTCCGGTACCACCAGCTTTTAAAGAAATGAGAAATAGATCTCCTTCTCCTTCGTTAAACCGATCGCACAGCTCTACACGATCCTGCGCTGGTGTACTCCCGTCTAAATAAAAGTATGGAATTGCTTGTCGATTTAACTCACGACCAATAATGGAAAGCATCTTCGTAAATTGAGAAAAAATTAATATTCTCTTCCCTGTACTTCTACATTCCTCTAAAATCTCTAACAGTTGTTCAAATTTAGCTGAACTTCCTTTGTAATCATCAACAAATAAAGCGGGATGACAACAAATTTGTCGCAATCTCGTTAAACCAGCTAAAATTCTAATTTTATTTTTACGTAACGTGTCTTTGTCTAAATGCTTTAACGTTTCTTCCCTTAACTTCGCTAAATAAGCAGCATAGAGACTCTTTTGATCGGGTAATAACTCCGATGATTGTAAGTGCTCTATTTTCTCTGGCAACTCATTTAATACGTCCCCTTTTAATCGTCTTAATACGAATGGTTTCACTCGCTTCGCTATATCTTCACGCCTTAAATCACCGAACTCTTTTCTTCCTGGTAATAATTCCGGGAAGACGACATGGAAAATAGACCATAGCTCTTCTAATGAATTTTCTACAGGTGTACCAGTTAGTCCGAAACGGTATTTAGCTTGAATTGTTTTCACAGCTCTTGCCGTTTGCGTTGTAGGGTTTTTAAACGCCTGTGCTTCATCAAGAAATAGTGTATGAAATGGTCTTGCATATAATCTTATATCTCTTCTCAGTAATGGATATGACGTGATTACGACATCAAATTCCGTTATATCTTTCAAAATTTTCCGGCGCTCTGCTTGGTTTCCATCTGCAATAACTGCTCTAATATGCGGGGCGAATTTTTTCAATTCACTAAACCAATTATAAACAAGAGATGATGGTGAAACGACTAATATTGGCAGTTTCTTTTCTCGAATCTCAGCCAAAACAGAATCTATAAAAGCAATGCTTTGCAACGTTTTTCCAAGTCCCATATCATCTGCTAAAATACCGCCAAAACGGTAATGAGCAAGTGTTTTCATCCATTCGAACCCATATACTTGATACTTTCTCATTTCTGCATTTAAAGTATTTGGCACAGCAAACTTTAATTTTTTCGGGTTTTGAATGTTTTCTACTAACTCTTGAACTGAATCATCCAAACTTAAAACATTGCCTTCGTGAAGTCCGTTCATCCATTTTACACTCCGAATAAGCGGAACATTTACCTCTTCTCCATGTAAAAATTCTTTCCGAATACCTGATTCTTTTATAAACTGATTAATTTCATTAAACTCTTTACTCTCTAGCGACAAAAACGAACCGTTCGCCAATCGATAATATTTACGTTTCTCTTCAAGGGCCGCTAATACACCTTTAATTTCTGCTTCTGGTATTCCTTTTATATCAAAACGAAATGACAACCAATCAATCCTTTCTTTTCTTCTCACTCTAATAAGAGGAACTGCATCCCCTTTACTAATTCGCAATTTGATTGCTGTCGTCGCATAAATATCAACTAAACCTTTTAATGTTGGCACGACGTGATATAAAAAGTTATACTCAGCTTCTTCATTATGCATAAAGTAACCGCCTTCTGTTTTTGCAAAGCCACTTTCACTCATAATGTCTAAAATCTCTTTTTCTTTTTTCTCATCACGATTAAAAACAGACGGCTGTCCATCCTCTTCTAGCGGATTAATCATGACGTTCCCATAGTGAAATTCAAGACCTGCTAATAAGCGATTTTTCACGCGGTCTAAATACAATTTCGCTTTTAGCGAAGGTGTTTCAACACGATCCGATATTACTTCATCAATGTGTACCGTTCCGAGCTTCATTAATCCTGGTACAACTTTCGCGACGAAATGTTCCATCTTACTTTCTGGAATATAAAACTGATTACTATTTGAGCGACTCATCATCTTTTGTAATTCAATAAGTCGCATACAATCTTCAATGTGTAAGTGATATAATTTCCCACCATAAAGTGCATTGTTATACATATCCATAACTTGTACACGATTTAGACCATCTATATGAAGTGTAAATCCGCCATTATTTCCCTTCGTAAATTCAAAGTGTAACGGCAACAAACCTTTTGAAACTTGTAATCCCTGAAACAGTTGTTTATTTTGTTTCAGCTGTACATATTCAACTTTAGAAAGTGAAGAGAGCATATCTTTCCATGAAGCTGGTGGTATAAATATCATACTTTCATCTTGTTTCGCATGTACTTCTAGCGCATCCTCATACATTTTTTCGTTATGATACATTTTAATGAGCTGCTGAATAATTGCATCCGTTTCTTGTTTAAAACTATGTACATCTGGTGTATATGTAAATTCATTTGAACAATGAAAAGACTCTCTTTTCTCCACCTTAGAAAGAAATTCTCTAATATGATTTATGAAATACACCTTGGCAAGTTTCAATTGAATTCCAAGAAGAGCACCACCACTTCTCGTAGCTACTGGTGTACATATAAACTCAACATCTAATATTTCACGTGTATCAAAACGGTGTTGTTTACTTTTTGGCCTCAGTGGTTTGTCTGCAAACAGCTGCAACATACCACTTGTCAATTGATCATTTCTGTTACTAGTGGAGCTCATTCCACCTGTTTGTTGATTATAGTTTATTTGTATTAATACTGCTGCAACATGTTGACAGTACGTTTGAAAAGACGCTAATGAAGGACAACTACATTTTGCAACAACATCACCCTTTTTAGCTTTTTCTACTGTAACCTGGAAATCCTCGTTCCCTTTTACTGTCGCCTCGCAAATTTCTTTATTTTCATCATAATGATTTATTATCACTTTATTTGATTTATAATAGGCTTCACCTCTTTTATATGAGGTCTCTCCGCACACTTCTTTAATAATCGATTTATTCAATGTGAAACTCATCGCTTTGACACTTCCTTAATATAAAACCATTTTCTCTTACTTAACATTTTACATGCTCCACGAGAAAATATAAAATGTTGATTTAACAAAAAAGATGCTTATTTATAAGCATCTTCTTCACTCTATCTCCATCAACCTCTTCGCCTCAAAATACAACACTTGAATAAACTTCTTTGTATTAATTCGCGTATGACCAGAAGATGCAAGTTCATCTTTCGTCATTTCTGTCATCCGTTTTCTAACTACAGTGAAATCGAAAAATTTTGGAGCATAGCTTTCAAATTTTGGATTTGAAAAGTCTGTTAGTCCTAAAGAAGCCAAATGATTTAACGACTGATAAATAGCTCGACGTACTCTTTGTTCAGACGCTTTTTTCTCTTTATCAATATCCGCCTCTAAAGCTATATCCCCTAATTTCCTTATCGTAATATGATGAAAAATTTCTTTTAACGCAGGAAAGCCAAAGTCAAATGTCTGTGCCTTTTCTTGACCATATAAATATTCCAGCATACTAAGTAAATCTTTACTTCCATTCTCTCCCGCAATACCGAGTTCTGATAGTAAAAAGCGCCCTAAATCCCCTATCTTTTTTCCTTCTTGTACTGGTTCAGTACGCAATTGCGGTTTTTCCCACTGAAACACGTTATTCAATGATTTTTGAATATCATGTATAGAACGCTCCAATCTAATACGCTCTATCACTTTGCGTACAACAGATACAACTTCGATTTTGTTTAATGGTTTTGTAATATAATATTCTACACCAAGTGTATATGCCTCACCTATAAGCTGCTTCGATTCCACTTGAGAAATCATAATAATTTTCCCCGTGAAAGTTGACGCAATGTGACGAACTGTTTCAATTCCGTCCCTCATCGGCATCAACAAATCAATAAATAAAATATCTACTTTTTTAAAATTTAGTTGATCCGCTTCAATAAAAGCTCCGTCATCCGCCTCACCAATTACTTCTCCAAGATCTCCATCTTCAATAATTTGCGAAAGCATTGAACGAAAAACTTCATCATCGTCTACGATATAATAAAACAAATCTATTCCCCTTCCCGCTTTAAACTATCCTCTGGTAAACAAACGATAAACTTACATCCTCTTTTATTTTCTCGGTCTTCTAATTTCACTTCTCCGCCTAGCTCTGTTACCATTTCATTTATGTAAGAAAGCCCAATACCAGTTGACGGTGTTCCCGTTTGATCATACTTGGAAGTAAATCCTGGCTTAAATACTAATTTCTTATACTTTTGTGTAATACCAGGCCCATCGTCAATTACTTCAAAAAATATTTGCTGATTTCTTTTATATAGCTTAATAATAACGAAACCTTTATCTTCAATTGCTTCAACTGCATTTGCAACTAAGTTATTAAAAATTGATAGCACTGTATACACGTGGTATGCAGCATGCTCACCTTCTATATGTTTAGAAAAACGTATATCCTTTTCTAGCATTTCAGCATACTTCTCGTTTATTCTAACAATCATCTCTGCTAACTCATGTCCTTCTACATATTCAGCCACATTTTTATCTAATAACAGTTTAGATAACCCTGCAAATATCCTTTGATTATCCTTTTTTATTTCATGCACTTCCCCCGCTATTTTCAATGCTGTTTTACTACTTGAATCAGCGCTTACTTGTAAGTTTCGATAAAGTTGATATGCTTCTTGTGTAATTAACTCCGCATTTTGTAACGTCTTTTTCAAATGAACAGATTCCACATATAAATTAGAAAGATGCATTAACATATTTTCATTTTCTTTTCGAACTTGCGATTCTTTTAATTTCGTTTCATATAAATTCATCATATTTAAAAAACCAAGTGCAAAGAAACTACGAAAAATAGCAATAATAATAAGTTTATTCACTTCAGAAATCGTTATTGTTGTACCTAGTACTAACATGTGATAAAACGCAAGTTCTGACATACTTGCAACAATTTCAATTGAAATTCCAAGGCATCCAATAATGATTGGTTTCTGATGGAACTTATTTACCCTACAAAGCGAAAAAAAACTGCCATAAATAAAATAATAGAAGAACACAGGATAACGCAAATAAAATGATTCTGTCATATGAAATGAACCTTGCATGATCCAGTCAAGACATACTCGGAATAAGACTACAGATATACCAACAAGAATACCTGCAACTCCTGCTGGTACTCTTCTTAAAAATAATAATAAAAAGAAGAATAGCGGTGTACCGAAGCTAACTCGAAACGTATCATTAAAGGGATGAAAGTTCAGCTCCCCAGCAATCGGAACAACGACCATTAATATAATTAAAAGGGACATATCTTTCTTCCATAATTGATTCCAATTCAAAGGTGCCACTTCCTATACTTTTTTCAGTAGTAAAAGCGAAAGCCCGCTTATTGTTATAAACGGGCTTCGTTTCTATATTCTAACCTTTTCTACCGCTTTTATTTGGCGATACTCTGGCTTCCACATTGCTTCTTTCACTGCCATCTTGATATCGTTATCACTTAAGTTCACTCTTGCAACACCTTCTGCAACTGCAACTTTAGCTACTTCAATTGCAACCATTTCTGAGATATTACGTAATTCTTCGACCTCTGGTAAAATAGGTGCGCCTGGCTGACTTGTATCTACCATACTTGCAACTGCTTCAGCAGCTGCTGCGAACATCCCATCCGTCATAACGCTTGCACGTACTACAATTGTTCCAAGACCAAGCCCTGGGAAAATAAGTGCATTATTTGATTGCCCGATAACGTACGTTACACCGTTATACGTAACTGGTTCAAATGGACTTCCTGTTGCAACTAATGCTCTTCCTTCTGTCCATTCAATTAAATCTACTGGTTTTGCTTCAGCAAGTGGCGTCGGATTCGACATTGGCAAAATGATTGGTCTTTCTACGTGAGAAGCCATTTCTTTAATAATCTCTTCTTTAAATGCACCTGCAACAGTAGATGTGCCAATTAAAATTGTCGGTTTTACATGTTTCACAACTTCAGCAAGTCCGATCACATCATTTTGCTTCCACTCACTTACTTCTGCTTCTTTTCTTGCATATGGAATTTGGAAATCAAGAAGATCTTCCATGTTATCTGTAACTAATCCGTTTCGGTCAATACACCAGAAACGATTATGTGACTCTTCTTCTGATAAGCCAGCACGGACCATTGCATCTCTTACTTGATCTGCGATACCGATTCCAGCTGTACCAGCGCCAAACACAACAACGCGGTGTTCACTCAGTGGTACACCAGAAGCTTTCACCGCTGATAATACAGCAGCAAGTGAAACTGCACCTGTACCTTGAATATCATCATTAAACGTACATACGTCATGACGGTATTTATCTAAAATTTTTCGTGCATTGCGAGAACTGAAATCTTCCCAATGTAAAAGTGCTTTCGGGAATTGTTTATTTACCGCTTGAACAAATGTATCAATAAATTCATCGTAAGATTCACCTGTTATACGAGGGTGACGATTTCCAATATAAAATGGGTTGTTTAATAGTTCCTCACGGTTTGTACCTACATCTAATATTACCGGTAATACGCGGCTAGGATCGATTCCAACTGCGGCAGTGTAAACAGCTAATTTTCCGATTGCGATATTAATACCGCCAACACCCCAATCACCAATTCCTAATATACCTTCTCCATCTGTTACAACGACTAAATCAATGTTCTCAGCTGTTGCACCAATATTGGCAAACGCTTCTTCAATACCTGATGGGTCGTTAATTGATAAGTAAATACCACGTGGTTTACGATATTCATGACTATACCTTTGAATTGCTACACCGACAGTTGGTGTATATACAATCGGTAACATTTCACGTAAATGATCTGTTAATATACGATAAAATAATACTTCATTTCGATCATGTAACGCAGTTAAGTATACATTCTTTAATAAATCATCCGGCTGCGAACTAAATTGTTCGTATGCTCGGCGTGCCTGTTCTTCTAACGTTAAAACCGCTGGCGGTAATAACCCTTTTAAACCTAACTCTTCTCTTTCATTTTGTGTGAAAGCTACCCCTTTATTTAAAAGTGGTGTTGATAATACTTCTGCTCCTCTTAATGTTGTTTCTAATGCACCATTAGAAGCTACTGTAAACTTGCTCATAACATCCCTACCTCTATTCATATATAGCATTTCTATATTGTAAACAAAAAAGAGGGGTTTGTCCCCCCTCTTCTTTTAATTTTTCTTTAAAAGAGTTGCTCCTGCAATCCCTGGATGTGTCATTTCGAATGGATCTAGAATTAACTCTAAGTCTTCTTGTGACAGTACACCATTTTTCACACAAAGTTCTCGAACGGATTGCCCTGTCGCGATTGCTTCTTTCGCAACGCGAGCTGCTGCTTCATAACCGATATGAGGGTTCACGGCTGTAATAATTCCTACACTTTTCTCAACATACTCTTTTAAGCGATCTTCATTCGCTTCAATTCCTTTTAAGCAATTATCTGTAAAGGCACGGAAACCGTTATTCATAATGCTAATTGATTGCAGTAAGTTGAAAACAAGTACTGGTTCCATAACGTTTAATTCTAATTGTCCTGCTTCTGAAGCAAGGCAAATTGTATGGTCATTACCAATTACTTGGAACGCAATTTGATTAATAACTTCTGGCATAACAGGGTTTACTTTCCCTGGCATAATAGATGAACCTGGCTGACGAGCTGGTAACATAATTTCTGCTAAACCAACACGTGGACCTGATGCCATTAAGCGAAGGTCATTCGCAATTTTAGACATATTCATCATACATACTTTAAGTGCTGCAGATACTTCAGTATAAGCATCCGTATTTTGTGTCGCATCCACTAAATCTTCTGCACCAACAAGCGGTAATTCACTAATTGCAGCTAAATGTTTTACAACTGCTTCAATATATTCTGGATCTGCATTTAAGCCTGTACCAACTGCAGTTGCCCCCATATTTACTTCATATAAATGTTGACGCGATTGTTGAATTCGTTTCATATCACGTTCAAGTACGCGAGAGTATGCTTTAAACTCTTGTCCAAGACGAATTGGCACAGCATCTTGTAAATGTGTACGACCCATTTTAATCACATGATCGAACTGTTCTGCTTTTAATTCAAATACATCGTGCATATAACCCATCGTTTGTAATAAACCTTCTAATGCGTTTAATGTAGCGATATGAATCGCTGTTGGGAATGCATCGTTTGTTGATTGCGCCATGTTTACATGACTATTTGGACTAATATAGTGATAGTCTCCCTTTTCCATTCCTAATAATTCAAGAGCACGATTGGCAATGACTTCATTTGCATTCATGTTCATTGAAGTACCTGCTCCGCCCTGAATTGGATCTACGATGAAATGATCATGCCATTTTCCATCAAGAATTTCTTGAGCAGCCTCTGCGATCACGCCACCCTTGTTCAATTCCAATCTTCCTACATCTGTATTAGCAAGCGCTGCTGCTTTTTTTACAATTGCGAACGCTCTAATTAAGCCTTCATGGATTTTGTATCCTGTAATCGGGAAGTTTTCAACTGCACGCATCGTTTGCACGCCGTAGTATGCATAGTTTGGTACTTCTTTTTCACCTAAAAAATCTTTTTCAATTCGAACACCATTTTTAACTTCAGTTAATGTTGCCATGATTATTCACTCCTTAACGATTTCTTATGCTGCTTTTGTTTCTTTGACTGTTTCTACATATTGTTTTGCTTTCTCATTATCGAATTCGCCTTCCCACTTCGACATAACAATGGCCGCTAATGCATTTCCTAATACATTGACAGATGAGCGAATCATATCTAAAATGCGGTCAATTCCCGCAATTAACGCGATACCTTCTAGTGGTAACCCCATTGAACCTAACGTTGCTAATACAACAACGAACGATGCACCTGGAACTCCCGCCATACCTTTGGATGTTAACATGAGAACGAATAATAACGTTATTTGCTCTGTCAGTGACATGTGCACACCGTACATTTGTGCAACAAATAATGCCGCTAACGCTTGATAAATAGCCGATCCAGTCAAGTTAAATGTATAACCTGTCGGAATTACGAAAGAGGCAACTGCCTTTGGACAACCGAACTCTTCCATTTTTCTCATTATATTAGGTAAAACAGCTTCTGAACTTGCTGTCGTAAATGAAAGAATCAGTTCTTCTTTTAAAATTTTCATTAATGTAAAAATGTTTACGCCAACCATTCTTGCATTAATACCTAATACAATCACAACGAATAGTATAACAGTTACGTATACAGCTAGCACTAGTTTTCCTAAAGGAAGTAGTGTTGCTACACCAAATTTTGCAACCGTAACCGCAATTAATGCGAATACACCAAATGGTGCAAATTTCATAACTTGATTTGTAACCCAAAACATCGCTTCGAGTACACCTTCAAAGAAGTTAAAGACAGGCTTTCCTTTTTCCCCAATTGCTGCAACTCCTAAGCCGAATAGTACTGAGAAGAATATAATCGGTAATAGGTCACCTTGTGCAATCGATTCAAATACGTTTTTCGGTACAATGTGAACAATTGTATCAGCAAAACCTTTCTTCTCTGTTGCATCTGCAGTTTGTTTATAAGAAGAAATATCACTTTGCTGTAGATTACTCATATCAACGCCAGTACCTGGTTGGAATATATTCGCTGCAAGTAATCCCATTAAAATAGCAATCGTCGTAATAATTTCGAAATAAAGAATTGTCTTACCGCCCAGTTTCCCAAGCTTTTTCATATCTCCTACACCAGCTACCGCAACAATTAATGCTGAAATAACAATTGGTACTACAATCATCTTAATTAAGTGAATAAATATATCCCCAATTGGTGTGATATAAGAAATCGCCGTTTTATTGCCATAAAAGACTGCCCCTACTACAATCCCTAAAACAAGCGCGACAAAAATTTGTGTTGCCAATCCGAATTTTTTCATTTATGTTCATCCCCTTCATGCGAACGCTTTCAATTTGAATTTATAAAAGCTACTCACACATCTTATAAGCGAACCTACAAAATCATACAAAAACCTACAAGTTCGTCACAAAAAATTCAAATATTTTTCTTCTTTTTTTCATTGACACCATTTTGTTAAAAAACGATAAAATAAACTTGATAAGTAATCAGATTGTTTCGTATAATCAAAAAGATATATACTTAAAACAAATCAAAATGAAAAGGAGTGGATGTTATGAAAAACTATACAAAGCAATTCGTCCTATCTTCTTCTTTTCTTTTTCATTTTCTTAAAAAGGAACAAAGGCATTCGCCTTTGTTCCTTTTTTATTGCGATCTATATAGGGGGAATTGTTATGAGACCATATAAACGTGTCTTAATTAAATTAAGCGGCGGTGCACTTGCCGATCAAACTGGAAATAGCTTTAACTCCAAACGATTAGAACATATCGCAAACGAAATTTTATCTATTGTTGATTTAGGTATCGAAGTATCCATCGTCATCGGTGGCGGTAACATTTTTAGGGGGCATCTAGCTGAAGAGTGGGGAATTGATCGCGTGGAAGCTGATAATATCGGTACGTTAGGTACAATCATTAACAGCTTAATGCTTCGCGGTGTTTTAACAAGTAAAACAAATAGAGAAGTACGCGTTATGACTTCCATTCCATTTAATGCAGTAGCTGAACCATACATTCGCTTGCGTGCAGTCCACCATTTAGATAACGGCTATATCGTTATCTTTGGAGGCGGAAACGGCCAACCGTTCGTGACAACAGATTATCCAAGTGTACAAAGAGCCATCGAGATGAATAGTGATGCCATATTAGTCGCAAAACAAGGGGTAGATGGCGTCTTTACAAGTGATCCAAAGCATAATAAATCAGCAAAAATGTACAGCAAACTAAACTATAATGATGTCGTTAGACAAAATATACAAGTCATGGATCAAGCGGCATTACTGCTTGCCAGAGACTACAATTTACCAACGCATGTCTTTAACTTTGATGAGCCTGGGGTCATGAAGAAAATATGTTTAGGCGAACATGTGGGGACGTTGATCAATGATGATGTTACGATGCTGGTGCATGAAAAATAATGATTTCCCACCAAAAAGGGTGCCTTTTGTAGGCACCCTTTCCTAATCCATCATCACAAATAGAACTCAACCAATCCCGCTACTTTCTCCTTACAACGCTCCCAAAAAGATAACTTTTCAAAAAACTCTTTCGTCATTTCTTTCGAATCATGAAAATCCTCTGTTAATGCCTTATTAACTTGTCCTACAATAGGACCACCATAAATATAAAAATTCATTTCATCATTTATGTTGAAGCTACGCGAAGTAAAGTTTGTTGTACCAATAACGGTTAATTCATTATCAATAAGCATTAATTTACCATGGAACATTCCTTTTTTATACCCATATACAGTAATCCCATTATTAACAGCTTGACGTATGTATGGATACGCCGCTTCTTTTATAAGAGGTAGATCTGGTTTATATGACCAAAGTATTTTTACTGTAACACCACGCTTTTGTGCTGCGATTAAAGCATTCATAGATTCTTTATTTTTTGCTATAAAATACGGCGTTGCAATTACAATGGAGTGTTGAGCTTGTTTTATGAGCTCTATATATTTTTCAGCAACGTAATGCCCATTGTAACTAGTCATAGTATGTAATGTATTCCCTTTACTAGCTTTATTCGTACTCCTCTTTATCTCTTCTTTCGTATCTCGTTTCCAATCTAAAGCAAACTGCTCTTCTAAATCTTTTGCTCCTTCTCCTTTAAGCCGTACATGATAATCACGCCAATATCCAAATCGCTTATCTTTCCCTAAGTACTCATCTCCTATATTAAATCCGCCTGTATAGCCAATCTCCCCATCAATCGTCGTAATACGGCGATGATTACGATGGTGAAGTGAATAAAATCCGAATGGCAATGCAGGTTTTCTACTATATGTAAAATGCACACCACTTTCCCTCAATTCATTTATCATCTTTCTTTCAAATGATAAATCATTCATGCGATCAACTGATAAATAGACGTTTACTCCTTCTTTTGCCTTCTCTTTTAATAAGTTTAAAAAAGTATGACTACTTTTATCATCCGACAAAATGAAGAAATAAGTGTAGATGGAGCTTTTCGCTTTTTTAATATCTTCAAATAGCTGCTCATATAATGATTTCCCTTCTACATATAATTGAAAATCACTATAATGAGGCGCATACTCTGTCGGCATGTTTTCCCCAGCTTCCATTTTCCTACCTAAGGTAACATCGATATGCATCCAAATTAAAATAAAAACGAAAATAGCAATAACAATAGAAGTAACTCGCAATATTTTTTTAATCATTTTGATTTCCTTCCGATCATTTTCTTTCCACCTTTCTATTTTGTCATTCAAGTTTAGATTTCATGCTTCATACAAAAAAGGATGTGACTTAACGTCACATCCTTTTCACATTAAACAAAATTCCTCGCATCATTATTTCTTCCAAACTTATAAATCGCAATTAAGAAGAATGCAATTGCGAAAGCGAATAAAATTAAAATGTTTAAATACAACTCCGAGAATGGTATTCCCTGCTGTAGTTTTGATATCGTATCTAACAACCAGCGCTGCGGAAGAAAATTAGCTACTTTTTGTACTGCACTTGGCATAATATCATATGGGAAATAACATCCCGCAAGTAAGCATGTTGGTACAATGATCATATTTTGCATCGCATTTGCCGATGCTGAGTTTTTCGAAAAAGCTACAAGGACTAATGATATTCCAATTGCGATTAATGCAAATAGCATTAGTACGCCCATCATCACTATGAAAGACATATTGATATTCGTATGAAAAACATTCGTCAGGAATAGGATTGTAATCAAAATTTGTACTGTTAGTATTATCATATTTACCCCGACATTAGATAATATGAACTTCTTCCCATCTATCGGCGTTGATAATAGTCTAAAGTACGTTCTATTCTCTTTTTCTTTTAAAATATGACCTGATAAGTTAGCTGCTGAAAACAGCATAAACATAATAAGGTAACCCATCGTTTGATTTGTCATATCTTTATTTTTCGAAGTATCTTCTAGCATCTCAGTTTTCATTTTAAATGAACCTTTTTGATACCCTGCGTACATATTGTCGAATGTACTTTGATCTGTTCCTGCTACTTTACTAATAGCTGCTATATTATCAATATAATTATATAAATATGATTTTATAAATCCTGTTACTTGATCACCTTTAATCGATGAAATTTCAATATGCTCTGGTTTCCCTTCTCGAACACTTTTTGAAAAACCAGAATCCAATGTAATAACTCCATCAAGTTTTTTGGAAGTGAGTTTATCTTCTACTTCAGACTCCTTAACCTTACTCACATTCACATGATTTAATCCTTCTAAAAACTTTATCGTATCATTTGTTATCGGCTCATTTTCTTTATTTACAATCCCGATATTTAACGTTCCTTGCCCTGCATTTCCATATATCGAGAAGGAAATGAGCGTCCCTATTATCGGCAAGCTAATTATAATGAGTAAACTTTTTTTATTTTTCAAAAGCACAGATAACGTTTTTTGTATGAGCCATAAAATATCCTTCATACTATAGCCCCTCCCGTCTACGTAATGCAATAATTGCAATTAATAAAAAGAGTGCTGAAATTCCAAGGTTTAAAGAAATGACTGATAATGCTGCCCCTACATCATTTGCATAAATAATTTTCATAACAGCTGTATTTGCCCAAGTTAATGGTGATAAATTCGTAACGAAATTTTCTTCTATTACGAAATATGCACCTCCAAAAATAGAAGCTAATTGCACAACAACCATAATAATTGCCCTAGACGCTTCAGCTGTTTTCGTAATATATCCGATTCCTAAACCGAAGCTAATTGCTAGAAAGACTTGTGTTAATAAAATAAGAAATATGATTCCAAGATGGTCGCCCCAATTCGCTTGAAAAACAAATTTACTAAATAACATGACGAGTAATATGCACAGGGCATTTGCTACTAGGCTACCAAGTACTTTTCCAATGAATATTTCAGCTTTACTTATAGGTGCAGCAATGAGACGATCTCCTGTTTTACGTATTCGTTCTCCTCGAATTAAAGAACTCGCTCCCATCGCAGCATATAGTGCAATCATCGTTGTCATTACAACCGCATAGTAATCCATAGAACCTGGTTTTTTCGCAGCTTGTAAGGATGTTTCTTTTATATAATCATTATGATTTCCGTTTGAAATAACTGTGCTCACCTTAGTAGGATCTACTTTTGCAACTTCGACCGCTACATTGTACTTATCAACAAATGTTGTAAGCATTCCTTCCACAATACTCCCCTCAATACTACTTTTGTCACTTCCGTAAAATTTTGCACCATCTTTATTTAACTCTACATAAGCAGCATATTTATTTTTCTTCACTTCTTCTTTCCCATCTATACCTTCGGAAGCTTTTTTAAAATGAATACCTGATTTATCCACTTCTTTCGTAAATGCTTCAAATGATTGAGAAAACGTGCTACTCGCTTCATCTTTATATAGCACTTGTATATCTTTAATCGAATGACTATCACTATTAAATGCGTTGGTTAACGCTGTTCCTAACACAAGCATAAGCACAATCGGAAATGCTAACATAAAAACTAAAGTTCTTACGTCTCTGAAATCTCTTTTAATATGCATAATTGCAATATTGAAGATGTTCAATTGATGAACCTCCCTTTACCTTTTCTTCATTTACCTTTTATTTATCTCGTAAGTTTCTTCCGGTTAACGTAAGAAATACTGTTTCTAAGTTTGGAGCCTGCTCCTCTAACGAACGAATTTCAATGTCATGATTAATGAAATGCTGAATAATTTGATTTAAATTATTTAATCCTGCATCCGAGTTTACCTTGATTACGTTCTCTTCAATCTGAACAGCTTTCACACCGTTTATCTCTTTTAACTTTTCTACATCTAAATTTTCTACTGACTTCACTTCAATCCAAATATCTTTCGTATCTGTAATAATCGCTTTTAACTGTTCTTTCGTACCTTCTGCAATCACTTTACCGTGGTCGACAATTGCGATTTTCGTACAAATCTCTTCTACTTCTTCCATGTAGTGGCTCGTGTAAATAATAGTGCTTCCCATTTCATTTAACTTCCGGACAGACTGAAGAATATAGTTCCTTGACTGCGGATCAATTCCAACTGTCGGTTCATCCATAATAATTAACTTCGGTCTATGTGCAATTGCACAAGCAATATTTAATCTTCTTTTCATCCCACCAGAAAAGTTCTTCGGATAGCTTTTCTGTTTATCACTAAGTCCTACAAATTGAAGAGCTTCCTCTACCCTAGCTTTTAATTCAGCTCCTCGTAATCCGTACAATCCAGCAAAGAATTTCACATTTTCATAGGCAGTTAACTCTTCATAAATCGCAATATCTTGTGGAACAATACCGATATTCATCTTTGCAAATCGATTATGTTTCTTTATATTTTTTCCTAGTATGCTAATTTCACCTTCATTACTTCTTAACAAACCAGCAATCATATTTATCGTTGTACTCTTACCAGCACCATTTGATCCTAAAAAGCCAAATATTTCTCCTTCTTTAATAGATAAAGACATATTATCAACTGCGATGAAATCACCAAATTTTTTCGTTAAATTTTTAATTTCTAATGTATTCATCATTTTCACCCCTATTTCGGTTTCTCTGCTTTTAGTATAAACAAAAAGAATGAACCTGCTCAGTGCAGAAGTTCATTCTTTTCACATGAGAATATTCACTTTTTTCATATGAGATGGTTCATCCTCGTACCATTCTCTTTATATTGGCAACAACATCGTTACTGAAAAACCACTTGTCCCATCTACAATAATTTTTCCGTTTACAGACGCCGTTCGCTCCTCCATCCCCATAATACCGAGACCTTTTTTAACAAGAGCTACCCCTTTTCCGTTATCCTTCACTTGCACCTTAACCATCTTGTTAAGCACATGAATATCTATAGAAATAACTGTCGCATCAGCATATTTCATTGCATTTGTTAGTGCTTCTGTAACATTCTCACCGATAATTTTCCACTGAATGGGAGAAATCATATCTAAGTTCCCTTTGTACACGAAAGGAATATTCACATCATTCTTACCGGCAAATTCCTCTATGAATAATTTCATACGATGAATGCCAATTTGCTCTGTTGGTGGCTTCATATTTTTTAACGTAATGCGAATACTTTCAATTCCATCTTTTGAAATGTGAATTGCATTTTGTAATAACTCCGCTGATTTTTCTTTATCTATCCCCATTAATCTCTTTGCTGCTTCCATTTGAATTAGTGCACCCGTCATCGAGTGGCCAATTTTATCATGAATTTCTTGTGATAACCGATTTCTCTCTTCTAGCTTAAATGTGTATTCAGATTGTCTTATGTACTCTTTATTTTCATGTAAACTTTTCGTAAGTCGTTGCATATCTTTCCGCATCTTATCATTTTGCGATTCAAGCTTTACTACACGCGATATATATCGATCTGCAATAGTTAAAACGAGAAAAGAAAATGCAACAATTAATCCATAAGTCATTCGAATACTTTCATCTGCAATCGTAATTGGGAGCATCATAACGACAAAGCGTGGCCAATTATTTTCTATGTAATAGAATATAATTTCGTATAAGTTCAAAGGTAAAAACAAAATAAAAAATGGATGAATCCTCCATGTAAATAACATAACTACGCCAATGGACATACAGATTAATATTTTTTTATACGTATCTTTTTTAAATATAGAAATCATTACGTTTACAGAGAGGTAAATAAGTAAAGTAAATATAACCCACGGTAAATTTGCTACATTTGCGTAAATATAACTAAACACAATATATAAAAAGACAATTAATTTACTTACAGTTAACCAAAATTCCATATCATTAATCTACTTTCCCTGTTAAGTAATAAATCGCAATTTGTGTGCGATGTTCAAGTCCAGTTTTCCCTAAAACTGACGTAATATAATTTGCAATTGTTCCCTCAGATATAAAAAGCTGTTTCGAAATTTCTTTATTTGAGAAACCTTTTGCAATTAATGCGATAATACTAAGCTCCCTTTCTGTGAAAAGACTCTTATCAATTTTACATTCTTCCTCTTTACTTTCCATTAAATTAGACTTAATTTTATCGAGGACAACATCTTGCATAACAGTTTGACCGTTATATACTCCTTTTATCGCATCACGAATCCGCTCCGGATCGTTATTTTTTAATAAATAACCTTTAGCTCCGTTTTTTACTGCATCCAAAATATATTCATCATCATCAAACGTCGTTAAAATAAGCGGTTTTGTTTTCGTCTCTTCACAAATGAATTTCGTCGCCTCTACTCCGTTCATATTTGGCATGCGAACATCTAATAGAGCGATATCAACGTCGTTCTTTTTGCAATACTCCACTGCTTCCTTCCCATCATTTACTGTATCTACTACTTCAAACTCTTCGTATGTATTTAAAATAATTTTCATGCCCTCTCTAATAAAAGAGTTATCATCTGCTATCAATATTGTAATTTTCATGTTTGTTAGTATGGACCTTCCTCCTACTAACATTCACATCCTTTCTACGTGTAACATTTCCCACTTGCTCATTATATACTTCTCTTTACCATTTTTTCACACCTTTTTTCATCTAGCTCTCCTACAAAAAATATATTATTCTTTTTTTATAAAATGTGTAGGGTGACTTATCATTCTTTACGTCTATATAATAGAATGCGTCAAAAAGGAGGGAGAGACCCATTGAGGAAAAACAATTAATTGAAAAAGCACAACAAGGAAGCGAACATGCTTTTCGTATCCTTGTGCAAACATATCGTCATTATATTTTCCAAGTTATCTTTTCTATTTTAAGACATGAAGAAGATGCGAAAGATGTTACACAAGAAGTATTCGTAAAAATTCACGCCTCTCTCCCTAATTATCAATTTCGCGGATTAAAAACGTGGATGGCGCGTATTGCCACCAATCACGCTATTGATTATAAGAGGAAGAAAGCTAGAGAAAACGAAGAACTCTCCTTATGTAAAGAAACTGAGGGAAATATAAAATCCTCTCATAATATTGAGGATTTATTATTGACGAAAGAGCAAAAATTACTCATCGCTCAAAAACTGAGAGAACTTCCGGAAAATTACCGTGACGTCGTTCTCGCACATTACTTAGAAGAAAAAAGCTATCAAGAAATTGCTTTACAGGAAAACATCGAAGTGAAAACAGTTGAAATGAAACTGTATCGGGCACGAAAATGGATTAAAAAACATTGGAAGGAGGAAGAGTTTCTATGATGCATTATTCAAAAGAAGATTGGTGCAATTATACATTAGATTTTATAGAAAGCAATGAACGTGAATCTATGGAAGAACATCTTTACGAATGTGATCATTGTTTAACACTTTATATGGAAAGTATTGATGAACAACATGAAAACCTTCCAATGATAAATGATGATTCATTTACGAACGAAGTTATGACGCAAATTAATTTTGAAACGCTACAACCTAATGAAAATATAAAAACAAACTCACTAAAACGCACAATTATTCACTACATAATTGCGACTGCAGCTACAATTATTTTTATGGTAAGTGGTTTATTCCAATATATTTTTACAGCGACATCAAATTTCGAGAAATCTTCAAAACATAACGAGTCTTCTATCTCACAACAAATTGTAAACAAATCGGTAGATACATCAAAAAAGGACGGAGGTTTAAAGCATGAATAAAAACCCCTTTTTAGCACTTGTATTAGGGCTAATTCCTGGGCTTGGACATTTATACTTAAAAAAGCTAGGACGGTTTATTTTATATAGCGGAGGATCTTTATTTCTATTCTCCTTTGCAGTATTCTGTACCATAGTAGTAAGAGAACGTGATATTGCTTTTCTTTCTCTATTTTTACTAGCTGTTCTATGGGTAATTAACTTACTAGATTTAGTTATCACCATTATAAAACAAACGAAAAAACAAGAAGCTGGAGAATTGATAAATTCCTCTAAAGAGAGCGAACGATTTTATATCATTCTCCTATCTATCATCCCTGGACTTGGCCATTTCCAATTAGGACTTATGCAACGTGGTCTTACGTTTTTAGTAGCTTGCACAGGAATCGGAAGTATGATTATTTTCGTTGCACTTTTAACATCGCAAGAAAGTTTTCTTATCTTCCTTATTACATTACCTGTTTTATGGATTTACAATTTCTTCGATGTTGTTCAGCAACTCCAGAAAAAAGAACGTGGCGAGCAACTAGATGATCGTACTATTTTCGAAGAGTTTGAAGAACATCGAGAGCAAGGAAAGAAAAGTAAAACATTTGCTTCTATTTTAGCGATGTTCCCTGGAGCAGGTCATATGTATTTAGGTTTACAACGCCGTGGTCTTCAGCTTATGGCAGCCTTTTTACTATCTATTTATTTACTCGACTTATTAAGACTTTCTGCGTTTTTATTTTTAGTACCAATCATTTGGTTCTATAGCTTTTTTGATGCGTTACAGCAAACAGCAAAATACGGAAAAGAACGAGTACAAGACGAACCCATTATCGATTATTTTATAAATCATCAAAGATGGATCGGTATCGGATTAATTACACTCGGTGGTTATTATTTATTAAATCAAACAGTCCTTCCTATTTTGAATGATTATTTTGTAACTATATTTAATATTCATCTTAGTGAACTATATTATCGCTATTTCCAGACATCTATCGTTGCACTCCTTTTAATTGGCGGCGGCTTTAAATTGTTACTTGGAAATAAAGAAAACAAAGGTGGGACAAGCGAATGAGGACTTGGCGTGTTGGAACATTCTCAATGGGGCTTTCTATTATATCGTTAGGATGCTTTTTACTATTTTCAGTCGTAAAAGGAATTCAAGTATTAGATACACTAACTGCATGGTGGCCAGTTTTACTTATCATACTTGGAGCTGAAGTTTTACTATACCTTCTATTTTCTAAGAAGGAACAATCATTTATTAAATATGATATTTTTAGTATTTTCTTTATCGGTGTTTTAGGAAGCGTCGGAATTGCTTTTTACTGTTTATTATCAACTGGATTACTAGAAGAAGTTCGTCACTCTATTAACACAACGAGGCAAACGAGTAATATTCCAGACGGACAATTTGATATACCTGAATCTATCAAAAAAATCGTAGTAGATGCAGGTCATCAGCCTCTAACGATAGAGGGAAATAATACAAATCAAATTCACCTTTTGGGAACTTATGAAATGACGACGAAAGCAAATGAAAAACTCAATTTAAAACAAGATGATTTCCTTTCAGTTCAAACGGCTGGAGAAACGATGTATATCACTTTAAAATCATTACCTGTTCAGCATACGTTATTTAATTCAGCACCACAGGTGAAACCAACGCTTGTTCTTCCGCAAAATAAAAATGTGGAAATCCGTGCTTCAAATAACGAACTATCTCTTTATCCAGGTCAATTACAAAATAATTGGTTTGTACAGGAAAGCTCAAGAGTGTCTGTCCATCTTGCACAAGAGAGTGATGTATCTTTAACAGCAGTAACAAATCAAAAAGAAACACATGGAAGCACACCTTGGGAACAAGTAGAAGATTTAACGAAAAACGAAAATACTTCTTCAGAAGAACATCCAGAATTAAACAACCAAGAACATTGGTATAAAAATTCGATTAAAACTGGAAATGGGACGTACAAGTTAAATATTGAGAAAGCTTATAATTTGAATATGAGTGTTCTCGAAAAATAAAAAACCTTCCGCAATTGCGGAAGGTTTTTCTCATATAATCGCTTTAATTCCTTCTAACACTAATCCAATCATAAATCCGCAAACCGCCCCGTTCACTCGGATCCACTGTAAATCTTTACCGACATTATTTTCAATCATTTCGATTAACGTTTTATCATCTAACTTATCAAGATTTTCTTGTACAAGCTTACCGATTTTCGAATGGTTCTTTTCCACAAGTGTGACAACTTGCTTTTGTAACCACTCCTCTATTTTTTGAACAGTTTGTTCATCTTCTTTTATTTTGTTCATTTGTTTTTGTAAAAATGGAATAACATATTTATCAGCAAATTCTTCATTATTTACAAAAGCAACTGCTCTTTGTTGTACTTGCTCTAGCATCTCTTTTATTTTGTCAGTAGCATTCCAATTCGCAATCCACTTTTCTTTCCAATTTTCTAATTCCTGTAATAAGGCTTCATTTTCTTTTACATTGATAATTTCTTGACGAATCTTCGCTAATATAAGTTGTCTTGTGCTATTATCAGCCTCTTGTAAGCTGTTAATATTACTAATGATAAACTTCTGCAAAATGCCGCCAATTTTATCTTCATCTACAATATTCATAAATGATTTCAAAGTAAACTGCAAGAATCCATCTACTTTTATATTTTCCATCGCCTTCATACCTAAGCTACCGAGCTGGTAACGAGCTTCATCTTGCGCTGTCCAATCTTTTACCTTCACTAATATGTAATCAAGTGTCTTTTCATCATATTCTTGCACAACTAATTGATCAACAAGCACTTGTAAAATGTTACTTGTATTAATTGTATGCAAATATGTTTTTAATTCTTTTTCAATAATAACAGCTAACTTTTCTGTATCTATTGTAACAATTGCTTTCTCTGCAATCGTTACAATCCCCTTTTTCACAGCATCAGACTGCATTTCTCTCTCAGCAATTTGCAGTACCATTTGTGCTAACTGCATCTCTTTTACTTTATTCGTAATACTTTCTTTCGTCAGCCATTCATTTTCTAACGTATGAATGAGTCCTTTCGTTACCCGTTTACGGTTTTTAGGTAACAAAGCTGTATGCGGAATTGGTATTCCCATCGGATGACGGAATAAAGCTGTAACCGCGAACCAATCCGCAAGTCCACCAACCAATCCAGCTTCAAATCCACCTTGTATAATCTCTCCAGCTACCGTTCCTTGAAAAGGGATAGAAGCCGCAAAACCGACACCCATAACCCCAAGCGAAATACCCGCTATATATTTAGTCTGTAATGACATCGTATACACATCCTCTTATTATGTAAAATAAAGCTTTTTTGTTGTATTTATTCAATATTAGTTATCCTTTATATATACTATAAAGAACTATTGTGAAAATAACAAAGATTTTTATGTACATGAAAAAATGAGGC
Source organism: Bacillus sp. GW823-FHT06A10 (assembly GCF_058795375.1). Classification (NCBI taxonomy): domain Bacteria; kingdom Bacillati; phylum Bacillota; class Bacilli; order Caryophanales; family Bacillaceae; genus Bacillus; species Bacillus sp. GW823-FHT06A10. Next base: position 941,428 of record NZ_JBXAHT010000001.1, on the reverse strand, counting down.
TACAACTAGCCTCATTTTTCTTATACCGTTAATTCCAAACCTTTCCTATAATACTCATTCATTACATCTTTTGGAACCATACTTCCACCCGTTCCCCACACAATATGAGTACCTTTTTTCACCTTCTCTGTTAACTGTTGCTTTTGTAAATACTCATCTTCTTTACATACTTTCACTGGCCCTATCATACCTGCTAGTGCAGAAGGCTCTAAATCAATATTCTCAGTATCAGCTAGTTCTTTTAACAATCTATATAACTCTTCATCACTTACTGTGTAATTCCCACTCAAAAATGGTTCCATCGTTTTACCGACAAATCCAGATGGCCTTCCTACCGCAAGTCCATCCGCATCTGTTACATTATCAATTCCGATATCTTGAACGGAAATTTTGTCATGAAGGCCTGTCATTAAGCCGAGTAACATACAAGGAGAATGTGTTGGCTCTGCAAAGAAACAATGAACATTATCTTTATACAATAACTTTAAACCGAATGCTACTCCGCCAGGTCCTCCTCCTACTCCGCACGGAAGGTAAACAAATAAAGGATGATCTTCATCTACTACAACCTCTAACTCTTCTAATTGCTTTTGTAATCGTGATGCGGCTACTGCGTATCCTAAAAATAAATCATGTGAGTTTTCATCGTCTACAAAATAACAGCTAGGATCCGCATCCGCTTGTCTTCTTCCTTCTTCTACTGCTTTGCTATAATCATCTTCATATTCAATAACGTTTACACCTTTACTTCTTAATAAATCTTTCTTCCATTTTTTTGCGTCTGCTGACATATGAACAGTTACATTAAAACCTAGATTCGCACTCATAATCCCTATGCTAAGTCCTAAATTCCCTGTAGAACCTACTGCAATTGAATATTTCGAGAAAAACTCTCTACATGTATCACTATCTAAAACGGAATAATTATCTTCTTCTGTTACCATTCCGTGCTGCAATGCTAGTTGCTCAGCATGTTTCAACACTTCATAAATGCCGCCCCTAGCTTTAATTGATCCTGATATTGGAAGATGACTATCACATTTTAATAATAATTCTCCTAAAATAGGTTGCTCATATTTTCTCTCTAATGCTTCTTTCATAGAAGGTATTTTCACTAAAGGTGATTCGATTATGCCGTTCGCCCCTTTCGTTTCAGGAAAAACTTTCGCAATATATGGTGCAAAACGCTTTAATCTCTCTTCCGCATCTTTTACATTCTCTTCATTAAGTGGTGAATCTTTTATTGCTGTTTCATACATTTCTATGTTTGGATTTATCCAAAATACTTCTTCTGTTGCAATAAGCTTATTCACTAATGGATATTCTGCTTGTAATGCCCCTATTTCTTTCATTTTGTTTCCTCCTTATATCCTTGTAGCTCACCATACAATAAATTATAATTAATTTTAATATAGTTTAACACAAATAATCCCATTAAGTTAATTTTAATTTAATTTATTTAAATATAATTTAATAATTATTAAGGAGATTTTCATTATGGAAAATATAGATATTGGTAAAAAAATTGAAAAACAAAGAAAAGAAAAAGGTTTAACTAGTAAAGAACTAGCAAAGATGGCCGATATTACACCATCAATGTTAAGTCAAATTGAGCGCGGGTCCGCTAACCCTTCTATCCAAACATTAAAAGTGCTTGCTAAAGCTCTTGATGTGCCAACATTTAGCTTTTTACTTGAAGATACAAATACAGACGATTTAATTGTACGTTCCCATAAACGAAAGAAAATGATTATTGATAATTTATCATATGAAATGCTTTCACCTGATTTCACTGGAAATTTAGCAACAGCAATTATGACCGTCCCGCCTAATACAGCTTCATCAGAAAATGTGCTAGAACATAAAGGAGAAGAATTAGCATTTGTCTTAGATGGGAAAATCACATTATATTTAAATGAGGAAGAATACGTATTAGAAACTGGCGATAGTGTAAAAATACCTGCTTATTTAAAGCATAAATGGGTGAATCATTTTGAAAAAAACGCGATTGTCTTATTTTCTGTTACTCCGCCGATTTTTTAATATATCAATAAAAACAGGATGATTCTTATAAAATGAGGATTATCCTGTTTTTGTTAAATAAGAAAGTGAAATTTTTGTTAAAAACTTAACAGTTGGACCCAATCCGAACAATCCTCCTAATAACATATTTACAAGTGAAACTATCCCTCCCATTGATGCTAACGTATCATGAGTCAGATTCATCCCACCACTACCAGAGGCACTTGTAATATTCACATAAAAATAAGAAACACGTAAAAATTAATTGATTTTTCAGAATTTTGTTGAAAAATATGGTAAAATCACTCTTATACTTCTTCTATTTTGCTATTATAGAAATAATTAAATTAGGATACTTTTATCGGATGGGGGAATATATAATGAGTGTGTTATTAAAAGGGCATGAACAGATTGTCAACGAATTAAACATTTTATATCAAGTAATGGTAGCGGAGCAATTAATTGAAGCGAAACAATTAAAAGAAAAAATAGAGAAACAGATTAATAAAATTGAAGCTGATCAAAATCTATCGCTTTACTACTCCCTACTAAACTTTAAATATAAGGTCCTAACCGATTGGACAAACATTAAATATGATACTTTTAGTCAAATTGTTCGTTTAGACAATCCAATAACTGAAGACTTTATTACTTATTATTATCACTTTTTTAAAGCTGAACATGCTACCATTATTGGAAATTATGATGAAGCAAAAAAAGAATACGAAAAAGCTGAATCCCTTTTAAAACATGTACCAGGCGAACTAGAAGAAGCTGAATATAAATATAAATTCGCTATATTTAATCACCATACAAACAAACCACTTACAGCAATCAATTATGCAAATCAAGCTAAAGAGATTTTCTCAAAATATCCACGTTATGAAATTAAAATAGCTCTATGCGAAAACATTTTAGGCTCATGTTCTGTTTATTTAAAACAATTCGAACAAGCCGAAGAGAACTATAATTCAGCAATCAATATTTTACAAAAGCTGAAAGACGATACACTAATCTTAAAAGTTCGAAATAACTTAGGTTGGCTCTACTCTTCTCAAAATCTATCAACCCTTGCTATTAGACATCTTACAATAGTTACAAACAAATTACCTAAACACCTAAAAGCCAATTTTCTACAAGCCAAAGAACATTTTAGTTTAAATGAAAAAGAAATTGCAAACGATTGGGTTCAAAAAGGCTTAGAAATTTGTAATGAATTAAATAATCAAGAATATAAACACCATTTCACTATCTTAAAAACACAACACACTGGTATTCTAGACGAATTAGAAAACGCAATCATTGCAGGCACTACATATTTTAACAGTAAAGAATTATACGATTATGTACAAGAATATTACGAATTATTAGCAGTAGAATTTCATAAAGTGAATAAAATAGAGAAATCTCAAAAATATTTTTTCAATACTTACGAAGCAAAACAAAAATTATTAACTAAGGAGGCACTAAGATAATGAAAAAGATTAGTTTAGCTATTTTAACCTTTACATGCATACTTGCTTTTGGATTTAATAATTTTACTGAAAGTCAACAAGCAAAACAACTTCCAAAATGGGATACAGATAAACAAGAAACACATGCAGACCTATAGAAACCTAAAAACCCCTAATAAAGGGGTTTTTAAGTTTCTATAATATAATGATTTAGCATATGATGAAGAAATATGCTTATAAAAGATAGCCATATACTCTCTGTACATGGCTATCTTTTATTTTTTCGGCACCAACAAAATCCCTAAACTAATAATACAAAAGCTCATTATTTGCTCTGCTGATAGACCAAACAGAACCGAATTTTGTTCACTAACAAGCGAAATAATAATATGAGCAAACCCCTCAATAATTAGAAAAACACTTATATTCTTTCCATTTCCGAGCCTTTCATTTTTCATCCATAACAAGCCCATTATACAAAGAGCAAGGCTGATCTCATATACGAAAATAGGGTGATATAAAAGTTTAGATTCATATATTTTCATTCCCCATGGTAGTGTCGTTTGTGCACCTACTTCATGATGTAATAGAAAATAAAAGATAATACTCACACACAGACCAAAAGGCAATGCATCAAGTAAAATACGAAGCGAAAATTGCTCCTTTTTACTTTTCCAAACAATGTATACACTCGCAATCACGCATCCTACTACAATATGTTGCATACTTCCAACAGCTAATATTGCTTGCACTGGCGCCCCAAAGGCCCATACAGGATTTAAAATTGATGGTGCAAACTTCCATACAAATACGATGATAAGAAAAGCATTTGTTACGGCATCCATCATTTTTTCATATGATACATTTTGATGCCTCATCTTTCGTTTCATCAACACAAATCCAAATAGACTTCCAATTATAAGAGATATGGGTTGTAACCTCACGATCCACTCCATCGTCACGAAATCTCCTTTTAATTCTCAATCAATTTCTTAAATTTCTTTTCTAATTGATCTGGTGGTAATACACCTCGTACATGATCTACTATAATTCCATCTTTATTAACAAAAAATGTCGTCGGTAAAGAGAATACTTTATAATCTAGTCCAGCTACTCCGTCCATATCTAATAGAACAGGAAACTCAAACCCATAGCGATTAGCAAATGCGCTTGCTTCTTGTACTGGGTCACTAACAGTTGCATTCACCGCAAAAATTTCAACATCCTTTTTATATTTATCATACATATGAACTAAATCAGGTGCCTCCATTTCACACGGTCCACACCATGATGCCCAAAAATTAATAATATATGGTTTTCCCTTAGCATCATTTAACGACTGCAACTTTCCGTCTAATCCTTTTAATGTGATGCTAGGTGCTTTAAAACCGACTTGTGGTAATACTTCTTTCTCCTGTAACTCTGCTTGCTTTGCTTTTCTTTCCTTTTCTTCTTTCTTTGAATTATAAAAGTTAACCCCCGCCCAAACGAGAGCACCTACTAGTATAATAGCAATTAGTTTCTTCACTTTTCTTCCTCCTCATTTTTAAAAACCTGTAAATCCACCGAATAGACGAATAAAGAATGCTGTAATTTTCGTCATTTGATTTGTATACAATAAAATACCCGTTACAATCATCATTCCACCGCCAATTTTCATCATGACATTGGCATATGTAACAATCCATTTTACCTTCCCAATAAAGAATGCCATCACGAAAAATGGAACCGCAAAACCAAGAGTATACGCTGTAATATAAAGAAGTGCCCCTTCAGGATTCGTCGCGCCAAGCATGAGTACAGCTGAAAATATCGGTCCAACACATGGCGTCCAACCCGCTGCATATGTCATACCGACTAAAATCGAGCGAATAAATCCAGTCGATTTACTTTTATACTGCACCTTTTTCTCTGCCATAAGCCACTTAGGCTGAAACAACCCCGTCATAAATAGCCCCATTAAAACAATAAAAATCCCACCAATTTGTTGAATCAATTTTTGGTTAGATGAAAATGTTATTCCAATCCAACTTACCGATAAACCTAACGCGTAAAATATAACCGAAAATCCGATCATAAAAAATACTGTATGTATAATCGCTGATTTTTGCATAATCCCACGATTTTCTTTTAAATCTTGAATAGACACACCTGTAATATAAGATAAATAAGACGGATATAGCGGTAAAGAGCACGGTGATATAAATGACAATACTCCGGCCCCAGCCACAAGCCAAATTGTTAAATCTGCTGCATTCATTTTATTCCCCCTGAAACACTACAACGAGTAGTGTTTATTCTAAAAAAAAGAGGCTATATGCACTCTCCGACAATAAGTACAACCGACATACAGAATAAACCTACTGTTACATATACCGAATTCGTATGTAACGGAATAGTAAGCTTAACAACCTTTTCATTTAACACTTGCTCGATTCGTAAATTTATTGCTGTTTTTGCAAATAAAGCTGTAACGCATCGATTTTCCATTGTCTTTATTTTAATTAATTTTAATAACGCGCTACCTAACTCAAGTGAGGATTCCATTTTTTGCATCGCATATTTATCAGCAGCTAGTTCCTGATACGTATGATATCGCTGTAACAACCCTTTTAATATTGGTATGTACATCATTCCTTCTGCTAATAGCGTAAAACAAAATAATTTTAGCGGATCCCAATTCTTTTGATGATATTCTTCATGGAAAATAATTGCATCCATTTCTTCATCTGAAAATGTTTGAAGCATCCCTTCTGACATGACAACTTTCGGACGAAATAGCCCAATTGTAAATGCCGCAACTTCCGTAGTCGGCAATATATATATTTGTTTTCCTTTTCGGATGAAAGGGATAAGTACTTTTTGTAATTTTTTACTATAGAAAAATTGTCGCCAAATTCTTTTGCACACGATTAATACAGTAAGTAATAATAATCCAGCGATTATTATACGAATCAGCGATAATTCTTTCATATGTTTTTCTAACTGGAACAAGCAAAATTTTGAAAGAAGGAACATCTTATTTTGAAACAGAAATGGATATGTAACGTAATACAGTAACAAGCTGAAAAAGAGGGTACTAACAATTACTGCTAACAATACGATTTTACGCATTTGCCATTTCATTTCATTAATCCTCTTTTTTTAACTGACTCAATTTGTCTTCTAACTTTTTTATTAAAGTCGGATCAGCCTGCTCTAACTCATCTAACATATGATTTACAACTAAATCTCCAAATTCCCCCATCAATTCCTGTGTCATTTTCTTCGTTTGATTGGATAAGAATTCTTCTTTCGTTTGTACAGCACGATATATGCCACTTCTTTTCACAGTCTGTTTTTCTAAGTGTAATTTCTCTACTAACCTGTTCATAACTGTCATAACAGTGTTAAAATTCACAGGTGATTCTTCACTTAATTTCTGCTGCACTTCTTTAATCGTAATACCATCGCTAGACCAAACAATCTCCATAATTTTTGCTTCAAGCGGTCCAAAGAAATGATTTAACCCGTGCTCATTTAACTTATAGTTTTGAGTAAACATTGTACAACTCCTTTCACACTACGAATTGTAGTATAAATTAAATGAAAGGTCAAACGTAAATGATATATACGAAAATTAACTACCTATAAATACATAGGCTATTCCATTCATTTTAAACCTAATTTTTCTCCAAATGTATCAAAAAGGTACTGCTCTAATATTTGTACACTAAACTTCTCATTACGCCCAAGGGCAAATAATTCCCGATCTTTCGCTACGATAGTATCTAATGGAATAACTACATTATCCACTATTTTTACAATTTCGATTATATTACTTTTCACATTCACTTCTGTTTTAAATTCAACGTTTTCTAACACTATATGTGAACGTCTTCCTGATGCAAAAAAAGTAAAATTAGGATTTTTAACAACGCCAATTTCAGTCTCTAACGCATATAAATAGTGAAAAATTACATCTCTATGTCCATCTTTTATTATTTTTTCATCCTTCTCATCGTCTAAGTATTCTTTCAGCTTCGTTGTAAATTCAAATCGAAAATCCACTTTTTTCACGCTCCTTCTTTGTATTTCATATTAAATAAATATATTGAAATAATTTTACCATATTGTAATAAAACTTCCTATTAAAAGTAAAAACTGTTTTAGAAAATCGCTATTATTTCCGATACCCTTTTAAAATATAAGTATGAATTCAATATGAATGAATGCGTCATTATATCTATTTAAACATATTTTTTCCATATTTTGAAACATTAGTATGAAATATTATATATCAATGAATGGTTTCTAATGCATTGGTATATATAGTCAGTAGTTTCTTTACTATTCCGATATACTTAAGCTATATTTTCTAATTATTGATTACATTACGGAAGGAATGTAACTCTCTTCTATCGAATTTTTATATAACAAAAATGATTAGGTGGTGCTTTACTATGAAATTAGCTGTCATTGGTGGCGGTGATTTACAAGATTCAAATCACTTGCCTATTAATGAACGCCTTATAGAATTAACAAATAAACAGTACCCAAAAATATTGTTTATTCCAACGGCTAGTCATGATGATGAAAGCTATATAAAATTATTTTTAGACACGTTTGAAAAACAATTACATTGCGAAGTACAAATTTTACGTACTACAACAGATTCACCTTCTAAGTATGAAATAGACGAGATGATTCATTCAGCCGATTTAATTTATCTAGGTGGCGGGAACTATATTCACATGCTTACGCAATGGAAAGAACATAGACTCGATGAAAAATTATTATTGGCTCTGCAACAAGGAACACTTATTGCTGGTTATAGCGCTGGTGCTATGTGTTGGTTCACGTCTAATATCCGATCAGATTATGAAGGTTCTGGTTATATAGAAAGTAACGGATGGGGGATTGTTAATAAAAGATTTTGTCCACATTATAATCAATTAAACAGAATGAACGCCTTCCATTCCTTTTTACAAAATCATCAAGGGAATATAGAAGGAATTGCACTCGAGGATAATTGCGCTTTATATATTACAGAAGAATCCTTTGAGATTATCGGTGAACCGGAAAAAGCGTGGGAGTTTTATATGAGTGATAAAACACTCATTAGACAACATTTTGATATAACTTTAAAAAGCTATTTATAAACCTGAACTTACGAAAAAATGTCCCTAAGTCTAATAACTTAGGGACATTTTTCTATTTAACTAACTAATCGTGTAATTCGTTTCTTTTGCCATGAAAGCTTATAGTATGCATACTGTAATATTAAGCTGACAATAAATGCTGCTGGATACCCGATCCAAATGCCTTCTATTCCAAGACTTGTATGGTAAGAAAGATAATATGCTACTGGTACTTCTACAAGCCAAATTGAAACAACTCCAATAACAGTTGGCCAAAGTACTGTACCGCTCGCTCGCATTGTCGCACTAATAATTTGTGCATGACCGAAAATTAAATAACTCCATAACGTAATCATAACTAAGCTATGAGCAATTTCAATTGTAGTTTGACTCGTTAAAAATAGTGATAAGATGTCTCTTGAGAATAAGTAAATAAGAGATATTAACACACCACCGATGACGTAGTTCATAATAATTCCAGCCTTCACAACTTTCTGCAATCGATCAAATTGATTCGCACCAATCGATTGTGCCGCAAAAATGGAAACTGTAATACCAAGGCTAACTGCTGGCATTTGTACATAACTTGCAACTTGATTCACAACGCCGTAAGCAGCTGTTGCATCCGAACCGTAACGATTTACAAATGCGATTACGGCAATCTCAGATAATGATACTAATATCATATTTATACTTGCTGGTATACCGAGCCTTAGCAATAGCTTTAATAACTCCCCATCCATTCGAAGGTATTTTCTAACCGTGCCATCTAGTTGTAATGGGTGATTTTTCTTCTTTAAATACACAAGCATGACAATAAACGTAATAACTGTAGATATAACAGATGCATAGGCCGCTCCATACACATCTAATTTCGGAGCTCCTAACCATCCAAAAATAAGAACTGGTAATAAAATCATATTTAGCGCTGTACTTACAATTAAAAAGTAAAATGGCGTTTTAGAATCTCCTGTACCTCTCATAAATGTTGTATATGCGAAATATAAAAATAATACTGGCATCGATATAAATAAAATCCGTGCATAATGTACACTTATTTCAATAATATTTTCTGGCGTTCCCATTAGACGCATAATATCCATCGCAAAAATACTGCCTATTATCGCCAACACAACTCCAATAATAAAGGTAAACGTCAACGTCGTACCAACGATAGCTTTTAAACGATCTTCGTTTTTAGCACCAAACGCCTGACCAATTAAAATAGAGCTTCCTGAACCGATACCAATTACAAATGAAACGAGCAAGAAAAATAATGGGAAGAATGCTGATATAGCCGCTAAATCATTAACTCCAAGCCATCTTCCTACTACTACCATACCAAATAATTGTCCAACTGATTGTAGTACATTACTTAATAATAACGGTACTAAAAACATCGACATCGATTTCCAAATCGGTTTACTCTCACTTTCCAACTTATGTGACTCCGCACCTTCTTTATTGTTATCTGCAGGTGGTTTCAAATTTCATTTCTCCTTTTATTAAACATCTATTTTCAATCTCTATCTCTTTGTATAGTTGTTATGATACTGTGCTTCTATTCATTTTCTTTTCGTATAATTATAACTTCACCCAATATTGACTTCCATCGGCTGTTCGATCTAAAAATCCATATTCGATTAAATATCTTCTTATTGTTACAAAATCAGGGTATACATTTTCTATCACTGTATTTACTTCTTTTTCAGTATACTTTTTATTACTATCAAACTTCTTCACTAAATGGCGCAATATAATTAATTTACGCTTTTGTTTCTTCGGAAATTTAGAGAGAGGTCCATCTAATCCTTCTGTAAAATGAGCTTTTAATACTTCATCATTTTCTTCTTCCGTAATATTGTATCGATCATCCACCATCGTTGCTGTTCTATGAATTGGCACAAATTTCGTTTGTACTTTTGATTTTTCTTCTGATAATTCCATTAGCGCTAAAAATACTTTTGCTTGCTTCATTTTCTCTCGCAGTGTAAATCGATGATTACGAATTGTTGATGTACTTCCGCCATCCATTTCTTTTACAATTTCTTTATCATTCAGTCCCATATGGAAAAACTGAACCATTTTCTTTTGTAAATCCGTTAAACCAGTAAATTTCTTATCCATATTTAACAAATAATCAAACATAGACGTATGCTCATTTTGAATATGCAATTGGACGAACTTCTCTGCTTCATACAAAATTTGGTTATCTTGATAAATAACACCTTTAATAAATGTTTCACCACAAGCTAAGCAAATGTACTCCTCTTTTTCTTCATCAAACACATACCCTTTCTTTAATTCCTCTATTGACGCATCCCAAAACTTCTCTGAAATATCACTCATACTAAACACTCCTTTAAAATGTTTATTTAAAACCAAACAAATCAGCATAACGTTTATTATCACTTCACCATCTTATCACAACGCAAACAAACATTTCAATGTTTCGTTTACCCATTTTATAAACTTTTATAAAAACATCTAACAAAAGGGTTTAATACAACGAAAAGCGAATATGTTTATACAAATTCATTTTATAGGATGTGAAATAGAACATAAATATTCTTCAAGACCCTTAGTTTACCGTTAAACAAATTGCACAGAATACATATGCGATTAGTGAATATGGAACTGGTATTCACTCATTCCAAAACTTCAGTATTCAATTTTAACTACAAAAAAGATGTTTTCGTATAAGAAAACACCCTTTACTTTTTATATATTCTATTTACAGTCTCTACTAAAACCTTACTTGCTTGTACAAATGTATGCTTTCGATTTCTATCTTCAACAAATTTATTAGCACAACTACTCATAATCATCATACAACTAATTATGACTAACGCTATCTTTCTATTCTTGTAAGTCACTTCATGCCACTCCACTATTACAAAACTTCTTTTGAATTTATCCCATCAAGAAATTTTACATGAATAATAAAACGTGCGAATATGCAATTCTGCATATTCACACGTTTTATCACAATGTTATGATTTAATTTAGTTAAAGAACAAGTATACCGAGGTGACTAACTTGAAGTTTAAAGCGAAAAAAAATCCATTCCACGTCATTTTCATTACATTATTTATAATTATTTTTTTCGTTTCGTTATTCTTCCAAAATGAAAATTCTATTTTTTTCACTCTCATGATGCTATTAAATATCGTGAATCTTTCTTCATTCTATTTCTCTCACTACAACGTAACGGAATCATCTCTTGTTGTAAAACACGGTTTCATACTTCGTACTGAAATCCCATTTAAAGACATTCGCCATATTAAGTACTCTGGCAAAAAACTTCGTTCAAAAAAATGGACTAGGCAACAATTAGAAATTAATTATAATTTATTTGACTCAGTGACCACTTTCGTACCACAAGAAGAAGAAAAATTCATTTCACTCTTAAAAGAGAACTGCCCACAGATGAAAGTAATGAATACGCCTGCTAACAAATAATATATTTTGAAGCTTGCATTATTGCAAGTAGATGAAACTTAAAAATGAACATCAAAAAAGCCAAGATTCTATACTAAGAATCTTGGCTTTTTCTATTACTCTTTTGGAGCAATCATTTTCTTTGGATCTACAATTTCATCAAATTGCTCTTCTGTTAGTAGTCCAGATTGCAACGCTGCTTCTTTTAAAGTTAATCCTTCTTTATGAGCATGCTTCGCAATTTTCGCTGCATTTTCATATCCGATATGTGGGTTTAGCGCTGTTACAAGCATTAGTGAACGATTCACATTTTCATTAATTACTTCTTCATCTGCTTCAATACCAACTGCACAATTGTCATTAAACGAAACAATTGCATCCGCTAATAAGTGAGCTGATTGTAAGAAGTTATAAGCAATAACAGGTTTAAATACATTTAACTCAAAGTTACCTTGGCTCGCAGCAAATCCGATTGTTGCATCATTCCCCATCACTTGCGCTACAACCATCGTTAATGCTTCACTTTGCGTTGGATTTACTTTACCAGGCATAATAGAGCTCCCTGGTTCATTTGCTGGAATAATAATTTCTCCAAGACCACTACGTGGACCACTTGCAAGCCAACGTACATCGTTAGCAATCTTCATTAGATCCGCAGCTAATGCTTTTAATGCACCGTGAGTATATACAACTTCATCATGGCTCGTTAATGCATGGAACTTATTTGGTGCAGAAACAAATTGTTTACCTGTAAATTGACTAATTTCCTCTGATACCATCTCACCAAATTTAGGATGAGCATTAATACCTGTTCCAACCGCAGTTCCACCAATTGCTAACTCTTTCATATATGTATTGCTCTCTGCAATCATACGCTCTGTTTTTTCAAGCATACGGTGCCATCCGCTAATTTCTTGCCCTAAAGTTAACGGCGTTGCATCTTGTAAATGTGTACGACCAATTTTTATAATATGTTCAAATGCAGTTACTTTTTCTGCTAAAGTTTCTTTTAATTTCGTAATTGCTGGTAATACGTGATTTTCTACTGCGATTACACAAGCTACATGAAGCGCCGTTGGAAATGTATCATTTGAACTTTGTGACATGTTCACATCATCATTCGGATGAATATGTACGTCAGATCCCTTCTCTTTCAAAATTTGATTCCCACGATTTGCAATTACTTCATTCACATTCATGTTTGACTGTGTACCACTACCTGTTTGCCATACGACAAGCGGAAAATGTTCATTCCATTTCCCTGCAATCACTTCATCCGCAGCTTCTACAATTGCTTCTGCTTTTTCTTCTGATAGCTTTCCTAATTTTTGATTGCTAAGCGCTGCACTCTTCTTTAAAATTGCAAATGCTTTTACAATTTCAAGCGGCATTTGCTCTGTTCCAATTGGAAAGTTTTCTTTACTACGTTGTGTTTGTGCTGCCCATAATTTATCAGCTGGAACTTTTATTTCTCCTAATGTATCTCTTTCAATTCTGTACTCCATGTTTTCATCCCCTTGAAAATATAATACCTACATCTCTTATAATAACAGACTTTCTCTTAAATGATAAGAATTCTCACTCTTATATATAGATATTCTATATTTATTTTAAAAAATTCCTCTTGACCTAAACTTAAGTTTAGGCTGTATCCTTTCCATTGTAACCTACTATAACACTACTGGAGGAATTCAATATGAAAAAATATGCTTTTATAACAGGTGCGAATAAAGGAATTGGATATGAACTTGTTCGTCAATTAGCAGAAAAAGATTATCACGTATTTTTAGGTGCTCGTAATGAACAACTTGGACAACAAGCCGTAGAATCTTTAAATGTTTCAAACGTTTCCTATATTCAAGTAGATATTTCAAATTCACAATCCATTCAAGAAGCAACAAAGAAAATTTACGAAACGACTGACCACTTACATTTATTAATTAATAACGCAGGCATAGCGCTAGACTTCAATACGCTACCTAGTGAATTAAATATTGAAACTTTACGCCAAGGATTTGAAGTTAACTTTTTTGGAACTTTCCAAATGATGCAAGCCTTTTTACCATTATTAAAGAAATCAAGCAACAGTAAAATCATAAATGTAACAACTGACATGGCCTCACTAACAATGTTTGCTAATGGTGAAACACATCCAATTAATACACTAGGATATAATTCTTCCAAAACAGCTATTAATGCTTTAACATTAGCTTTTAGTAAAGAATTTGCCACTAACGGTCCAGAAGTATTTGGAGTAACTCCTGGTTTTACAACTACGGATCTTAATGGAAATTCCCCCGGTGGCCATACAACCACTGAAAGTGCTAAAATTATTATTAAATATGCACTAAGTGAAACAAACTATAATGGTAAAATATTTAACAAAGATGGCATTATACCTTGGTAATAAAAGGATGAATGATATGTATTATACAATTGGGCAAGTCGCCAAAATGCAACATTTAACTATTTCTCAAATACGTTATTACGATAAACAAGGACTGTTTCCTTTTCTGCAAAGAAACGAAAAAGGAGATCGAGTTTTTGATGAAGAAGCACTGAAATATTTAGAGATGATTTTGTGTTTAAAAAACACTGGTATGCCAATTCAAAAAATAAAACAATTTATCGACTGGTCTATGGAAGGAGAATCTACCATCCTTCAAAGGTTAGAATTAATGAAACAACAGGAGACCAATGTCTTACAGCTCATTCAAGACACTGAAAAAAACTTAAAAAAGATACAACAAAAAATTGCTAAATATGAGAATGAAATAACTTCAGAAAATGCTATAAAAAAATAAAAAAATCACCTTCTACATATTGTAGAAGGTGATTTTTATTTTATGATGCTTGCTTTCCTTTATCTGCATCATCTACATACCAGATGAATTTGCCTGTATATCCGTAAATAACTGCTAAAATTAACGATACGAAGCTTAACCACATAAACGGAACGTATGAGAACGTTGCTACACCCAAAATACCAGCCATAAAAATACCATTATCAGACCATGGAACCATACCTGAAGTTAACGTTCCACCTACTTCTGAGTTACGCGCTAATACACGACGGTCTATTTTTAATTTATCATAGCTATCTTCCATAATTTTTGGTGTTAAAATTAGTGATACATACATCGCACAACCAAATATATTAGCTAAGAATGCCACGATTAATGTAGACAATGTTACATTACCTGCAGAATTTAATTTCTTCTCAAATTTTGATACGATTACTTTTAAAACACCTAATTTTTCAAGTAATCCACCAAATCCTAAACCGAAAATAATAACGGCTACTGAGCCAAGCATGCCGTTAATTCCACCACGGTTTAATAACTTGTCAACAAACTCAACACCAGATTGAATTGAGAATCCGTTATAAGCTGTTCCAATCGCCTCTCCAAAGTTCATCCCTTGGAAAAGAGTTGCCCAAATTGCACCAATTAAAGCTCCCATTGCAATTGTTGGCATAGACGGTTTCTTCATCGCTAATAGAACGATAACAATGACCGCCGGAACAAGCATCCATATTTTAATATCAAATTGCTTTAATAAAGCTTCTTTTAAAAATTCTACTCGATTCAAATCTACATTATCGCCGCCATACATCCAACCAGCTACAGTAAACATAATACTAGTAATAATATAAGCCGGAACATCTAATACGAGCATAGCTCGAACGTGAGCAATAACATCTACTTTCGCCATAGAAGCTGCAAGAACTGTGCTATCAGAAAGTGGTGATAATTTGTCGCCGAAATAAGCTCCTGAAAGAACTGCACCAGCAACAAGCGGAAGTGGTAAACCAAGTCCTTCACCAATCGCCATCATAGCAATACCTGCTGTTCCCACTGTTCCCCAAGACGTTCCTGTTGCGATAGAAGTTATAGAACAAATAATTAATGTTGCTAATAGGAATATGCTAGGGTGAATAAATTCTAATCCATAATAGATTAATGTTGGTACTACCCCACCAGCAATCCATGTTCCAATTAAAGCACCTACTGCAACTAAAATCAGTATTGCTTCTAATCCGTTAGAAATCCCTTTCGTAATTGCATCTTGCAATTCTTGATAACGAAATCCTAATCTTAATCCAAGCGCAATTACTAAAAACCATGAAATAAATAGCGCTAATTGAATTGGGAGATCAAAAATCGTTTGGAAGGAAAAGACAACAGCAAGAAATAGTAATAAAAGAACTATGATTTCTAGCATCGATGGTAATCTTACACTTTTCATTTTTTTCTCTCCTTACAAGTCGATAACATGACGTATGTCGTCTTACATGTATGTAATATACAATTAGCGAAGACAAAACAAAATTTTCATATTATTTCGATTTATTTTTCCAGTATAATATATTCACAACCCTTTCTATTGTAAAAGTAGATTACGTTTTTCGCAATGAAAAATATAAAAAATGTTGTATTTTTATTTATCCCGATATTTTCAGCCAATAAGACCTCCGCCTTAAAATTCAGTAAGTGCAAAGCACTTAGGTAAGAAATTAACTACTGTAAAATTCCGAATTGATATGAACGTATTAAAGCTTCACTTTATTTACAAAGAAAAATCCCATACTAACTTTTTTAATATTTGCTGCAACAAAACTTTTTACAACTATCTTCACTTTTTAATTCACACCATAATTTCCCACACAAAAATAGGGCACACATCATTAAAATGATGCATGCCCTACCTTTATTTATACATATTTTGTATTTCTTCTTTATTTTTAAGTATTTCCTCAAACTTATCACTACAACCCTTCGGAAATAACACTCCCAGTCCATATGAATGCGCAAATTGAAAATGAGGGTACTTCGCTTTTACCTCATCCCAAAACTTATATACGCCGAAATCACTACTTCTAACTTCAATATCATGAAATAATACAATACCGTTTTTCGCGACTTTCGGTAGCCATGTATTATAATCGTGAGAAACAGCTTCATACGTATGATAGCCATCAATATGCAAAAGATTTATCGTTTCATCTTGAAACCGGTCTACAGCATCATCAAAAGTAGATCGAATTAAATTTCCTATATTAAGGTAGTTATCACTCACTACTTTTTCTACTATTTGAAAAACTCCTTCTCCATATGGACCTGTATGCCCATCTCCAGCCCAAGTATCTACTGCAAAGCATTTAGTCGATAACCCTCCATCTTTTACTCCCTGACAAAAACTGAAGAAAGAAGCACCTAGATGTGTACCTAACTCAACTAAAGTTTCTGGTTTTTCAAATCGCACTAAGTCATATGCAAAATCTAAATGTCCACTCCACGCAGATTGTGACCGAATAATAGGACTAAATGTTTCAAATTCAAATGATGGTTTATGAGTAACCCAGTTCATCGCATAACTCCTTCTGCACATATTTTTAACAAACCAAATTACTCTTATCTTTATTTTTTTATCGCCATGATTATGATTCTATTTCATGAAAATATGAAGAATTTATTCTTTTCTATTGAGGTAAAGCATCATATACATATGGTTCATTTGGCTTATTAATTTTCTTGATTTTGTTTACTTTTACAAGTGGAAAGACTGTTCCTTTATATGTCGTTTCACCTAATAATCCTGTTATTTCCACCCATGTTTCTTCTGGAATTTTTTCAACATTTTGCCCGGTAACAATCATCCCCCAGACTGATGCATCCGCAATACAACAAGTTATGCCATATCGAGCCACTACTGTTTTATTACCCGTCACATCTTTATCCTTATATATAAACCCTAAGAATGTAATTTCTTTCCCTTTAAACCAATTAACATTTTGACCAATTACATTCATTGTTTGAACATAGTCCTTATCCTTTACTTGTAGTTTACGCTGTCCTAACATACTTTTTACTACTTGCTCTTCCGTTTTATAAGTCGTTGATAAATTTGATGTTTCTTCTGGATCAACGGATACTTCTCGCCCATCAAAATTAACCTGTTCCCCCTCTTTTTCATTCCTTTCCAGACTTCTCGACTGTACACTTTGATTCATACCCCTTTTTCCTGCTAAACTTCCATCAATTGTTACACTTCCAAAGAGAAAAGCACTAACTATCGGAACGACAAATAAAACATATACAAAGAAACTTTTTATCCCTGATTTTGATGTTGTATGATGTTTACAACAATTACAATCATGCTGTTTCTCTCTTCCATCTCCCCAAACTTGTACAGTACCAAAAATTAAAATTACTACAAAAGCTATATACGTAAATTTGATCATTTTTGGAGCGATAAAATTATAAATATTACCTGTTACAAGTAGTTTAAATAAGAGCATTGCTAAACCAATTAAAATAATGCCACGAATATAGCGATGATATGCCTTCTGCTCCTCTTTCTCCATTCTTTCTCACCTCCTATAACATTATGATTTGCAGGATGGTATACACAGATACAATCACAATTCCCATCAAAAAGAATACAAATCTCTTTTGAAAATATGCAAATAGCATTAACGTATTTTTCATATCAAGCATAGGCCCAAACACAAGAAATGCGAGAAGTGCCTTTACCGAGAAAACATGTCCAAAAGATGCCGCTATAAAAGCATCTGCTGCAGAGCAAATTGATAGAACATAACCAAATCCCATCATAATAAAGGGGGCAATTACTTCGTTATGTGCTATTGCATCCAGTACATTCCGATCAAAAAACGTTTGAAATACACTTGCTAAAAAAGCACCAATCAATAAATATTTACCAGTATCAAAAAACTCATCTACAATATGATTCATAACATCTTTCCAACTCTTTTTTTTGCTTGTTTGAACTGAAACCTCTACATCTTTTAAAACATTTCTTTCGCGATAGCAGT
Organism: Bacillus sp. GW823-FHT06A10; assembly: GCF_058795375.1. Lineage (NCBI taxonomy): Bacteria > Bacillati > Bacillota > Bacilli > Caryophanales > Bacillaceae > Bacillus > Bacillus sp. GW823-FHT06A10. The sequence goes on along the minus strand of NZ_JBXAHT010000001.1, from coordinate 922,553 downwards.
AATACACAATTAGCCCTATAAATAGAGCAACTAAAATTGTTATCCCAAAGCGTGCATATACAACGTAATCATTTTTGGGAAACGCATATACAGTAGATAAAAGAACAACTGGATTCATAATGGGTGCACTCAATAAAATAACAATGCCTACATGAAGTGGTAGCCCCTTTTGAATGAGCCTTCTTACAATTGGTATAATGACACATTCACACATTGGAAAAAGAACTCCCACAAATACTGCTGGAATCATTGCAACAATTGGAGATTTCGGCATGACTTTTTGAATCATATCTTCCGTCACAAACACTTGAATACATGAAGAAACAATTACCCCTAATAAAATAAAGGGTATTGCTTCAAAAATGATACTTAAAAATAATGTATTCACATTCAACCATTCCTGTGGCATATTTTTGTGCAAATTTGCTAGACTTGTAAAATCTACAAAAAATAATAAAAAGAGAAACATAGCGATAAGAGCTATGCCTACTAATTCTTTTGAAACTCTATTAAAGACCAAGCTTCTCGCCTCCATTTTATTTATATGTAAACATGTGCTTGTCCAAATGCTCCATACTACAGCACAAATTTTATAGTCTATTTCTATTCTTAAATCGTAATCATTATGATTTATTCTTGCTTTTTCTTTTCCCATCGTTTAACATAAAACGTAATCATTACGATTTAAAGGAGAGATCATTTCATGAAAAAAGTACCTATCACTGTATTAAGTGGTTTTTTAGGATCTGGAAAAACTACCTTACTACATCACATTTTGACTAATAAGAATAACTTAAAAGTAGCTGTCATCGTTAATGACATGAGCGAAGTAAACATTGATGCATCTCTTATAAAAAAGGGTGGTTTTTCACGTACGGAGGAAAAACTAGTAGAAATTCAAAATGGCTGTATTTGTTGTACACTACGAGAAGATTTAATGATAGAAGTGAATCGTCTTGTTGAAAATGGTGATATTGACTATATTATTATTGAATCTTCTGGTATAAGTGAGCCTATTCCAGTTGCTCAAACATTTACTTATACAGACGAAGTTCTTAACATTGATTTAACGAAAAATTGTCGCCTCGATACGATGGTTACAGTTGTAGATGCAAATAGGTTTTGGGATGATTTTGCAGACGGAGAAAGTTTATTAGACCGAAAACAAGCAATCGATGAGAATGATACCCGGGAAGTTATTGATTTATTAATAGATCAAATTGAGTTTGCAAACGTAATTATTCTTAATAAAATAGATTTGCTAGAAAAAGAAGATGTGATAGAGCTTCATCATTTACTAAAAAAATTAAATCCTAATGCAAAAATTCTTGAAGCTTCGTTTAGCAAAGTACCATTACAAGAAATTTTAAACACAAATCTATTTAATTATGAAGAAGCTAGTCAATCGGCCGGCTGGATACAAGAATTAAATAGTGAACATCATACACCGGAAACGGAAGAATACAGTATCAATTCCTTTGTTTACCGTCGCAAATATCCTTTCCATCCCGAGCGCCTTATGAATTGGCTAGAAAAATGGCCTTTAGATGTTGTAAGAGCGAAAGGATTCTTCTGGCTCGCATCTCGTAATAATATGATAGGGCTTCTATCTCAAGCAGGTTCCTCTATTACAATTCAAGGAGCCGGTGAATGGATAGCCGCATTACCTGAAACTGAAAGAAATCAAATGATTGCAGAAGAACCAGAAGTATTAAAAAACTGGGACGAGCAATATGGAGATCGAATAACTGAGCTCGTATTTATCGGTATTGATATGAATCGTTCTGTGATTGAACAATCATTAGATGATTGTCTATTAACAGAAAAGGAAATGGGACAAAAGTGGAATACATTTATTGATCCTATTCCGGCTTTTACTTATACTTCATAATAATTAATAAAAGGCTTCAGTAGAATGAAGCCTTTTTATTTTATAGCACTCTTATTTAATAGGTTTGCTTTAATTATAAATACAACTGTACCTAAAACAATTAATATAGCATATATGATACCAACTACATCCCCTATTTTTTCTAAGCTAAGCGGTAATATTATAGTAGCAACTCCGACTATATAAGAAAATGCTCCTGAAAGCTTCGCTAATTTATTTTTATCTCCAACAAACGTTTCTTCTTGATATCCTGCTAACAAAAACAACCTCTTTTTCACATGTATTTGATACCCTAAAAAAATGATAAGTAACCCTACAAATAAACAAACTAAAAATCCAGCTAACATATACTCCCCCTCCTCTACAATATTTTACTATACACAAAAAACAAATTAGAAATTTCAGTTTATTAATGAGTCATTCTGTGATATATTGCATATTGTATTCAATTTGTATTTTTAGAAAGGAGAATTTTAGATCATATGGATTCAAATCGATTAAAAGGAATTATAATGGTCATAATCGGTGCTTGTTTATGGGGCTTGTCTGGTACAGCTGCACAACAACTTTTTCAATATGACAATGTTTCAACCGAATGGTTAGTTACGATCCGTTTACTTATATCTGGAATTATTTTGCTCATTATTTCCTCATTCGGAACGAGAAAAAAAGAGATATTTGGCATTTGGAAACAAAAATCTGATGCTATTAAAATGATTTTGTTTGGTCTATTCGGTATGCTTGCTGTACAGTATACGTATTTCGCTTCAATTAAAGAAGGAAATGCTGCCGTGGCAACATTATTACAATATTTAGCTCCTATATTCATCACTGTATACTTACTTTTCAAATGGAACGTTCGTCCATCAAAAATTGATTTCATTTCAATTATCCTTTCATTAGTAGGCACTTTTCTCTTACTAACAAACGGGTCTGTTCATAACTTGGCTGTTTCTACACCAGCTATTATTTGGGGTGTTTTATCTGGATTATCTCTCGCTTTTTATAGTTTATATTCAAAGGAATTGTTAGAAAAATGGTCTTCCTCCGTTATCGTTGGATGGGGCATGATTATTGGGGGTATTGGTGTAACGATTGTACACTTTATTTCTACAAACGAATTCATTTTATTATCAACTATGAAATATGTAAAACTAAGTACCCTACCGCTCATCACATTTGTCGTCATTTTCGGGACACTTATTGCCTTTTATTTATACTTAGACAGCATACGATACCTGACTCCGAAAGAAACAACATTATTTGGTTGCACAGAACCACTCGCAGCTATTATTTCTTCTGTACTTATATTACACGTGCCATTTCAATCTTTTCAGTTATTAGGCGCTTTTTGTGTCATTGTAATGGTGCTCATCTTAAGCCAAAAGCCGGATGAAGGGAAACAAAAATTAAAGCTTGTTCATGCAAAAAAGGAAAATATACAATGAAAGGATTGAATTCACTATGCCTGTCCCTCAAAATTATAAAAAACCAGGAAGAATTTCAGCAAAATCACTCGTTTTAAATCAACTACAAAATTGGATTATTGAAGGTGTACTGAAGCCCAATGAAAAAATTAATGATGGGGAATTGGCTGAGGCACTAGGAGTAAGCAGAACACCTGTAAGGGAAGCACTTCAAATATTAGAGCTTTCTGGATTAGTGGAAATGGTACCAGGGCAAAAAACGAAAATTGCTCCTATTAAGTTAGACGACGTATCTATCATTTATGAAACGATGGCTGGTCTTCACTCTATTATAGGAAAGCAAGCTCTTCAAAACATTACAGACGCTGATATTCAACTACTTTCTGAAATAAATGATCATTTTCAGCACTCTATAGAGAAAAAAAACGCAAAACAAGCTTTAGAATTAGATATACAATTCCACAATACAATTTCTTCTATTGCTAAAAATCAATATATTGAACCCTTTCTAGAAAATATGCAACTTCACGTTTTACGTCTTGAATATTTGTTTTTCCAAAACTTTGTTCCAGCAAGTCAATCTATTGAAGAACATCACTCTATCATTCAAGCATTACAGAAGCAGGACGAAAAACAAATGGAACAAATAATGACCCAAAACTGGATCCGTCCCATGAAAGAAATACAAAAAATAATTTCTACGAAATAAAAAGAGAGCTGGTTACACAAAATCGTAACCAGCTCTCCTTTTACTAATCTATATAGCTACGCCTGAATATTCGCATAATCTTCCATATCTTCGTACTCTTTTTCCAATTCCTCTAAAGACAGCTCGTATAATTGTCGGTCGCGAATCTTAAACACACCTGCTCCAATTAACTCATCAATTAAATGCCTCTTACGATTTTCAACAGCAAAACGGAGTTGACTACTCATCTTTTAAAAAACTCCTTTCTACGATCATTGAAAATGATAATCTTTATCAATTACCACTTTTGATTATAAAAGATGACTCTTTATAAGTAAAGTAATTTCATGAAATATTTACCTTGCAAAGTATTTGTGGCCACATTATATATATGTATGCCGTGCGAAAAATGTTATGACACTTTTTCTTATCCTTTTTCTTTCATACTTTGCAAGTTGTCTCATCATGATGAAATTCACCATCTATTTCTACTTGAATGGTGACATGTTCTACATGAAATTTCTCCTTTAATACATACGTAGCCTCTTTTAATACACTTTGCGTTTCATTCCCTTTAATAATAAGATGACATGTTAATACTTGAAAATCTGATGTGACAGACCATATGTGCAAATCATGAACTTCTTTGACAATCGGAATATTTAATAACGTACTTTTTACCTCTTTAATATTTATGTGCTGTGGTGCACCTTCCATTAATATATGAACCGTATCACGTGTTACACGCCATCCACTAATAATGACTAAAATAGACACAAGAATACTAGCAATCGCATCTGCAGCCGTCCATCCGAAAAATTTAATAAGTAACGCAGCAATAATCGCTCCGACGGAACCCAATAGATCGCCTAGTACGTGTAAGAAAGCACTTCTTAAATTCAAATTACCTTTCACATCTCCGCCTCTCATTAATATCCAAGCTGATAAAATATTAATAAGCAGACCAAGGACTGCAATAATGAGCATCCCATTACTAGCAATCTCAACTGGTTCTTTAAAACGACGGATTGCTTCAATAAAAATGTATACCGAAATGACAATAAGAACGACACCGTTACATAATGCTGCTAACATTTCGACTCGCTTATATCCATATGTTTTCACAGTTGTTGCTGTTTTTTCTCCGAGCTTAAACGCAAGTAAACTTAAAGCTAAAGATACTGCATCACTTAGCATATGCCCCGCGTCAGATAATAGTGCTAAGCTATTTGTTACAAATCCACCAATAACTTCTGCAATCATAAAACTTGTTGTTAGTAGGAAGGCAATTAGTAACGCCTTTTTATTTTTTGAATGACCATGATCATGCGAATGTCCCATACTTATACTCCTTTAAGTACAATATCTGTATGTTAGTATGAAACAAACTCCCCATCTTTATCCCGAATTGACTGATTGTAAACGCCCGCTTCCTCTGTATACACACTTCGCTATTTTTTAGACAATCCCTTTTTCTCAAATAAAAACAAGACTACTTCTTTTTTATTTTCATACTGTTTACTAATGAAAGAATTTTTAAGGAGGTTACTTAAATGAAACGTTTATTTCTCTGTATGGAACGTGAACTTGTTGTAGTGAAAGAACAATATGATAACTATGAAACGACTTACCACTTACAAAATATGCAACCTACCTGTATCGCTGTTGATCCGTTCCACCCAAACCGTGTATATTGCGGAACATTTGGACGAGGTCTATGGTTAAGTGACGATAGCGGGGATTCATGGAGACCAATTGGAGATTCTTATCGTTACTTTGATTTCCCTAAAGAAGATGGTATTTTGCACTCCTCTATCACTTCCATAACAATAAGCTCAAATGAACAAGTTAACGGATATGGGGTCGTTTATGTTGGCACAGAACCGAGCGCTTTATTTCGCTCTGAAAATGGTGGTGAAACGTGGACTGAACTTAAAAATATGAAATCATTATTATCTTCTTATACGTGGGCTTTCCCGCCTAGACCTTTTACCCATCACGTACGCTGGATTACAGTTGATCCAAACAACCCTAATACAATACACGTTTCAATCGAAGCTGGTGCTGTTATTCAAAGTAATGATAAAGGGCATACATGGATTGATAAAAAATTCGGTGCTCCTATCGATGCTCATCAATTACTTATGCACCCTGAAGCACCAAATCGTCTTTATGCATCATGTGGTGACGGATTTATGGGCGGACCTGATCGTGCCTATCTTGAAAGTTATAACAATGGAAACAGCTGGATCTCATGCAGTGAAGGACTTGAACATCATTATTTATACAGCATGGCAATTGATCCAGCTGATTGTAATACGATTCTAGTTTCTGCCGCGCCAAGTGCTGATCTCGCTCATCACCGTATCCCTTATGAATCTTATATTTATCGAAAAACGAAAGATACTCCTTTCCAGCAAGTACAACAAGGACTACCATCTGCAATCGGTACAGTCATTTCGATGTTTGCTACAAACAAGGCAGAACCACATACGTTTTACACGTTAAATAACAACGGCGTGTTTCAATCCAATGATAGCGGCGAATCGTGGGAACATCTAAACATTCCGTGGAAAGATGAGTATAAAACGCAGCATCCACATGCACTACTCGTCACTAGTTCTTAACGAAAAAAAGACTGCCTAAATGATTTTAGGCAGTCTCTCTTTCATTTCTTTAAATCAATGACAATATCATCTAACACAATATCTTTACTCTTCGCTTCTTTTTTCGGCACTTCAATTTTCTTCTCGATTCCATTAATAAATTCCACTCCACCAAAGTTTTCTGGTGTATGAACTCTTAAATTAACATGAGGTGTAATAATAAGTTTCGTTGCATTTTCGTTCATTTTTTGGAATGTAGCACTCCAACTACTTTTATGCGGCTCTGCTACTGTACTACTTCCACCATTGCCTTGACCTGCATATCGATTTCCTAAATCATCTTTTATTTCTAATTCCACATCAGCGCTATCCCATATACTTCTTAACGCCTTAGATTCTTCTTGATTATAAAAAACGATAAAGGACATCGAGGTTACTTCCATTTTGTCTATATTTACTTTTATTAATTTATTTTCAGAACTTCCTTTAAGTTTCACTTCTTTACTGTCCATCGCATTTAAAGAAAGCGCAAAATTCCAGTTCCCTTTAATTGATTGTGTTCCATCTACTGTTTCTATCTTATCTATCTCCCACTTGACATTTGCAGCATCCATTTTTATACCATCAACATCAGTTGCTGTACTCATACCTACGTATTTCTTGTCATCCACTTTTGTAATTTTAGAACTACCAGTCGTACCATTAAATCCGGCAATTTGTAAAAATTCTATTACATTTGGATTTTCTCCTAAATCCTTATCACTTTCAATAGAATATGTTATCGTTACAGTTCTTCCATTAAAAACGGCATCATTGAGTGTAACCTTAATCCCATTACTCTCTCTCGTCATATTCAATTCAGTCGAAAACTCTTTATAATTTTCATATACCCCCGTTCTACCATTATCTAAAAATCGGAATATATCACCTACAATTGGCAACCCTCCAGCATATGTAGGAAAACCGATACCAAGAGTTGCAACTGATAATCCTACTAAAATAGATGCAGCAGCGACACCTTTTTTCCAATTTTTCATCTTTTTCTTCGTACGTATCGATTGTTTTACATTTCGTTTTACTTTTTCCTTTTCAATTTCAGAAGCCTCAATTTCTTCTAGTTCTTTTTCGTCTATATCAATATCATTTAATAGTTCATAAATGTCTTTCATATTGCACTACCTCCAAAACTAATATTCGTAGCATTTTGTTGTAGTTTCTTTTTCCCCCGGTACACTCGATTATCAATTGCTGCCCGAGTTAATCCTAACTTGTCACCTATTTCCTCTGTCTTCATACCAAGTAAATATTTCATAATGAACACCTTTTGATCTAGCGGTTCTAATTGATTAATGAGCTTCAATAATTCTTCCCTATCTTCCATAACGATTAATTCGTCTTCTGCTGATTTTTCTGTACTGATATGAAACTCATCTGAAATGATTTCTACTGTTTTAGTCGATTTCCGGTAATAATCAATTGCTTTAAACTTCGCAATCGCTGCAATCCACTTTTTAAAATCACTTGGCTCTCCATGAAATTTATTTGCGTTATTCCAAATGGAAAGAAATATATCGTTTATACATTCCTCTATGAGTCCATCATTTTGAATTGGAAGTAGAACTTTATGCGTGATCCCCTTTATGAGCGGTAAGTATGTATCGACAACAAATTCTAACGCGTCTTCTTTTTGCCGCTGTAATCTTTTTATAAAATTTTTCTCATTTGATTTCATGTAGCGATTCCCCTTATTATTTTGTAAAAGCTTTTACACCTTATATAACGTCTGAGAAAATTTTTTCTCTCATCTTTTTTATTTTTGTATGTAATGGAATACTTTTCCTTAGCCATTGTCTCACATAACTATGCGTTCAAAGAAAATTTTCTCAAGTCTACAATTTGATTCATGTAGTACACTATTTATATAGTCATTCTTTAACTTAGTGTATATTTTATTTCGTTAATCTACTATTTTAAATTAGGAGATGAGATATGTATGTGTGGAATTACAGGTTGGGTGGATTGGAAAGAAGACCTTTCAAATCAACATGTTATTTTAAAAAAGATGGCAAATAGTATTCAGCATCGTGGTCCGGATGCTGAAGGATTTTGGTTTTCACCTCGCGCAGCTTTTGCACACCGCCGATTAATCGTAATAGATCCTAAAGGAGGAACGCAGCCAAAAACATTTCGTGCTGGTGATTATACTTATGCTCTTACTTATAATGGAGAAATTTATAATTTCCGTGAACTTAGAGAGCAGCTTCAAAAATGTGGGCATGCATTTGAAACCCATTCAGATACAGAAGTATTACTACATGCTTATTTAGAATGGAAAGAAGACTGCGTACGACATTTAAACGGAATTTTCGCTTTTGCCTTATGGGATGATCAGAAGCAACAATTGTTTTTAGCACGAGATCATTTAGGTGTAAAACCACTCTTTTTTACAGAAAGAAATGGCAGTATTATTTTCGGCTCTGAAATTAAAGCATTATTAGCGCATCCATCTGTCCCTGCTGAAATTGATGCGGATGGAATAAATGAAATATTTGGATTAGGCTTATTTCGCACTCCAGGATGTGGCGTCTTTAAACATATTCAAGAAGTACGTGCTGGACATTCTATAACATTTACACGTCATAAAAAAGTAGTTACTAAGTATTGGAATTTAGAAAGTAAGTTCCATACAGACTCTATAGAAGATACATCTTCGCATATTTTATCTATTTTACAAGATACAGTAAAAAGACAATTAATTGCCGATGTTCCTCTCGTTTGTATGTTATCAGGCGGATTAGACTCTAGCGGTATTACTGCACTTGCGGGTAAAGAATTTGCTGCTGAAAATAAAACACTTCATACGTATTCTGTTGACTTTGTAAATAGCGCAAAAGATTTCGAACTGACATTTGCTCGCACTGGTTTAGATGCACCTTGGGTAAAACGCGTTTCTGAACATGTCGGGACAGCGCATCATGATATTATTGTGAATGCTGAAGAATTAGCAAATCAATTATTCGTTCCCCTTCATGCAAAAGATTTACCGAGTGCTGGTGAAATGGAAACTTCACTATATTTACTATTTTGCGAAATGAAAAAAGATGCGACCGTAGCTTTATCCGGCGAATCGGCTGATGAAGTATTCGGTGGATATCCTTGGTTTCATCAAGAAGAACTACTATATGTAGATAAGTTTCCTTGGCTAACAAATTGGAAAAATACATCTCCTCTTCTACTAAATGAAGTAAATAACCAATGTAATCTAGAAGACTATATTGATACACGATTCCAAGAAGCGATACTTGAAGTACCTACTCTTGAAGGCGAAAGTAAAAAATCCGCGAAACAACGTCAAATGTTTTATTTATTTTTAACAAGATTCCTTCCTTTCTTACTTGACCGTAAAGATCGCATGAGTATGGCTGTTGGATTTGAAGTTCGTGTACCGTTTTGCGATTATAGATTAGTTGAATATTTATGGAATGTTCCTTTCAACATAAAAAGTATTGATAATATTGAAAAAGGCATTTTACGTAGAGCACTACAACCAGCTTTACCTGACGATGTACGCAATAGAAGAAAAAGCGCTTATCCAACTTCACAAGATCCACTCTACTTACAAACAATCCGTAATTTAACACTTGATATGTGTAACAATAAAAACAATCCTATTTTCTCACTTATTAACCATTCCATCTTACTTTCAATTGCTGATCAAAGTAATAAAGAGATTAACAATTTTGAGGCAAGAAGTGCCATGGAGTATATGCTACAAGTAAATGAATGGTTGAAAACATATCACATCCATATCGCTTAACAAAAAGGAGTTCAAGGATAAAAACCTTGAACTCCTTTTATATTAATTAGCACATTGTTTATTATCAGTATCAATAGACCATCCAATAATCGTGGCACAGTCTCTACCTTTCCACTGCAGTACATTTGTTAATACTGGCTCAATCTGCAAGCTATTTCCGTCATGTAATATTTCTACTAAAGATTGATCATCATCAAACCTTCGTTTATCACACTCTAAAATACCGTCCGTTGCCATTACAATGTGATTCATTCCTTTTTCTAATCCTCTTACACCTGACGTAAAGCAAGGTGTATTTGCTGCAAAAATATTTTTCCTGCCAATATATTCGTAATTTTTCCGTTTATTTAATCGTCCTTTTCCATTTTTCGTTTTCTCAGAATGGAATAAATATGCAAAACAATCACCAACTGATAACCAATATAAAAATTCGCCTTTTCGTAAACAAATTAAGCAAGCGAGTTCCTCATCATCTTGATCACACTTTTTAATAAATAACTCATCTGTAAATAACGCTAATAAGTACATATGTGTATGATGAAAAGCTAAATGTATTGGATATGAGAATAAATCTTTTAGTTTTTCTTTTCTTTCCGAAATCGCTTCTATTATATAATCTATATTTTTTGTTTTGTGATGTGTATCAAAAATCATAACAAATTCAAATTGTAATTCAGGATCCCACCAAGCCAGCACCGCATCTCCTCGTTCATATGCATCACTCTCTTGATTTCCCCCATATACGCCGACTGAAAGAGGACCACATTTTTCAACATGTATTTCATCTACATACATCTGTTCATGACTAATCCATTTGAATGTATTCACAGCTATCATCCTCTCTCTTGCTAAATGTATACCTTTACACATAGATTACCTTATATTTCAATAAAAATAAACTTTTTCAACATTTTTTATCCAAATAAAAGGATTTTATTTCTAAAACAACGAATATATCTTACTATACGATATAAAAAAGGGGATTTATTATTATGAACAACATTAATCAACATTGGGAGAGCATTTATTATCACTTACGATACGAATACGAGGACAACCTTTCCCACCAAGCAATTCGTATTTTACAAATCGTTTCTCGTGAGAAAGATATAACAATTGGAAAAGTCGCTACTGAGCTTAGTCTTTCTCATAACACAGCGTCTGAACATATAAAACGCCTTATTCAAAAGGGTTTCATCGTTAAAGAGAGAAATAAAAAAGATGAAAGAGTGGTAAACCTTACTTTAACAATTGAAGGAATTGAAGGATTAGAAAAACATACTTTACTAGATAAAGAAAAGATAAAAATATTAGAATCACAGTTATCAAAAGAAGAACAACAATTAATTGAAAAAGCATTTTCGTTATTAGCGAAGGAGGCAAAATATGCATTTCCTCGTTAAAGTACTCGTTTCGGCACTTATTATTGGCATTATCACTGAAGTCGCTAAACATTACAGTACGATAGGTGGCTTTATTGCTGCCCTTCCTCTCGTGAGTTTACTTAGTCTATTTTGGATTTCATTCGAAGGCGGAAATAAACAAGAATTGAGTCAATTTGCTTTAGGGGTATTATATGGATTCCCCGCATCAGCACTACTATTATTTATCGTCTATATTGGTTTAAAAAATTCATTTACACTTAGTACATCTGTCCTACTTGGTATAGGTGTTTGGTGTATCGTTTTTGCTTGTCAAAAATTATTTCAAGCTTAGGAGGAATTAACATTCATAAATTTGTAGAAATAATGGGGCAAAATATAGAAGTACATATAAAAGGAATTGGTAAACAAACTGTAGTCATTCAAACCGGAATGACTTGCTCATTTTATGATTGGTTTCCTATTATAGAAAAGCTTTCAGAGCACTTTACAGTCGTTTCATACCATCGCCCAGGTTACGGAAAAAGTGATTTAGGCAATCAGCCGCGTACAATAAGGCAAGTTACAAAAGAGCTACATATGTTACTAAACAAACTAGCTATTCAAGAGCCATTTATTCTAATCGGTCATTCCTATGGAGGATTATGTGCACAACATTTTGCGATGTTACATGAAGATAAGCTGCAAGCACTTATTTTAGTTGATTCTACTTCGATGAACTTACACCGTTTAGATGAACTTCATTTACCAATTTCTGATCAAACTGATTCTGATGATGTTTGGTTTCAAAAATATAATATATATTCCAAAATGGATGTAGACACACTTTATAATGAACTAAAACCTATGCTCACCGATCAATCAAAACAGCAAATTGAATTCTCTACCTCGCCTTCATTATATAAAGCGACAGCTTCTGAACTATCGGAGTGGAAAAACTGTGCTCTCTCACTAAAAGAGCTATGTAAAACATTAGAAATACCATTAATCGTTATCGGTAGAGATCCTCAATATTCTATTACTCAATTGACTAATGGCGGCATGCCTAAAGAGGAAGCAACACAACTTGAAGCAATGTGGCAAGAACTAATTCACGAACAATTACACCTCTCAACTAACAACCAATATATTCTTGCCGAACATGCGAGTTACGGTATAGAAAATGATCGACCAGATATTATTATTGAGGCGATTCATTTCTTACAAATAAAAAAAGGAAGCAACTAAAGCTGCTTCCTTACTTATCTATTCATAATCTTCTTCATCATCGATTTCTTCGTAATATGAACTTCCATTACTTACATATATAGGGCCATTCGCAACATCAATACGTAGTACCCACGCCCATGGCACAGCTAAACGTTTATGTATCGCTCGCCAAAAGCTCATTGATTTTCTTTCGTACTCCTGGAACTCCTGAAGTAACTCTTTGTAGGAGGAACCGTCTAACTGAATATTTGCTTCTAACAAACGAGAATGGGCATAGTACTGTAACTCTAGTTCAGCAGCAATTTCCATTTCTTCTTCCGTTGCCATACCAATAATTGTTCCATCTTCTGGTGCAATTTCATATACGTTTTGAACTTCAATAAGCCCTTCTTTCTCTTTCTCAAACATGTAAACAGCCTCCTTTAACATATATTTTTTATGTTACAAAGTCATACTTCTACAATAACTTCTCTCTTTCCTCTTTTTTTGATAAACTTTTACAAAATATTTAACCGATGACCTGTTTTCTCTATTCTTTCAGCAGAAATGAAACGATTTTTATCAAAATTTAATTTATACACATCAGGCATATGAAGTGTTTTCCAAAACTCTAAATCATATTTCGAATTAAAATAATTCATGAGTAATACCATAATATTTCCATGCGTACCTATTACAATATTCTTACCTTCATATTGTTTTAATATATTTTGCATACATATTACAGCGCGCCTTTGTGCGACATCATTCGATTCTCCGCCTTCGTATGCAAAACTCCAATCTTCCCACACATTCTGCATAGCATCATTAAAATTTGATACCGGCTCTGTGCTCAATAATCTTTCACGCAAATCTTCTTCTGTTTGTATTGATAATTTATATGTATTCGCAATTCCTTGTACAGTTTGGATTGCTCTTTTATACGGGCTAGAAATCACAACATCAATATGTTTATCTTTTAATAAGCGTGTTACATTCTCTGCATCTAAGTACCCTTTTTCAGATAAAGGTCGCTCCCGTTCTTCTTTTGTATAGGTAGAATGGGCATGGCGAACGAAATAGATTGTTGTCATTTTTCAACCTTCTTTCTTATTTTCAATTTATATTCAATAACAAGATTAGAAAATCCTGTATTAAAAAAGAGCACTTTGCATAAGCGCTCTTTTGTTTACATAATAAAATTATTTCATTATAATTTATTTCTGAATTCCTCACTTATGGCAATATCTCGAATAAAGTAATCCATATTACTTAGAAGTTTTTCAAATGCTTTTTCACTCAAATTGTTCATCATAAAGACAATCTCAATCTTATTCCCTTTTTTATCAGTACCATAGAAACTATTTGTTAATACAAATGCCGTAGAACCACCTTTCTGTCCAGCAAATTCGAACATACCCTCTCCTACGGTTCCTTTAAATATATTCTCAATCTCACCTTGCATTTGTGGTGTAAAATAATTTCTGCTATTTATCTTTTCCAGTAAACTCATGTAATCCTTCGCATTTGCACCTATAAACCGATCTGACCAAATACGTTGAAAGTCCATATCGGCTTTTAACGATATCTCGCGTTTTGTCCATTCTTTCTCGTCTTTCATCCATTCATGTATTTGCCATACATGCTTAACATATTCATCATTAGACATATTACGTAGCTTGTCCAATGCTTTATTTTGAGGAATATGCAGTTCTTTTTCAACATAGCCCCTCATATATAATGCCCCTGTATACGTTGGATAAAATTCATCGTGACTATTTAAGCCTAACTCTTTCAAACTTTCATTTATCCGCGCTGCTCCAAGCTTGTCCAATAAATATGATGTATTCGCATTCGAACTATAATGGATCATTCCTTTCACTACTTCTTCTAAAGAAGTTTGACCACCCTTCACTAACTCTTTAACTTTTACATCATCTAGCCATGCAGGGTGTGCACCACCATCAGTATTTTTCACATAGTATTTTTCTAATTCTTTCAATGAAATTTGCTCGTCTTTTCTTATTTTCCCTTCAGCTACTTGCTTAGCATATTCAATTGCTATAACGATTTTCGACATACTTGCTAGCGGTAGTTTTTCTTTTTCATTTATTGATGTCAATGTTTCACCATTTCTTTTAACAATTAAAGAAGTTGTTTTATCATCCTTATGTTCTTTTATGTAATTTAGCACATAATTAGAGTCTTCTTTGGAATTGACATATTCCTTCACTGAAAAGAAAGCTATACAGCCTACTATAGTAATTCCAGCTATAATTCCAACAACTTTTAATCCCCTCATGATACTCCCCCTAAAATAAACATATTATATATTATACTAAATAAATTTCCCTTTTTAAGTAATAATTAGATTATTTATACAAAAAACACTTCTTTTCTTAAACAACAAAAAAACATGCTTTCATGATGAGAGCATGTTTTGTGATATTCTTCACATTGTTTAGTTGAAAAATTTTACTTACCATGATGTAACATTAAATCACTAAGTTCTTCTTCAATGTGATTTAATTTCGCAACGCCTTCTTTCCATTTATGAATATAACGTGAGACCCCAACGAAAAACAAAACAATAATTGTGGAAAGAATAATACCATATACGATTGCTACAGTACTCATAGTTACACTTCCTTATAATTAGTAATGTGGTTATTAGTTATATTTTTATTATAAACCTTTTTTTTTAAAAATACTTCAATTTCAACTTTTTGTAACAAAATTGATTTTTCTAACATTTCGTTCGTAAAAATGGCATATTTTTCACAAATTATACAAAACTTCACCATATGTACTATTACCATATGAGTTATATTATTAAATAGAATAAAGGGGATGATATACTATGACGACTTGGTTTATTGTGATGTTAGTTGTATTTGGAGCATTTAAAATTATCGTTTCTAGCCTTCCTAACACTGTTATTGAATCCATTATTAGCAAGTACGAAACACATCCACAACTTGACGAAGAGAATGTGACTATTACAATTCACAGAAATAACGTAGAAGGCGAAAAGAAATCAAAAATTATTCATGATTTTAACGAAGGTTTATTTTTAGATCGCTATTATGCACCACCCCATAATGAAGGCACTCCTTTAATTATCAATGCAAAACGTGGTAAAAAAGATTTCACATTTTATATTTACAGTCATGAAGAGCATGTTGATGTTGTAAAACAATATAAAAAGAAGGTAGTTGCTTATAGTTTACGCTCTAAAAATCTTCAAAACAGTGATATGTTCGTATCAGCTGATTTGTATAGTGATAATAAAGTTATTGAATTTTGACTAAAAAAGATAAGAGCCTTACTACATTCTATATGCAGCAAGGCTCTTTAAAGTTGTTTCAAATTATATCCATCTGCTTATGTAATGCTTAAAAAATGAATAATAAAGTTGTTTACTTCTTATTAAACTAACGCCCCCGTTAGTTTAAGTGTAACTCTTCACAATTATTTGATATTATATAGATAAATAGAAATATAAATCAGAATTTAGTTTATAGTTATAAAAATAAGTTATTTATATCCTTATAATTCTTCAGAAAGGAGAGTGTATGAAAAAGACTATTGTTTTTGTATTAACGATATTTATATTATTCTCAGGATTCGCAACACAAAGTTATGCGTTGTCAGATTCGAAATCTGTGGCAATACAAGCATTGCTAGATGATGCCTGTCGTACGTCAGGTGTGCCTGGAATGTCACTCTCAATACTTGCTGATGGTGAAGTGTTCTACTTTTCTTCTGGGTATGCAGATCTTGAAAAGGGACTGTCTGCAAGTGAAAATACACTCTATGAGTTGGCCTCGGTGAGTAAAGCTTTTACTGGTATGGGGATTTTGCTATTGGAAGAGCAAGGGCTGCTATCAATGACTGACCCTATCCAAAAATATTTACCTTGGTTTACGTTAAAGTATCAAGGTAAACCTGTTGATATGCAAAACCTTACACTAAATAACTTTCTTCACCATACCAGCGGCCTAACAAATATTAGACATCTTCAAAATATTCCACAAGGTAATACGCCTGATATGTTGCAAAAGACCGTGGAAACGCTGGTAGATGCAGAATTGGCGTTCTCTCCCGGTGAACAATATAACTATGGAACCGTTAATTATGACGTATTGGGTTTGGTTATTGAGATTGTATCACGACAAAGCTATGAAGACTTTATGAAGGAGCAGGTATTTATACCCTTAGGTCTTCACCAGACGTATGTTTATAAAGAAGATGCTCAAGCCACTGGACAGTTAGCACAGGGCTACCGTTCTTCCTTTTTTATAACAACTCCATTTAACGCTCCGGATTATGCTGGGAATAAACCTGCCGGCTATATCATTTCTAATACAAAAGATATGGCGCGTTGGATGGGCATACAGATGGGTATTGTGCAGGACATACCCGAAATATTTCACAGGGCTATCGAAAAATCACATAGGGGTGATATGTCTGTTTCGGCTGTCAATGATATGTATTATGCGGCAGGTTGGTCGGTAAACGCCGAACAAACGTTTATAGAACACACTGGGGGTAATCCAAATTTTAGTACCAAAGTAGCCATACTGCCAAATGAAAGAACAGCCATCTGCTTACTGAGCAACGGCGCAAATACCAATATAAACCTGGTACTAAAAGTTAAAAATATATTAAACGGCAATCTAACTCAGTCATATGAGATAAGCGGCACACAGCTTTTGGACATCATTTTGTCGTCTACCACAATTATTCTTTGCCTATTAGCCGTTCTGTTATTTTTCTTAGGATTAAGAAAAAGGAAAACGAATGAGCAGCAGCCAATGACAAAAAAGAGAACAATCGTAACAATTATTTTCCTAATCGCTACGATTGCCCAGTGTATAATGTTTTTTGCCCTCGATTGGTCAACGATACTTATTTGGCAAACATATAGTGTTCTTACAGCTTTAATTTCGTCAACATTATTAACAGCAAGCATTACTTGGTTTGTATATACTCACCGATTAGATGCCTCGGTCCGAAAATAAGTATAATGTTAAGTAAATAAATCCTAATTTATCGATATTTTTAATTTAAAAAACAGAAGACACCTCGGTGTCTTCTTTAATGTCATCGACACTTCTCCTAGTTAAACCCACTTGCTATTTCTTCCACTAACCTGCCTCGTTAGTAGAAGAAGGATTTTTAAACAACTATATTATTTTTTAAATGACTTTATTGTAAATTAAACAACTTTATTATCTCTGTACATGATTTAGCTTAATACTCATATATAAAAAGGAATCCACGAAATATGGATTCCTTTTTTCTCATTTACTGAAAAATAAGCTCTGTCTTTAAACTATCTTTCGGTAACAACCAGTCTTTTTTCTCTAAACTCCCCATTAATAATTCCCTTTGTTTTGTCGCAATACTTTCTTCATTTGTTTTAAATGACACTTCTATTACGAAGTCATCTTCTAATTTTCCGGTATTACTTAATGGCCAAATTTCAATATTTGCTTTTATGTTTTCAAACTCTCCTGTATATCGTTTCATTAATACAGGACCATAAATACGGGAATTCTTTAACATCTCTTCTCCCCAATTTGTATACAACCATTTGTTCATTTTCCCTGGTACTTTTTCTATTAACATGTTTTGAGCAGCTTGTTCATTTGGTAAATCAAGTACCCCATATCCTTTAGCACTGTAGCTTTTCTTATTTGAAATGCTTAATGTTTTCTTCTCAAATCCCCAATCTATTTCCGCCTCATAACTATCCGTATTACTATCGAATCCTTCTTTTTTAGCTACTTCTAGTGCATCTTGAATTACACCATTTTGAATAGGATATCTTTTTTTATATGTTAGTTCAAAATCTTTACTAAATTCTTTCTTTCGAATTCTAGCAAACCAACCTTCATCACTTAAACTTTTATTCGCAGTATCTAAAAATTGCACTTGTATTCTTTCATATTTTGTACCAGCCTGGAAATTTTCTAGCACCTCTTGCTTCATCTCTTTGTTATCACCTAATACTTGTTCTGGCTTTAATAATAACTTTACTTCAAAACTAGGTTTCATTGGACTAGCAGTAACCCCTTCCTTAACGTTATAAAGGAAACAACAAAAGAAAATGCTTACGAATACAAATACTTTTTTCATATACCTATCCCCTTTACATTTTAACTGACTTCTATACGTTCCATTGCAAGTGAATATACATTTTCATATCCTGCTGTACTTAGCTTTTGTTGTAATCGATCTGTATCCTCTTTCAAAGCGTGTACTAGCACCGTATGTTCTGGTAATAATGTATTTAACATCTCTTTAACGTCTCTTATACTTTGGTGAACTTTATACGGAACTCGCTTCACCCTACATGTACTCCTTACAGGTTCTTTCATAACTCTTTCTGCAAAACTCCCTTTCGCAATGTGCCCAGTAAAAATAACGGCATTCCGCTTTTCATTCCGAAGCTGTTCATAGTATAACTGTGCTCGTCTCGTTTGCATATTCGCATCACTCATTACAACTATTCCGTAACTATTTTGCAGACTAATGTCATTATCCATCACTATTATGTTTCTTTTTAGACTCTTCATAACCCATTTAAGTTCTTTATTATTTTTTATCCAATCTTTATATGCGAACATCTCTTCAAATCCAGCCAAGATTTCTTTATCTACTATAAGAGGAAATTCTTTATATCGTTCATATAAATACAATACTATATCTTGCGCCCTACCAAGTTGTGGCAGCGGTAATAATGCTATTCCTTTATTTTGCATAACTCGTTCAATTTCTGCACATAGTTCGTTTACACGTTCATTTTGCGAAACATCATCTGTGTGATAAGCGGCATCCACAATTGCGACTTTTATATTGTGGCCCAATTTCTCAGGTAAATTAGCTCGTAGTATATTAGACTCTGCTGAATAGTCGCCTGAATAAAATACGTATGTATTATACATATCAACTAAAAACCAAACAGCTCCCAATACATGCCCACTATATCCCCATTGAAACCGCAATGTAGGAGTAATTTGTACCCATTCATTTGGATTGCTAATCTCATCAATACATACATAATTTAAATCTTTTATGTGTTGGTCGCTATAAGGTAAATCCCACCCTTGCATCACATTATAGTTTCTCCATTTTTCATAATATAACGGCAGTTGCTCCTTCGTATAACGAGTCGTCCAAATTTTTTTCTTATAGCCATACTTCGCTAATAAAGGTAAACCCATCGTATGATCTTCATGAATATGTGATAAAAATACCGCATCTAGAAATGGAACAGCTTCTCTCTCTATTTTTGGATAACTATCCTCATAAGATCGATTAATACCACAATCAAATACTATTTTCGTCTCTTTATTTTTTACAAAATAGCAGGAGCGACCGTACTCTCCAGCTCCTCCCCATACTTCTACTCTCATCATGCTACCCCTTTTCGTTTTTGCTCCATATGTTGCAGCAGTAATAAGCACATTGTTGTAAGTCCAACAGAAACAACGGCCATCGCCATGCCTATAGATACTTCACCCTGTTCAAATTGAGCAAAAATAAACGTTGCTGACGTTTCTACTGATGGAGGTAATACGAGAAGCGATGCTACTAACTCTCTTATCGAAATTGTAAATGTCATCGCCCATCCAGCAAGAATGCCTGGGATAATAAGAGGCATTATTATTTTTCTAAAAATATAAATATAATTTCCAGAAAAAACACTTCCTGCCTGCATGAGAGAATCATCAATTTGTCCGAGTGATGATTTTACATATTGCACCGTGTAAGGTAAAAACAGAACAACATACGTTACGATAACCATGATTGGTGTATTGTAAATTGACATAGGCATATATGGTGAATTCCAAAATAGAATAAGACCTACAACCATAACGATTCCTGGTACCATATTCGGTAACATACCGCACATATCAAGCCATTTTTCAGAGGTTTTTTTCCCCTTTCGAATCATAAGTGCCAAAAAGACTCCAATCATTACCGCGATAATCGCTGTTACGAGTGAAAAAAGAAAACTATTCCATAAAGCCTCTAATCCCGGAGATCCTATTGTAAACAATGCCTCATAATGGCTTGTTGTAAAGTTATTTACATGTAAACCGCCGCCTCTTAATTTTGACAAAGAAGCAATAAGTATAGAAAAGTATGGAATTCCAATTGATACTATTAATAAACCAATTACATACATCCATGCTACAACGCGCGTAAATATAGACAAAGTATATCTTTTAGATTTCACACCTTTTCCACTAACCATTGCATATGAATACTTTCGATTCAATACATTTTGCATATACCAAATAAGCATACAAGCACTAAGTAATAAAGAAGATAATGCTGTTGCACTACTAAAATCAATTGGCCAACTCGAAATAAATTTATGGATTTCTGATGTTAACACGTGGAATCCTATTCTACGTCCGAATGTAGCCGGTGTTCCAAATTCAGCAATCGTCTTTACGAAAATGAGTAAAGCACCCATTACATAACTTGATACTAATAACGGCAATATTATTTTTCTTAAACGATAGAAAAAACTTCCGCCATGAACTGCTGCAGCTTCTTCTTTACTACTCCCAATCTGAAGTAACGTGTTTTTCAGCATGAAATAAAGGAATGGGAATAAATGCAGACTCATAATTAAGACCATACCTCCTAAACTAAAAAACGATGATGAAACTGTCTTTAGCATCGGAAAAAATTGTTCAAAATAGCCGTTAGGTTGCATGAACAAAATCCAGCCCATTGATCCAATATACGGCGGTGTCATAAATGGAATCATAAAAACAATATCTAACTTACTATACTTTCCTACATCTGTTTTGCTCATAATAAATGCCAATGGAAATGCAAATATTGTAGCTCCTATTACAACGAGTACACCTAGAAGCAGCGAATTCAGAAAAATCCCAGCTAATCCACCACTCTGCATCACTTCAAAAGGCTTTAAAAAGTTCCAACTGCTATTTTCATATATACTAGAAAACAAAATAAGAAAAAGGGGTATGACGATTAACATCGCCACAAGCAATAACGCTACCGTCATTCCAACTTGTCTTACTGATACGAATCGATTTACCATGGAATCACCATCTTATTGAAATACTTTCTTAAATTGTTTTCCTATTTCATCTTGCTCTTTCTCAACTGTTTTCCAATCAATATTTAATACTGGAATCTCTTCTACATTTGGTCTATTTTCAGCTTTTATATCTGTTCTACCAGGCAATAAATACGCTTTAGAAACTTGTTTTTGTACATCATCGGATAATAAATAATCAATAAACTCTTTTGCGCCTTCTACATTTTTACTATCCTTCATAATCCCCGCTGCGCGTGGACTAATAACTGTTCCGCTTTTTGGATATACGATATCAACAGGTTCACCCTTTGCTTTTGCGCTGTACGTCATATAATCAACACCCGCAATTACCATATCTTTCGCACCTGTTACAACTGGGTCTAACGCTTCCTGATTTGCTCCTGCTACTGTAACTTCATTTTTCTTAAGTTGTTCAAATAAATTCCATCCATCTTTTCCATTCTTTTTCACATATCCAGTTACAAAGTCTAAAGCTGAACCTGAAAGTGCTGGATCTGGAAGATTCACTTTTCCTTTCCATTCCCCTTTCGTTATATCGCTCCAATCTTCAGGCGCTGTCTTCACATTTTTTGTATTGTACACAATCCCTAATGCTGAAGCACTATACCCGAAATAATGTCCTTTATCATCTGACCATTCAGAACGCAGCTTATCAGCTTGTTTCGCTTCTTTATAAGCTAACGTTTGACCCTCTTTCTTTAATCCTTCCATCGCTGGTA
This sequence comes from Bacillus sp. GW823-FHT06A10, assembly GCF_058795375.1. Classification (NCBI taxonomy): domain Bacteria; kingdom Bacillati; phylum Bacillota; class Bacilli; order Caryophanales; family Bacillaceae; genus Bacillus; species Bacillus sp. GW823-FHT06A10. The sequence continues at coordinate 899,720 of NZ_JBXAHT010000001.1, read as the reverse complement.
ATGATGCAAGTACGACTACATCAACGACTGGATTTTTCTTTTCAGCTTCCATTCTCGCTAAAATTTTACCAGTTGTCCCTTGAAACATTTCCACCTTTATACCAGTTTTCTTTTCAAAGTCTTTTTGAATTTTTTCTGCTAACCCTTTTGGCCCTGCACTATATACAACAATTTTCTTTTCAGTCGTATTTTTACTTTTTGCATCTGCATTGCCTGTCTTTGAACTACACCCTGTTACTACAGCCGAAAATAATAAAGTACATACAAATAAAGACTTAAGCGAACTGAATTTCTTCATATGATTCTCCCCCTATATGATGAATACATTTTTTTGGCACATATAACGATACTGGTTTACCGATGCTTAATTTACTATTGTGATAAGCTGTCCATATTCCGAGTGCCCCCATGTTTACTTTTATTTCATACCGTTCTCCTACATATGTAACGTGCTTAATTTCACCTGTATACATTTCGCACACTTCATTTTTCGTCCAGCTCACATGCTCTGGACGAACCATTTTTTTACCCTCTACAAGCCAATTCGCCTTACCAACAAATTTGGCAACAAATTCATGAGACGGTTTCACATAAATATCTTCCGGTGTTCCTTTTTGTAATACTTCTCCTTGTTTCATGACAATAATTTGGTCTGACATTGACATTGCTTCTGTTTGGTCGTGAGTGACATACAGTGCAGTTAAATCAATGGAATGAACGATATCCATAAGCTCTATTCTCATTTCTTCTCGCAAAATTGCATCGAGTGCACTTAGCGGTTCATCAAACAAAATAAAATGAGGTTTTGTTACAATTGCTCTAGCGAATGCGACACGTTGTTGCTGTCCACCAGAAAGTTCGTGTGGATACCTTTTCTCCATACCTTGCAGGCGAACTCGCTTTATCGCATCTTCTACTTTTTCTCGCAATTGATTCGTTTGCTTTGTAGCTCTTAAACCAAATGCAACATTTTCAAAAACAGTCATGTGCGGCCATAAAGCAAAATCTTGAAATACCATACCGATATTCCGTTCATGAGGAGATGTCTTTATCTTTTTTGCAGCAGAATACATGCACTGGTCTCCAAAATATATTTCTCCCTTATCCGGTTCTTCAAGCCCTGCTATCATTCTAAGTAAAGTCGTTTTCCCACATCCCGAAGGTCCTAAAAGTGTAGTGAATTCCCCTTGTTTCATTACAATCTGCAACGGCTTTAACGCCTGTATTTTTCCAAATGTCTTTTCTAATCCACTAATTGTAATATCCATTGCTTCACCTCTCTCCCCTCATTCTTAACCTGCTTTCATTCTATATGGAAGATTTATACTGAATGTTAATGTACTGTAAAGATTAAATTAAAAAACTTCTAATAAACTATTTATTTCTATAGATTTTTTCTATAGTTAAAATAAAAAAGGCGGCAATTCATAATGAATCTCTTAAAATTAGAAATTATAGTACTTATTAAGAAATACAAAAAGCTTACAATCGTTGCAGAAAAACTTGGCGTTAAACAACCAACTATTACATTTCATATAAAAAGCTTAGAAGAAGAACTCGGTGTATCTCTATTCGAATTACGTTCTGGAAGGTATTTCTTAACAGAGGCTGGTGAGGCTTTGCACCATTATGCTTGTAAAATAGATGCACTTATGAAAGAAGCTAGACGTGTCACGCAAGAGTTTAAAGATTTTCATAAAGGTGCTATAACAATCGGCGCTAGTTATGTACCAGCGACTTATCTTTTGCCAGAAGTCGTTCATCAATTTCAATGTGAATTTCCCAATATAAAAATAACGCTACTAGTGAAAACAGCCCCTGAAATTCGAATGATGCTACAAAATCACGAAATCGATCTTGGGATAATTTCCGCTGCTCCATTTGATGAACCACTTTTAAAACAAACGAATATAATGCCCGATACACTTGTTCTTGCCTTTTCCAAAGAACATTATTTTTCAAAGAAAGACAATGTATCGTTACAAAATATCGAAAAGGAACGCATACTATTGCATCGTAATCCATCTACAACGAGAGATTTACTTACACAATGGACGTTGGCGCACAACATTACATTCCAATCTGAAATTGAATTAGACTCATTAGAAACGATGAAACAAATTTTAAAATATGGTAATGGAATTGCCTTTATTTCTAAACTTGCTATCGAGCAAGAAATACAACGAAATGAGCTATGCTATATACCAATCCCTGAATTTGAATTTCAGCGTAACATTTATACGATTCATCATGAGGACAGATGGAATTCTAAAATCATTTCTTTTTTACTACAGAGCATCACTTCATTTGCAACAAAAAATTAAAAGGCTGTCATTATGCACGACAGCCTTTCAAACTATAAATCTATTTATTTTTCTTTGCCTCAATTTTTGCTTGCGCCTCTTCAGCCTTATCTAATGCTTCTGATACTTTCTTCTCTTTTTCTTTCACTTCATCCATACTATCGACAGCTTTAATAATTTTATCGATTCCTTCTTCTTCTACCTTTCTACGCTTTGCCACTCTTTCATTTACTTTCTCTTCCACATCTTTTGCTTTTTGAAGCATATTCTCTGCATTTGATGTTACAGCTTTTTCAAGTTCATCATCTTTTTTCTTTTGTAACACTTCATTTGCAATGTCTTTCGCTTCTAAATACTTACCGTCTTTTAATGCTGTTGCTCCGTGATCCATTCTCTCAGCAACTTCTTTATATGATTTCGCTTCATTTCCTGCTTTCTCTTTTTCTGCTTTTTCGAACCACATTGTTGCATCACTATACTTTTCATCTTTCAATGATTGCATACCTGTTTCAATATATGTGTCATAATTGCTACATCCAGCCATTACGACTAATAGAAAAAGCATAACAAAACTTAATTTTTTCATGCTGTTGTCTCCTTTTCTTTGCAAGCTCACTTTACTTTAACATACATGAAAAAGAGTTTCAAAAACTAAAATACTAATTTAGTCATTTTTATAATGATAAGTCAAATTTTTATTATTTTCTTATTTTTAAGCGGACACATCTACTTGTTTTTTCGCCATATGTTGCTTTACTCCAACTAATACAACTAACAATAACCCTCCACCTATTGTCATCATAACAATGCTAGTTGGCAACATATCTAATAGTAGTCCATATACAATCATACCAAGCGGTGCGATTGCAGTCGCAATTGTTTCAAGTAGGCCAAACACACGCCCTAGGTAGCTCGGATCTGTCGTTTTTTGCATATGTACTTGCATTGGAATGTTTACAATCATAATTGCTATACCAGTTAACATCATAAAAGCAATATAGTAAATAAAACTTGCTACTTTTGGAATGACAACTAACAACGGAAAGACTGTACATAAACTTAAACCTGCAAACAAAAACAGTCCAGTATAAATAGAACGAAATGGATTATTCACTTCTTTACGCACTGATAAAGCAATCGCTCCCATTAGCATCCCGACTGCTAACATTCCCTCTACAGTACCGAGTTGCCTTGAAGATAAATGTAATGTATGGACGATAATGTACGGAAGTGCAACTGTTAGACCACACGCAAAAAAGTTTACCCACAATGCTATTTTCATTAAACCATATATTTCACGTTGTCTTTTTACATATAAAAAACCTTCTTTTATACTCGTCAAGAAATGCTCTGTACTTTCAGCCACTTCTTTTTTATATAAATCAAATACGATAAATAATTGCAAAATAACCGCTAAAAAGAACGTAATGCTATTTAATAGGAAAAACGATTTAATTGAAAAGAAACCATATACAACTCCGCCAATAATCGGTCCTAAAATATTTGATAAAGAAGCTGCCGTTTGATTTAAAGCACTCGCTTTTTGAATACGTCCTTCATCTACTAAACTCGGAATAGACGAAGTTAATGCAACAGAATAAAAACTTGCACAAATTGATAATAATGCTGCTGAAATATAAATAAAAAGAAGTGATGGCCCAAATATAGTAGCAAGAATAAACATACTAAGCATCGTTAAACTACTTAATAAATCAGTACCAATGACAAGCCATTTTCGATTCACACGGTCTGCTACAGCACCAGCAATTGGGCCACAGATCATCCTTGGAAGTGATCCGCAAACGAGCGTAATTGCAAACCCCATCCCTGAACCAGTAGTCTTTAATACATATAACCCCATTGCGAACGTATAAATACCTGCGCCTAATAAAGACGTCATTTTTCCAATCATCATTAAAATGATATTTCTAGTTGCAATCTTCATTCTTGAATCATGTTGTCCTATACTTATATCTCCCATTTTTGACTCTCTCCCCTTAAAAGTTAAATTGTGTTAAACTTATTATATAATCAACTTTCCAATTTTCACAATAAAAAGTTAAATACAATTAAACTTTTTAAATATAAAGGAGCAATAATATGGCAACTCTCGGTGAAAAAATTAAAGCATTACGAAAAGATAAAAAGCTTACGCAAACAGCACTGGCAGGTTCGGAACTGACAAAAAGTATGCTTAGTCAAATTGAAAATGGAAAAGCTACACCTTCTATGAAAACATTACAATATATTGCGGAAAAACTTGAATGTGAAACTAGCTTTTTATTAGAAGAAGATGAAGAAGAAATTGTGGAACTCATTCAAAAAATGGAGCCATTAATAAAATCAAATAAATGCGATGAAGTATACAAGACTTTACTACCTATCGTTCAAAAAGAACTACCCCTTACTTTAAACACAGCACGTTTATATAAACAGTTCATAACTGGAGCGGCCATTATGAACGATTATAATATTGAATATTACGTAGAAACAGCTGTTTCTATATTTGAAAAATATACTTTGTATCGTGAAAGTACTGAAACGAAACTACTGTTTTACTATATGCTCTACAAACGGAAAAAATATAAAGAATGTTTACAGTTGATTAGCAGAATTCGCGATGAATATAAAACGAAGAATTTAGAAATGGATCTCATTACACATATACAATTATACTTAAAAGAAGCAATTATTTTACTCGCATATGGTAATTATGAAAAATGTGAAAAAGTCATTTTAGATGCACTTGCATTTTCAAAAAAACATCAAGTGTATTATAAAACAGATGAATTTTACCGTATTTTATCTTATCAAAAAATCATTACAACCGATAAAGAACGATATTTATATTACATAAAAAAATCGGAGCAATTTGCCATTTTTACAGAAGATACTTTATCCGCTGCAAATATAGATATATTAAAAGCTTATTACTACAATACCGTTACAAACGAATATACAATTGCATTAGAACATTTAGAACAATTCCGAGAAAAACTAAAAGATGTACCGATTTTTCAAGAAGATGGATTGTATTATCTTGAAAAAGGAAAATCTCTGTATGGTTTAAAACGTTACGAGGAAGCTTTGGAAACATTAAAACGTGCTAATATTCCAGATTATATGAGTCATCCACTTGATCAGTCATGGTTATTAACAGCTGGCTCATATCGTGCCCTGTGTCATATAGAACTTCAAGATAAACCAGCTGCTCTGAAAGAAGCAAAAGAAGCAGTTCAAACGATAGATGGTTATCCTGATTCCATCTTTTCTTCATTTATTAAAGAAACATTACAAATAATACAAAAACTTTAAGAATGTCTCTAAATGGTATATTATTCCTCTTTTTTAGCAAAGATAATAATGATGGGAGGAATATAAATGAATATACAACGTGCAATAGAGCTTTCTGTGTCAGCGGAACAAGCCAATGTCAGTTTTCAAGGCATGCCTGTTATGATTCAACACGTCGATGAAAGCAATGAAACCGCCCGCATATATGAAGTAAAAAACCCAGGACGCGAATTAACTGTTCCAGTTAATAGCTTAGAGGAAATATAAGAAATGCCACTTCTCTTTTGAAGTGGCATTTTTCTTATTTCAGATTACTTATTATAAATTTCTTCAATCTTTTATTTTACATGAGCTGAAAAAATAAGAATTTTCTACTTCTTTTCTTTTTATGACCTGCTAAAATACAAACTATGGATTAATTATTCGTACTATACATTAAGGAGGAAAAATAATGGCATCTAATTTAGAAAAAAACAAGCCTTATTATGCAGTTATATTCACTTCTAATTTATCAAATGATACAACTGACTATAATACCGTTGCCGAAGAAATGGAGAAACTTGCAAAGCAACAACCTGGATTTTTAAGTGTAGAAAGTGCACGAGGTAATTCTGGACTCGGAATAACAATTTCTTATTGGGAATCACTTGATGCGATTGAAAATTGGAAAAAGAACGCCTTACATAAAGAAGCGAAAAAAAGAGGTCGTGAGCAATGGTATGAAAACTTCCACCTGCGTATCTGCCTTGTTGAGAAAGAATTTAAGTTTCAAAGAGGCACAATATAACTATGAAGAAAAAAGTAGCTCTCGTTATTGTTCATGAAATATATGGTGTGAACGACCATATGCATCACGTTACCAACCACTTTACTTCATCTCATATAGACGTATTCTGTCCTAACCTTCTACAATCGCAACATGCATTTCATTATAGTGATGAAGAAAAAGCATATGAACATTTTGTAAATCATATTGGATTTGATTATGGAAAAAAGCAAATTGAAGAATTCATTTCTCATCTTTCTAGTAGTTATACACATATTGGTCTTATCGGCTTTAGCGTTGGAGCTACCGTCTCATGGCTATGTAGTAACAATCCGAAAATAGATTTTATTATCGGATGTTACGGTTCTCGTATACGCGACTATGTTCACATAAAGCCTACATGCGCTACACTACTTATATTTCCTGAAAAAGAAGCTAGTTTTTCAGTATCCTCTTTAATTCAAACATTGCAGCAACAAAAAAATCCTTTATTAGAAATAAAACAACTACACGGTGAACATGGATTTCTAAATCCGTACACTGAAAAATATAACAGGCACTCTACAAAACAAGCATACAATTTAATAGATTCATTTCTTGTAAAGTGAAACTTTATTAGTTTTTTATTTGGGTTATTGTTGTTAGTTCTTTCGGGGATGTAATAGAAAAAGGAAGAAAAGCCAACTTTCAACTTTTCTTCCTTCTATGTTTACCTTTAGCTTTCACTGTCACTGATTCACAAGGTGTATAATATATTTGAGGCGTCGCCTTATCAACAAACATCATAAATGTAATAAAACCGAGAATAAAGAAAATAAACAACGTTAACAAAATTGCTCCTATCGTTAAAAGTATCATAACACCACCCCTATATTTTTCATGTTATTACACTTTTCGCTATTATATGAGCGTAATCCTTTTTAGAAAAAGAAACGTAACAAAATAATCACAACCACTCCCGTTAATACTGTACCTAATAAACTACGAGTATATATCGCTACAAGAAATGTTGGAATTGCTGCAATAAGATAATCCCACTGCATCGTCTCATGCATAAATAAAACTTGTGCTAAAAGCGCTGCTAATATCGCAATTGGTATGTAATTTAACCATTTTAAACCCCAGTCAGGAATTTGTAGTTTGCTAAATACGAGTAGAGGTAAAATACGTGGCACGAGTGTAACAGCTCCTGCTGCTAGTAAAAGTAATAATACATCTAATCTCATTTCCATTTTTCAATCACCACTCCAATCGTCGCAGCTAGTAATGTTGCGATAATAACCGCTATACTATCTGGCATAAATAGGTGTGAAACGTATGCGATAATAATCGATACAATTGCAACACTTAAATGAATTACTAGTTTTGGTTTACTACTTATGAGCTGAAGAACAAATAATCCGATAAACATCGCTGGTAATGCATAATCCATCCCGTATGTATGTGGATCTGGTATCCACTCACCAAATAGCCCACCAATAATGGTAGCAAGTATCCAATTTAAATATGCTGTTACGTTAAGCCCAATCATCCATCTTTCACCTAAATATCCTTTTTGCGCTGCATGCTGCACTGCAACGCCGAAAGTTTCATCTGTAATTTGCGAACCGATGATTAAGTTTTTAAATAGAGGAATTTTCGTAAAGTACGGTGCAAGCGCTGCGCTCATTAATAAATGGCGTAAATTAACAAAAAATACAGTAAAAATAATTGCGGAAGCAGGAGCACCGGCTGCATACATACCAGCTAATATAAATTGGGCAGAACCTGCATAAATTAAAGTGGACATAAATGCAATTTCAATGATAGAAAAACCTGCTGTTTTTGCAATTACACCAGCTGCTATACCGATGCTCAAATAACCAAATACAGTTGGTAAACAATCTTTTACTCCTTGCTGAAATGTATCATCGCTCTGCAAAGCTACATGTGCCTCAGCTTTACTCATCTCTATCATCCTCCATTCCTTCTAAAGTTCGTTTTCCTGTTACGACATGAACTAAATCTATATTTTCACGCCATAACGTATCTAACTTATCAGCTCCAAATTCCTTTGTGATTTCTTCAACCATAATATCGTGCCGCACATACTCTGTCGCAACGAGAACTAGCGCTGGGTCATACGTTGTAACGGCCCATGAAGTGCTATCATTTGAGAAGTTCGCAATTAATACTTCCTCTCCATCACGAGCAATAACAGTTAAATGACCACCCATTCTCTTTTCAACAACGTGGGGCGTCATATAATTATGATGAAACGTCGCTCCTATTTTTGTTTCTGGAGCTCCAAATAAGATTGAAAATATATGTACGCCTTCCTCTTTCTTTTGATGAATGTATGGCTCAATTTCATGCACTTGATCTTCCCATACAGAAATCCATAATTCTTCCTTTGCCCTATTAATTATATTGCATATTTCTTTTAAAACACGATCATTTGAGCGAATATGCGAAATTACATCTATTTGTCGCTCTTGTTCTAAACAATTTAGTTTCTCATCTAAAAATTCAAAGGATTTTTCAAAGTCTTTTCGCATTCGATTCATTAATTCGGTAGCTGGTACTGGTACATATTTAACTGGTTCAGAAGGTACAATATGCACCGCTCCTTTATCCATTAACTTACCGAGTACCTCGTAAATCATAGAACGAGGTACTCCTGTTTGTTTACTCACTTCATAGCCTGTTACTGGGGAGTGTTTTAACAATCCAATATACGCTTTACATTCATACTGGGAAAATCCTAACTTTTGTAATTCCTTTATAATTTCATCCATCGGTAACCCCTCACAATCTAAATCGCCCTTACTTCAAAACGACGATTTTGCTTCCCTTTACTTTTTACTTTATCAATAACAAGTGTTCCTATTTCACTCGTATTTTTCACATGTGTGCCTCCACAAGCTTGTTCGTCTAAATTTTCAATTGTAACAATGCGGATTTCTTGGATAGTAGTTGGCAGGAGATTTATTGCTGTTTTAATCATTCCTACAGCATTTTCTGCTTCTTCGCGGCTCATATAGCGAGTGGAAATTTCTTTATTTTGCTCAATAAGTTTATTCACTTCCTCAACAATTTCTTCTACTTCCACGCTCGATAACTCTTGTAACTCATTAAAATCGATACGGGCTTTATCAGGATAAATTTGGTTTCCGGTGCATAGTGCTCCATACTTTTCATAAACCACAGCTCCGATAAGATGCAGTAAAGAGTGATGACGCATTAAATTATGACGTCTTTCCCAATTCATCTCTAATTTAACTGGACCTAATTTTACTTGAGCTTCATCTTTTATATAGTGAACTATTTCTCCCTGCTCCCTCTTTACTTTTTCAACTTCAAATACAGACCCATCTTGTACAATGACACCCGTATCACATTCCTGCCCTCCACCAGTTGGATAAAAAACTGTTTCTTTTAGAAATATTTTATTCCCTTCTACTTTTATCACTTCTGTTTCGCAACTCGTTTTGTATGCATCTTCTAAATATAATGCCGTTGTCATACTCTCACCTCTTTAGTAGTTATAGTTATACCTACTAATATAAAAAATAACATTCATACAGTCAACTTATATTTCAGAATTTTTAATTTTAAACAAAAAAAGCCTTTTACAATAAGGCTTTTTTCTACATACTATTATTTATTTTAACTGTAAAGTATTTAATATGTTCCCCGCCAAATGCTCCCGTAAAGTAGAACCTGTATACTCTTCCCTAAATACACCCGCCTTCACAAATAAAGGGATGACTTCACTAAAGAATAGATCTAGTGACTTTGGAGGTCCTCCTGGAATGGCAATAAATCCATCTAACGCCCCTGCCTCAAACCTATCCATAATTTGCTTCGCAACGTCTTTTGGTGTACCAACCGCAACCCAATGAGCCGATCCAACAACTTCTGGTCGTTCTAGTATTTGTTCAACTGTTGGTTCATTTTTAATAATGAAGTTCCGTAATAACTCGGCATGAGTTTTACTACGTACAGTTTGATTCCGACTTGGCAGCATCTCTTCCGTAATTTTACTTTCTAGCGGAATCCCTCTCGCATCTAATCCGAGAACCATTTCAAGTAACGTATATCTCTTCTCTTTTGTGAGATGTTGATGAGCTTGCCTATGCATTTCTAACGCTTCTTCATATGTATCACCTATAAAGAAATATAATCCAGGTAATACACGTATAGCATCTTGCTTGCGGCCATGCTGTTCTGCTCTTCTTCTTAAATCTTGACGAAGTTCAATTCCTGACTCTATATCAGGCGTTGCGGCAAAAATTGCATCAGCAACAGAAGCAGCAAAATTCCGACCAGACTCTGAAGCACCGGCTTGAAATAATGGCATTTCTCCTGATATATGCTGTGGGATATTCAGTGGACCTTTTACCTTAAAGTACTCACCATTATGCTCAATAGGCTTTACCATCTCTCTAATAACATCAGGATTATCTACTTTCAATACTTCATTAGGGTGACTCCTCCAAAGTTTTCTTACTAACTCTGTACATTCTGCCGCTTTCGCGTATCGTTCCTCAGATGATGGCATCCCTTCCTCACCAAAGTTTTCAGCACCGTCAATGGATGTAACAATGTTCCACCCTACTCGGCCGTTACTAATCCAGTGTAACGATTGTAATTGCCTTGCTAATATATATGGTGGATAAAACGAAGTTGAAGCAGTTGTAACGACTCCAATTTTTTCTGTCGCATAAGCAATAGCAGTAAACAGTAACGTCGGGTCTAAAATGACATTCCCTTTATTACGAGCAATTAAATCTGGGTGCGCCACTAAATAATCGGCTTTAAAAACAAAATCTAACTTAGCCTTTTCTGCCTGTAGTGCCAACTCTACTTGTTCATCAATTCCGGAATTAAACTCATTCTCTTGTTCTTTCTAGAAATTAAACATAATCCAATGCAAAGTTGATTCTTTGTAGACATATATACACCATCCCCTTATTTTTAATTCACTTAGTTAAACAAATATTGCTGCCATTATGAAATTCTGTTCTTATGAAAATAGATAAAATGATATTGATAATCATTATCATTTTATGATGTAACTGTAATAAAAGCAATAACAAAAAAGACTTCCACTTTTGGAAGTCCTTTATCTCAATATTTCATTCGCTTCTTTTTCATAAATTTTATCAAATGACGTCATAACGCGCTGTGATGCTTGAATCATCTTTTGATCCGTCATAAGATCGGCCATCTCTTTCGTCATATCTACATTTGAATTTTCTAGCATATGATTTTTTACTATTCCTGTTCCGTTCGGTAAATTAGCAATGTTTCCTTCTGCTAGTGTAAAGCTTTTATTTTCACGTTGTACGAGACGAGCATTCGTTTCTGCATCTACTGTTTTTGTTTGCAAACGAGCAATATTATTTTGTGTTACTTCATCATATAATGTACCGTCTGCTTGTACAGCAACCTTTGCTCCTTCCGGAATACGAATACGCTCATTATTCTCTCCCATTACGAAAGCACCTGAAGATGTTTGTAAATAACGATCACTATTTAATGTGAAACTACCATCTCTCGTTAAAAACGTTTCATCATTTTTAGAAGTAACGAAAAATGATGTTGTGCCGGCTGCGCCGTCATCTAAAAAGAAATCTGTAGCGCTATTTGTCATTTGTATATTTCCTTGTACTAAATTCACATGTGTTGCAGCTGGTACTACAGCATAATCGACCGAACCGATATTTGTTACCGCCCCATCTCCGCGGCGATATGTGTCTTGTACATCAAATACTTTAGACGTCATATTTTCTGCTTTAAATCCTGTCGTTTGAGCATTTGCAACGTTATTCGAATGAACATTAATTCGCTGCATGTAGTTCATCATACCCATAGAACCTATATAAAGACCGTTCATATTCGTTTGAATAAGGCAAGCGCCTTATTCTTCACCTCTTTTCTACGATGTTTGTAACATTTGTTTCGCTAAATGTTCAGCTGTAGCGATATGTATATTTTTCCTTATGTCTTGGCCATCTGTCATTAATACAATAGGAGCTGATGATACTGCTGGAATTTTCAACAATTCACCACTACTTGCTGTTTCATCAAATTTTGTAAACACAATACCATCTATATGAATATCTTTAAAGTTTGTAATGATTTCAATCATATCTTTACTTTTCATCGAAGCTGATAACGTTAAACAAATATAATCTGGCTCTACTTGTCCCATCGTTTCAATCATTTCTTCTACTGTTTCTGTCGTACGATAATTTTTTCCGGCTGTATCAATTAAAATATAATCGACGCGCGCTTCTTCTTTAAAATACGTAAGCGCTCTTGTCATTGCAGCTTCATCACGCACAGCAATTACTTCCGATCCAATTGTCTTTACGTTATCTTGCAATTGCTGCACTGTCCCTATGCGCGAATGATCTGTCGTTATAAAACCAACTGTTTTGTTCTTACCGTGAAATTGCCATGCCATTTTCGCAAGCGTCGTCGTTTTACCAACACCAGTTGGACCGATTAATGCAATTGTTTGTACTTCTTTTTCAAAGACGTTTTCCGTATTGAAATGAGATTTCATATCTTCCAATATGTACCTAATAACTTCTTCTTCCGTAATCATCGTTGCATTTTCAAACTTTATTTTTAACTTTTCAGCATATGCATAAATGAAATATTGTTCCACATCGTTTTGTTCTAGCATCCGAATTACCTTTTGAATAATAAACGGTACAGATTCTTGACTTTCTTTCTTTGGAACTACTTCTTCTTTCTTTACCGGAATGACTTGTTTCACAACTTTTTTCTTTTTCGGTACTTCCGTTTCTTTCGTCTGTTTCACCACGACAATTCCTTTTTCAAACAGCTTTAATAGTTTTTCTTTTTTTCTTGCCCATTCTTCACTATTTCCTGTTTGCATTGCCGCGTATGACATAGAAGTCGTTACGTTTTCTAAATTGTGCAGTACTGATTGAATTCCATTCGCCTTCACAATTTGTTCTGAAGGATCATTCACAACATCCATTAACTGTTCATGAAATTGAGCTGTACCTTCATTCACTTCTTCCTGTTTTTCTTCTGGAAAAGCAACTAACATTTCATAATCCTTTTTCCAGAAAAACGGTATATTTCGTTTTACACTTTCATCGACAACGTAATAATAATCTGTACCATATTGGTCAAATAACTTTCGATACAATTCATTTTTCGAAGCTGCTTTTATTCGCATTAACGCTTCTTTCTTTTCTGTACTTTCCATTACTTCACCCCCTACTATTCAATATAGGCAATTTGATCCACAACAATTTCTGGTGCTAATTCGCTAATACAAAGTACTTGTGCTTCTACTTGATAACGTTCTAGCAGTCTTACAATTGCAAATCTAAAATCTTTTCTACGTGTTAATAACACTGGTTCTCTTCCCATTAAACGTGCTTGCTTAAAGACGCGCTGCACTTGCTCAACGACACGTGTTTCTAAATCTAAATCCCAGTTTAACAAGTAACCTTGATATGAATTATTCACAACATCCGCATCTAACTCAATTGAATCAGAGAAGAGCGCTGCATAAATTTTTCCGTCCGGATTTTTCGCATTTTCACAAATAACTTTTGAAATACATTCACGAACAAATGATGTCACACCATCAACGTGATTTTGATACACTTCTTTTCCGTCAATAATACCTTCAATAATTGTTGGTAAATCACGAATAGAAATACCTTCTTTTAGAAGTTGTTTAATAACATTTTGAACGAGTGATAAATCAATTTCTTTCTTCTTAATCTCTTCTAATAGAACGCCATTATCATTTTCAAGCGAGTTAATTAAGTCTTTTACATGTTGGCGCTGAATTAATTCATGCAGATTACGCCTTACGACAACATCTAAATGTGTAATTAATATGCTAAGTGGCTCTAACACTTGATAGCCTTTCATTTGTGCATCTTGCACCATATGCTCTAAAATCCAATATCCATCTTCGCCGAAAATTGGATCTTTCGCTGGTTCTGCATCTAAATCAGCCATTACGTTCGGTGTTTTTAGTGCTAATAAATAACCTGATTTTAAAACACCTTCAGCCGCCTTCGCACCTTTAATACGAATAATGTAACGACCACGTGGTCTAAAGCTCGTATTATCTTTAAAGTTAATTCCAGGAACGTTAATACCAAGGTCAGTAATAATCGACTTCCGCATAAGAACAACTTTATCACGAGCTGTTTCCCCGTTAATTTTCTGCTTTACAAGTGCTGCTAAATCTAAACCGAGTTCTACAATAATCGGATATTTATCCGTAAATACTCCGAATGAATCTTCCACTTGTTGCAGTTGCTCATCTTCGCCTTGAATCATTTCTAATTCTTTTTGAAGCTCGTCTTCTTTTTCTTTCTTTATTCGATTTTTATTACGAATGCCTAAGAAGATAATCGTTCCACCAACGAGTGCGAATGGTAAAAACGGTAGCGGAGTAAAAATACCCATTGCGATAAATAAACCACCTAGTGCATATACAACGACTTCATGCGCTAATAGCTCTTTAAAGATACCTTCTGTTACTGTATCCGGTGAGCCGTCAAATACACGCGTTACGATAATACCTGTTGAAATTGCAAGCATTAATGAACCGATTTGGTTTACGATTCCGTCACCGACAGTTAACTGTGTATAATGAAGAGCTGCATCTGCAAAGCTCATTCTTTGCTGCATCATGCCGACAATTAAACCGAAAATAATGTTTACGAATAAAATGACAATCCCGAAAATAACGTCCCCTTTAATGAACTTCCCGGCACCATCCATCGCTCCGTAAAACTCTGTTTCCATATTTAATTTTTTACGTTTTGCCTGTGCATCTTTTTCTGAAATAATACGCTGGTTTAAATCAGCATCGATAGACATTTGTTTCCCTGGTAAAGAATCAAGTGTAAAACGAGCTGCTACTTCAGCTGTACGAGATGCACCGTTTGCAACGATAAACTGGAATATGATTAAAACTATAAAAATAACGATACCAATTAATAAGTTCCCGCCAATTACGAACTGGCCAAACTCTTCAATAACATGACCCGCATTTCCGTCTGTTAAAATCGCTCGCGTCGTCGAAACGTTAATCGATACGCGGAAAATCCCGATTAATAACAACATCGTCGGAAATGACTTTAACTCATCCCACTCGTTAATACTTGTCGCTCGCATATAAATAAGCACTGACATACTTAGTAGAAAAACGATAACGATATCAAGTATAAATGGTGGAAGTGGAATTAAGAGCGCCACAACGAATGACGCTGCTAAAAAGATAGAAAAATAGGTTCTTGCAGAATCCATCTTAAACAAAGAGATCCCCTCCAAACGCGCTATTATACTTCAAGTTCATTCGTTTGAATTAAATAGCGCATAACTTCAATTACAGCTACGTATAAATCTTCAGGAATTGTCTCATCTTCCTCGACTTGATAATATAAAGAACGAGCAAGCGGACGGTTTTCCACCATTGGTATTTCATGTTCACGGGCAAGCGTTCGTATATATAATGCGAGCTCATCTTCCCCTTTTGCAACGACAATAGGCGCCGCATCAACTTGTTTATTGTACCGAAGCACCACTGAAATATGCGTCGGGTTGTTTACAATAAACGTTGCACCATCCATCTTCTTCGCGATTGTCCCTTGCAAGATCGCATGCATAAAGTTTTTTCGTTTCCCCTTTACTTGCGGGTCCCCTTCATTATCTTTATGCTCTTGTTTCACTTCTTCTTTTTTCATCTTAATATCTTGTTCATACTCCCATTTTTGATAAATGAAATCGATAATAGAAAGAACGATTAAAATAATTAAAATTGCTAAGAAGATAAATTTAATTTGCCTAATAATTTCAGTAAGTGACGCAGTCCAGTTAAAACCAATCATACTGACAATTTTCTCTAAATTCTTTTTAAAAAGAACGTACGAAACGTAACCGATTAATCCCATATAGAACAGTGATTTCAAAATATCTACTAAACTTTTACGACTAAACAATCTCGTAAAATAGTTTTTCGGATTAATACGTGACGCTTTCGGTTTAATGACTTTAGAAGAAAATAGGAAGCCGACTTGAATCATATAATTGAATAAATGAAAAGCATATACGAGTATTAATATCGGAGCCGATACTTTCAGTAATAAAATCCCCATTAAATAAAAATACTCGGTTGAATCTGTATTTTTTCCAATTTGATCAAACAGCACCGCTACGGAATTTGCAATCTCATAACCTAGCCAATCTCCGAAGAAATAAACGACAACTGCTAATACGAGAATGGAAAATAAATTATTTAAATCTTTACTCCGGGCAATATTCCCTTCTTCACGCGATTTTTTACGCTTCTGCGGGGTGGCCTTTTCTGTTTTATTATCCTTTGCCATGCGCGTCCCCCTACTTCGTTAAGAAAAAGTTAAATAGTTTCGTATACTCTTCAAGTAATACATCCGTCATATTTTTAAACACATAACCGAGCATCGGTACACTCATCGCAATAAACAAAATACCGCACGTAATTTTAATTACGTATGCATTCATAAAAACGTTTAATTGCGGAGCATTTTTTGCAATTAAAATTAGAACAAAGTTAATGATGAATAAACTTCCCATAAGCGGCAGAGCAATTTCAACCGCTGATGTGATCGCAAATAATAACGTTGCGAGTAGACTATCTAAAAAACTAGTCGTCAACAATTTTGAAATCGCCTCTGTATATTGAAACGACTTTAAAATCGTGGCAACGAAATAGTTAATGCCGCCAAGTGAAATAAAAATAATGAGAAAAAATATATCAAAAATGGTTGATAGTAAAGTAGACTGTGAGCCCGCATTTACATCAAACAAACTTGCTTGTGATAAACCGATATCAAAGTCTAAAATATGCCCTGCCATTTTCGGAATGTTCCACAGCATCTCTACAATTTTTGAAAGTGATAAACCAATTACAATTTGCGTTGCTGCATAAGCTGCAACGTCCCAAACTGTCTTGATGTGAGAGACATCCACTTGATCGGCCACTGTAATTGAAAGAGCAAGTCCAACTGTAACCTTCGCCATTGCTGGAATGGATCGGCCTGAGAAAAACGGTAAAAAATATAAAAATGAAGTAATGCGACAAAACGCAAAAAACGTCGCCGCCCATAATTCCATATTCATTTCAGTTCACCTATCTTAGTACGAACGCAATAGCGATGGGATTTTATCAAATAAATCTAAAATAAGCATCGTTAACTCTTGGAACATCCACGGACCTAAAATGATAATAACGAGCACAATACTCGCCATTTTCGGTAAAAACGTCAGCGTTTGCTCTTGAATTTGCATCATTGCCATAATAACCGCGATAATAATAACGACAATCAGACTTACAACGGCAATCGGCATTAAAATCATAACCCCTTTATAAAAAAAGGTTTGGAAAATATCTATAATTGGTGACGTATTCATTTATATGACTCCTATCACATAGCATCAAGCGCTTCAGGCGACCGTCTTAAACATAATATCGACGATTTTTGTATATCCACCTAAATATACGAAAACGAGTATTTTAAACGGTAAACTTAAAATCATCGGCGGTACCATCATCATCCCGAGGTACATTAAAAGTGTACTAATAATCAAATCTATAAATACAAACGCTAAATAAATGAACATCCCTGTTAGTAAACCTTTTTGAATTTGCGTTAACGTAAAGGATGGTACGAGTGTAAATAAGGAAAGATCTTTCAAATCTTTCGGCAACTCTTCTCCGCGTACTTTCAGCATCATTTTCAAATCATGCTTATACGTATGCTTTGACATATATTCTTTCATAATAGGAGCTGTCGTTTCCGCAGCTTGGCTTACTGTTATTTTCTCTTTCGTCATCGGATCCCACACATCGCTCTTCAGTTGCCCGAGTACAGGCTGCATCGTAAAGAGTGATAAAAATAATGCAAGTCCAACAAGCACTTGGTTTGGTGGTAAATTCATTACCCCAAGTCCTTGACGTGTAATCCCAAGAACGATCATAAAATAAGTAAAATGTGTAAATAATAGAACGATAGAAGAAGATAATGATAAAAGGGTAACGAGCGCAAATAGTTGTACACTTGAATTACTCGTAAACTCTTTTCCATTTTCGAAATTAATAAAACCGTTCGGGGCCGCATACGCTGGATTTACAAAAATAATTGAAAAAACGATAGAAAATACGAAAATAACGGCTAATAATGATAACTGTTTCTTTATTCTCATGATGGATCCTCTACTTTTTTCGTTTCAGTCTTCACCGCGTCTTCTAGTGCTTGTTGAAACTGATTTCCTGTTCCGGTTAATTGCACAGACTGTACACCGTTATTACTAATAACAGTGAACACTTGCTTTCCGTCCACTTCAAATAAAAAGGCACTCGTTTGATGATTTAAATACACGCCGTCTTTTACTTGAATATGGCCATTTTCACCCTGCTTAAAAAACTGCTGTTTGCGCGTCTTTTTTGTCATATAATATGCACCGTAACCGAGCGCACCAAACAGTAAAACGACTTGAAATAAGGTCGTCATATACGACATATGACTCCTCCTTTACTCTTTATCTTGCATTTGACTTTGCGCTTTCATAAGCGCCGCTTGTTTTTTATCAGCTTCAATTTCAGAAATGATAATACCGAATTTCTCGTCCATTACAATTGCTTCACCGATGCCGACTTTCATATTACTTAAATACACATCTACTTTATGTCCTAAGTTTTTCTCTACTTCAAGAACATCGCCAACTTTTAACTGCTTTACATCACCGAGCGTAATAGATGACTTTCCAAGCTTTACACCAAGTTCAATCGAAATATCTGAAACAGTATCAATATGTGCTTTACCTGCTTCATTTCGCTTTCCTGCAAAATCTTCTAATCCCATTAATGACACAGGAGATACTTCATGCTTCATATGGATCCTCCTACTCTACAAAACTTTTAAATAGGAGCGCCTTACGCGTTCCATCTTTTCCAATAAAACAATTAAATTTATGCTTTCCATCTACATAACCAAGTAATTCATCCGAAACTTTCGTATGAAGCGGAATAATATCGCCTTCTTCAATTTGTTCAATCTCACTCATTGTCATTTTCTGCTCACCAATCGCAACGTGAACAGGTTTGTACACTTGATTTACTTTCACTTCCACTTCAGACGTATACTTCCTACGTTTGTCCGAAGAATGTTCGACAATATTTTCAGACGTTAACTTATCCATAATTTCTTCAACAGATAAGAACGGAATCCCGATACGCACCGTCGTATTCCAAAAATCTGTTTTCATATTTACATTAAGTAATGAAATGATATCGCTCGCTGTCGTAATCTTTAATGCATTCGGATCTGTTTCCGTCGTTACAAATTTCGGTTCAATCGCAACAACACTTTCAAATGATTGCTCTAAATTTTTACAAAGAAGCAAGAATATATTATCAAGCGTTAAAAACTCAAATGCTGTTAACGGTCTGCGCATCGTAAAGTTACGCTTACTATCTCCGCCAAGCCAACATTCATGAATATAAATAACGAATGCTAAATCAATCTCAATAACAATTTCTCCAAGCTCTGGTAAACCGAGATCAATTACGCAATATAAATAATAATCTTTCGGCATTTTCTCCACATACTCACTCGTAAATGGAACTTGCTCAACCGTTGAAGGCTCTAGTTCAATTGGAATACGCATACGCGCTGATAACGTCTGTGACGTCTGTTTCCCAAACGTAGAAGCAATCGCTTGCAAACTACGTAAATGCTCAACACCGAACTTCTCTGGTCTATTAAAATCATACTCTTGAAATTTCTCTTGCTTTCCTGCTTCTTGTGCGAAAGCTGGCATTTCCTCGCCTTCATTTACCGCCTTCAGCAGGGCATCAATTTGCTCTTGGCTTAATTTTTCGCCACTCATGACAATCCCCTTCCCTACCTTTTCAATTCAACGATTTCAACGTACATCTTCCCATTCTTCGTCAAAATCTTTCCGGTTCCAATCTCTTCATTCTCAAGCATAAGACGCACCGTATTTTTCGTTGAATTTTCAAGACGATACAATGTACCTTTCGTAATATGAAGCAGATCTTCAATTTTCTTTTTCGTATTTCCGATTTCAAAATAAATTGTTAACGGAATATCATCTTGTAATTTCAAATCTAGCCAACTCCCATATCATGTTCACGAAAATTTCATGTTCTCTCTATATATGAAACTCCCTATTTTGAAACGTCGATATTTAATATTTTTTTAATATATCCTTGCGTTTCTTTAAATGGCGGTACGCCTCCGTACTTTCTCACATTCCCAGGACCAGCATTGTAAGAAGCAAGTGCCAATACTAAGTCGCCGTTATTTTTCTTTAAATAACCGCTTAACTCTTTCACGCCACCTTCAATACTTTCAGCTGGTGAAAATGGATTCTTCACACCCATCTCTTTCACATTCGCTGGCATAAGTTGCATAAGACCCATCGCACCTGCATGTGACACCGTTTTCGGATTAAAATTAGACTCTACTTCAATCATTTTTTGAATTAACGTTTTCGGAATTCCGTATGTACGACTTACACGATCAATAATATCCTCATACTTCCCTTCATTGGAAGAACGTATTTTTTGAATATTATACTTCTTCGTTAATTCCCACGTATCAGCAGCCTCATTTTTCGTTTCTGGGAAACGTCGTTCAAACTCTTTTTGCGCAACTTGCACTTCATCTGCTTTCTTCGTTTCAACCTTTTCTTCAGGCTTACTCGCTTCCTCTACTTTATTAATAGTTTCTGCCGGTTTATTAACAACCGCTTCTATTTTCGTAGATTGTACCGGCTGACTCATATCCTCTACTTTGGCCGGCTGCGTAGTTTCTTTCGTCTCCTTCGCAGGTTCACTCTGCAACTTCTCTTGAAAACGACTACTCACAAATGCTTGTGGACTACTTAACTTTTGCTGAATTTGTCCTTTTTTATATGCAAGCACTTCTTTTACTATATTTCCAACTATCATAATATCACCTTTTCGGTAAACAAAGATAATCTAATATTAGAGTTTTTTTTTAAAGTTTGCAATAATCCTTTTAATAATTATGTAATAAAAAAATGAATATATTGTTAAACTGTTATTTTTTTATATTTATTAATTCGAATTTTTAGTTGACACCCGTTGTAGCAAGGATTACAATAAATCTCGAAATTGATTTTTTCGCATATTACCGTTTTTCAATTTGCAGAAAAGTCAATATAAAAAAATGGGGGTTTCTTAACATGAGAATTAATACAAACATTAACAGCATGCGTACTCAAGAGTACATGCGCCAAAACCAAGCAAAAATGAGCAACGCTATGGACCGTTTATCAAGCGGTAAACGTATCAACAACGCTTCTGACGATGCAGCAGGTCTTGCAATCGCAACTCGTATGCGTGCTCGTGAAAGTGGATTAGGTGTTGCTGCTAACAACACACAAGACGGTATTTCATTAATCCGTACAGCTGATTCAGCAATGAACTCAGTATCTAACATCTTACTTCGTATGCGTGACCTTGCAAACCAATCTGCAAATGGTACAAATACTAATGAAAACCAAGCTGCATTAAACAAAGAATTTGACGCATTAAAAGAGCAAATCGATTATATTTCTACAAACACTGAGTTTAATGACAAAAAATTATTAGATGGTTCAAATACAGAAATCGCAATTCAGACATTAGATAACGCTGATACAAGTAAACAAATTAACATTAACTTATCTAATGTATCCACTAAAGAATTAAAACTTGATACTTTATCTATCGGAACTGATAAAGTTAACAAAACAACATATGCGACAACTACAAAATCATTTGATGATCTTGGAAAGGCAACAGAGACTACTAAAGCGACGCTTGATCCAAAAGTAAAAGCTACTATGGAAGAATTTGATAAAGTTAAATCTTTCATGTCTGCAGATGATGTAAAGAAAATCGAAGCAAAATTAGAAATCTACAATAAAGCAGACGATGGTGGATCAAAAGCTGCAGCAAATGATTTAGGTGCAGAATTTGCTAAATTAACAAAACTTGAAACTTCAGATCTTAAAGCTGATGCTTCTGGTGCAATCGCGTCTATCGATACAGCACTTAAAAACATTGCATCTAACCGCGCAACTCTAGGTGCTACATTAAACCGTCTTGACTTTAACGTAAACAACCTTAAGAGCCAATCTTCTTCTATGGCTTCAGCTGCTTCTCAAATCGAAGACGCTGATATGGCGAAAGAAATGTCTGAAATGACTAAGTTCAAAATCTTGAACGAAGCTGGAATCAGCATGCTTTCTCAAGCAAACCAAACTCCACAAATGGTTTCTAAATTATTACAATAAGCCATTTGAGCTAGTTTCTTGAATAAACCTCTCTGCTTGCGGAGAGGTTTATTTTTTCTATATAGATAGATTGAAAGATTTTTTAACTTAAAGAGAAGCTCTAATCATATTTAGTAGCGGTCAGGGCCTGTTTTATCCTAGTTCCGTGTATGAAAACAAAAAGATATAGTGAGCATACGCCCCTTTTTCTTTTCATAACCGTTTATTAGCTTTAGAACACTAACTATATCAATCTATAAGGAGTGTCTATTATGCGTATTGGTACGAATGTTTTAAGTATGAATGCTAGGCAGTCGTTGTATGAGAATGAGAAACGTATGAATGTGACAATGGAGCATTTGTCGACTGGTAAGAAGTTGAGTCATGCTTCTGATAATCCAGCAAACATAGCGATTGTGACTCGTATGCATGCGAGAGCGAGTGGTATGCGCGTGGCGATTCGTAATAATGAGGATGCGCTATCAATGCTTCGGACAGCGGAAGCTGCTCTTCAAACTGTGACGAATATTTTACATCGTATGCGTGATTTAGCTGTTCAGTCTGCGAATTATCCAAATTCAAATAAAAACCGTGATTCGTTAAATAAAGAGTTTCAATCTTTAACAGAGCAAATTGGCTATATCGGTGAGACGACGGAGTTTAATGATTTATCCGTATTTGGCGGCCAAAACCGTCCTGTTACATTAAACGATATCGGTCATACGGTACATATATCAAAATCTATCCCCCCTTCCCCTACACAACATGACATCAAGATTTCAACAGAACAAGAAGCAAGAACGGCAATTCGTAAAATTGAAGAGGCTTTGCAAAGTGTATCACTTCATCGTGCTGATCTTGGAGCTATGATAAATCGTTTACAGCTCAATATTGAAAATTTAAATAGCCAAAGTATGGCGTTAACAGATGCTGCATCTCAAGTTGAAGATGCAGATATGGCGCAGGAGATGAGTGATTTTTTAAAGTTCAAATTATTAACTGAAGTTGCCCTTAGTATGGTTTCACAAGCGAACCAAATTCCGCAAATGCTTTCTAAACTACTACAATCGTAAAAATTCATCTTCCTTCTTTGGAACGATTCCATACAAAATAAAAGGGAAATACATATAAACTATGTATCTCCCTTTTATTTTGTACCCAAATTTTATTACTGTGTTACGGTCATAACTTGTCCGCTACGATCAACCATAATTTTCATTTTACCGTCTTGTGCATTATATAGCCCTAGTTTATGTAATTCCATTTTACAATCTTGTACGAAAGTTGGTAATTTACGAATTTGATCGATATCAGAACTTGTAATGAAATGAATTAAAAGCTGCGTCATGCCTTTAATATCTTGTACAAGCTCTTCTTTCTCTCGTTTTAACCTTTCATTTTCTAGTTGTAACGACTGCAATTCACCTTCTAGGCTACGTGTATTCTTCGCTTCTCTAAAACGCCCTGCCGCCATACTAGAAAGCTTATAAATACCTTCCATAAACTGATGTAGTTCGTCTTCTTTCCTTTCACTACATTGATTAATTGTTTCAAAGTTATCAACGATACCAGATATAACTGTTACAAGATTTTTTTCATCTTCTTTATGCTGGATTTCTTCTTTTAATTCGTACTCGTTTTCTTGTTTTCTTGCAACGATTGTCTCTTTTACTGGTATATATTTTCGCTTTCGTCCTGGTTTCTGTTTTTCAATATTTTCAAACGGTATTTCACGTTTTTTCAATTTATAATACGTATTTTGCAATTGACTTTCTGTTTTTGGAAAAAGATTTAGTTCATTTTTACTTACGTATTTTGAAATATTTAAAATGTTTAAACCGTGACGCTGACAAAATTGATACACTTCATACAGTAGCTCTAGTTCAGATTTCAGCCATGTAATTGCTGATTTTTCGTACGCTCGCATCCCGCCATTTTTTTCTATATCTATTTGAAATAATACCATTCTATTATGTAAATCAACTAATTCTTCATACTTTACTTGGAATTCTTTTTCTATTTTTTTTAATTCCACCTCTAGTTGCATATCGTTCATTTTATTATTTGACATGTTTTGTAAAAGACCTAATACATTAATTGCTGTGTGGTGATACATAATCTGTGCCACTCCCCCTCATCCTTTCACAATTCTCATCTGACTCCCATGTCTTTTAAGAAAATAGCAATTTTTACATATCCATATTATAACAGTTCGAAATTATCTGTCAAATAATTAACATACAAAAATGTATAGAAAGTATAAAAATTTGGAAAATGTTTTTTTATTAATATGTAAAATTGCATATTAATTACATTTAATTATATTATATGGTATTTTGAATATTTTTTCACCGAAAAAATTTGCGTTACCACGAAATGTTACTAAAATAACCTTCGAAAATACGTTTGCTTATATTTTCAAATCAAAAATCTTCATTTGAAGATTTTTTCATACATACAGCGCCAAACATCTTAGAAACCTTTCATTTTTCTGCCAGGTTAGAGTATAGAATACCAAAAAGGAATTAGCCAATGCTACATATGGCTAATTCCTTCCTCTCTCTAACAGAATAGAGTTATAAACCCAATCTTCAAATCCTCAATCGAAGTCTCACTTCTTCTTACCTAAAACTACTTCATACCTCTGAACTCACATCGCATGAGACTCTATTAATCACTGAAAACTTACTTACATAAGTAGTTTCCCCTATTCCTACTAAATAGAAAAATGTTATACGCCAGCTCTTCTACTTACCTATAACCACTCCATATCTCTGGTCTCAACATCGCATAGGGCTCTATTAAGCACTGACCGCTCAACACTTAGCTAGAGCTTCTATTCTGGCTAAATAGAAGCTTTTAAAGCACTAACTTATCAACTAAACCAATTAGCTCTTGAATATCTGGCTTACTTACTTGAGCATTTGCTCCTACAGCTTCACCTTTATGGAATAATTCATTTGTAATTAATGAAGAGAAAATAATGACTGGTAAACGATTCATTACTTCACTATCCTTAACCACTTTCGTTAAATGATGTCCATCCATTTTTGGCATTTCAATATCCGTAATTAGCAGGTGAATATGTTCAAACATTTTTTCGCCTTGCTCTTTCGCTAATTTTTCAATTTGTGCTAACGCTTCCGCACCATTGCTGAAGAAGTTCATTTTTGTATATCCAGCTGATGATAATGTTTCTTCTAATATTTGGCGAAGCATCGCTGAATCTTCTGCAATATAAATTACTTTTTCAGCTCGATCTGTTTTTTGTTCTAACCCTGCAATTGATTTATTGTCATAACCAGTGCCGCTAATTTCACATACAATTTTTTCATAATCTAATAGTAAGATGATTTTTCCATCTAGTTTTACAATACCAGATGTCGTTTCTTCTAGTCCCATAGATAATGAAGCTGGTTCATCAATTTGTTCCCATGAAATACGTTGAATACGATGCACTTCATCAACGCGGAAAATAACTTTCATTTGGTTTAATTCTGAGATGATAAATTTCGTTTGATCAAGTGGCTTTGTTGACTTTAAATTAAGAGCCATTGCTAAGTTAATAACAGGTAAAATTTCACCACGTACTTGAACAACACCTTCAACTGCATGATGAGATTCTGGCACAGTTGTAACAGGGAATGGATTAATGATTTCACGTACTTTCATTACATTAATACTAAATAGGTTTTCACCAACAGTGTACGTAACAATCTCTAATTCATTTGTTCCGCTTTCTAATAAAATACTTTGTGCTTGTGACATAAAGGTGTCGCTCCCCTTCCATTAATTCCGTATATCTAATTATTAAGCTTTATAAAAGAGAAAAAGTCAACTACCTATATAAAAAATATAGATAGTCGATCGATTCATTTTATTAAAAAACAATTAATCTTGTATAAACGAAGCAAGTGCCTCTAATAACACTTCTTGTGCTCCTACAACTTCCGTCGGCATTGCTTCCCATTTTTTCGAAAGCTCGGTCTCTACTCTTATTCTCAGCTCAGAATTCATTTC
Source organism: Bacillus sp. GW823-FHT06A10 (assembly GCF_058795375.1). Lineage (NCBI taxonomy): Bacteria > Bacillati > Bacillota > Bacilli > Caryophanales > Bacillaceae > Bacillus > Bacillus sp. GW823-FHT06A10. The sequence goes on along the minus strand of NZ_JBXAHT010000001.1, from coordinate 872,993 downwards.
TGCTAGCACATATTCTTTCGTTGCTATATCAACATCAAGTAGCGCAAGTGCATATAATTCCGGGTCATTTATTTCTTCGAATAATCGTTTTAATACCACCGGTGCTATATGTTTTAATTTTTCAATATGAATTTCCTTATCCGAAAATAGTAACTCATATTGAATAAACGTAACATTTTCTTTAATCACTTTAAAATAACAATTATTTTTTTTATCATTCACAAAATAACCGTTTGGATCTGCAATAATACTCTCTACTTTACGAATTAAATCCGGCAAACTATTCGCCGCCATTACAGTCCGCTGCTCAACCTCACTCGGCGAAATGAATGTAACGCGATACTTATTTTGCGCCATCCTCCTCACCTCTCCTTTTATAGAAATTCAGTCTAATTGTATACTACAACTACCTTAAATTAACTTAAAACTATTTTATATTACCACTTCTTACACTACCATACTACTCTAGTAACGCTACATATCTCTGGTCTTACACATCGGTCGGGACTCTATTAGGCACTAACCGCTCCAAAACATCGCCAGGTCCTCTCTCAAAACCTAAAAAGTGCTTTTAAGAACCTTTCAATAACTCTATGTTATTAAACCAAAACGCTATCTGCTGATCCGTAATATCAGGCAACATAACAAAAAACTCACGACACTTCATCTCATCCTTAAACAGTTGATACTTCCAAACGCTATCGCTACCAACACTTATGAAATAAAACTCATGGATGCGGCCAATGATTGCTTGTTTTTCGCCAAATGAATATGGAGGCACTTGCTTAATTTCAAATTGATCTGGTAAATATACATGCTCTTCTCGTTCTATTTTTAATACTTGCTCGGCAAGTTCACGTTTATTTTCGAAAAAAGGCAATTGTAAAATTCGCTCTTGTCTTGTCATACGAATAAAAAACCCTTTCTACTCCATTACATTTTTTCTTTACGATATATTATCGAATTAAGTTTACAACTTCATTTAATACTTCATCTGAAACTTTAATCACTTTCGCATTTCCTTGGAATCCGCGTTGGTATAACATTAAGTCAACGAATTCTACAGATAAATCTACATTGGCACCTTCTTGTGCACCACCGCGTACTTTACCCGCACCGTTTTGACCAGATGCACCAAGAGCTAAAATACCTGTTGTATTCGTCGCTGTATAGTTACCATTACCTGTTTTCATTAGTCCGCCTTCGTTCGGGAACATCGCAACAGCTAATTGACCAGCTGATTTCATACTTCCATCAGAATATTTTACCATCACATATCCACCGTCAGCAATGAAACAATCTTTAACCGTCGCTGCTGCTCTACCATCTACGTCTGTTACTGATAATGTTTTATCTGTTGGATGGTTTGTTAAATGACTTAAGTCTAATTTTATAGAGCCGCCATCAAATGGAATATTGGCCCCTTGCTCTTTCGGATTTGGATTTCCAACAGCATCAAATGTCATATTACCACCTGCACCTGGAACATCCTTAAACTCTGTTTCTTTTTTCGAGTCATTACGCATTTGTACTTTATATGTATAATTATGTTCGCTCGTTTGTTTAAACTCGACACGCATTGTCCATGTATTCCCCGCATTATCATATACAGGTAAATCTTGTGTAATTTGTTTTTCACCAGTTGGAATATTACCTTTAATTGTCCCTTTCGATGTTCGAATACCACCAATTGCTGTTCCCATTGGAATTTGCAACGGTCCTGGAATTCCAGATAAATCAACTTCACCAGTTGCCTCATTCGCAGGGTATGCAAATACATATTGACCTTCAGTATTCGTAATATAGTAATCTGAAGATATCCCAAACGTACCTTTACGAGTAAATTCCATATTTCCGCCTTTTGAATCACCTACAACGAAGAAACCATTACCTTCCATTGCGGCTTGTGTTTTGCCACCTGTTAACGTAATTGTACCATCACTATAATCCGTAACTGTACCACTCATTTTCACACCATTACCAATACTTTTCGGATTTGTTCCTGCGTATTTACCGTCACCTTTTGCACCAATCGAATTGTTATATAGTAAATCATCAAACATTGCTTTTTGTTTTTTATAACCTACTGTTTGTGCATTGGCAATATTATTTGAAGTTACACTTAATGCATTTTGTGTTGCATTCATCCCTGTAATACTTGTATATAACGCTTTAATCATAACGTATGGACACTCCTTATGAATTTGTAGTTTTTACTTCTTCAGTTACTTTTTGATCGTCTTTCTTTGCGTCTTCTGGGTTCGTTTCCCCAATCGGTTTATCAGACACTCTCTCAACGAAACGAAGAGATACAACCTTATTATTAATAACGAGCTGTACATCGTTATTTTCCGCAAGGCGAACTGTTTCTACTTGACCGGTTACTTTGTTTCCGTCACCGTCAACACCTCTTACGTATTTACCTAAAAACTTCATTCCACCATCAAGTGCTGTTGAATACATCGTTGATTGCAGCTTATCTACTGCTTTCGTCATATTCTGTACTTGTTCCATAAGAGATAACTGCGCTGTCTGATTCATCATTTGATTCATATCCATCGCATTAAATGGATCTTGATGTTGGAAACTTGATAAAAACAATTTTAGGAAATCATCTTTCCCCATTACCCCAGGAGTCTTTTGCGCTCCTGCCGAAACTCCATTACTTTGTTGCACTGGCGATTGTACACCATTAACAGGTACATTACTTTTTTGCGCTCCTGCTTGTAACGGAATATGATTTGTACTCGTTGTATTTAATCCAACTGTTGGCACGCTTTATTCCTCCAATAATCCCGCAAATTCTGTTGATTGTTGTTTTTCATGATTTGTATTTGCTAATTTCTGTTTTTGCCTTTGCTCTTGTTCTCGCTGTTCTTTACGATTTTCATCTTTATCTGAATAGCTAATTTGAATATTGATTTCTTTTTCTTTTAACTTTAATTTCAATTCATCAAAAATGATTTCAACACGTTTTTTCGCATCGTGTTTTTCCATTTCTACGTGAACATCAATTTGATCTCCGTGTTTTTTCATAAACACTGTTAATGTACCAAGTTTTTCTGGATTTAACTGAAATAAAACACGTTCTTGTTTCACTACAAATTTTTGCAGCGCTTCTACTTGTGCTTCCATTTTCTTTCCTAAGTCAGGTAATGAAACTTTCTCAGCACCACTATTTGATTTCCCTACTTGTTCGGTACTCGTCGTTTTATTTAATAACTCTGCACCTGCAGAGCTCGAATCATTTAATGCATCAACCTCTGGCAACTCTACCTTTGCATCATCGCTCTCAAGTTTCGGAAGATCTACGTCTTTAAACTCTTCTTGTTTCTTTGCAATATTACAAGTTTCTGTTTCTACAACTTTCAATGCTTGCATCGTTTGCTCTGGCATCTTCATTTTGTCTAATACCATTTGCATTGTATCTTCTAAACATATAGCATTTTTGATATTCATATTTGAAAGAAGTTCTTGTAATTGTTGTAATTCAGCTGCAGGTAATTCATTAAGTTTAATATTGCCATATTCTTTATATAGCTCTTGTATTTTTTGTATGTATTGATATAACAATTCCGGCTGCACATGTAATTGCTCAATTGCAACCATTTGCTCAGATACAGCTAATAACAACTGTTCTGTCTCTTTTTTTTCTTCTTTCTTTACAATAGGCTCTTCTTTCGTTACCGATTTTTTAGAAAGAATATAATCTTTTTTCTCTTCTGTTGGTGCTTCTTCTCGTTTCGTTTTCTCCGTTTGCGGCTGTTTTTTATTTTCCATTCTCATCGTACGATCGAATGAAGAATCTTCATTTTTTGATTGTACTTCTAGCCCTTTTTCTTTTTGCGGAGGTAAACTTTGTTGCACCGGTAATACAGACTGTATCACTACATTCACCTCATCCATTCATACACATTTTCAAATCCAGAAGCATTTTTTCTTCCAGCTTTTCTTGTGCTTTCGCAAGCTTTTTGCAATTTTCTTGATACATCTCATCAATGACACGTTCTTTTTCTTTTACTTGCTCTAAAAGGCTTTCATTTTTTTGAATAAAACCTTCCGTTTTTTTAATTTTTCGATTCCATTCTTCTATTCTTTCAGGTGAAAACGTATGTGAAGAAAGCATGCCAGCCATAATACGTTGCCCAGTTTGTACGACTTTACTACGCGATTTCACAACATATAAATCATATTCTTTTTTTTGTTCTATTTTTCTTTTTTCAGCTGTTAATTCATACACTTCTTTTAAAATATGTTCTTTTTCTTGATTTATTTGCAATTTTATTGTGTCGTACTGCTGTTTATCCACCTGTTTTCATAGCCCCTTCCTATTATAACGTTCTCTTTTTCTATTATATAGTTTTTTTCCAAAAAAATCTGTGAAATATTAAAAAACAAAAAAATAAGACCTCTTGGGCAGAGGCCTTATACTATATGGTGTATCGCTTCAACGATATCATCAAATCGGAAACTATCCGATCGACCTTGCTTTAAAAATGTATTTATACCTTCTACTTTATTTTTACATTCAAAAATATAAGCATTTTCTTCATTTTCTTGAATCGTTCCTAACTTAAAATACAATTCATTTTCTTTATAAATTGATAAAATTTTCCTCATTTCATTTGCAAGTTGCCAATGATGTGGCGACACGATTTCTTCCATAATCCTACTTACTGAATCTAATACTGAAATTGCAGGATAATGACTAAGCGTTGCAAGCTCACGCTTTAATACAATATGTCCATCTAAAATACCACGTGCTAAATCTGGTACAGGACCATTTAAATCATCCCCATCAACAAGCACCGTATAAATACCTGTTATAGATCCCTTTTGTGTTTTCCCAGACCGCTCTAACAACTTCTTCATATAACTTTCCATTAACAGTGTTTTACCACCAATCGGTAACTCTTTAACAGCAATATCAACACTTCTTCGTGCATCGGCAAAACGAGTAACAGAGTCCATCATAAGTAATACATTATTGCCTTGATCACGGAAGTATTCAGCAATAGACGTTGCGAGTTTCGCTGCACGAAGTTGCATAAGATGACTTTCATCTGACGTCGCTACAACAACGACGCTTTTTTGCATACCTTCCTCGCCTAACTCTTTTCGAATAAAGTCTTTTACTTCCCGGCCACGTTCTCCTACTAAACTAATAACGTTTATATCAGCTTTTGCATTTTTTGCTATCATTCCAAGTAAAGTAGATTTACCAACACCTGACCCAGCAAAAATACCAATCTTTTGACCGATACCAATTGTTAGCATAGAATCAATTGATTTTATTCCTGTTTCAAATACATCGGTAATCTCTTCACGTTCAAATGCATGTATAGGCGGTGCATCTAGTTTAATTTTCTGTAATGGAATGTTTTCAGCTTCCTCATTTAACACTTCACCATTTGCACTTAACACTTTTCCGAGCAAGTGATTACCACGTGGTACAACAACATCTTCTGAAACTAATGTCACTGAATCTCCATAACATACTTTTTCTGTCTGTTCAAATGGAAGTAGCATATTATTTTCTTTTTCAATAGCAATCACTTCACATAAGACGTTATGTTCTCCAACGAAGCAAACATCTCCAATCTTCGCTTTCGGCCCTTTTGCTACGAAAAACTGTTCTTGTACACTATGAACTTTGCCTACTTTCGTATACAGTGGTGTTTCAATGAACTTATTCCATTTTTCGTTCTCATTCATTAACAGACGGCTCATACATTTTGCTCCTCAAATAGCTTCTCTTCTTCCCATTTCTGACGAAGTTTCGCAAATATAGGTGCAAATTTAAATTCAAAGAACTCTTTCTCTTCTTCCAGAACAAATTCACCAAACTGCAGGGAGAAATCATATTTCCATTCTACTAATTGTAGTAACCAATATTCTTTCGTATTTTCCTTCTCTTCTTGAATACGTTCAAACGTTTCTGGATGTACTGTAATGATTAATTTTTCAAACGAAGTTGGCAATGTTTGCACGATGCCAGTTAAAATAGGTAACACATCAAGCGATCGTGAATCTACCGCTTGATTCACGATTTTTTCTGCTAGATGAAAAGATTGATCCCATAATAACTCTGTCCATTCATATGCTGTTTCTTGTTGTTCTTTTTGAAACTGCACACGCGCTGCTTCCATCTGTTCCATTTGTTCATGAATATGCATTTGAAATTGTTCTTTATCTTGTAATAACTGCTGCCGCTCTCGTTCTAGCATTTGCTTCTCTTGCCTTAGCTGATTCATTTCCATATGTAACGATTCTTGCTGGGCGCGAAGTTCTGCATGATCAGCTTGTAATTCTTCCTCTTCTATTCGAACTGAAGCTGGTTTTGGAAATTGTAATTCATACGTTTCTTCAGAAAAAGAAACAGAATTCTTCGGAATTCTGTTTTTAAATAAGGACATCCTCTTCACCTCTTTGAACGATAATTCTTCCTTCTTTTTCTAGCTTTTTCACTGTACCAGTGATCGTTTGCTGCGCTTTTTCAGCATCCGTCATCTTAAGCGGTCCTAAGCCATCTAATTCTTCTAGAATCATCTCTTTACGGTTTGAAGACATACATGTAAATAATTTCTCTTTAATTTCTTCTTTTGCAATTTTAAGTGCTTTCGCAAGAACACCGTTATCTGTAATTTCTTCTAATACACGGCGAAGCGCAAGATCTTCAAGACCAAGTAAGTCTTCAAAGACAAACATATTTTCTTTAATTTTCTCAGATAACTCATAATCGACTTCATCCAGCTTTTGAAAAACTGTTTTTTCAACACCACGTGAAACATTATTTAAAATGTTTACGATTGTTTTCAAGCCATCAGTTTTATTAATTGCACTGAATGCCATATTATTTAATTTCGATTTTAACAACTCACCAATTTGATTAATTAATTCACCATCAACTTGTTCTAACTTCGCAATACCCATTACCGTCTCTACTCGTTTATGATCTGGCAATCTCTCAATTAATTGAGACGCAAGTTGCGGTTTAATATAAGAAGCGATAATTGCAATTGTTTGTGGTGACTCATCATTAAGCACTGTAAGAAGTGGTTCTAAATCTGTAAGTGAATTTAAGAATTCAAATGGATTATCTTTGTTATACCAAAGATCTTCCAATAATTTTTCCAGTTCGTCTTCTGGCATGTTTTTAAATATGCGACGAATGTATTCTTTATCTGGAGTGACTAAGTTCAATTCTTTTACATTTAATTCATATAAGAACTCTCCTAGTACATTTTCTAACGTTTCTGGTTTGTATACACGAAACTTTGCGATTTCACGAAGTAATACTTCTTTTTCCTCAGCTGTCATATATTCAATGACTTTTGCTGCCACCCCTTCTTCTAATGTACGAATAAGGATGGCAGCTTTTTCTTTGGAGGAGATTTCATCTAACATCGTTGTTCCTCCCTTACTGTCCGTTTAACCATTTTTTAATTACTTTTGCAGTTCCTTCTACATGTTCTTTCGTAGCATCCTGCACTTGTTCATCTAACGTTGGTTCTTTCGGTTCTTCTGGTTCAGGTTTTGGCTCTGGCACTATTTTTTCTTCAGGAATTTCCAAGATACTTTCATTACTTGCAGCAATTTCGTCTTCTGCTAAGTATTCTTCATATTCCTCTTCTTCTTTCTTTCTCTTACGTCTTGCTAATAAGAACCATACTAGACCACCGATTGCTAATAAGCCAGCTGTAATTCCACCGAATAACCACCAGTTCATACCACTTTTTTCTGGCTCTTTCTCTTTTTCGGCTTTCGGCTGATCGAACTGAACAGTTACAACGTTAACTTGACCATTTATAAAGTTACCGTTCGGATCAGCTTGAAGTCCTGCCGCTGTTCCGATTGCTTCTTTAAAAGTTGTCATATCCATTCTACGTTTTACTAACGTATCATTATCTACCCATACAACAACATTTGTTTTCGTTAATTCTGGGTGTTTCTTAATTGTTTCAACTGTTTTATCTATTTCATAGTTTTCGATTTTGTTACCATTTTTATTATCATAGACAACTTTACCATTTTGATTATTGTTCGTACCGTAGTTTGGCACTTCACCGTTCGCTGTAATACCAGCACCTTGCTTCGTATCTGCCCCTTCTTGCGCAGTAGAGCTTTCCTCTTGCTCTTGTTTACTACGAAGTACACCTTTATCACCATACTTTTCTGACTGACGTGTAACTTCATCGTAGTTTACAGATACTTTCGTATTCACTTTATATTCATTCGGTTTAAACATCGTCATTAACGTTGCATCAATATCTTGCTTTAATTTACCTTCAAGTTGATGCTGCATCTCTACTTCTTTCTCATAAGAAGAAGAACTACTAGAATGTGCTTCATCTGTCCCTTTTGAGATAACACCTTTTTTACTATCAATAACGCTTACTTCTTCTGCCTTCACGCCAGGAACTGCTGCACTAATCATTTGCTGTATACCTGCAACTTGATCAGCTGTTAACAATTGGCCACGCTTCACTCCAACCGTAATCGCCGCTGTTCCTTTTGCTTTTTCTTCATCAAAAATTGTCTCTTTTTCAGGCAATGTAATTTGAACATTTGCCGTTTCAACTGTCGCAAAGTTTCTTACAATATCTTGCTCCAATTGCTTCTTCGTACCGACAATTTGCTTCATTTTTTTATCTTGCTCACTTGAACCGAGCGAGCTTTCTAATAAAATTTCCTCACCGCTTTTAGAATTAAACGGTAAGCCCATCCCATTCATTTCTTTTCGAACCCATGGAGCATCATTCTTTTGCACACGAATCAAACCATCGGCCGCTAATTGATAATCGACACCTAACTTCGATAATTCTGCTGTAATCTCTTGTTTATCTGTATCATTTAAATTTTGATATACAACAACATATTTATCTGGCAAGGTGAAGTATAAAAGTGCTCCTGTTACAATCGCTAAAAGCGCAGCACCAATTACTAACTTATGCCACGTTTTTAACGATTGGATAACATTTTTCATCTTTTCCATTTAAACACACCCGTCCACTTTCCTAAATTTGCATATTAATTAGTGACTTATAATTTTCAATAAGATTATCACGTACGAGAGCAGCCGTTTTCATTTGAGACTCAGCTTTCTTTTGCTGAATTAAAACGTCATGTGTTTCTCCTACCCCTTTAGTTAGTAAATCATATACTGCTGTTTGCGCATTGTTTTGCGTTTGATTCATATCTTCCAATAAATCAATAAACTTTTTCCCCTCAACTACAGATGTTTGAGAAGTTTTCGATGCACCAATTGACTGAATTGCTCCAAATGGTTGTGTATTTAACATTGGTTGGATTTTCATATTACTATCTTCCCCCTTATCCTCGGCCGATTTCTAAATCTTTATCAAGCATTTTTTTATTTGCATTTAATACACTCGTATTTGCTTCATACATTTTTTGAGCAACCATAACATTCGTCATTTCAGCAGTTACATCAATATTTGGATAACGTACATATCCTTCTTCATTTGCGTGCGGATGCGTCGGATCATACACTAAATTTTCCGTTTTGTCTGCTTCAATACTTTTTATCTTCACTCCGTTAGTAGGAGCCCCATCTAGCATACTTGCAAAACTATTGTTTGATTCTAGCACCACACTACGACGCTCATATAAATCTGCCCCCGGAGCCGCCGTCGTATTTGCATTTACAATATTGTTAGAAGTAACTTCCATCCACTTTCTCGCTGTCGTTAGCCCTGAGCCACTTGCATTAATTGCCTGAAACATCCGTTGTCTCTCCTTCTACTTTTAACGTCCGCGTGCCGCTTGGTTAATTGCATATTGTGTATTAATTGCGTTAACTGAAATACCGTATAACTGATTTGTTTTCATTAAATCTAGCATTTCTGTCGTTACATCCACACTATTTCCGTCTTTATTCGTTTGCATTGATTTTGTTTGAATCTTTGCATATGTATTTTTCGTATTTACTGTCGGCAAGTGCATTTCATTCGTTTGATATAAATCTGGATTGCTCTTTAAATCAGCCGCATTGTTTTTATATAATGCACTACTTTTATTCATCTGCTCAGCAAATGTTACATCTTGTGCTTTATAGCCAGGTGTATTCGCATTTGCAATATTACTAGAAACAGTATTTCGTTTCGTCACTAAATAATTCATATAATGGCTTACATCACTCACTAAATCTGGCATATTCCACACCCTTCCTTTTCTAACGTAATGATCCACTGATAGAAGTTTCACTTCATTATTTATTTTCTTATATGCGTTTATTAAAATATTTACTATTATGTACCCTTACATATTTTATTCCATTTTTTCATTATTGTCTTTAGAAAAATACAAAAATATAAAAAAGAATGCAAAAAAACTGTATACACATAGTAATCTATAGAACATTTCAATATATAAACTACAAACTAAAGTCCATTTTTCTATTATTTAGATTACTATTATTTTTTCATCACAGTCATAAAATGAAACCTCAATCAGCGGATTTCTTTATGTAAACGAAGGAATAGATCCCCTTTTAAAAGGGGGATCTGCTTCCAGACGTTATTATTAATATTTACCGTAAAATGAATTAGCCTTCATTCGCCCATCATTTGTCATAATCATTTCTTCCAAAATCTTTTGCTTATCCCGAATATGCTGAGCGGCCTTAATAATGAACGGGCTTACTTCTGCCGCAACTTGCGCACGCGTTTCTTCATCCAATGTCATCATCCAGCGATTTAACATCTCACTCTTCTCAGCAAACTCTCTGTCTGACACTTGCAATTCACCGATTTCATTAAAACAGCTGACAAACGTCCGATAAATATCATTGTTCATTTTCAAGTGCTCCGCGGTAACCGTCTATTAAATCTTGTAACACTTTCACAATTGCATCAATATCTTTCGCTTCACGCGTTACTTTCATCGTTTGAATTTGAATGCTGATCCAATCATATAAACCATAGAGACTATCATATAAATCTTTCGTAATTTCAGGATTTAATTGAAGCTTTAGTTCTTCAAAAATACGTTCTAATTTTTCAAGAAGTGCGTCCCCTTCTTGTAGTTTAAAAGTATGTAAAAGTTCTTCTAAATTACGAAACTCTACAATACATCTTTCATAAATAAAAATTGTATTTTTAATCGGATTACTCGTCATAATATCATTTTGCATATAACGTTGCCATGCTTGCATACGATCACTTCCTCAACTTTCATTAATCATCACTTTTTTGTTTTGTCATTGCTTTAATTGTTTTTAATTGGCTATCAAGCGCTGCTAATGTACTCTCTAGCTTTTGATACTTCTTCACAATTTCATCTTGCTTTTGCAAGTTTTGCGTCTCAATATCTTTAATCTTTTTATCTAAATCACTTACACGTGAGTCAATATTTTTAACTCTCTCGCCGACTACACCTTTATCACCGAATAGTTTATCAAGTGGTTCTTCCATCATTTTTCCTAAACCGTTAGAACTAAAGAAAAATTGCTTCGCTGCATCTGGCTTCTCTTTTAATGCTTTCGTTAACTTTTCGTCATCAACTTCCATCGTTCCATCTTGCTTTAATTGAATACCAAATGTGAATAAATAATTACCATCTTGAGAAAATGTTACGACATTGTTCATCGCTTGACGTACACTTTGCATAATAGCTTGACCTTGGAAAGCTCCACCTTTTCCGGCAAAGATATCTACTGTAGAAACAGCTTTATTATAATCAGCTACCATTTTTTTAATAACATTCGATGCATCTGTTACGTTTGAATCACTTACTGTAAATTTTAGATCTATACCTTTTGCTTTTGGATCTGTTGTACCAGCATCTGGCGCTCCTTCTACTTTCGGCTCAGTTACCTTTAACAATTCAATTTTCACACCAGGAAGAGCTTCAATTGTATTAGTAGAACCTTCCCCTTTGATACCATTAATAGTATACATAGCATTTTGCGCTTCATTGATTGTATTAAGCGCTACGCCATCCGCATTAGCTAAACCAATATCTTGAAATAGTGTAGATGTGTTCCCCTCAAACTTAATTACTCCATCTGTTCCTTCTTTTTTCGAGGTCATGAAAATTTTATTTCCAAGTGTATAAGCTGATACGCCATAATCTCCATCATTAATCTTATTAATTAAATCTTTATATGTCATATCAGTTGTTACTTTTAGTTCTTTACCACCTAGTTTTAATGTTTCATCTTTAGGAAGCTTCGCATTTATATCTTTAATGTCATTTGAAGCTATTTGATGACGCTGTGCAAGCTGTGTAATCGTCATATTAAAAGTTCCTGCAATCGCACCACCATCAGCTTTTACATTAATATAACCGTCTTGTGTTGTCGTTACTTTTTTCTCATTTCCTTTAAAAGCCGCTAAGTTTTTAAAAGTTTGTGTAAAAGAACTAAATTCTGATTTTAAACTTGTATATAGTAGTTTATCATTTGTAAGGTCATTCTTTTCTTTCGTATATGGTGTTTTTCTCATATCTAAAGCATTCATTTCTAATTCGACGAAGTTAGAAGTATCGATCATATTATTTCCGAGGTTCCAAATTTGTTGTCTACCACCAATACCTGTCATCGTTGTTCCTGCCATTTTTCTCACTCCTTATAGATTACATGTAGTCTAAAATACTCGTTTTACTCATCGTACTAACCGCTTTAAGCGTCGCTTCATACGTTGCATTTATATATGCCAAGTCAGAAATTGCGACCGCTAAATCAACATCCTCAATTTCTTTACGGTTTTCTTGAAGCGCTAAATTTTGCTCACTTAAAATTGTTTTAAACGTCTCCATCGTGTTCATTGTTGAACCAACTTCAGTTGTACGGTTAATGATGCCATCTAAGTTTTTCTTATTTTCTCCTAATAACGGTTGTAACGCTTTTTGGTCACCTTTTTGCATCGCTTCGCTCATCTGTTTTAACGTTTTTATAACCGGTGATAATAATGCTTCTCCGTTACGAAATGCCTTTAATTCATAACCATCATTTAGTTGCCAGTTCACATCATTTTTTCCGCCCTGGTACGTACCATCTTCTGTAAATGGTGAATTTTCTGCACTATCACCACCGAAAATATAACGGCCTTGCTCTTTCGTATTCGCTAAATATACAACTTGTTTTAAAATTTGATCAATCTCTGCACCGATGGCTTTCAATTCTTTTTCACCATTTGGCTCATTTAATGCCTGTACCGTTAATTGATCTGCTCTCGTTAAAGATTTAAAAATACCTTGTAAAGTATTTTCAGTTTGTGTTAATACATTTTTTGAGTCAGCTAAATCTTTTTGCATTTGTTCAATATTCGCCAATGAATGTTGAATCGCAAATGATTTACTCGCTGCAAGTGGATCTTCACTCATAAGAAGGTTTTTCTTCCCTGAAGTTACTTGGTTTCTATGGTATTGTTGTTGCACATTCAAATCCATTAACTGATTCTTTGCCCAGTTTGCATTTTGAAATGTAGATACTCTCATTTCTATCTCCTCCTTATATATTTCCAATCAATTATTATCACTTATCGAATAATCGAAAATAGACTATCAAACACTTCATTCATCGTAGTAATAGCTTTAGAGTTTGCGACAAAATATTTTTGGAAGGCCATTAAATTTACCATTTCCTCTTCCATATTTACACCTTCAACGCTCATTTTTTCTTGTTGAATACCTTCTAGTAAGTCGCCATGAATTTTTTGATAACCATTTACTGCACTTTTATCAGATGCAACACGAACTATAAATTGATCTAATGCTTGTTTATAAGAAAGACCTTCTTTATAATCGTCTTCTGTAACTGCTGCTAGTTTATTTGCTGTTTCAGCAGATATTTTCATTTTCGAAATATCTTTTTGGAATTCTGGATTTAACTTCATATCTTTCGCATGATCTCCAACGAAGAAATCTTTTCCCATCACTGTATTCACTTGATTTTTCATCGAACTCATTAAGTCTTCAAGATTTTTTTTATAATCAACAATCTTCGCTTTCGTGTCAATCGCTGATTTTATCGCTCCGCTAGTTACAGAGATTTCTGAACCGTAAATTTCAACTGACATTGGGTCTTTTTCTTTATTTAATTGAAGTGGATATGTATCTTGTCCATTTACTGTTAAAATACCATTCATTCTAACACTCGCGATATTAGGATTCATAGATTCATAAGATACTTCGATGTTTGCATACTTAGACATCTCTGTAACGATGCGATCTCGTTCGTCTAAAAGTTGATTTGGCACTTGTGTACCTGCTTGTCCAATTTTATGATTCGCTTCTGCTAAACTAGCAGCAAGACGATTAAATTCATTAACATGCGCTTCAATATCTTCTGCCGTCTGTGCTTCCACTGTATCTAAGTTTTTCGCAAGACGATTCACTTGACTTGTGAACTTCCCAGTTTCAGAAATTAATGTATCGTAGTAGTTTGGTTGTTCTGGATTTTTCGCCACTTCACGAAAGGCATTAAAGAAACCGTCCATTAAACTAGATAATGAATTCTTTCCTGTCGTTCCAACCATAGACTCTACACGTGATAAAGTCGAATTCATGTAGTTATAGTAAGAGAGCTGAGATAATTGATCATTAAACTGCTTCGTCTTTACCTCATCAGTAATACGGTCAACACCTAGCGTTTGTACACCGTAACCAATTCTCTGTTCTGGCGTATGACCATTGCTTGCTCCAACAGATCCGTAATTCACCATTTGACGCACATAACCCGGTGTATGAATGTTAGACAAGTTTTGTTTCGTTGTTTGTAACCCCATTTGAGCCGCTAACATGCCCGATAGCGGTGTATTATAATCAGATAATCTCATAAAGCTTCACTTCTCCTTTACAATAGTTCGTTCATAAAGATTTGCGAATTATTGTTTCGCTCTAAGTTATATTCAGAAACAGAATCCACAATACTTTCTGTAGTTTTTAATAGTACGTTTAAGTAATATTGATTTTTCAAAAGAATCATTTTTACATTATCTTCTAATTCAGTTACGTTTTTTTGTAATTCTTCCATTTTTTCAATTTCTTCTTGAGAAAAATACGAAAATAACGCACTTACACGAAACGATTCAACTCCTTGTTCTTTACAGAACTGAACAACCATTTCTTCAAATGAGCTTGATAACCCTTTTAAACCATCAATGTACTGCAATTGCTCTACTTGTAACTTTTGAACTGCATTTACATTTTTACTTTTTAAATTCTCATATATTTGCTCTCCAAGCGCTTGAATATTTTCATACGCTTTTTGAATAATAACGAGTTTTTCATATAATTGTATGTACATATAGCTTCCTTTCTTTTACAAGACTAAATTCACAATTAAACCATGGATTTCTCCAATTTGATTTAACATTTCTAAATGTCCTGTTTTCGTATTAATTAAATTCATAACATCTTCTAATTCATTCAATCCCATTTCTGCCTGTTTCACAATCGTCATTTTCTGTGAATATCCGTAACGTGGGTGACGAGACATGACATCTTTATACTGCAATACATTATCAACGTAAAAATTCAAAAATGATTTTACTGTATTTTTGTATTCCATTACATTATCAAGCGTTAATTCCATTTCAATTTTCTCTTTAATTTCTCCAATATTATCGACAAACGCTTCCATTTGTTCTAGTAATTTATCTTTTTTCGGATCTGCATGCAAATTATCCGAAAATGCAAGTCCTGTCCTGACATTTGCTTCTTTCGGCATTTGAGTAGCAGGCGGTATATGCGATAAAATTGGATTATGCGAGATAGAACGTAGCATATATATCACCTATTTATTTTTTTATTTCTTCCTAAACTTAATCGTAAAATCCAGTTATTTATAATTATACTCTGAACAGTAATATTTTGCAGTTATTTTTTATAAAAGATATGTTACAATTTAGCATGAGGTGGCACAATTCTATGAATATTTTCCTTTGTGGTTCAAATCAATTAACAGCATTAGATCAAGAAGAAATTAAAAAATTTTTAACTGACTATGCTCACAAACATAAAATTTACATATTATGTTATAAATCTATTGAAAATGAGGTTCTTCGTTTTTTCGTTGAGAATGAAAGACTCGCTCAAAATTTATGCCTTTACACGCTGCAACCATTGCAAGCAATAACAGATGAATTTCAAGAAGTCGTTGATTACTTAAAAAAACACGGAGCCGAATATGTTGCTTTCGATCATCCTTCTGACTCCATTTACCGATCAGATTATATGTTTTTTGTTAAACAAATTATTGAAGACACTGATTTAGTTCTCTGTTTTTATAATGGGGACAAACATACATCTGTCATCCCTGTCGATGTTGCAAAAGAAGCAGGTATTGATGCTGTCATTTATGATTTACCAGGATTACATGAAAAGCAAATGAAAAAAAGCTTTGAACAAAAAATTCGTATGATGTAAAGGGGGAGGCACAATATCATTATTGTGCCCATTGTAAATATGATAATTGAACAAGATTATGATCATTTTATCGCGAGTTTTAAACAACAATTCAATATGGATATCGCTTCTTATAAACAAGATAGAATGCGCCGTAGAATCGATGCTTTCATTTCGAGAAAAGGCTTCGAAAACTACACTAATTTTTTAAACAAATTACGCGCTGATCAAAATTTATTTTTAAATTTTATTGACTATATTACAATTAACGTTTCAGAGTTTTTTAGAAATAAAGAACGCTGGCAAACTTTAGAGTCGAAAGCACTACCAAAATTACTCGAACAAAATAGCGGAAAATTAAAGGTATGGAGTGCCGCTTGCGCTGCTGGTGAAGAACCGTATACACTCTCTTTAATTTTATCAAAGCATCTAGCTCCATTTCGTTTTGAAATTCAAGCAACAGATCTTGATTTTCATATTTTAGAAACCGCAAAACGCGGTCAATATACAGAACGTTCTCTGAAGGAATTACCTAATGATTTGAAAGAACGTCATTTCACAAAAGAGAATGATATATATTCATTGCATCAAAACATTAAACAAAACGTTACGTTCAAACAGCACGACCTTTTAATGCAGTCGTTCGATACAAATTATGATTTGATTATTTGTCGTAACGTAATGATTTATTTTACAGAAGAAGCAAGAGTAAAACTTTATGAAAAATTTAGTCGTTCTTTACGAAAAGGCGGTGTACTATTTGTTGGTAGTACGGAACAAATTTTAACACCCGAACGTTACAATCTTCAGCGATTTGATACATTCTTCTACGAAAAAATATAAAAGAGGTCGTCACAATGGAGTGACGACCTTTTTACATAACTCGAATTAAAATAATACCGACAATCCATATGAAGAGAAAAAGAAACGTCATAGACCATTTATGTTCTTGCACCGTATGTTTCAACGCCTGTGACAATTGTGTCATGTTCATTTCCGCAAGCGCTCTCCATACACTTACATCCCGATCTTTAGCAATACGGTCTGTAACGCTAATTAAAATTGTTTCGTTAGACAGTTTCGTTATATAAGCAGTAATAACCGTTACCATCAAATTTATATTTCCTTCTGAAGAATCACTTTCCACTCTAGAGATAAGTGCACTCACATCTAGTAACGGAATATGTACTTTTCTACCAAATGATAGTTGTACTTCAGCGAAATCATATGTTCCATCTAACAAAGGAAGTTCTTTTATATGCGCCTGCTTAACAAGCCCTTGTAGGCTTCTAATTACTTGTTCAAATATTTTTTCTGTTTGCTTACCTTCTCCAGATAACGTGTGTAACTTTTTAAAAAGTTGTAACACTGTATCCATCTCTTTAGAAAGCATTTCCTTCATAATCTTTCCATCACTTAAACTTGCAAGTAAAATACCTATTTCATTATTTTTCGAAATAATTTTAGACTGTCCAGTAAACACTAAATTGCTACGCTTTCGTTCTTTCTGGATTTCATGCTCCGAAATAGCTACAGGCTGTTTTAATGGTTGTAACGCCTTATCTTCAATTGTCGTACGTTTAATCTCCATTTAAGCGCCTCCACTACTATGAAATAATTAGCCCCATTCTTTATTACTCTTTAAAACTAAAAACAGTACGAATAAACCTGACATGATGGTAAACACATCAGAAGCTTGCACTCCCTGTTCACCTTTTTCTTCTTTCTTGTCTTTCGGTTCTTCTTTTTGTTCTTTCTTTTTAGAGGCAACTTGTTTGTTATTTTTCTCTTTTTGGTCCTTCCCCTTATGTACTTCCTTGTTGTCTTCGAACGTCTCTTTTATAACGTAAGTAAATTCCTCTTTCTCTTTCAACGGTTCTTTTATAAACTTATTTACTATCTCATCTTGCTTCGGAATTTGAACAACTGGCAAATTTTCTTCTGGAAGCGGGTTTTTGACTTTCGAATCTTCTTGTTTCTCATTTTCTTTCGTATCTTCTAATTCATTTTCTAGTTTATTATCTAATTTTTCTTCTTTTTCTTTCTCTTCTATCTTTTTATCATCTTCGTTTTTTGGCACCAAAACAGAAATGGTATATTCACTTTCCTCAACAAGTTTATTACCTGCTGCATCTATTATCTCTACCAGTAATTCGTATGACCCAGCCGGCAATGCTTCTGTTATTTCAAATACTTTTTGCCAATCCATATCATGCTTGTTGTAGTCTAATAAAAAGGAAAGCTCTTTATTTTCTTTCCCTTTTAATGTAACGCGCACTTCTTTTACAACCGATTCTATATCTGACGCTTTTACTCGTATTTGTATAGAATCTCCCTGTTTTCGTTCAACTAAGTTCTCTTTTACTTCATCAATAGTAACTTTCTGTAACTTTGGCAATTCTTTATCTATAGTTGGCGTTTCATTTTTAATACGAATGAGCGGGACTTTCACTTCATTTTTTATGAGCTCTTCTTTCTCATTCTCTTTGTAACTTTGAACGAGCTGAAGATTCCAATCACCTTGCAAATCAAAATCCCCTGCTTTATAGTTAGCAACCCAGCTCTTCGTTTCTTCATCATACTCAAAAGATAACATTCTTTCTTGCGCATATTGCTCGCCATTTTTTTGTAACTGCAATATACCTTTCATACTTTGAATGTTTTTCCCATTTGGTTCTACAGCAATTCGCACCTCTTCGCCAACTTTAAGCTCCAGCTTATTTACTGTAATAATTCCCTGTTCTGTTTCTATCTTTCTTTCACTCAATTGTTTATTTGCTACTTCTTGTTGTTCTGCTTTTTTTTGTTTCTCTTCTTTTTGTTTCTCTTCATCTTGCTTCGTTTCCACTTGCTCTGACGATTCTTGAGATTCCTTATTTTCTTCTTGTACATTCACTTCATTTATTTTTTGATTTGACTCAATTTGTTCCTCAGCCTGACTTTGCAAGGGGAAGAACAAGCATACATGTATGCATAGCCAACTCATTAGAAAAAACTTTACGTTTTTCATCTACTAGTTCAAACTCCTATTTCAATGCCTTATAGTGATTTCGTCACTTTTACTCCGAAAAATCCATCTACATTTACAAGTTCACCATACGCCACTAATACATCATTTACATAAATACGAATTGGTTCATCAATATCCTCATCTAGTACAACTGCTTCATTTTCTTGTAAACTTAATATATCTTGAATCGTTTTCACTGTACTTCCAAATACAAATTTCACGTTCATTTCTACATTTTGTAGAATGGACGTGTCCATATATACTGGTTCCATTTGTTTTACTTCTTTAAATTCAATAGGTTGCACAACTGGTTCTACAATTTTTTCTTCTTCAATTTCTTCTGTGGCAATCTCTTCTTCTTCCACCATTGGATACAGAAGTCGCCTTACCATTTCTTTCGCTTCAGAAATTGGCAAAATTTGATACATTTTCGATTGAAGCAGATCACCAATTTCAAGATTGAACGTAATTTGAACGAGTTCGTCCACTTCCATTGACTCTCCCAAATACTCCATTTCTTCTTTTAACGTTACAAATTTAACATTTGGCGGCGTCATGTCCATTTTTTCTTGGAACATTTCTGACATCGCCGTAGCAGCGTGACCCATCATTTGGTTCATAATTTCTTTAATACCGCTCAGTTCTAATTCAGTAAGCTCTTTTTCCGGATCAACTTCCCCTGTTCCCATCATCATTAAATCTACCATTGTTAAGGCGACATCTTTCGTAAATACGAATACATTCTCATTCTTTAGCCCTTCAACAAAGTCAACATTTAAAATAACAAATGGCACTGGTACTCCATCATAATGACGAACATTGATTGCTTCCACATTTGGTGTACTAATTGTAACTGGCTGATTTAAAAGCGTTGACAATACTGTTGAAGCGGAACCAATTGAAATATTTGCAATTTCACCAAGCACATCTTTCTCTTCTTGTGTTAAATGCTCTTTTTCAACTTCTTCTACAATCTCAGTTTCCACTACTTCTGCTAGCTCGTCTTTTTCTTCTACTCCACCAGATAATTGCATTAATTTATTTACCATTTGTTTCGCATGCTCAACTGAAACAATTTGTACAAGTTTAGAGTTTACAAGATTATCTATCTTTAAATCAAACGACACTTTAACAATCGTATGATTCCCATCGATTTCAGAGATTTTCTCCATTTCTTCTGATAACTTTACAACATTAATCGTCGGCGGAGACATATCTACTGTATCTTGGAAGAATTCCGACATAGATGTAGCTGCGAATCCCATCATTTGATTCATCGCTTCTTGTACAGCACTTAGTTCTAATTCACCAAGTTCTTTTCCATCCTCCACTTCACCTGTTCCCATCATCATTAAATCAGCAATGGACAATGCAACATCTTGTTTAAGAACAAGAAGGTTTTCCATATCTAATCCTTTTGTAAAATGAATGTTTAATACAACATGTGGAACTTCGACATCTCTTGAATCATATAAATCTACCAACTCTATGCGAGGAGCAGTAATGCTTACTTGCCTATTTAAAATCGTTGATAATACAGTCGAAGCTGAACCAAATGATATATTTGCAATTTCGCCAAGAATATCGCATTCTTGAGGCGTTAAATGCTCATTTTCTTTTTCTAGCACAATCGTGCTCGTATCCCCTTTTGTGTGTTGCTCAGGCATTTTCCCTGCCTCCTCATTTCTGTTTTTCTATCAAATAATATAAACTCTCATTTGATTTTAGCAAACTTATTATATAAAACGTTAATATGTATGTATTCCCATTATTAGATTAGTAACGATTAGCCAAAAAGCTCCCCAATTGTATACAAGTGGGGAGCTTTCCTTCATTCCTATTATAAACCTTCTGGGTTTAAAATGAGGACCACTCGTCCATCACCGAGAATCGTCGCACCAGAGAAATAGTTAGAACTCTCTGCAAAGAAGTCACCTAATGACTTTAAGACTATTTCTCTTTGACCGATAATTGTGTTTACAATAAGTCCATAGCTGCGATGTGTATTACGAACAATTAACACAGGAACCATTTGACCATCATATGACGCAAACGCCTCATCTACTGTTTTTTCACCAAATACAGTACTTAAATGTTTCACTTCAATAATTTGATTACGATAATTTAACACATCTTTTCCTTGTAAGGATTGGATGTCTTCTCTCTTAATTCGAATTGCTTCAACGATATTTCCAAGAGGTAAAGCATAGCGCTTATCATTCGTTTGAACAAGCATAGATTGAATAATAGACAACGTTAACGGAAGTTCAATTCTAAATGTACTTCCCTTTCCTTCCTCAGAATCAATGATTAAATGTCCACCTAAACTATGAATCGTATGTTTTACAACATCTAATCCGACACCGCGTCCAGAAAGATCTGATACAACTTCAGCTGTACTAAATCCTGGTTGGAAAATAAGATCAAACACTTCACGATCTGTTAATCTATTTGCATCTGCTTCAGTTACAACGCCATTTTTAATCGCTTTTTCTAATACTTTCCCTTTATTAATACCGTTTCCATCATCCGTAATTTGAATAACGACATGATTTCCACTATGAAAGGCTTCTAATTTAATAGTACCTGTCTCATTTTTACCTGCATCACGTCGTTTTTCAACAGTTTCAACACCATGATCGATTGCATTTCGAATTAAATGAACGAGCGGATCACCGATTTCATCAATAACAATTTTATCTACTTCAGTATCTTCACCTGTAATTTGTAAATCGATTTTTTTCCCTAAATCTTTCGCTAACATACGTACCATACGTGGGAAACGATTGAACACAGTTTCAATCGGCACCATACGCATATTTAATAGTACGTTTTGAATATCTTTTGAAATATCGCCTAATCGATTTAAATGTTCAATTAACTCCTTGTTTTGAATCGTTTCAGCCAATTCATCAATGCGCCCACGTTCAATTACACTTTCTTCAAACATATTCATTAATCTTTCGATTTTCTCTAATTGAACACGAATTGAACGATTCTCCACTTTAGCATTTTTCGTTTTTGTAGTACTTTTAGCTGGCATAGCACTTGTAGGTTGATTCGTTGCCACTATCGGTGATTCTACCTGCGTAGCCACAGCTGGTTGTAGCATTTCTTCTACTTGCACAACTTCTTGTGTAACAACTTTTTTAGAAGCTACTTCCCTCGATATAGGTTCTCCTTGCTTTACTTCCACTTTCTCAATTTCAGAAACATGAAGTACTACTTGTTTCAATTCTTCTATACTACAATCAGTATCCATAAATACTGTAAATTCAAATCCGAAAGCATCTGCTTCAATTTCTTCAATACTCGGAGCTGTTTTTTGTATATTCCCTACATTCTGCAATGCTTCAATACACATAATGGCACGTACTGCTTTTAAAATTGCTTGCTGTTCAACTGTTATATGCACTTCATGTGAAACTGCATCATCGTTGTCTATATGATTTTGCTCTATATGTTCCGTAGGAGTTTCTACATTGCCGTTCAATAATGCTTCTAATTTCTGTTTAGTTGAGACTACATCAATATTGCCCATTCCACCTTGTTGCACATCTGCAACCATCTTCTCCAAATTATCAATGCACTCAAAAATCACATCAATAATATCCGCATTTACAACTATATTTCCATGACGAATTTCATCTAACACATTTTCCATCTTATGCGTTAAATCAGCCATCTCTGTAAATTCCATACTCGCAGACATACCTTTGAATGTATGAGCGGAGCGGAATATTTCTCCTACAACATCCATATCAGCAGGATTTTGCTCTAACACTAGCACATTTTCATTTAGCGACTGTAAATGTTCTTCTGACTCTTCGAAAAATATATTTAATAGATCTGTTTGCATTTTTATCCCCTACCTGTCTAACAAACATTTCATTTATGTATAACAATTTAGTGTTTTATAATGAGAAAAAAGGGGGCCACACGTCGATCCGCTATCACTGTTTTGATTCCTTGTGGCACCCCTTCTATATTAACTATTTGCTACTTTTGTTAAAGCTTCAATTACACGATCCGCTTGGAATGGCTTTACAATAAAGTCTTTTGCCCCGCCCTTAATTGCATCTAATACCATACCTTGTTGTCCCATTGCAGAACAAATAACAACCTTTGCACTTGAATCAATTTTAATAATTTCTTTTAATGCTTCAAGCCCGTCCATTTCTGGCATAGTAATATCTAATGTTACAATATCAGGTTGAAGTTCTTTATACTTTTGAATTGCTTCTACCCCATTCTCTGCTTCGCCGATAACTTCAAATTCCTCATTACTTTTTAATAAGTTTTTAATCATCGTTCGCATAAACATCGCATCGTCTACTACTAAAATTTTATGTGCCATTCTTTTTAATTCTCTCCTTCTATGTATAAATATATCTTAATATTTCACCTTATCATTCTCACTCATTATACAAAATAAAATGATAAAATTTAATATTTTTTTAAAAGAATTTTCGTATTTTTATTATTTTATTATTAAAATAATAATATACTACTCTTTTATATAAATAACAACGCGACGGTTTTTTTCCCAGTTTTGCGGTGAATCATTTGGTACAATTGGCTTTGTGTCTGCATATCCTACCGCAGCTAGCCTTTTATCATCCACATTATACACTTCAATTAAATGGTGAATCATATTTGCCGCTCGTGCTGAAGATAACTCCCAGTTAGAAGGGAATTTCTCGTTATGAATAGGTCTACTATCTGTATGTCCCTCTACAACAATTGGGTTAGGTACGGATTGAAAAAATCCAACTAATTGACTTATTATCCCTTTCGCTTCGGGCTTAACGTTCGCATCGCCTGTATCAAATATTAAATTATCTACTATAACGACGCTTACCCCTGTATCCTCTCGATATACATTCACTTGACTAATACCGTTATTATCTACATACGCTTTCAACTTCTTATATAATTCATCCATTCTCTTTTTTGAGATCATTTTTTCATCATTTTTTTCATGTGAAATATCTGGTATTGTATTTTCCATTACTTTTGCATCTACTTGCCCCGTATCACTAAACTTTTCAAGCATCTTTGACAATTTTACTGCATCTTGCTTTGATGTAGCAACTAGTAATACGAAGAAAGTTAATAATAACATCGTTAAATCTGTAAAAGTCGTCATCCAACGAGGCGATCCCTTTTGCGGTCCTTTACTCATCATACCACTCCTTGAAATATTAGGCTGCTCCTTTTACCTTTTTTACCTTTGTTTCGTATACGTATGTATCCAGTTTCAACTTTAATTTAGAAGGGATTTGTCCTCGATACAATTCTGAAATTGCTTCTATTACAAACTTCTTCTCTGTATATAAATCTTCAATACCACGGTATACTTTTTCCGACAGAGGGATTGCAATCATATTCGCAAGTACAGACCCATATAATGTCGTTAACATCGCAACTGCCATCCCTGTACCAATTTGCGATGTATCTTGTAAGTTTTGGAGCATAATGATAAGACCGATTAACGTACCAATCATTCCCCAAGCTGGAGCAAAATCACCAATTTTATCTAATAATGCCGCTCCTTTTCTTAACTCATACACTTCCGTTTCAATATCTTTCAATAACACTTCTTTTAATTCTTCTTCATCGTAACCGCTTAACATTAATCGAATTCCTTTTTGAATAAAAGGATTGTCTACTTGCTCTCCATCAACCTCTAAAGAAAGCAAGCCATTCTTTTTAGACTTTTTCGAAAAATCAACAAACAAATCCGTTAACTGTTCTAAATCTTCTTCTCTTCTATGTAAAACAGTGAAAATACTTTTCGTATATTTTTTTATTTCTCCAAATCGATATGCCACAACAATTGTCGCTGTTGTTCCCCCTATGACAATTAAAATAGATGAAATATCTAAAAAGTTTTTGAAAGCTTTTATTCCACCGCCGCCAAGCATAATTGCCGCTATCACTATGATGAAACCTACTATGATGCCCACTGGGCTAGAAATATCAAACTTCCTTTTTCTTCTTTGTGGTCTAACTAATACTTGATTTTTTTCTCCCATATTTCTGCCCTTTCCTTTCCATTTTCATATAACATTTTTTTATTTTAATAATACGTTTTCACATATAACATGTATTATACGCTTATCATCTGTTTATCGCAATATACTCATGAAATTGACACATTTCATTTCTATATTAGAATTATGGTATAAAAACATGAGGAGGCTCACGATGGAACACAACATTTTACAAGTCATTGCATTAGCAGAAAAATTAAAATATGAAATGCGACACAGCTGGCTTTCCAACGGACGTCAAGAAAGTGTTGCCGAGCATACATGGCGTATGTCTCTAATGGCCATTTTAGTTGAACCTTATTTGGATCAAAAAGTAAATATTGAGAAATTACTTAAGATGGTTATTATTCACGACCTAGTCGAAGCCGAAGCTGGTGATATCCCTGCTTTTGATACGATGAATAGTCACGAATTACAGCTACAAAAACAAAAAAATGAACTAGAAGCTATTTTAAATATTAAACAAACATTAACAGGTTCTCTCGGCGAAGAATTATATGACTTATGGATGGAGTTTGAAGCGAAAGAAACGTACGAAGCAAAAGTTGCTAATGCACTCGATAAACTTGAGGTAAAAATCCAGCATAACGAAGCTGATATTGATACGTGGCTACCAATTGAACATAAAATGACATTCCAAGTAGCAAAGCATACAAACTTTGATTCTTTCCTATCTAAATTACAAAAAATTATTGAACAAGATGGAGAAAAGAAGTTAATTGCTGCCGGCATTGATGTTGAGGCATGCAAGCAATAATGAAATAAGACACTCAACAAGAGTGTCTTATTTCATTATTGTTGATATAGCCTGCTTATAAATAAGCTGTTGTTTTCCATCCACTAAGATTAAAACTGTAAATTTATCCACTCCAACAACTTCTCCTACTATTCTAACGCCACTCTTTAAGAAAATTGTAACTGTACCTTTTTCTTCTTTTATTTGTTTATACAATTCTTCCTGTAAATGTTCCAATTACTGTCCTCTCCTTTCTGTGAAACATCTTAATATAAAAAACTATAAATTTTTTATTTATGCACTTTGTCTTTTATATTCATAAACTTATTAATTAGTATATCTAAATCACGACTAAATAACAAAACTTTATCATGATCCAATCCGTGTCTCGCAACAAGTTGAATTAATTCTTTCTTTTTGTTTTCTATTTTATTTTGTAATTGTCCCATCTCCATCTCTATACTAAAACTCCCTTTTCCCATAATATTACTTGTAAAATTATAGTACATATTCTCTCATAAAAAAATAAGAAAATGGTTTTTTTTACAATTTTTTATTTTTTATGCCTAAATTATGAATTACGTAAAGGTTTATTTACAAATCACTAACATGCAATCCTAATGAATCTACAGGCATTTGTCTAATTATAAATGAGACTGGCTCGTTTTCTATACAAAAAACATACTGTATATAGTAGTCCATGAACCATATAGATTAACTTACTAAAAAGGAGGAAAACATATGAGTTATGGTGGAAGTTGCGCTGGTTTCGGCGGTGGATTTGCTTTGCTTATCGTACTATTCATCCTTCTAATCATCATCGGATGTAGCTGTTGGGGTGGCGGCGGATACGGATATTAATATATCCTATCCTTGACAAATGAACTAAAAACTATAGAAAAACAGCTCATATTTGAGCTGTTTTTTTCATACTTTCGTATGAATTTATATCCCTCTTATTTGCGATTTCAACTAACAAAATATCGTTTAATATGGAATAAGAAACATTTTACTAAGGAGGATTACAATGATTAAAGGTCTTTACGAAGCCCATTTACCTGTCCATAGCTTAAAAGTATCTATTCCTTTTTACGAATCACTAGGCCTAACATTATATAAAAGAGGAGACAATATTGCTTTCTTTTGGATTACAGAAAATAAAAGTTGGCTCGGCCTTTGGGAAGGGTCAGAATACAAAGTTCATTATCACCCCTCTTTACGACATATCGCCTTTCAAGTTAGCTTACATGATTTAGAAAATGCGATATATTGGCTAAATCAAAAAGGAATTTCAGCACGAAAAGACTTTGGGATGGAGCCAATTGAACCGATTGTTTTTCCAGAATTGGCACACGCCTCCGTATACTTTAACGATCCTGATGGAAATAGTTTAGAATTGATCGCACAATTACCTGTTGGACTTCCTACAGAGGAAAAAGTGTATTTAAGCGAATGGAAAAAACAAGTTCAAGCATCATCATTACATAAGGATTAATCTATTTATGTCAGTTTCTTATTCCACACTTCTTAAAACAAATAAAAACTTCAATAAACTATTTTATGGGCAAACATTCAGTGTACTTGGGGATTGGTTTCATACGGTAGCTTTATTAACATTTGTCTACAGCATAACGGAATCGCCGTTTATGATCGCACTTACTTTTATAAGTAAAGGGTTACCAGCGCTTCTTCTTAGTCCTTTCATTGGCGGAGTTGTAGATCGTTTTTCTAAAAAAAATATTATGATTTTCACCGATATTACACGGGGAATTCTAGTCCTTACATACTTACTCGCAGGCTATAAAATTGAGATTATTTTCATTGCTAATATATGTTTATCTGTACTTTCTTGTTTATTTGAGCCGGCTAAACAAGCAACCTTAAAAAATATCGTACACCAAAACCATTTCGTAACTGCTAACTCTCTTTCTAGTACAATTACTGGTTTTATGTCTATTATAGGTGCTTCTTTGGGCGGGATACTTGCACAACCTTTACATATTGAGTTCGCTTTTTTAGTAAATAGCCTATCATACTTTATTTCAGCTTATTTTATTTATACTATGAGTATCCCTGCTCATAATACTTGTAACAAGAAAAAAGCATTTTTCACTGATATAAAAGATGGTTATACATACATATTACAAACAAAAATCATTTTAACATTAATTCTTGTCGGCATTTCATGGGGCATTATTGGCGGCGCTTATCAACTACTTCTAACAATCTATGCCGAGAGAATTTTCCACACTAACATTGGAATTTTATATACAGTTCAAGGCACTGGGCTTATGATTGGAAGCCTCCTCGTTAATCTTTATATGTCTCATAATAAAGAAAAAATGAAAAAAGTATTCGGTTGGGCCTACTTATTACAAGGAATTTTCTTTCTCGGATTCATTCTATCCGATCAACTTATTATCGGTATCATTACTTTATTCTGTATGCGCATAGCAGGAGGAATCATCGTTCCACTTGATACGACATTACTTCAAACTTACACACACGAAAATATGATGGGTAAAGTTTTTTCATTCCATTACTCCATTTACGGATCTCTTATTCAGTTATCGATGTTTTTTACAGGAGGGCTGTTAGAAATTCTTTCTCCTCAAATGATTGGCAGTTTATTAGCTATATGTTGTATTTTTGTAAGTTTTATATGGCTGTTCTTGTTTTATCGTGGGGATCTCAGTGAATAATTTAATGATAATCAATAAATTTTGATCCCATTCATTATTTGTTTCCCCATAATAAAATTATTTAAAAATGTAAATCGAATTTTTTAGTTAAAGAGCCTTATATGGCAACACTATTTGAGAAAAAACTAGATATTTATGTTAAAATATAAACAAGTTTGTGAAATATTGCACTTAAATAATAGACTTTAACTAGTTAAACTGAATTAAATAGGAGGGCTGTTTTGGGTATCACATTCATTTTCGTATGTATTATATTAGTGGCTTCTATTCTGCAAGCAAGTACAGGTTTTGGCTTTTCCATAATGGCAACCCCTTTCTTACTTATGTTATTTCTACCACAAGAAGCTATACAAATAAACATTATTTTATCTTTAATTATCTCCATTTCACTCATTTGGAAAATAAGAATGGACGTTGATTTTGTTCTACTGAAAAGGTTTATTCTTGGAAGTATAGTTGGTGTTCCTTTTGGCATTTTAATCTTCATTTCCGTTAACATAAACATTTTTAAATTAGCAGTTAGCATCCTACTCTTACTATTAACATTATTGCTAATATGCAACGTTAAGGTTAGATCAACACAATCTAGAGATTTCATAGTTGGCGGATTATCTGGTCTTTTAACGACCAGTATCGGTATGCCAGGTCCTCCACTGTTACTTTATTTTACAGGAACTGCTACTGAAAAAGAGAAGTTAAGAGCAACTACATTAGCTTTTTATCTGTTTATATATTTCATTAGTCTAGTAACTCAAATACTCTTTACTGGCACAAACAAAACCATTTGGGAATCAATTTTTTATGCCATTCCAATTGTCTTTTTAGGTTTGTTTATAGGACAAATTATTTTTAAATGGATTAATCAACGGATTTTCAAAATATTTACGTATATTCTTTTAAGTTGTACAGGAGGGTATCTTCTTATTGAAAGTTTGAACTTGTTATAGAAGGTGCTTTAAATCGTACAATAACAGATATGTTCAAACGAAATTATTGCTGTATTTTCCGGCGGGGTATTCCATATCAAAACTTAAATGGCCTTATTGGCAGTTTACAATTAGCAATCATCGTTCTTTCATAAGACCAATTTTTCAAATCAAAATACTAAATAAAGTGGAACTTTAATCAGTGGGGGTTTTGTTCATCCCCACCTAACTTCTTTGCTTCCCCTGAATTTTGAGATGGGGTTCTTACTGCCCGGAAAATAGCGTGATAAAACGATAAAAAGCGGCTATTATGCCGCTTTTTACATTAAATATTTTATAAAACAAAGACCTGCACTTACTATCACAAATATATTAAAAAATAAGAAAAACCCTTTTTCAAAATCTGTATACTTTTCTACTTTTACTCCTCGCTTTTTTAACTCCATAACTATCATTGCAACTTCACGTGCATACTTAATACTTCCAAATTGTATATGAGTGTTATTATATTTAATCTCAAAGACATTTTTCATTTTTTTATGTTGCGAAATGGATTGTATATCCTCTATTGGCATGCTATGTTCATGTGTCTTTTTAAAATAACAATCTAATCCTTTCATAATCACTCTTTTATTTGTTAAAACGAGATAATAATAGAAAGTAGCTCCTACGTAATATATATTTGGTATGACTTTATTATTTGTCATATACCCTTCGTCTACTAACAGTTCCTTCTTAATTTCTTCATCAACTTGTAATTCACTTCGAATTGACTCTTCTAACATTTGTAAAGTTAATTTTTTTAGTAACTCTCCATTTCTTACATAATACTTATCTATATCGATAGACTCATTTGCTTCTTTCTCTAAACGTGTAATTTCTTCCTCTGAATATTGGAGCTCATTTAACATCGATAATAATCTTTTATCCATATTACACACTCCCTTTCCACAGTTTTTGAAATTTTTTCTTCCCACGAGAAATTCGATTGTATATATAATCTGCCTTTACTTTTAATTCTTTTGCAATATCGTCAATGGAATACCCATCAATATACCTCTTTAAAAAGATATATCGATCTTTCTTATTTAAATCTTGAACAATTTCCATAATCTCTTCTTCTTGTTCTATTTCATACCTATCATGGACACTTGTATCTATTTCTACGTCCTTATCGATTTTATTCTCTTTATATACTTTCTTTTTATATTCCAATGCCTTCAATTTAGTAATACCAATCATCCAAGATTTTAAGTTTCCCTTTTCTGTATCAAATTGGTCGATATTAAACCAAATAACAGTAAATACATCGTTATAACAATCATCCACATATTGTTTTTCAGTAGGGGTACTTAATGATTTATGAATAATGTACAAAATTAATTTTCCATATTGATCAATCACTTCTTTCAAAGCATCTTGATCATGTTTTTTCATAGCTATAATTAAATCCTCTTCAGAATCGAAAATCATATGCATCTTCCTTCCTCAGTTCCCCTTTAGCAGCTGCCTTTACTTACTATTGGTATTTCATTCTCATTTTCTATCACTTTTGGAAAAATTTATTAACTTTTATTTCTATATATATGATAACAAACGAAATACCTAAGATCAGAAAGAATAGACAACTTTCTGATCTTAGGTATTTCTCCTTTCAAAAAAGGCAAACCCGCATCACAGGTTTGCCTCTTTACTCACTTCTTATTTAATCCTTTTTCACTTAAAAACTCTTTCATATGCATTCTTTTTTCTTTAGACATAAACGAACTCATTGATTCCGTCCATGTTACTTTTTTTTGATTTGATGATCTTTCTTTGTAATACGCGCTCATCGTTTCATCATATTCGTTTAATAATTCATCATATTTTTGTTCATCATATCCATTTTCATGAAGAACCGCTGCTACCGGTAAGCGTGGTTTAACTCCATGTTCTTCATCTGGTACACCGACTGTCATTCCGAATACAGGATATACTTTATCTGGTAAATGAAGCAATTCGCTCACTTCTCTCGGATTATTACGAATACCACCAATATAACAAATACCGTATCCTAATGACTCTGCTGCTAACGCTAAGTTTTGCGCAAAAAGTGAAGCATCTACCGTCGCAACGATAAAGTCTTCCACCCCTTCATGCTTTATCTCTGTACCATGTTTTTCACATGCAATTTCAAGTCGTTTTAAATCTGCACAACAAACAAAGAATGCTGCGCAGTCTTTCACATGGCGATTTCCGGATAACTCTGCTAATTTAGCCTTTAATTCCTGATTTGTTACATATATGACAGAATACGCCTGTACAAAATGTGATGAAGCCGCATGCTGTGCAGCGTGCACCATTTTTTCTACTACATCTTTCGGAATTGCTTCTTCTTTATATTTACGAACTGAAACGTGTTGCTCTATCTTATGTATTATCTCATTCATGAAAATCACTCCTTTTTCTCTTCATAATGAAAAATTAACACATCTTTTTCAATATTCACAACTTATAAGCACAAAAAGAGCAATTCTTTTTGAATTGCTCTTTTTTTAAAACGTCTATGAATACGGTAAATGAAATTTTTTCTTGTCTTATTACGCCGTTTTCAAGACTTTAATACCTTTTACGATATTCCAAATGAAGTAGTAAATTCCTACAAGAATGAACACTGTATATGTGATAATCATTCCAATTCCAGCACCGTCAGATTGATTGAAACCTAAACCGTACATTCCTGATACTGCTAGTCCTCCAAATAAGATTGCGTATGGGAAAACATGTGACCAAAATGCTTTTTTCGCGTGATATTTCACTTCATCTTCTGCAACAAAGTACACGATAATTGGTAGTAAAAATGGTGCAAAAAAGATGCTAAAGTAACATAACGAAGATAAAATATTATTTCCTTTCATCCGATTCACCTCTAAATAGTTTTTGTTACCTTCATTATGTCAGGAAACCATTCTAGAAACTATCGCTTTACCTTTCACTAACG
The DNA here is from genome assembly GCF_058795375.1 of Bacillus sp. GW823-FHT06A10. NCBI lineage: Bacteria > Bacillati > Bacillota > Bacilli > Caryophanales > Bacillaceae > Bacillus > Bacillus sp. GW823-FHT06A10. The sequence continues at coordinate 840,212 of NZ_JBXAHT010000001.1, read as the reverse complement.
TGACATATTTGTAAGATTTTCCTCAAATTAAATCCCGTCTGAAGTTTCAGACGGGATCACTTTCACTATATTCGATTCATAAACCAATACTGTGTAATTGCTAAATATTCTCGTACATTCGATGGAATGATGATTGGTTTCGGTGTTTTTGCCGGAAGACCTTCTAATTGTAAACCTTGTTTGGCAGCTATTTTTTTCGCTCTAAACATATGAAAATCGTTTGTTACGATCATACCTTTTTTCATATCGGCTGGAATTAACGGTTTTGAGAATGTAATATTCTCATCTGTATTCTTAGATTTGTCCTCCATTATAATACGGTCTTCTGCGATGTTTTGTTTTATTAGTCCTTGTTTCATTGCTAATGCTTCTGAAATGTCTTCACCTTTTCCTTGTCCTCCAGATACGATAGCGATTGTTTTCTCATGTGATTTTAAATATTCAGCTGCTTTATCAATACGATATTGCAATGAATAAGATGGTTTCGTTCCATTTACTTTCGATCCTAGTACAATTATGTACTCAGCATCGTCACTTGCATTCATATGTCCATGCTTATAAATGTGATATTGTAAAAACCCCGCATATACGGCGCAAATCATTATAACAACTAAAATACACTTTATTATTTTCTTCTTTCTCATACTCATATACTCCTATTTTCTTTTACTTCCTTCATGATAATATCCATTTATTTGTTTGTATACAGACAAATTCCAATAAACCCTAAATTATCCTCTGAAAGGTAATATTTATATTACTTTCGGGAATAGTAAGTACAACTTTACACCAAGGAGTGTCTCTATTGCTTCTCTTTTTATGTAACGTGTCGTTCTTTTTCATCTTATTTTTACTATCGCTTAAGTTACTCGGTAAATCCGCGTTAGCACAACTAACTCCTCATGATTTTGGGGCTATAATCTTTTTATCTTATTTAGCTTTCCAGGCCATACCCGTCTCTGGTGCTTTACAAGCATTTCTCGGTATGGTTGTTATTACATGTTTACATTTACTCCTTACAAAATTAAGCCTATTCAACAAACTAAATCGTTTTATTCTCGGACACCCTATCATTTTAATTAAACATGGTGATATTATTTTTGAGAACTTACAAAAAAGTAGATATCCCATTGCCGAACTACTTTCTAATCTTCGCGTTGCAGGATATCCGAGTGTTCATGAAATTGAATACGCCATTTTAGAAGCGAACGGAGCTATTAGTATTTTACCAAAAAGAGAACTTGTACCATTAACTCCAAAAGATTTAAACATAGATGTTAAGTATGCTGGATTACCAATTGCACTTATTGTCGATTCACAAATTCAATATGATAACTTAAAGTTAATCCATAAAGATGAAAAATGGTTATATAAAGAATTAAAAGAAAAAGGAATTACAAATATTAAAAACGTTGCTTTCGCTTCTGTTCAAGAAACGGATGGATCTTTTGCGATTAGTTTAAAGGAATAAAAAAATCCCCTTAATTGCTTAAGGGGATTTTCTTCATCATATCGCTTCTTTCTCTCCTGCCATATTTAATGGAACAGGATGTTTCATACGATTCATCGTAAATACGATAATTGCTGTCATTACTTCAGCAACTGGCATAACGAGCCAAATTCCGTTTATCCCAAATAATTTCGGCATAATCCATAACAATGGAATGATAAATAGTAACCCTCGGCTCATTATAATCAGTACTGATTTCTTCGTTTGTCGCACTGATTGGAAGTACTCTCCATACACAATGTTATAGCCTAAAAATACGTATTGAATAAAGAATAAGCTAATACCCGTTAATGTTAACTCCAATAATTCTGGAGATTGGACATCAAATAGACCAATGATATATTTCCCGAAGAATAATCCGACAATTATCGCAATGCCCCCAAGTACAACAGCAATTTTCACAGCAAACTTCAATCCTTCACGAAGTCTCTCTGATAAGTTTGCCCCGTAATGGAAACTAGCAATCGGTTGCAATGCAGCACCTACACCGAAGAATAATAGTAATGCCATTGCATGAATACTATTCACCATCGCATAGGAAGCTACTCCTACTTCTCCTGCATATTGGACGAATGCGATATTAAAACCAATCGTTACGATTGCAACCGTACTTTCTGCTGTAAAACTTGGGAAACCAATCACCATAATTTGTTTGACAGTATCCCATTCAAAATGGAATTTCGTCCATTTTAAAATACTACTTTTTCTAAAGAAATGAGTTAATAATACAAGGAAACCAATCGCTGCCGAAAGAATAGTCGCTGAAGCAGCACCTGTTACCCCCCATCCAAAGATAAAAATAAAGATATAGTCAAATACTATATTTAATACAGCCGTTACAACAAGACCTGCCATTGCTAAATTAGGATTTCCATCATTTCGTATAAATGTACTTAAAATATTTTCTAAAACGTATATCATTCCAAATGTTAATAATACGTGTAAATAGTCTAACGCATATGGTAAAATCACTTCATTTGCACCAAATAAGTACGCTAAATCTTCTATTCTCCATAAACAAATAGCCGCTAAAACACCTACGATAACAACTGCTACCGTCATGGATTGAGTAAAAATAGACCGTGCTCTTTCTCGTTTATTTTCACCTAATGCAATGGAATATAACGTTGCCCCGCCCATTCCGATCCATAATGAAATAGAGAAGAAAATCGAAAACGCTGGAATAGCCACGTTTACTCCTGCTAAACCGTTCGCCCCAACTCCTCTACTAATCATGACCGCATCAATTACAATATTAACTGACATTAATACCATTCCTAGAACAGCTGGTATTAAATAAGAAATAAATAAACTTTTTATCGGTTTTTCTCTTAATTTTTCTGTTGCTTCCATACTCTAATATGCTCCTTTTTCAACTCTCTTTCCTCAGTTTAAACCTTCAAGTAACTTGAAGGTCAATAGGGAATTAAAAAATAGGTAACTTAATTATCGCGTTTGATGCTCATTTGTAATTATACGAGTCCTATAACTTATTGCTTTGTTTTTTCATTATAGGAATTTGAATTTCTGTTACTTGCTCCTCTGGATTTTCTGTTACAGACCAATCAATTAATGCAATCTCAATCGAATCTCCGTCTATTTCATATCCTTCTTGATCAATATATTTTATTAATTTCTTATATGTTTCATCAGTTTCTTCATATGGCCCGTGGTGATATACACAGGCAAATATACCTGCTTTAATTTCATCTGAACTATTCACTTGAAAGGGCATGTAATCCAAAAGAATGAAAACACTACTATATGCTTGAAACTCATTTTGCATTAATCCTTTTTTCGCAACAGTTACACCAATATCTCCAGAAAATAAACTATCATCCATTTGCCTCATATTTTTTTGCAACGAATGGATGTAGTACTCAAACATATCATCCGTCGTATTTGGAGCAACCGCAATTGCTGTAATTTTCCGCTGCGGAATCTCTTTAATTACCATTTGTTCAGCTTTTGCTTTTGTTGCTTCCTTAATTAAATGAATTCTATGTTCCATTTTTGCTAAGGCATATTCAATTTCTCTTTGTTTCTTCAGCATCATTTCTTGTTGTTTTTCCAGTAAATTGAGTGCGTATGTTGGATTTCTTTCATCAATATATTTCTTAATTTCCTTTAACGGAATATTTAACTGGCGTAAAAATTTAATCGTATCTAACAGTGAAAATTGATCGATTGTATAATAACGATAATTCGTTTGAGGATCAACAATGGACGGATGAAAAATTCCTTTTTCATCATAATACCTCAATGTAGATTCTGCGATATTATGCATTTTTGCCATTTCTCCAATTGTAAAGCGTTTATTTAATAACATGTTTCCTTCTCCAATTCATTAAAAATATTGCCTTATTTCTTCTTATTATATAGCCATTCCCTTCATACCTAAATCAAATTCCATCATGAAAATCTGCTATTTTTTCATTGATTTTTAATAAATTTTATTATATATTAATTACAGGTTCAAATTACGAGTTCAAAAGAACTTGTAATCAGACCCTTTTGTTTAATGGGTTTTACATATTTTCATTAGGCAAATTCCGAGAAATCGTATTATAAAATTAAAAATGACGAGGAGAGGATCAGATGGAATTCGAATTTTTCTTTCAAATTGCACTTATTTTATTAAGTACAAAGCTTGCTGGTGATCTTAGTGTTAGATTAGGTCAACCTTCTGTACTAGGTAAATTAATTGTCGGTATAGTTATCGGTCCAGCTGTATTAGGTTGGATTGAAAATTCAGAGCTTCTAACTCAATTAAGTAATGTCGGGGTTATTCTTTTAATGTTTATGGCTGGACTTGAAACAGACTTAGAAGAATTAAACGCAAATCGTAATTCTTCTTTAGCAGTTGCACTCGGAGGTATCATTCTTCCATTCGTAGGTGGTTACGTTTCCGGTCTTGTGATGGGAATGGAACAAGGAAACGCTGTATTCTTAGGATTACTTCTATGTGCGACAAGTGTTAGTATTTCCGTACAAACACTTCGTGATTTAGGTAAAATGAAAACACGTGAAAGTACGACGATGCTTGGAGCCGCTGTATTTGATGACATTCTTGTTGTTATTTTATTAGCATTTGCAATGAGCTTCTTAGGTACTGATGATGTTAACTTAACAATGGTTATCTTGAAGAAAGTAGTATTCTTCGCTTCTATTATTTTAATCGGATGGAAAGGTGTTCCTGCGATTATGCGCTGGTTATCACCACTGCGCGTATCTGAGTCTATCGTGAGCGCGGCTCTTATCATCTGTTTCTCATTCGCATATTTCGGCGAATTATTAGGAATTGCTGGTATTATCGGTGCTTTCGCTGCTGGTATTGCAATTTCTCAAACAAACTACAAACATGAAGTAGAAAAGAAAGTAGAACCAATTGCTTACGCTATGTTCGTTCCCGTATTCTTCGTTAGTATCGGTATGAATATTACATTTGACGGTATCGGCAATCAAATTTGGTTCATCTTAGCATTAACTGTTATCGCTGTATTAACGAAATTAATCGGCTGTGGATTCGGTGCTCGAATGACTGGATTTGACGCTAAGTCTTCTGCAATTATCGGTGCTGGAATGGTTTCTCGTGGTGAAGTTGCACTTATCATCGCAGGAACAGGACTTTCTTCAGGTCTATTGGCACAAAATTACTTTACAGCTATCGTTATTGTCGTTATTTTAACTACAATGATTACACCACCAATGTTAAAATACACTTTTGGTGCAAAAGATAAAGTAATGAAAGCAAGTAAATAAGTTTACTATAATAGAAGGAGATTGCTATTTTATAAGATAGCAATCTCCTTTTTGTTTTATCTTTAAACAATCCCGTTCTTTTTTAACCATTTTTCAAAAATAATTTGTGCTTCATCATCATCAATATCATTCCCAAATGAATACACCATAATGCCATAATCATCTATATATTTACCTAGCTTCATTCCCTCCACTTTCTTATAAAAATCGTCTGCCTCATAGTGCGGAATATAAGCATCCCAAACTGGTTCATTTATTCTTTTGTACGCTGTCACTTCTAAATCATATCCGTCTTCATAATATCCGATGTGATAATGTTTGTTAGGATCATATTTCTCCATTAAAAGTCCCCTCCTACTAAACAAAAGCGAGCCTTATATTACAGCTCGCTCCTCTCTCTATTTATTAAATACGTTCCATCGCCGTCTTCAACGTTCCAACAACAAAAGCAATTTCTTCACTTGAAATAATAAGCGGCGGCGCTAATGTTAAAACGTTATTATATCCTGCTGTTGTCATACCGTTTCGTCCTATAATTAAACCCTTTTCTTTACAAGCATTTACAACACTTGCTATTTTATCATTATCAATTGGCTCTTTCGTCTCTTTATCATTTACTAATTCAATTCCAACTAATAGACCTTTTCCTCTAATATTCCCAACAAGCGGATGTTCTCCAATTTCATCTTTTAGTTGCTCTAATAAAAGGGAACCCATTTGTGCAGATCGCTCAATTAAATTTTCATTTTCCATAATCTCTAAATTTTTAAGTGCTAATGCACAAGCTGCTGGATTTCCACCAAATGTATTAATATGGCGGAAAAATTCATATTCTCCTTTACCTTTAAAAGCCTCATATATTTCTTTTTTCACAGCTGTTGCAGATAATGGTAAATATGCGCTCGTAATGCCTTTTGCCATTGTAATAATATCTGGCTTCACATCATAATTCATAAATCCGAATGCTTTTCCTGTACGCCCAAAACCGCAAATCACTTCATCACTTATAAGCAAGGCACCGTGTTTTTGACACGTCTCATGAACAGCTTTCATATAGTCTTGTGGTGGCATTAATATGCCCCCGCCTGTAATAATAGGTTCCATAATAAACGCAGCAATTGTTTCACTTAATTCCCACGTCATAACACGATCGACTTCTTTCACACATTCTACATCATAGATATGCTGCCCTTCAATTTCAGGCATACGGTAACAATCCGGTGGTGTTACATGTAAAAAACCTGAAGCAAACGGCTCATATTGATATCTACGCTGCGCTTGTCCCGTCGCTGCCATTGTCGCCATTGTATTCCCGTGATATCCACGATAACGTGACATAAATTTATAACGATGTGGTTCACCTTTTTGAGCATAGTATTGTCTTGCTATTTTAAAAGCTGTTTCGTTCGCTTCTGAACCACTATTTGAGAAGAAAATAACATACTCTCCCCCAAGCCACTCATTTAACTTTTCAGCAAGCTTTATAGCTGGCTCATGGGATTGTGACATTGGAAAGTATGATAATGTTTGTAATTGCTTATAAGCCGCTTCTGCGAGCTCTTTTCTTCCATATCCACTATTCACACACCAAAGGCCACTCATACCATCTAAATATCTTTTTCCTTGTATATCTTCAACCCAGCACCCTTCAGCTTTTGCCCCTACCATTGTACTATTTGGACTAAAGGGACGCATTCCGTGCCAAACATATTGCTCATCTTTTGCTAATAATTCATCAGTTTGCTTCGTTTTCATCATTACTTCCACCTTCCATAACAACTTATTTTTCACAAAAGCTGCGCTGGTGCCATGATGACTTAAATTTCTCCCTGCTATTTTCATTCCACAAAATTAAGACAAATCCTACTTACAAATCAGTAATATTTACAAGAAAATGACAAAAGAAAAAAGAGCTTTTCTTATCTATCGAAAAGCTCCTCTTTTATTTAATGTGAAGACGCATCGCTAATGCCATGACCAGTATTAGATTTCACGAGAATTTCATCAAATTTCGCTTCATCTTCTTTCTTACTAGATAAAACCGTTCCTAAATATGCTGCAAGAAATCCGAGTGGAATTGAAATAATTCCTGGTGTCGTATATGGGAATAACGCTTCCCCAACAAAAATAGCTTTTCCAGCTACAGGGTTCCAAACATTCGGACTCAACGCTACGAGAACAATTGCTGATACGAGACCTACAATCATACCCGAAATAGCACCCGTTGTATTAAAACGCTTCCAATATATTGTAAATAAAATTACTGGTAGATTTGCACTCGCTGCAACTGCAAATGCTAATGATACTAAAAATGCTACGTTTAATGTTTGGGCAAATAATGCAAGTATGATAGATAGTATCGCTACTCCAATAGATGCATAACGAGCCATGGATACTTGCTCTTTTTCCGTTGATTTTCCTTTACGAATGATTTCATTATAAAAATCATGAGCGAATGCTGATGCTGCTGTTAATACAAGACCTGCCACTACAGCCAAAATCGTTGCAAAAGCAATTGCTGATACGAAAGCAAATAAGAAGTCTCCACCTAACGCTTTGGCTAATAAAGGTGCCGCCATATTACCAGCTGGGTTCGCTTTAATAATCGCTTCATTTCCTACAAACGCTGCCGCACCAAATCCTAAGAAAATCGTCATAATATAAAATGCACCAATTAACCACGTCGCATATACGACAGATTGACGTGCAGTTTTTGCATCACGTACTGTAAAAAAGCGGACTAGTATATGTGGTAATCCAGCTGTACCAAGTACTAGTCCTAAATTTAAAGAAAGTGTATCAAGACCATCCTTATACTTTACACCTGGATTTAAAAATGAATCTTTTAAAGGTGTAGCTGTTTTCATTTGGGCGAACATTTCAGTCACGCTGAAGTTGAATTTTGCGAAAACGATAACAGAAATAATAAACGTACCAGCCATAAGTAATACAGCCTTTACAATTTGTACCCAGCTCGTTGCTGTCATACCTCCAAAAATAACATACACCGTCATAAGTGTTCCAACGATTAATACAGATGTCGTATATTCAATCCCTAATAATAATTTAATAAGTGCACCCGCGCCAACTAATTGTGCAATCATATAAAAGATAGAAATCGTCATCGTATTAAGAGCTGCAACTCCGCGAACTTTTTTCGCATCAAAGCGTGCTGCAATCATATCCGCCAAAGTGTACTTCCCTAAATTTCTAAGCGGTTCTGCAACAAGATACAGTACAACTAAATAAGCAACTAAAAAACCGATACTATAAAAGAATCCATCAAACCCAGTTAATGCGATTGCTCCGGCTATACCAAGAAATGAAGCAGCAGACATGTAATCTCCAGCAATGGCTAGACCATTTTGCCAACCAGTTAATCCCCCTCCTGCCGTATAAAATTCACTCGCATTTTTCGTTTTTTTCGATGCAAAATAGGTTATGACTAGCGTACCAAGAACGATAATTAAAAATAGTGCAAACGCAGTAGTATTCAAGTTCAGCCCCTCCCTTTTTGCATGTTTTGCAGAATTTTTTGGGAGATTTCATCAAATGATTCTGCTTTTTTGCTATAAATCATACATAGTGCCCATGTCATGATAAATTGGGAAAAAGCAAATACCCACGCCCATGTAACGTCACCAAATGCAGGTGTATTAAGCACCTTTGAATACGACGTTAAAATAGGCAGTGCAATAAAAAAACTAAAAAAGAAAATACTCATTGGAACGATAAACTTCTTTTTCGTATTTAATAACAATTGAAATTCTTCCGACTGAACGACCTCTGTATAATTCACCTCATTTTGCAACTTACGTGCTGACGTATCATCTCGTTTCATTAACCGATCCCCTCTCTTACTTGAAATACACTTCCCCTTCGTATACCTAAAGACTAAATTTTATAAATATTCAGAAACTTATACTCATTTTAGACAATCCATACATTCATGCAAAGATTTTTCGATAGACATTTTTCAGCAAATTCCCCCAAATTTTTAATATACTTTTTCAAAATAAAGTGACACTTTACTTTTTTTCCTCATTAAGACAAAAGCAGTGCTTAACGCACTACTTTTGTCTTTTTTTCCTTTTCTAAATTACGAGCTGTTTCGCTTAACTCAACATCTTTTCCGTCTTTAAGTGTTCCAAATATAAAATCGAATACTGGATTTGAAACACCGAACCAAAACTTTTCGTTTTTATAATGGTGTAATATATGTTGTTTTTTTAGCCATCTTCCAAACTTAGTGACGGGACGAATCGGTCTATGGGCAATATAATGTTTCCATTCGTAAACGAGCAGCATGATAATCATTCCGATTCCAAATGAAAGTGTAATAGTAACACTTTTTGTAATACCATATGCTATAAGCAAATAAATAGTAAAACTAGGTATACTAAACCATACAGGTAAAAACAAAAGTTTTAAATCCTCTGGATATACGTGGTGATCATAATGTAATCTTCTTAACATTTTTAATAGAAATGTGTTTTTAGGTGGCTTTATATGGAATAAAAAACGATGTGTCATATATTCATTAAGTGTATAGAAAACAATCCCAAACATACATGCTAACATCCCAAACCACGTAAAAAATTGCATTTTTAAAATAATAATGAAAATAAATAGAATGCTATACATAATAACGATATCATGTTGTAAAAAGAACTCTTTCCCCACTTTCTTCATCTTGTTTCCCCCTTTTCCAAAAAAACAGCCGCAACATATCGTTACGACTATTTCTTTTCTATTCTTATTCTATTCACTTTACAAATTTGCCTGCTGTTCTATTGTCGAGAAAAAATTGTTCGATCCAAATATATTTTGCTTCGGAATAATATGTTCCACTGCAAATACTGTTACTTCTCCTCTTTGCACTTCTCCAATAATGAGCCCAAATATTTCATGATTTACTGCAAACGTCGGTTGCTTTGTTTGTAGCAATCTTGCAGCATTATGAAATACCGCCTCATATAGTGGATTTCTATCAGTAATTTCTTTTCGGATTTTTGGCGCTAACGTAATGATAATTTCTTTTCCGTCAATAGTGGTTCGATACATAAAAATCTCCCCTTCAATCTTATGTGAACAACTGTAAAGCTTTGTATGCAAAATGTATAGAATATCCTACTAAAATAATACCTGCTCCGGCTGTTATGTAGCCAAGCGCTTTTGGTTTTAATAAAGTTCTTCCAAAATGTACAGAAAAAGCAATATTTAAATTCCATAAAATAATACCAGCAATAATGCAAAGACTGTACAAAAAAGCTTCTTGTTTCGTTACCTTCGTAAGTAATGAGCTCAGTGTACTTCCGTATATACCAAACCAAAAAACAAGATTTAATGGATTGGATATCGCAATTAAAAACCCTGCCATAAACGATTGCTTAAGGCCACCTACCTCTTCTTTTTTATATTCCATATTCGATTCGAAAATTCCTTGTTTTACACTTTGAAATCCTAAATAAAATAACAAGAAAAAACCCGTGCAATACATGAAGGCTTGTACATATGTATACATAAACACAGAAGATAAACCGAAATAAATGAGAAGCATAAATAAAACATCTGCAGTCATTCCACCAATTCCAACAACCCAAGCGTGCCAAAACCCACGTTCAATTCCTCGTTTTAACATTTCAATATTAATCGGCCCTACTGGCGCAGCTAATGATATACCTAATACAATTTGCTGTATAATTGCTCCAATCATCGCTCTATCCTTTCTACTCTCTTTACTACTAGTTAATGATGTAATTTGAAAAAATAGACTAGCTTTCGTAATAAAATACCCTTTTTTATCCAAAATATACAAAAGAGCCATCTAGGTGATGGCTCTTACTTTTTTATCTTATGAAGAAAAGGGCATTTCCCTTTTATTGGTTCTACATCGTCTCCTATGAAATATTGTTTCCATTCACGATGCTCTGGGTCACCATAATGACTAATGTTAGGATGTTTCGGCAATTGATCCCACTTTTCAACTCGCTCACGGACCATTTGTCTTGAATATGCTCCTTTAGGACGATCTCCCTCTAATCCATCAAAAATAGTGCGTGGCTGAAACCCAATAACGAGAGCATTCCCTAAATGTCTAGTTTTTCGTTGTTTATAAGCTGGCGCATTTCCAAATGCGAATATTGGCTCACCACCAAATGAAAATTCCCATAAATAATGGTCTGGATCTTCAGGAATTTGCTTTGGCCATGCTTGATCATCGTTTTCATGCAAATACTGTAGCACTTTCCAAAAAGAATCGCGGTAATATTCGAGTGATTGTTCTTCACATTCCGGTTCTATAAAAAGGAAAAAGCCCCTTCTTACAATCGGCCTCTCTTTCATTAACTCTAAAAAAGATAACATTGTATGCGGCAAATGACTCCAATCATTATGAGAAAGAAATGAATAACGAAGTTCATTCTTTTTCAAAGCTGTTAAACCGAAATAACATGGAAAAGTTGGTTCTAACACGACACTTGAAAAAATCTCAAATTCTTTTGCAACCCAATCCGGTATGTCGGTTCTCGTTCTTATTCCTTCATTATCTAATAAATAAGACTTATTCATTCTTTCACCTCATTATGTATAGCATTCAATTAAGAATATTACATATTCGGCCTGTCCTATACCTATTTAAAAATTCGACTGAAAAATTATTTAAAAATACAAAAAATAAAATCGCTTACTTGACTAAATTCTCCCAATTCGTGTATATTTAAATTAATCATTTAGCAGAATATTCAAGAATATAGCATTTTTAGTTTATATTATTTTTCAAATGAATTTCACTAAATGAAAATAGTAAACGCTTTTAGGAGGAATTATAACATGCAAGGAAAAGTAAAATGGTTTAACAACGAAAAAGGTTTTGGATTTATCGAAATGGAAGGCGCTGACGATGTATTCGTACATTTCTCCGCTATTCAAGGAGACGGCTACAAAGCTTTAGAAGAAGGTCAAGAAGTATCTTTCGACATTACTGAAGGTAACCGTGGACCTCAAGCTGCTAACGTAGTAAAACTTTAATCCAACATATAACAGGAGGTTACCTTACTTGGTAACCTCCTTTATTATTCCTTTGTATATTTCCGTTTTACAGAGCAAAAACTATGTGAAATGCGCAATATACAAAGGAGGCAGTAACAATGGGATCAGAAGTAAATGATTTTGAAGAAGTAAAATTCCGTGTAGAAACAGCACAAAAAATGGTAGGATCAGCAACAATTTCAATGGATCCAGATACATTAGAGCATGCTACTACTGCAGTAGAAGCAGCTCGCTCACAGCTTGAAATTATGAAATCTGTTGCAGTAGATTTAGATGAACCATTTTTAATGAACGAGGAAAAGAAACTAAGCAAATGCGAGCAGCAATTAAACGAAGCAAAGCACTAAAAAACATCCAGAGAATTTTCTCTGGATGTTTTTTTATGACAACTGTTCTCCATACTTTTTCAATGTTTCTCCAACTGTACATTGTCTTATACAAAATGAATGAGCATAATACTTACTATTTGTCTTTCGATTATGTTCTCGCAAGAAACATCCTTCACAATATGTTTCTAATAAGTCATTTACCTCTGTAATGAGTTGCTTTTTATCCACCTTTGCACCTCTCTATTCGGTTATTTCTTTATGACTATCAATGACTGTCCCTTCTAATGCTTGCGTTGCTAATTGATGTGCTTCTTTATTTTGTTTTCTAGATATCGGTTCACATACAAGTTTTAATTTCATTTGCTTCGCCTTTTGTTCAATTTGATCTAAATAATGATTTAAATGCTCATCATAACAAGGCCATTCTCCGGCTAATTGCTGCAGTACCACTTGTGAATCTCCGCGAAGTGTAACTGCTTCATACTTAATCCCTAGTTCCTCGAGTATATTCATACCGTATAATAATGATGCATATTCCGCTTCATTATTATCATATATACCTTCTATATATGCATTGCGGCGAATGCGGTAGTTTGTATTTCCTTTTTTATAATACACACATATACCAACGCCAGCTTCTTTCGTTTGCACATCATACCCCCCATCAAAATAAACGAGTATTTCTTGGGGCTCTTCCTCTACTTGCTTACTTAACTTTTTCATCTCTTTTAATGACCATTCTGCGTCCATTTCATCGTAAAATAAAAGTTCCTTAGCTCTTCCTGTTTTCTCAAAATCCTCTGCAAATTGAAGTACTTCTTCTATGTTCATATACTCTGTTGTTAATTCCGTCTGCAATCCACGCTTCGTTTTATACAACCAATGAATTTTATATTTCATACTACATTCCCCTTATGTAAGACATCTTATATATATCCGGCTAATTGAAGCCTCACTTTATTTTATTATATTTTATCTAGAGTCACAGCATTATATTCAATATGATTACATACAAAAAGAGCTATCCCTATAGGAATAGCTCTTTCATCTATTACATAAATCTTTCAAATTGTACTCGCTTATTAATCCAGTACATTACAGGCATACCGATCGCCATGACAACAAATTCACCGATTGCACAAGTTAACCAAGACAACATAAATGGTAAACCCAATGCAAGATGAAGTTCAATTGCAATCATAAACATTGTAATCGTAAAGATAACTGTATTAAAAATCATACGAGCCCAAACACCTTTAATAAATCGCATAGAAATAATCGTTGCAACTAACGCAAGAATAGATTGCCCTACTCCAAATACTAAATCGTAAGCGATCATAGGTGAGAAAAAGAGATTCGTTAAAAATACACCTAATACAATTCCGTAAATTGCTTTCTTGTTAAATACAACGAGATGATTAAACATCTCTGAAATACGAAATTGTACATTCGTAAAGCCAAATGGCTGAATAAGCATAGAAACAGCAATATATAATGCCGCTAAAATACCATTACCGACTAAAGTTCTAATATTCATGACAAAATCTCCTTAGTTTTTTTACGTGGGATGGTTTCGAACCACGTTATTCGTTTTTTAAGCAACAAGATTATATTTTACGTGGTAGCCCCTCTTTCGTCAATAGATTCCTATCATAAACTACCTTTTTCCTTTTAGACAACGTATAATGAAACATATGAAAGATTTAGGAGGTTTCACTTCATGACAGCAACAATTCAAAATGAAAAAGTGATCGTTTCCATTTCTGACAAAGGTGCAGAATTACAGAGCGTTCGCTTAAAAGAAGACAACACAGAATATTTATGGCAAGGTGATTCTACTTATTGGGGACGCCGTGCACCAATTTTGTTCCCAATTGTCGGCCGATTAGTAGATAATACATACTACGTAGACGGTAAATCATATTCATTAACACAACACGGTTTCGCTCGTGATCTTACTTTCTCTGTGAAAGAACAAAGCGAAACAAAAATCACTTATATCGTTACTAGTAATGAAGAAACATTAAAAAAATACCCATACGAATTCGAACTACTCGTTTCTTATGAGCTAGATGGACAAATCGTTCATGTAACATATGAAGTAAACAATCCTACTTCAAAAGAGATGTTCTTCTCAATCGGAGCACATCCTGGCTTCAACTTCCCTTTATTGGACGGTGAATCATTTACAGATTATCATTTATCGTTTAATGGTTCGGAACGCTTAGAAACAAGCGTATTAGAAGGACCTTATCTTTCAAACAAAAAGCAATTAATCGCTGAAAATACAACTGAATTGCCACTTACATATGATTTATTCAAAAATGATGCGCTTATTTTTGAAAATATGAATACGAATGAAATTTCGATTCGTTCTCATAAACATAATAAATTTGTAACAGTAGAATTTGATGGCTTCCCATTTGTCGGCGTATGGACACCAGGGGATAACGCACCTTTCTTATGTATTGAACCTTGGTATGGAATCGCTGATGAAATAAATCCAACAAAAGATTTCAAGGACAAAAAGGGAATTCAATCGTTACAAGCGAATGAAACATTTACATGTTGTTATAGCATCACAATCGGATAACTACTCTATCCCCTACTTCAAAAAGCATTTAAGTAGGGGATAATCTTATAATTTGGAGGTTTCTCATTTTGATTGAAGTATATATTGATGGTGCATCAAAAGGAAATCCTGGTCCTTCTGGTGCAGGAGTGTTTATTAAAGGCGTTCAGCCGCCTGTACAATTATCATTACCACTTGGAACAATGTCCAATCATGAAGCAGAATACCGCGCTTTACTTCTAGCATTAAAATATTGCATCGAGCATAATTATAGCACTGTCTCTTTTCGTACAGATTCCCAGCTTGTCGAACGGGCTGTTGAAAAGGAATACGCAAAAAATAAAATATTTGCACCTCTTTTAGATGAAGCGCTGCAGTACATAAAAAACTTCGATCTCTTTTTTATTAAGTGGATTCCAAGTAGTCAAAATAAAGTAGCTGATGAATTAGCTAGAAAAGCTATCTTACAAAATTAACGGGGGTATGAGTGTGAAAAAAGAGTGGATTGCTCCTCTTACTTTATTATTTGTCTCTTTTATTTGGGGAGCTACGTTTGTTGTCGTTCAAAACGCTATGTCTTTCGTTGGTCCATTTACGTTTAATGGTATTCGCTTTTTATTCGCTGGAATTATTTTATTATTCGTTCAAATTATTTTCTCACAAAAAACTTCAAAACAAGATATAAAACATAGTAGCACGGCAGGGATAATCGTTGGTTTTTTCTTATTTGTCGGTTATTTATTGCAAACATTTGGCTTACTCTATACAACATCTTCAAAAGCAGGTTTCTTAACTGGGCTAAGCATTGTTATGGTCCCAATCTTATCATTTATCTTTTTAAAACAAAAAGCTACCATTTTCATCGTACTTGGTATTGCTGTAGCTACAACAGGTTTGTACTTATTAACAGCTGCTGATTCTTTCCAATTAAATATAGGAGATATACTTGTTCTCGGTTGTGCAGTCGCTTTCGCTGCCCATATTCTTATTAACGGCTTCTTTTCTAAAAAAATATCACCTTTATTATTAAGCACATCTCAAGTATTAGCTGTTGGTATATTTTCTTCTATTTGCGCTTTCTTGTTTGAAGATTGGGAAAAGTTATTTTCAGTATCACTATGGACGAATCAATCCTTTTTATTCGCACTCTTTCTAACTGCCCTGTTTGCAACATCTATTGCTTTTTTCATTCAAACATCGGCACAAAAACACACTTCTCCAACGAGAGTAGCAATTATTTTCGCAATGGAGCCCGTTTTTGCTGCCTTAACAGGCGTTCTCGTTGCAAATGAACAACTTTCTATTTCTGCTATTATCGGATGTCTATGTATTTTTCTAGGCATGATTTTTGTTGAATTACCTTCCAAAACAAAAAAAGAAGCGCAGGCTGCGTGAAGTTACGCTTGTAACTTCCGCATAAAAGCCTTAGCGCTTTTTTTATCTGTAATTTCTTCCTCTTTCAATCGTTCTAATAACGCAACGAAATAACTACCATCAAACTGCAATTGATGTTTAATTGTCGCTTCTATTGCTGCGTTCACAATCCCATCAGACGCACCAGTATATCCTTGTCCAAACATAATAAACCCCTGTGCTTCCTCTGATAATTTAAATCCTTTCGTATGTAAGAATGAAAGATAATCTTCTACTGTTTGCATGTTATTCCCACCTACTCAAAAATTCTCCATCTCCTATCATACATGTTTTTACACGCTATGAGAATGAAATTTCTTTGACAACTTTGTAAATCAATCTTCTACTTCGCTTACAATGGAGGATTTTCTAACAATCTGAAGGAATATGTAAAGTGGAACTTATTTCATATTAAAGGGGAGACACGATGAAACAAGCACTATTAATTATCGACGCTCAACAAGAATTAATTGATGGAAATGAGCAAGAAAATGAAGTTTTTCGTAAAACCGAGCTATTATCTACACTAAATATAGCACTGCAGAAAGCAATAGATTCAAATGCTCTTATTGTTTTCGTAAGAGATATCGATGTTGCTTCTGGTAGTGGCGAAGGATTTGAAGTACATAATCAAATTCAAGTACCCCAGTCTGCAATCCTTATTAATAAAGCAGCAACCAATTCATTCTACGGCACTTCTTTACTTGAACTTTTAAAAGAAGAAAACATTAATCATATTGTTATAGGCGGATGTAAAACAGAACATTGTATTGACACTGCCGTTAGGACAGCAACTGTACAAGGATTTGACGTTACATTAATTAAAAACGGTCATTCAACAACTGATTCTAACGTATTGTCTGCAGAGCAAATTATTGGTCATCACAATAAAACTTTACACGGTCATTATAACGTTGATAATTTTTCTATGGTGAGAGATATCGAGGAAGACCTCTTTCAGCCAACTCATGACCAATATCGTGATTAAATTAGCTCAAAAAAGAATCCTTCATTTAAAAGGATTCTTTCTTTATCCAAAAATTTGCGCCGCAATACTATATAGTTCACTATTTCTTTTTAATAACCAATTACTATTTTTTATCATAATTGGTGGTGTATTTACCTTTTTAAAACCAGCAACCTCTAATTCTTTCATAAATTCGTTCTTTCCTTCTGGTACATCCATTCTTAATTTTCCATTATGCCCTCTTGCAAAATCATGTACTATTCTCATTGCCATCGCATTATTTTTAGCAACGACTGGTCCTATTATTTTATTTTCTGGCGTTTGTATACTTATACCGTATCCTACTACATTTTCTTCCGTATCCTTTACAACGACACACTGCTCACTTTGCATAATTCTTTGTTTTAAAAACTCGTTTCGGCTTGTCCCAAATGCGCCTTCATCTATTTTTATTATTCCTTCTAAATCACCCTCTTTATAAACCATCATACATTCTTCATTTTCTGCACATTTATGATTCACATTGTACGAGTTACAAATATATTTAGAGACATAGCTTACTACCCTAAATCCTAATTTTTCATATAAGGGCTTCCCTTCATCCGTAGCAATAAGCATAATTGGAGTTTGAGCTGATACGCTACTCATGCATGAATTCGTTATCACCTTTCCAATTCCTCTTCCCTTATAATCTGGATGTACAATTACCATTCCGATAGATGCCAACGCCTCCCCGTATAATATTATTGCTGCGCTAGCAATAAGTTCCTTTCGCTCATTCCATACGCCGTATACAATACCTGAGTTAAAAACTGTATCAATTTCTTCTCTGTTATAATCCCAGCCAATATAAGAAGATAATGCTACAATATCGCCTATTTGTTCTTTACTAAGACGCTCCACCCTAATTTCCAATTCAATCATACTCCATCCCCTTATCTAGACATTTAAATCATTATTACTAAATCAACTTGTACATGTTTCCATTCATTTGTCACATACATATGTTATTTTGACCAAGACTATATTGTAAATGAGGTGACAACATGCCCATTACGAATCGATTTTCTACCACCACTAACGGCGCACTCGCTATTACTGGAAATACTTTAGGCTTAAGTAAAATTAGTAATCAAAACCGTGCTGGTACAATCGGGGCAATTGGTGCATTCGCAACTACGAATACTGCTTTACAAGTACCTACTTTTCCTGCTGGTACAACGTTAAACTATACACAAAATAGTTCTACCGCTATTTTAAATATCCCTGCTGGTAGTACTATTCTTTACGCAGAACTCGTTTGGGGTGGAAACTATTTATCTCGTGATCAAAACATTACGAGTGTATTAGGAAACCCAGTTTCTTTTACAACACCTGTTTCAACATACTCGATTACTCCTTCAGCTGTTACGGCTTCAAACCAAACATTCGTTTCAAACTCTATTACATTTGGCTTTTACACTCGTTCAGCAGACGTAACAACCCTTATTCAAGCGGGAGGTGCTGGTTCCTATACTACAGGCGCGGTTCCTGGACTTGTAGATCCTATAGATGCTTCTAATGGAACAATTAATTCGGCTGGATGGACGCTTATCGTCGCTTATCAAAACGGGACATTGCCAGCAAGAAACTTAACCATTTATGTAGCGGGTAACCGTGTTTCTGCTGATACCGGTAGTGCCGATGTAGCTGTTTCTGGATTTTTAACACCTTCAGGAGGACCTGTAAGCGGGAGATTATTTTTAAGTTCTATTGAAGGAGATGCAGATTTAATAGGGGATCAAGCATTATTTGGACCAAATTTCAGTTCATTAAATGCTTTATCTGGGCCAAATAATGCTGTAAATAATTTCTTCGGTTCTCAAGTTAATAATGCTGCAGGAAATTTAGATACAACTGGGACATTTGGAACTCGAAATCAAAGTGCTTCTACAGGTACAAACATCTCCGCTGGAAGACAGGGCTGGGATATTACTTCTATTGATATTTCTCCTTATTTAACAAACTCACAAGTATCCGCCGCAATCCGTTTAACTACTAACGGAGACGCATATATGTTGAATACAGTAGGCTTACAAATTAATATAAACTCACCAAATATACAAGCAACGAAAAGCGTAAATAAAAGTGTTGCTGCAATTGGAGATATTCTCACTTATACAGTTACTATCCCTAACACTGGACTTCTTCCTGCCAATAACGCTATTTTTATAGATAGTCTCCCTAACGGTACTTCTTTTATACCCGGCACTGTAACAGTAGATAACGTACCACAAACAAATGCAAATCCCGCGGCTGGTATATCACTTGGAACAATTAATAATGGTGCTTCTCGCACAGTAACTTTCCAAGCTACTGTCGTTTCTCTTCCAAGTCAAAATCCTATCTCTAACACTGCTAATATTACATTTCAATATACACCAATTGCCGGAGGAACAACTTTTAACGGTCTTGCAACAAGCAACTCTGCTGGAACACAAATTAACCTGGCAGATATTAATGGAACAAAATCAGTTAACAAACTTTTTACCGATATTGGTGAAACATTAACTTACAGTATTGCCCTAGCTAATATAGGAAATATCGCTGCAACAAATGTTATATATACGGACCCGATTCCTAGCGGGACTACTTTCATTCCAGGGAGTGTAACTGTGAACGGAGTTACTCAAGCTGGCGCAAATCCCGCTAATGGTATATCAATTGGATCAATTGCCGCAAATTCTACTACTACTATTTCATTTCAAGTATTCGTTCCTTCTATCCCCCAAACAAATCCAATATTAAATAGTGGTACAACAACATATCAATACATTCCTGTACCAAATCAACCTGCAGTAAGTGGGACTGATACGACCAATATCGTATCTACTCAAGTGAATAACGCCACTGTAACAATGGCAAAAGCAGTAGATAAAAATTTCGCAGATATTGGTGATACACTAACGTACACCGTTTCCTTTACAGGTACAGGTAATACAAATGCGAACAATGTTATTTTTACAGATATCATTCCTACTGGAACAACTTTTGTTCTAAACAGTTTAACAATAGATGGCACGACACAAGTGGGCGCAAATCCCGCTACCGGCGTGAACATTGGATCCATCCCAAGCGGCACAATAAAAAATGTTGTATTTCAAGTAGTAGTAAACACAATACCCGCGTCAAATGTCGTATCTAACGGATCAAGCGCTTCTTATCAATATACCGTCAACCCTAGCCAATCTCCCGTTACAAAAAACATTTCTTCTAATCTCGTTTCCACTCAAATTAACAATGCGAATTTAACATTAACAAAATCAACTAACAAACAATTTGCCACAATTGGCGAAACGATAAGTTATACAATCCTTATTACAAACAGTGGAAATGCAGCCGCTAATAACGTTCAACTAACAGATCCACTTCCAAACGGAACGATATTGACTCTTGGTACTGTAACACTAAACGGGGTTTTGCAGAATGTAGATTCTCTCGTTGCTTTACCTATCGGCACAATTCCTGGTGGAGCTACTTTTACCTTATCCTTTCAAGTAACAGTCATTAACATCACTGCCCAAAATCCTATCATTAATAACGCTTTCGCCTCTTATATTTACACTGTAAATCCAAGTTTGCTACCGACTTCAAAAACAGCAAATTCTAATTCTGTTACATCAACAATTAGACTAGCAAATCTCCACGTTAATAAATCTGTAGATAAAACGTTTGCGGAAGTTGGTGATGTATTAACTTACACCTTTGCCCTTACTAACGATGGAAATGTTGCAGCGAACAATATATTACTATCTGATTCAATTGCGAATGGAACCGCCTTTGTCCCAAACAGTGTTATAGTTAACAGTGTTACTCAGCCAGGCGTTACACCAGCTAGCATCAATATTGGTAACATCAATGCTAATACTACAATTACAGCTTCATTCCAAGTAGTAATAACTAGCATTCCAAATCCAAACCCTATTTCAAATAGCGCTTCCATCTCCTATAACTTTATCGTTGATCCAAACACTTCACCTGTAAGTAAGAACACTACTTCAACCACTACATTTACTCAAGTAAACGATGCAAATGTCATTTCAGCCAAAACAGTGGATCGAGCGTTCGCTACCGTAGGGGATATATTAACTTATACTGTTACTTTGACGAATGCAGGAAGTGTTTCTGCTGATAGCCCTACTTTCGTAGATACGAATCCAGACGGTACTACCTTTATTCCAAACACTTTTCTTATTAATGGTGTACTTCAAAATAACGCAGATCCAAATATAGGTGTTCCACTACCTTCCATTGCTGCTAATGGCTCACTTACTGCCTCTTATCAAGTAACCGTCACCTCTTTACCAACACAAAACCCAACATTAAATTCATCTAGTACACAGTATAGCTTTATTCTAAATCCGGGCGATCCACCAACTATAGAAACATCTGTAAGTAACACTGTAAGTACACAAATTAATTTAGCAAATGTAGTGATTGTCAAAGAAGTAGATTTAACTATCGCCGATGTCGGGCAACCAATCACATATACAATTTCTTTAGCTAATCTTGGCAATACTACAGCAAATAATGTTATCGTTACCGACATAATCCCTAATGGCACCACTATCGTACCAAATAGTATTTTTATAGGTGGTGCTTTACAACTAGGTGCAGACCCTAGTACCGGTCTTCAAGTCGGCTCCATTCCTTCGGGTGGTTTTACAACGATTGTTTTTCAAATAAGTGCAAATGGGCTACCTTCACCAAACCCAATTCAAAACAGCGCTTCACTTCAATATAGCTTTATCGCTGATCCAAACTTACCTGCTCTTGTTAGAAACACTGCTAGCAATATAGTAACTACACAAATTAATACTGCTAATATTGTTGCTACAAAACTAACGAGTACAAACTTCGCTGATATTGGTGATGTCATACTATATGCGACTATTTTAACGAATAACGGGAATATCCCTGCCGCTAATGTAACATTTACAGATATTATTCCAACGGGTACCCTCTTCATTCCTAATACTGTAACGATTAATAATGTCCCTATAGCTAATGCAAATCCTGCTAACGGCATTTCAATTGGTACGATAGGAGCGAATTCATCACGCACCGTTGCATTCCAAGTTTTTGTACCAACTATCCCTGCTGTAAACCCAATTACAAATCAATCAGGCACAACATTCCAATATACGTATGATCCATCCAAACCCGCTGTGATGCAGATGGTTGCTTCTAACACTGTACAGACAACTATTAATAACGCCTCAATTGCTGCTACTAAATCGGCAGATAAACAGTTTGCTAACGTAAATGATATTATTACGTACACGACTACTTTAACGAATAACGGGAACACACTTGCATCAAATGTAATATTTACAGATGTAATTCCAAACGGGACATCGTTCATTCCTAATAGTGTTACTGTAAACGGGAATACACTGCCTAATGTCAATCCAGCAAGCGGAATTGCAATCGACCCAATAAATCCGAATGCAAATACAATCATCTCATTCCAAGTACAAGTAAATTCTATCCCGAATCCAAATCCAATCCCGAACCAAAGCAATACAACGTACCAGTATGTCGTAGATCCTAACTTACCTCCAACATCCGCCAATACGTTAAGTAACGTAATAACAACTCAAATTAATAACGCTACTATTGTCGCTACGAAGTCTGTGAATACACCGACAGCTGCAATTGGTGATATTGTTACCTATACGATTGCAGTAACAAATACAGGTAATATCCCTGCTAGTGCAACTGTTTTAACAGATGGGCTTGGCGCAGGAGCTTCATTTATCCAAAACTCCGTAACTATCAATAATGTTCCACAACCAGGATTAGATCCATCACTTGGTGTTCACTTGGCAGATATTTCGCCAGGAGATACTGTATTCATTACTTTTCAAGCACAAATTTTAGCGATACCACCTAGTGGCACATTAACAAATAATGCTCTTGTAAATTATGAATATACCGTGAATCCAAACCAATCTCCTGCTGTTGGTAGTACAATTACGAATACGACGGTTACTCCAATTATTGATGCTACTCTTTCTATAAATAAAACTGTCAATTCAACATTCGCTACTATTGGAGATACACTTACTTTCACTTCTACCATTACTAATTCCGGTAATACTACCGCAAACAATGTCATTTTTACAGATGTAATTCCAAATGGTACAACGTTTATTCCAAATAGTTTTACGGTAAATGGAACAACTATTCCTAATGCAAATCCACAAAATGGTATCAATATTAGCAACATAAATTCAAATACATCCGTTATACTCAGTTTTCAAGTAAACATTACAACGATTCCAAATCCTAATCCAATCCCTAACAAATCATCGCTTCAATATAGCTTTATTGTAGATATAAATGAACCGCCAGTTTCACGAACAGTTCAATCTAATAAAACTTTTACACAAGTAAATACTGCTTCTGTTATCGCAACAAAAACTGCAAGCAGTGCTTTTGCTGCTGTTGGAGATACAATTACGTATACAACTACCCTCACCAATAGCGGAAATACTACCGCAAACACACCTGTTTTTATCGATATATTACCACCTGAACTTTCATTCGTTCCTGATAGCGTACAAATTAATACCATCCCACAACTTGGATTTAGACCAGATAGCGGGATCTCTTTAGACTCAATTCCAGTTGGAGGAACGACAACAATTAGCTTTCAAGCTATCGTTGGCTCAATACCAGCTACCAATCCAACTTTGAACCAATCTAGCACAACATACTTGATCATTGTTGATCCTACCCAGCCGCCCGTGACAGAAACAGCTACAAGTAATCCAACTTTAGTTCAAATTAACGAAGCGATTATTCAAGCAACGAAAAGTGTGGATCGACTATTTTCTGACATAGCACCTGGAAATTCATTTTTAACGTATACAGTTTTATTAGAAAATGTAGGGAACACAACTGCTACGAATATCATTTTTACAGATCCAATTCCAAATAATACAGTGTTTATAGAGGATAGCGTTCGAGTAGGCGGGGTTTTATTACCTGGAGTAAATCCAGCGAATGGGATACCGATTGGGGATATTATTGCTGGAGATTTTATAAACGTTACCTTCCGTGTGCAAGTAGTTAGCATTCCAAATCCAATTTTCACCATTGGACCAGGCGGACCAAACTCACCGGTTGTAAACAGCGCTTCCATTAATTATCAATTTATGACAGGTCCAAACTTACCACTCGTTTCAAGAAGTACGACGTCCAATCCGGTTTCGACACAAATAAATTCTGGGGAAATTGTAGCAATCAAATCTGTAAATAAAACTTTCGCAACAATTGGCGATACAATTTCTTATACAATTACATTAAGTAACCCTGGAAATGTCACTTCACAAAATTTAACTTTTACGGATACTTTACCTGATGGAACGACATTCATATCTGGCACTCTTACAAACGATTCTGGTACACAGCAAATCGGAAATCCAGCTAACGGAATTCAGATTGGAAATATAAACCCAAATGGAACGGCCGTGATTACTCTTAACGTACTTGTTACAAACATTCCAAGTATAAATCCAATTTCTAATTCTAGCTCTGTACAATTTGCACATGTGGTCGATCCTAGCCAACCTGCCGTATCACAAACGAATGTATCTAATACGGTTTCGACAACTATTAATAGTGCAATTTTAACAACAAAAAAGAGTGCTGATAAATCTATAGTTTCAGTTGGAGATACGATTACGTATACAACTACTATTAGAAATACCGGAAATACAGCCGCAACGAATATTACTTTCACAAGCGCTATTCCAGCTAACACTACCTTTATACCAAATTCAGTCACAATAAATGGCGTTCAGCAGTCTGGTGCGCAACCAGCACTTGGAGTAAATATACCAAATATCGCTCCTGGTGAAACGGTAACTGTTACTTTCCAAGTAAATGTTATTTCCGTTTCCCCTTCCAGTTCAATTATGGGTAATGACACAATTTTATATTCTTATACTGTTGATCCAAACAGCGCTCCTGCTACTACCTCTACTTCAACGAATATTGCTACAAATCCTGTATTAGATGCTATGATAACGATGGTAAAATCGGTCGATCAAACACTTGTAACACTAGGCGATACCATTACCTATACGACAATTTTAACGAATAACGGCAATACAAATACAACGAATATTACTTTCACTGATCTTATACCAGATGGCACAACATTTATTACTGACAGCGTTACAATAAATGGAATCACACAAATTGGATTGAATCCTAATACAGGCATAACGATTGGATCAATTGCCCCTAACAGCTCAATATCTATAGCATTTCAGGTGACCGCTACTTCTACCCCTGTTCAAAATCCTATTGCCAATTCCGCTACTGCTTCTTACACATTTATCGCTGATCCAAATGCACCGATTGTTTCAAGAAATGTTACTTCAAACACAACGTTTACTACAATTAATACTGCTACCATTCTTTCATCGAAACAAGTTGATAAAGCTTTTAGCCACATCGGAGATACACTCACTTATACTGTCACTTTAACAAACAATGGAAATTCCTCCGCACAAAATGTTATTTTCACAGATGCTATGTCGAGCGGAACGAAATTTATTACAAATTCATTTTCTATTAATGGAATTCCTCAAAGTGGTGCAGATCCAACAAACGGTGTAAATATTGGGCCGATAACAGCTGGGGCTACAGTAACTGTTTCATTCCAAGTAAATGTGACCTCATTACCAACCCAAAACCCAATTGTAAATTTCTCATCAACATCGTACCAATTAGTCTCACCACCTGATGCAGAAACTTCAATTAGTAATCCTGTTTCAACACAAATTAAAGAAGCAATATTATCTATGACGAAAAATGAAAGTGTATCCTTTGCAGATATCGGGCAAACTGCTTTTTATACTACTTCTATTACCAATATAGGCAATACCGATGCAACTAATATAGTATTCACAGATGCATTACCAAGTGGACTCACATTTGTTCCTAACACATTAACGGTCGATGGCGTTTTACAACCGAATGCGAATCCAAATACAGGCGTATTACTTGCAACACTTCCACCAAATGAAATATATAGCATCGTCTTTCAAGTTACAGTAAACAACATTCCCCCTAGTAACCCAGCACCAAATATAGCATCAACGACGTATGAATTTACTGTTGATCCTGTTAATCCTCCCGTTTCAAGTGCAGCTACTTCCAACACTACACTCCTTCAAATAAATAACGCAACTATTATTAGCACCAAAACAGCAAATCTTACTTTTGCGGATGTTGGTAATACAATAACATTTACACTGAACCTTCCTAATACCGGGAATGTGACCGCAACTGATGTAACTATTATCGATATTCTTGATAATAATTTAAGTTTCGTTCCAAATAGTTTCACAGCTAATGGGCAAACCATTCCAAACGCTGATTTATCAACTGGTGTAAATATTGGTTCCATTAATGGTGGTAATACGGCAATCGTTACATTCCAAGCAACTGTTATTACGCTTCCAACACTTAATCCCATTTCTAACTCTGCTTCTACCACATATCATTATGTCGTTGATCCTAGCCAGCCACCTATTACAACTTCCAATCAATCTAATACAACGACAACACAAATTAATAGCGCTATCCTTACTGCACAAAAAAATTCAAATGTATCTACGGTAGATATCGGGCAGGATATTACCTACACCGTTACAATTACAAATAGCGGAAATGTGAGTGCAACGAATGTTATTTTTACCGACCTTATTCCAGACGGAACTTCCTTTGAACCGAATAGCTTTACACTGAACGGAACTAGCATCCCAAATGCAGATATCATTACAGGCGTTCCAATCGGTGATATCGCGCCAAACGAATCTGTCATCGTAGCATTTCACATTATCGCCAATGAAATTCCACCTATAAATCCAATTACTAATCAAGCTAGCGTTAGCTTTCAACATATCGTTAATCCAGCTAATCCTCCAGTTTCAAAAAATATTATTTCTAACAACGTTACAACAAAAATTGAAAGTGCTATTTTAAATACTATTAAAATAGGAGATAAAACTTTTGCAACGATTGGTGATACGATTACGTATACAACGACTATTACGAACACAGGCAATATTCCTGCTAACAACGCTATATTCTCAGACCCTTTACCATCGTGGACACAATTTGTTGCAGGATCAGTTATTGTTGATGGCACTCCATTACCATCCGCTTCGATTATTAACGGTGTTGGCATAAATACAATCAATCCAAATCAAACTGTTACAATCATATTCCAAGTACAAATCGTAAGTAATCCAACAACGTTCACACCTGAACTCCAAAACTTAGGATTTGTTAACTTCCAATATAACGTAGGCAATGCATTACTGGCTCAGCCTGGCAATGTGGAAACGAATGTCTTCGTTACTTCTATTAATACAGCCATACTTTCAGCTGTAAAAACTGCTAATACAGCCTTTGCAAATATTGGAGATACGATCACTTATACAGTTTCGATTCAAAATAACGGCAATACAAACGCTACGAATGTAAATTTCTCAGACCCAGTTCCAACTGGAACGACCTTTGTTGAAAATAGTTTTGCTGTAAATGGAAATACCATTCCAGGCGCAAATCCAAATAACGGAGTTAATATCGAAACAGTTAGCGCAGGTAGTTCCTTAACCGTTACTTTCCAAGTCATAGTTACATCAACTCCACCTTCAAATCCGATTACAAACGTAGCATCTATTCAATACGCATTCATCGTTGATCCGACCTCTCCTCCTGTTACAGGCACAATAAATTCTAATAGCGCTTCAACACAAATTAATAACGCGACTGTTACAACTGTTTTACAAGCAAATCGTTCAATTGTATCTATCGGGGATATAATTACGTATACAGCAACATTAACGAATACTGGAAACTTCCCTGCAAACTCTGTATTACTCATTAACGGAGTTCCTGAAGGAGCATTATTTGTTCCAAATAGTGTTACGCTCAACGGGATTTCACTTCCAGATGCAAGTCCAACTCTCGGTATTCCAGTTGGTATTATCGCACCAGGTGATTCCGCTACTATTACGTTCCAATTTCTTGCAAGTTCTATTCCACCGCAAGGAGCGATTATAAATCAAGCACTTACAAGTTACACGTATATTGTCGATCCAAATCAACCTCCTGTTACAGCAACATCCTCGTCTAATACGGTTAATACAGCTGTTGTTGATGCATCGTTATCCGTAATTAAAAGTACAGATTCTCTCGTACAATCTACTGACGGTACAATCACTTACACAGTAGTCGTTCAAAACAACGGAAATACTACTGCAAATACAGTTACTTTAACAGATTTGGTCCCAGAAGGAACTGCATTTATTCCGAATAGCGTAACTATTAATAGTGTTTCTGTTCCAGGTGCCAATCCTAACGTGGGAATACCATTAAACTCCATCGCACCGTCAGACAACGTCACTGTAACATTCCAAGTTATCGTTCAATCTATTCCAAGCGTGAACCCAATTTCTAATACAGCCCGTATTGACTATACTTTTATCGCCGATCCAACTGCCCCTATCATCTCTCGAACAATTACGTCTAATCCTGCTTTCACACAAATTTCGGATGCGACTATCCTTTCTTTAAAAGGAGTCAATTCACAACAAGCAACAACAGGTGATATTTTGACTTACACAATAACACTAGAAAATACCGGAAATATTCCAGCTACTAATCTCATATTTTCAGATACTATCCCCAAAAATACTACATTCGTAGAAAATAGTTTTACACTTAACGGAACAACTATACTTGGTGCTAATCCAAATGTAGGTGTTACTTTACCTACCCTAGCAGCAAACGCTACTCATCTTATTTCGTTCCAAATTCTTATTAACGATTCATTCTCGCAAGAATCGATTACAAATCAATCCAATACAACATATACAATCCAACCAGACCCAGGGCAACCGCCTATTACTGAAACATCTACTAGTAATATCGTCATTACAAATTTCGTGCAAGCACAATTGACAATTACTAAAACATCCAATCCAACAACTGTAGATATCGGTGGAACTATACTTTATATTTCTGAAGTGAAAAATATCGGTAATGTTGACGCAATAAATATTAATTTCACAGATTCTATTCCAGCTGGGACTACATTCGTTCCCGATAGTGTCACAATTAACGGTGTCCTTCAGCCAGGTGTAAATCCTGAAAACGGAATACCGATTGGAACAATTCCAGCAAACAGTTCCAAAACGATACTATTTCAAGTGCAAACAAATAATCCACCTACTGAAACCGAAATTGCAAATCAATCTTCAGCAACTTACCAATATGTAAGTATTCCTACAGCCCCACCAGTAAATCGCTCTGCAAATTCTAACATTGTTACAACATCACTTCAAAATGCAAATATTATTTCTGTTAAAAGCGCGGATGTAAATTTCATATCAATCGGGCAAATTATTACCTACACAAATACACTACAAAATATAGGAACCGTTCCGGCTAACAATACCGTGTTCATTGATAACATTCCAGAAGGTACTATATTCATTGAAGATAGCTTAGCAATAAATAATGTAACTCAGCCTGGCGCTAATCCTGAAAACGGAGTAACTCTCGGCACGATACAACCAAATGAAACAGTCACTATTTCATTCCAAGTACAACTTACAAATATACCAGAGGGCAATACAGTCATTAATATTTCAGACACTTCGTACGAATACCAAATTGACCCTAGTTCTCCAATTATTCAGCGTAGATCGTTATCAAATGCAGTAAATACTGAAGTACGGACAGCAAATGTTAGTGCCATTAAATCCGCCAATAGATCCATTACACGTATCGGTCAAATCATCACATATACAGTCGCAGTTACAAACGCCGGTACAATACCTATTACAAATACTCTCCTACTTGACGCAATTGCTTCTGGCACCACATTCGTTCCAAATAGCATTCTTGTAGATGGCGTACCAAGACCTAACGAAAATCCAATTACCGGTATCAATCTTGATATAACTCTTCCAAATAATACGATTATTGTTACGTTCCAAGTAAGCGTAGTCTCTATACCGCCACAAAATAACATTAATAATATCGCCGTCATTCACTATGAGTATCGACCAGACCCAAGCGGACCACCAATTTCAGAAACAACCTCTTCCAATAGTACAAATATACAATTTATTGATGCTATTCTTATTGCTACAAAATCCGCTAATACTGTATTAGCTAACATTGATGAAACCATTGAATATACAGTATTCATTCAAAATAATGGATCGACTACAACTAACTCCATCTTTTTTACAGATACTATAGCGGATGGAACAGTATTTATTCCAGGAAGTGTAATAGTTAACAATACTGTACTTCCTGCAGCAGATCCGAATATCGGCTTTTCCATTCCTAATATTGCGTCAGGTCAAATGGCTACAATAACATTCCAAGTTTCCGTTACGAATTTACCTGCTGTAAATCCAACACCTAATACTGCAAACATCGTCTACGACTTTATTTTCAATCCTGACTTTGCACCAATTCAAAAATCTACTACTTCCAATACTACTTTCGTTCAAATTAATGATGCTGATATCGTTTCACTTAAAACTGTTGATTTAACCTCTGTAACGATTGGTGACATTTTAACTTATACAACAACTTTAACGAATACAGGGAATACGGATGCCACTGCTGTTGTATTTACAGACAATATTCCTGATGGAACAACCTTTATTGACGGTAGCGTTTTAGTAAATAACATTCCTCAGCTTAACGCCAATCCAAGTGCAGGTATACTTGTAGGAACGATTGCTCCTAATATTTCTATTCCAGTCACATTTTCTGTTACCGTCGTAGCTCTTCCTGCTAGCGGCCATGTTCAAAATCAATCAACTGCTCGTTATACAATAAACGTGGAACAACAAATATCGACTAGCAATATTACCTTCACTGAAGTTATTTCTGCTAATGTAATTGCGACAAAAACAACGCCTATCCAATATGCTGACTTACAAACTATCATCCCTTATACAATTTCCATCATAAATAACGGAAATATACAAGTCGAAAACATTATTGCTACAGATATCATCCCAGTAAATACGAGCTTTATAGAGAATAGTGTTATCGTGAACGGCAACGCTCGGCCAAATGACAACCCCCTTAACGGTATACAAATTGATAACATTCCGCCTAATACGACAGCAACTATTCTATTCCAAGTACGGGTTACTTCGATTCCACAAACAAATCCAATTTCTAACACGAGTACAATTAAATATGAATACACGGCACCAGATCGACCACCTATTACCGAAACTATTATTTCATCAGCTGCCGCAACAGAAATTAATCACGCGAATTTGAATAGTAATAAAGCTGTTGACCTTGCCTTTGCAACGGTTGGTGATACGTTAACGTATACGATTACACTAAATCAAACCGGTAATGTTGCAATAAATGATGTGATCATTCAAGATATTATTCCTCAAGGTACTACGTTTATAGAAAATAGCGTCATTGTAAACGGAGAAACTCTTCCAGGAGCGAATCCAGTAAGCGGCATACCACTTGGTACTATAACTATTGATGGAAATGCTATCGTTTCATTCCAAGTAACTGTGACTTCTATTCCAACACCAAATGAACTAAACAACAACGCAATTACTACTTTTAACTATATAGTCAACCCAAATAACGTACCTGTTACAAATACGACTACAACAAATACCGTCACAACTACTGTCCAAAATGATAATGTCATTGCCATAAAATCTGTTGATGTAACGAATGCCTTACCTGGTCAAACTTTAACGTATACAATTACGATTACGAATAGCGGTAATGTAACGATTGAAGACCTTCTTGCCATAGACGCCGTACCAATAGATACGACTTTTGTTGCTGGTAGTGTTACGATTAACGGAATCAATCAGCCTAATGAGAACCCTGAAAATGGTATTACGTTAGGAAATCTTGCTCCTAATGAATTTGTTATTATTACGTTCCAAGTGACAATATCTTCTTCTACTCTTCAATCTACAATTAATAATGATGCTTCTGTTTCCTATACCGTTATCATTGATCCAACAAAACCACCTATTACAATTACAAAACAAACAAATACCGTTACAACGACAGTTATTGATCCGATGGTTCGCATTGAAAAAACAGCTGACAAATCTATTGTCGTTATAGGAGATATCATTACATTCACATTAGCGGTATTCAATCATTCCCCAATTCCGACAATCAGTACTTCTGTTATAGACACAATTCCAGCTGGTACAACATTGATAGAAAACAGCGTAACCATTAACGGTACTCCCGTTCCAAATGTTCGTCCAGACACTGGTATTAATATTGGTTCTTTATCTGCAGGTACAGTAGCAACTATAACATTTCAAGTCCTCGTAACTTCTATTCCTTCAAACAGTACAATTATAAATTCTGCAACAGTTACCGCTGCCTTTCAATTGACACCACAGGATCCAATTATTACTTTCATTGTTAATTCAAATATCGTTCGTATACCAGTTCAATTTATAACTACAACAGTCACGAAAAATGCTTCCGTCAGCTCTGCTTATTTAAATCAATATTTTGATTACACGGTGCGCATTACGAATACTTCCAAAATTGCACTCTCAAATATTTCATTACAAGATACTATTCCAGCAGGTTTACAATTTATAAACGGCACTGTCTTTATTAACAGTGAACGCTCTCCACTAGCGAATCCGAATATTGGTTTCCTAGTCGCTACTAATTTGGAACCAAACGAAACAATTATCGTGTTATTCACAGTACAAGTAATAAGTCCACCTGTTAATAATGAATTTAAAAATACGGCCAATATTTCGTTACAACTTCAAGTCTCACCTACCGACCCACCAATTACAGTAACCGTTACAAGTAACGAAAACATCGTCACCTTTGTTCCAGAAAATCCAGATGAAACACTTCCAAATTTAAATTGCTTCTTTGACGGTGAGCGCTTCATTCGTATTACTCCTCGAAATGTACGAAATTACCTTTGGACTTGGATTTGGTGGAAGTAATTGAAACAAAAAAGAGATTGTAGTTTGGTTGAAACCAAATTACAATCTCTTTTTCATTACCTATATTCCACTACGTTGTAACTCGTCCAATGATATACGATTAAACACCATCTCAAGTTATTTTAGTCGTAATAAGTTGGCCAGCTTCATTAATAGTAACTTTCCATTTCACTCCACTAGCAGTCTTCATGATTATACCTTTACTTGCCTCTATTTCAATATCTCCAAACATTCTTCCTCCAGTTGTCGCTAACCAAGCACTCCCATTTTCCATAGAAGATCTTGCAAAGATACGATTAATTCGAAAACGCTTATGGTCTTGAGAATAACCACTTAATGTAATTCTAACTTTATATAACTGACTCGCCTTCATATTCGATATAATTGTATCGCCAACATTTAATGGAACATCCAACGCGATAACCCAACTTCCAGTTGCACTTAATGCATATTCAATTTTAATTTTCTTTGGACTCTCTCCCCACCCAAAATACATTCCAAAACAATTTAACATTTGTATTGGTTTTTTCGTAAAATCCAGTTCAATTACAACTGGATTACTATCTGGAACGTCAATATAGTTTACACTTTGTTCATCTATTAAATTAAAGCAATTTGTGAGATTTCCCCCGTACGGCACTTTTCCACTTACTTGCTTAACGTTATATTTCTGCTGAGCATTTACTAAAATATCATCTTGATTTCCTATTAAATGAGGTCTATTTAACGTCAAAGGTAACTGAATTCGTAGGGATTCTTCATAAGTAGACTTACAAACATTGTATTGTCCTTGATCTACAATAGTTGTCGAAAGCAGATTTGAAAAAAGGTAGTTACGATGAGAATTGGAAGAAAATTCAATAACAATTTGTTCACTACTCATCCGGTACGTATCCCAGATCATACAATCAAATGTATTATACGCACCTGAACAACGAATTACTTTGTTCGTTTGTTGTCTACATTGCACTTGAATATCATGAAACGTATTTCCTGAACTTTCATTTGGCAAATCACTATTTCCATCTACTTCAATCCCATACACACATCCATCAATAAATATAGATTGAAATACATTGGCGTTAATCCAACAAGGTGTATTAATATCATCTATATACTCTGTTTTCAAATATATTGCAGTTTGAAAGTTTTTAATTTGAATAAATTTAACTTGAAAGAAACTAATATAATCCCATGCCTTTTGACAATAAAAATGTATAGCTTTTCCTTTATACGATGGAGTTGTATTTATTATATTTATATTTGATATAACAGATTGATTAGGTACTTCGATTTGTTGTGAACCAGAAACATAAATGACAGCAGATTGAAACAATGGATTTATAACTTGAATAGTACCACCAACTATCGAAGCGTTACTTTGTAGCTCAAATGCATTAAAATCTCCATCAATTTGCAGCGTTACGGTAGGATCTAACTCTAATCTTACGTTTGATTTAATAACAATCGGCTTTACAATTTTGTACGTATTTACTCCTGTAATTTTTACTGTCGAAATTCGGTTAGCTACACAATAATCAATAGCTTGTTGAATTGCTAATGAGCTATCATTTACCGAGTTTGGAACTGCGCCAAAACAATCAATGTGAACGCTACTTTCTGGCGCACAATCTTCTTGGGAAGAAATATATTCTGACAAAATAAATTCACTCCTCATATTACCTTTTTTCATATAATATGTGAGTTCTCTCTTAAAAGTTTCTATAATAAAAAAAACAAACGACCTACCCGGTCATTTGTTTAACTCATATATATTTTTCGTTTCTTCTATCATTTTAGTTAACGAGAAATACCTCACTGCTTTCTCTCGTGCTTTCAATCTAATATCATTTACCCTTTCTTCATTCCCTTGTAGTTCTTCAAGTGCACTTGCGAATTCAGATTCGCAATATTCAGATATCAAAACACCTGATTCTCCATCTATTACCGCTTCATTTATTCCGCCAACATCTATTGAAACAATTGGTGTCCCTGTAGCCATCGCTTCAATTACTACCATTGGAAACACTTCACGAAAAGATAATAAAAGTAAGGCATCCATATTCCCTATAAACTCATGCGGCTCTGAAATATTCCCTAGCATCTTCACCCTTTGCCGCAATCCATATTTTTCTATTTCTTTCATAATCGATTCTTTCTCTGGTCCATCACCAGCAATATAAAACATAAAATCATTTCTCTTTTTCAACACATTTGCAATTTTGACAAATAGTTGATGGTTTTTCTCTTTGGATAATCTAGCTAATATCCCTATTTTATATGTAGGTTCTTTCTTCTTCTGCTGGAATAAAAACTTTTCAATATCGACACCGTTATAAATTGTATTTATTTTTTCTTCTGCTACATGAATTGAAATTAAATTATTCTTTTCAAACTCACTTACTGTAATAATATTGTTTACATATTTATTCATGAAATAACGAAAAAGCGTTGGCATTTTCTTTTCTAGTATCGTTACATTATGTTTCGTATAAACAATTTTCATCTTTTTTTTAATAAACTTTTGAATTAGAAAAGCATATAATACCATTCGCAAACTATTTGCATGAATAAGTTCTATCTTTCGTTTACAAATTTCATTTCGTAAATAATAAATATTTCTCAAATGATTCCATCGACTAAGTAATATAAAATTTTCTTTTCTAGTAAGAGATTCATATAGTTCTCCATCACCTGCAGCTGTATAAATCTTAAAATCATCATAACGCAAATTACTTTCCAATTTACAGAAATAGCTCTCGGCTCCGCCAGTTATCAATTTATCTGTCATCAACAGTATATTCATAATTGCGTCTTCCCAACTACATTAATTTTATTTTTTTTATAAGCATGATAAGCATACTTACTAAAATAGTAAAAAATTTGCACCAAATTCAGTCGTTCTTGTTCCCTTAACAATTTCCAATACCGGAAAGCTGCTCTAATTTTATTTCTAGAAACAGAATTTGTAACAATTCTATATTTTGCTAACACTTGCTGTATCCCTTTTGCTTCATACCCTTCATGTAATAAGTTCAGCCATAACGCTGTATCTTCCGGCTGTATACTAGGCATTTCGACATATGGAATTTTTTCACGATCAATCATCACTGTTAAACAACCGATAATTGTATTTCCTACTAAATAATGATAGCCAACAGATTTTGGTGCACTCACTTCACGATTTAATTCATTACCATTTTCATCAATTAAACTATACGACGCATATGAAAAAGCAATATTCATTTCTTCCATAAATAACAATTGTGTCTTCAATTTATGCGGCAACCATATATCATCACTATCTAAAAAGGCAATGTACCTTCCTCTTGCCTCTTGGATCGCTAAATTCCGAGCTTTAGCAGCACCAACATTTTCTTTTAATGATAATAACCTAATTCGTGAGTCTCCTTCTATTATCTCTTTAATTTTTGCGGCAGATTGGTCGGTTGAACCGTCATCAACGATAATCATTTCCCAGTTTTCATACGATTGATTCTGTACAGATGAAATTGTCTCACCTATAAATCGTATACTATTATAAGAAGGTGTTATTACAGAAACATAAGGCGGCTCGTTAGGCTCGTTATGTACTGATAGACATTTTACCATCTATCTTTCCCCTTCCTTCATATATTGAAATATACTTCACAACAACTGCTAAAAATAAAAAGAACGCTTCGTTAATAATGAGTGACAATGACATCATCTGAAATAAAAATGCAATCATAGTCAATAGAAGATATGGTTTTTCACGAAACAAAGTATGCTGCGCTAGCTTGAACATTAATATGAATAAAAACGCGCTATATAGAAGAAAACCAATTGTACCCGATTCAGACAAAATTTCTAAAAATGTATTGTGTACATATAATTTTTCATTAAATTGATACTCATAATAATTCGAAAAGTTAAAAGCGCCGATTCCAATATATGGATTGGATAAATAATATTTAAAAGCAGCTTCCCATAATGTAAATCTACCACTTCCATTATCATGGGAAAAATCAGAAATTCGTTTATTTAATATGTCATCTAATTGGCCCCCCATTACACTATTCGATAAACTAAAAATAACTACACTAAACAATACTAAACTCATAATTATTTTTATTTTTTTGGCGAAACTAGACATACATATATATACAAAAACGACAAGTACAAGCGCTAATATACCGCCCCTTGAAAAGGTTAATAGACTTGTCGTAACACATAAAATCAATCCTAAGATGTTAGTAATATTTTGTAAATTCGTCATATAGTACATAAAAAATATTGTATTATAAAAAATAAAAATGTTAGGATCATCTAGCAATCCAATTAATCGTGGATATCCTCTATCCACTAATAACCCAGCAAAAATTTCTCTCTCTTCTCCACCGTATAAACTAAAGTATTGTAAACCAATTATATATAGTATTAGACTTACAACATTAAATACTACTCCTACATAAGCAATAGATGATTCAAGTACCACTATTTCAGTATTCCCCAATAAATTCCTCATTATAAAATAGCATCCTAAAACGAGTAGCACGCCAAAAATCATACGAATACTAGCATTTAAATACATAGAAAGAATTCCACTTAAACAATAAATGAAATAAAACAGTAAAAATACAACTTCATGAAAATATAACTTTTGAATATGAAAGTTTTTAATTGTTAAACAAAAATATATGACTAAAAAAATCATATATATCTTCAATGAAAAT
Organism: Bacillus sp. GW823-FHT06A10; assembly: GCF_058795375.1. Classification (NCBI taxonomy): domain Bacteria; kingdom Bacillati; phylum Bacillota; class Bacilli; order Caryophanales; family Bacillaceae; genus Bacillus; species Bacillus sp. GW823-FHT06A10. The sequence goes on along the minus strand of NZ_JBXAHT010000001.1, from coordinate 801,815 downwards.
CCAATATATAAATTGTATTTACTTAACATAACAAATAATATTAGAAGAATAATCCATCCCATCGATACTTTCATATTATTTTCCATAGGCTATATCCCCTGTTTCGTAATATAATCCTTTTTGCGTATTTTTCTTATAAAAGAAAGAAGAAGTTTTTTCAGCTCATAATCATATAGGAATATGGCAGCTACTACGATTAGTATATTAAGAACAAGCGCAATTAAATGATATGTATGCAATATATATTGCACTCCAATAAAGGTTACACCAAAATAAATTGTATACGGTATTACAATTTGGAATACAATTTTTTTCTTCACTACACTTACCGCTATGTATCCCACTAAAGCGACGATTTCAAATAAAACCATAGCGTATGCCGCTCCTATCACTCCACCAATACTACTAAAGCTATAAAGCATAACCCCACCTATCACCAATGCTACACACTGCACAACAGTTCTCTTATTTTGACATCCACTCGTCGTTAAACCATCAGCAATGGCAATATTTAAACTCTGTAGCACAATAAGAAATGATAATATTTGGAGTGGTTCTACTGCATTGCTCCATTCTTCATGAAAAAATATAGAAATAAAGTATGGTGCTAAATGATATAAACCGATCGTCATACATATCCCTACAATCGCCATTGATTTAATTTGAAGCAAATTTAATTTCGTATGCTCTTCTATATTATTCTGGTTATAATGCTTAAAGAGCACTGGAAAAAATGCACCTGCAATTACCCCTGGTACTTGATATAAAGCTGCCGGCATCCGGTACGCCACTGCAAAAACACCTACCATACTTAATGGCAATGTATAGTTAAGCAAGATAGGTGCTAATTGTGGCGTACTCATTATTAAAAAACCGCTAATAATAAAGGGAGTTAATTGCCAAAATAACGCTTTATGAATTACGACTTTCATATTCATTTTCGTCTTTCTTCTCATGATATATATACTGAATAAACCACCGATCATATACCCAAAAGCATATAAGCGAGCCGTTACATACACCGGTAACTCTCCGAAAATACAAAAACATGTAATTATAATGACAACCGATGCTGATACAACTTTAATGAGCGCTATATACTTCATACGTTCCGTCAGTTGAAAATAGGCAATTCCTATATTTTGCCAAGTTAATCCTATTAACATGAAAAACATTACGTTTATCATCATATAAATTAAATTTTTGTCCGCATACATATAATGAATAACAATATAACCGATTATAGAAATAAAAATAAGTAGGATCATCCTTATTTTTATATACGATGATAAAATCTTCTCTAAATCTGCCCCATCCTTTGCCCCTTCTCGAAGAAACGTATTACTAAGTCCTAAGTCTGTAAAAAATAACATAACAAACGTCACTGCTATGGCAACACTAAACATCCCATAATGTTGTGCGTTAAAAAAGTTTGCTAAAACAATTAAACTGACGGCCTGAAGAAGGTTAGCTAAAATCGTACTATAAAATAGATGGATAATATTGTTTAGAATAGATCTACCCATACCAGTTCTCCTTTGCAAGTAACCTACTTACATATGTTGTTTGTTTACATATATATTTATCTTGCACCATTACCGTTCAATACAATTAAAACGGTTTTACATAAAATACGGATGTCCATTCGAATCGTTTTCATTTCAATATATTCCATATCCAACCTCAACTTTTCCTTTGGATCAAGATTATACCCTCCATTTATTTGCGCCCATCCTGTTAATCCTGGTTTTACCATTAAACGTTCCTTAAATTCTGGAATATACGCATCAAATTCATTATAAAAAAACTCTCTCTCTGGTCTAGGGCCTACAAAAGACATATCCCCTCTTAAAATATTTAAAAGTTGCGGTAATTCATCAATTCTCGTTTTTCTTATAAACAATCCAACTTTTGTAATTCTTGAATCATGTTCTTTTGCCCATTGTGGGCCATTTATTTCAGCATCCTTTACCATCGATCTTAATTTAAATACATTAAACTTCTTCCCGTTTATACCTAAACGTTCTTGAAAGTAAATTGGAGCCCCTGATGTTTCTAAAGTAATCATAATACAAAAGAACAACATAATTGGTATCGTTAATAGTAACAATATGATTGAAAATATAATATCAAACAAGCGTTTTACACTTCGATTCAATATGCTAGGCTTTTCTTGAGCTGGAATCGTATACAACTTGGCTTGATTTGTTTCACGAATCATGGATCGTTACCCCCACATTCAAGAATATAAAATTATCCCTATTAATTCACATTCTTTTCTATTTATATTCGCTATTACTTTTTGCACTGTACGTAGTGAATCTTTTCGCTTTTTAACTGCTAAGACTACTCCATCGCATTTCCCTGCAATAATGTGCGTAGCAGGAAGATCAAATACTTCAGAAGAATAAAAGAAAATGTAATCAAAATCTTCTTTCCACTTAGCAATCGCATTATCAAATTCATCCATAGCAACTAAGGGCGTCCCTGTGTGTACTGTTTTTTTTGCAGGAATACAATATAAGTATTTAGACAAATTACTAGAAAAAGATTCATAATTGCAGGGGGAAGAGCTTATTATATCGTTTACTGTTATCATGTGATCACTTTGTAATAATACATGTAGTTTAGGGTCAGAAAAATTCACATCAATAAGTAACACCTTTTTCTTCATTTCCGCAAACACTAGACCCATATTTACTATAAGCGAGGCAACAACACCTCTGTCCTTCGTTGAACTAACTGTGAACAGTTGTTTTCCAGATTTTTTTAACTCGTGATACACCGTATAAAACTGCTCTTTCATCAGATCATCATGCAGATCGAATGGCAGCTGTTTCTTTGTCCTAAACATCGACATGTTCACCTCGATATAAAGATGATTGTTTATCAACCTCTGTAGGTTTCTTTTTTCTATTCGGTTTCATATTTATGTAACCAATAACAGAGACTGTTGTTATTTTCTCTAAATCCTGTTCCACGTATATACGTTCATCAAAATAATCTCGAAATACAGCTAAACCTATACCAACAAAAAAACTAACAATTAAAGAAATAGGAATGATCAGTTGAAATTTCGGAAACAATTTTTCGGCCTGTTCCTGTAACTCAGGATCAGTTAATACTTTCACTCCTTGTACATTTGTGTACTGTTGAAAGCTTTTTTGTGATTGCTCTGCCAATGTCTTTACTATGTCTTTCACGACTTTCGGATTGGAATCTTTTACTGTAACAGTTACAATTTGTGAGTTGTCCGTATTCACTACCGAGATTTTTTGTGCTAATTCATAACTTGATTGCTCTAATTTCAAAGTTTTTTTAACTGTTGAAATAATTAATGGGCTTTTTAAAATATCGACATACGATGTTACTAGTTGCTTATTTTCTTGTGTTTTATTTGTTGAATTTTCCTTATTAAACTCATCTAAATTCCCAACAAGAATTTGCGTTGAATATTGATATGACGGCTTTAAAACATACATAGAGATAAGAACTAAAGAAGCGGTTAAACAACACATCGTTAAAATAATCGTTACGAATCTTCTTTTCAATAATTGTTGAAAATCTTTTATGCTCATTTCTTGCTTCAATTATTTCACCGCCCTTTTCTGAATAACATCCTGCAAGCCACTCTTTTCAGATAACCCTTTCTCCTTTCTATCCACTTGTTTTGTTACATACTTTCCGACTCTGAATGCAAATTTTTCTACATATATATACGAAAACATTGCAAGTATAAACGAAAAAACAAGTGAAAAAATTAAAATAATTGGCAACGGTAATATTTCATGGAGCATGTATATAAGGGAAAATAACGATATAATATGATATAAATAAAGACTGTAAGAAATCTTCCCCAAATATAACAAGTATTTATTACGTAGCAAGGACGACAAAGTTGATATTGACAAGCTTAATATGACAAATAGACATGCACTTATCGCCACTACGTAGTCTCGAAATATAAAATTATTGAGCACTTTCATTTCTCCAATAAGCCCTTCATACATAAAAAGTAAAATCGCAAATAAAAACCATGCAATTTTCGTGTTTTTAGTACAATTACTATAAAAAACTATTAAATTATTTTTATACTTCGCAACTAGTGCCCCTAGTAAAAATAGCACCGTATAATGCAAAGTTAATGCATAGCTTGTTAATGTTAAGCCCGCACGAAACAAAAATAACATCATGACAGAACATATACTAAAACTAAACAATAATAGTAATGAACCCCTTAACGTTTTTCGCAAGCAAATCATCAAAATTAACGGGAAAATTATTGATATTCGCATTTCATGGACAAGTGACCAAATGACACCGTTATATGCATCTGTATTATATTTCCCCACCAATAAAATATGTTGTGCGATTAAGCTTGAAGAACTTTCAATCGTCCATGAGCGATTAAACCATTCACTTAAATAAGAAATACCATATTCACTAATTGTAGCCTGGCATATAATAGCTATTATTATTGCCACAATATAAGGAATGTATATTCTGCATATACGTTTTAAAAGGTATGATCCATAGCTACTATAGTTTTTTTGAATAGATTCATACAAAACAAATCCGCTCAAAACAAAAAAGATAATAACAGATTCGTTACCACTACTAAAAATTAGACGAGCAGGTGTTTCTTTTAATAGATACACAACAAATGGTTTATTATCTTCATAACTGTAATTTTGAAATGCTGAAAAAATCATTAAATGATGACCAATCATTACTACTAATGAAGAAATCCCTCTTATAGAGTCCAATTCTTCGTATCTCTTCATCTTTTTACATCAACTCCTAATGAAATGATAATAATCATTTCAAAGCGACATCTTTATTCATATTCCCCTCCTTTCTTTTCATTCCAATTTTTCATATTAAAATGATTTTATAGTATAAATTTGAGTGTATTGTAACATTTTTTGTAATATTATGAATAGAAAATCTCAAAAATTGGTATATACCAATTTCAACCTCGAAAAATGAGTAATATTGATAGAAAAACACTATAAAAATATCTTGCATATTTACAAAATTAAAAAGATGAATAACGTTTTTTCAATATAAAATAAAAAAGATAGCCTATATAGGCTATCTTTTTTATTTTATTTAATTACTCGCACCACTATATGCTACATGTCGTTTCTCAATTCTCTCTTCAATTTCTTTCATATTTTCTTTATTATTTAATAGTGATTGTTTATTTTCAATTAATAATTGTTTAAAAGATTTTCTCACTTTTTTTCTCATTTTCATTGTCCTCCTTGGGGGATGGGTTATATAAAAGATAAGGAATTATCTGTGTGTCCTTATAATAATTGATTGTTGTGAATTCTATTTGAACTTCATATGAAAATTCCGCTTATTTTCTGACAACTTTGTGAACACGAAAAAAAAGCTATCTAAAACTATGTTGAAATTAATTCACTTCATTATAAAAGTTACTATTTTCATCAACTTTTATCATTATATATTGTCGAAACATTTATATATTTAAAATTGAGTTCGACATAATTTTATTTACTATAATACTGTTTACAAAAACCAAAAGAGGGTGTCACCAAGTCAAAGTTCGACTTATACAACATCCCTCTTTCCAAACTATTTATAGCATATTTATTAATATTTCAGGTCTTCCCCAATTCATTTCTTCACAAACAAATCTAAGTTTTTCTTCATCCATTGTGTGTAATCCCTCTTCTAGTAAACATGAAATTGGAACTTCACAGTGAATTTGTGCTAATTGCAACGAAATATTTAAGTTCTCTAAATCACTTTCAATCTTCGTACGCTGCGCTTTTGTTAATGATTCTACATTTTCTAGTACAGCGGATACTGTTCCGTGCTCTTGAATAAGCTTATACGCTGTTTTTTCACCGATACCTTTTACACCTGGATAATTATCACTTGTATCTCCCATGAAAGCTTTTGCATGGACGATTTGCCACGGCTCTACACCTTTTTCTTCCATGATTTTCTCCGGTGTGTAATATTCGTAATTTCCAATTCCTTTACGCAGAAGCATAACTGTAACGTTCTTATCAACAAGTTGAAGTAAATCTGTATCACCAGTTAAAATATAAACTTCAGCTTCATTGCAGTATTGTTTTGCAAGCGTACCGATACAATCATCGGCTTCGTAGCCTTTCATACCGATAACTGGAATGGATAATTTTGCAGTCATTTCTTGCACTAAATCAAATTGAGGAATTAATTCTTCTGGTGGCGCTGCACGATTTGCTTTATAATTCGAGAACGATTCTGTTCTAAATGTCGTACTTCCCATATCCCAGCATGTAACGATATGTGTTGGTTCGATCGCTTGCGTAGCTGTTAACAAGTGTTTCATATAACCATGAATCCCGTTCGTAGGGGTTCCATCTTGTCGTTTCATAAATTGTCCGTAGACACTTGTTGCGTAAAAAGCACGAAATAATAGTGCCATACCATCAACTAATAATACTTTTTTCATAATTCCTCTCCTATTAAAAAAATAATAACCTCACGTTATCACGTAAGGTTATATAAATAGATTACCATTCTACGTTTTTGCTCAACTTTGTCTATTATACATTGTTTTTGTATATTTAGCACCATTAACACATTAAGACGTTCTACTACAACAAGTATGCAATATGCCTGAATACGTATTTTTTCCAGTAGAAACAACGACAGCCTTTGCACTTCCACTAACGATATGTGAACCTTTAAAACATACATTTTCAAGCTCAAGTGGATTATAATCTTTCATCCGTTTTAATGGAATAAATCGTTTACGTTCAAGGTGATAGCAGCTTTCAAACTTCTCTATACTCGCTTCGTTTCCCGTTAACACAGACTCATTCACTAATAAATCATCTGCATAAATAATACGTACATCAGCTGGCACAGCATCTCCAGCCGAAAGAAAAATCATATCTCCAGGTACAAGTTCTTGCACTGGTATCTCCATCATTTTCAGTTCACTATTTAGCCCTGTACTACTAGAACATTCTACTCTAGATACAGTAATCGTTTCACGTTGTAACTCATCACACACACGTTGTTTTGAAAAACCTGGAATCATGCCACCAAGCTTCATCATTACTTCTGTAAGAATTGCTCTTTTTGAAGTTAGTTCATTTCGGCCATATACTTGAATACGTTTTTGCGCCTCTTTCATTGATAGTCCGTCTCTTGTTGTTTTAAAATATGCAAATACAGATTTTACATCTCTTGTTGCAATTTCAATTAATAAATCTTTATTTTTTTGGAGCATTGTTTGTTCTTTTATTGATTTTTTATTTAGTTTATATGACGTGTTACCCACAGTTTTGTTTGCATATAACATATTATCGTCTCCTCCTTTACAACATAGGAAGAAACGCTTTGTTTCTCAATTTATCCACTTTTCTGTGAAAGTTGTCTAGCGCTTTATAAACGCTACATTGTGATAAATATAGAGGGAGGAACAAATCGTTTCCTGCCTACATCATATATTTTTGATTTGAAGTATATGGGTAACGGAACCGAGTCAGAATTTGACATGCTCCTCACCTCCTCGTTTAATTTTATAGTTTATACTATGAAATTACTCATAGCTTGGTAACAAAAAAGACCCCTACCCTTAAGAGAGTAGTGGCCATTACATACACAAATAAACGATTTCTAATATAATTAGAAATCTACGGACCTCTCCCTCGCCGAGTTTTAGCACTGTATAGCATAGGTACATTACCAGCTACGTTAAGAAAAACCTTAATTCGATCATTCCTGTTGACCCATTGGCGTCTCTCGACATTTTTGGGCAGTAGCATTTCTCTATACAGGAGCCTCACCTAACAGAGACTTATTTTCATTACATTGAAAATGTTACTCTTATTTAAAATAGATGTCAACAGTAGCCTACAATTTTTTCAAAAGGTATGGCAAACTAACGTATATAAAGTGAAACTTTAATCAGTGGGGGTTTTGTTCATCCCCCACTGATTATTAGCCCTCACCAATCGGGCTGCCCGGCAAATAGCGGGATAAAATAAAAAACTTTACGTTTAAACGTAAAGTTTTTAATAAGTTATACAACCAGCGATTACAATCCCAATTGAAAGCGATAAAAACATAAGAAAAAGACCGACTGCTTGATTATCTTCTTCGAGACTTTTGTTTATATTAAAGCGTGGTGTAAGCCACTCAGCTAAATAAAAGACGATAATTTGAGCCAAAATCCCAACTGCTCCCCACGAAATCATATCAAGAAGTGAAATTGAATTAGCTGCTGTCGAATATAAAACAACAGCTAACCCAAGTAATCGTCCTCCAAGCACATAGCTTACCGCCTTATTTCCTTGAGCCATTAACTTAAATTCCTTTACTTTCGTTGTCACTTCCATCAAGAACAGACCTATACATAAAAGGCCGAGTGTTACTGCTAAATATAATAAAAAATTAATCATTTTTTCCCCTCCTTTTTATACCTACCGGTAAATAGTACGATTCATTTCCTGTAATCTTTTCTCCCGCACGAATACCGATACTACTCGCTTTTCCAGCAATTAAAAACGAACCAAACACATATGACAGTTTCTCGATCCCTTTTTCTGTTTCCAAGGATACGACTGGCAGTTCGGTATACTTTTGAAATATCGGCAGTGACGCTTTATACGTTTCGTGTGCATTTTGAAGCATAATATTTTCGTCTTTATCGCGAATCGTAATTGTATCTCCTTCTCTCCCAAATGAAGGTTTTTGAACGAAAGAACCTTTTCCTAAAAATAAATCTGGTTCTAAATATGTAGGTAACATATATTCTTTAATCCACTGTTGTTCCTCATTTGTATAAAAGACCTCTTCTTCTGCTAACCCCCAAATAAGACACTGAATTGATTTTGGCTGAAGTAAAAATGCTGACAAAGGATTTATTATAAAAAGCTTTCCGGCTTTTACAAGTTGCAGCAGTTCCACACCTACCAAATCTCCTGTTTCAGGATCTTGATCCTCAATTAAATCTTCTATCGGATACGTTTGGCGATATAAAACATCAATCTTCGTCCCATCTTTATCAACTAGAGCATCCTTTGTAATTCTAAGTTCTGACATTGGCACTACTTTATTTTCAACATGGCATAGCTGACTTAAATACATAGTGGTATTCCAATCCTCGATATGTTCATGATGTGCTGTAAAAACAACATTTGGATTATCTAATCCCTTTGTCGCTTCCATTACTGCTTTCGTTACACCAGAAGATAGCAATCGTTCTTGATCCGAGTTTGGATCATCATAACCTAGATTTTCACATACTTTCCCATTCATTTGAAAACATTCCACAATAAAAGTTGGTGTATCACTATTAAACTCAAGCATTTTGATTTTGTTATCCTCTGTTACAGCAAAATCAAATCGCGAAATTACAGATTCAGGATAAAGCCCTTTCATTCTAATGAATGATAAACTCGCGGATGGAAAGCCAAGATCTAGAAGCTGTTCGTCACTTAAATTACGCAGCAGTCTAGCAGTCTTAAAAAATATTTTCCCCATTCGTTCAGTCGCTAAGTGTAATTGGTCCAAAGTCTGATTTGTTATAGAAAAAACATGAAACAAACTATACTCACATTCATATAAATCCGACCAAAAATTCGGATATTTTAAATAAAATTCTTTTCGATCCCTTATGTATTGCGACATATTTTAGCCCCCAAATCCTCCCTTTGAACCGCTTCCAATTCCACCTTTAAATTCAGCAGACGATTGATACGATTTAAACGCCGATGAATTTTTAAAAGTAGATTTATTTTGATAGTATCGCCCACCATAGAAATAATGCCCACGATAACCTGAACTACTATCATCACACTGCCATACCCCAAGTTCATCATCCCAATCCCAATCAGAACAACTATTATCATTCGGTTTTGGGGGAAGATCTTGTGCGCAACCAAATAAAGTGCCAGTCATTAAAGACGTTACGACACCACCTACTAGCCATTTCGTTTTTGTCACCTTCGCACTCCCCTTTTTAAATTCTATTCCTATTATATAGGATGGCATGATAAAGTAGAAGAAAAAGGAAGAAGAGGGATTAAATGCGCTTAGAATATCGACTTAATGATGAAACGAAAGGGTATCCTGCTTTATGGAACTACGCCAATATTTCTAATTCTGAAATTATCGCACGCATGACTTGTGAATATTTTATTAAAGAGAAAAATACTTATGTTGTTACTGCAACTTCGGTTGATCCAGACGGAACAGCAGTTATTTATATTCAAAAAGAAGTTTTCGCCAATGACCCTTCAGACCCTACATACTCCCACATCGGTTTTGAAATTAGAGAACTAAGTGAAACGAGTTCAAGCTTAGTAGATAGTCAAGATGTATGGAACTACGAAGAAATTTTACCATCTCTTCATTCAGATATTATATATATTCAGCGAGACGGCATGTCTATGGAATTCTCCTTGGATTCAAGAGAGATTGATGAAGACAGAAAGTGCTACATTTATTACGGAAACTTCACAGGTGAATCAAGATAATATTGATATATCTATGCAACAAAAAAACCTTACGTATAAAACGTAAGGTTTTTATATAGCCCCACATATGCCGTTCTCTCTAGATGTCCATAAACCTGCTCTCACAGGTGGATGCTCTCACAAATGTTTGTAACTTCCTTCTTAAAAAGATGGCATGTTAGCTACATTTAAATATTGAACTTCCATATTAAACTTATTGGTTTAAGACATGCATAAGCTACGTACACCGTAGGAATTTTATATAAGGTTAGTTGAAATAAGACCCCCGCACGTGCCGCTCCTCGTAAATGTCCAAAAACCCGCTACTCGCAGGTGGATGCCCTCACAGTTACCGTACATCTTCCTCCACAAGGAAGGCTTGATGATGGTCGCTAAATATTGAGCTTCCGTATAACTAACATCGGTTTTAGACATAAATAAGTTACGTACACCGCAGGATGTATTATTTACTTGTCGTTATATTATCACATTGTTTCCAATGTGTAAAATACAAAGTTTTTCGAGCAATCTCTTGCTTGTGACCTTATTTTAATACAAATTATTTTTGCATGCAAGTGATTAATCTTCTTCTTTTGCAATTTGATTTTCTGGATAAGAAATCCAATCACTCCAGCTACCTGCATACAATTTAACATTTTGGAATCCAGCCAATTTTAACGCAATGATATTTGGACATGCCGTAACACCAGAACCACAATATACAATGGTTTCCTTATCTTTCGACAGATTTTGAAATCGTTCTTGTTGCTCAGCTTCATTCTTAAATTGTCCTGATTGCAACATTCCATCCTTCCAAAAATAGTTTGTTGCTGTCGGAATATGTCCTGCTTTATGATCGACAAGTTCCTCTACACCAGCATAACGTTTTGGCTCTCTTGAATCAATTAACGTAACATCTGCACCTGCCTGGATATTCTCTCTTACTGTTTCCATCGATACAAGCATATGATCTTGTATGTTAGCTTTGAATGTTTTTCGTATAGCAACAGGAATTTCCGCTGTCGTCGGTAGTCCATTCTCTTTCCAAGCCGGGAAACCACCATCTAATATATATACTTTCTCATGTCCTACATAGTTACATAACCACCATAAACGAGCAGCATTTGCACCGGCTTGACTGTCATACGCAATTACTGTCGTATGTTCATCAATACCAGCCTCCGAAAGCTTGTCCGCAAACTCTTCAATGCTTGGCAACGGATGGCGGCCACCATGTTCTGCTATAGGACTTGATAAATCTAAATTCAAATCAAAATATAACGCATGAGGAATATGTTCTTCTTCATACTTTTCTCTACCCCAATTAGGATTCGCTAAATCAAAACGACAATCGATTACACGGACGTTCTCATCTTCTATATGCTCACGTAACCATTCGACTGTAACTATCATCTTTAACGACCTTCTTTCTCTTGTAAACGACTTACATACTCCATAACCATTTCTTCTGTAACATATTTACGCTGCAAGGTAACACCATTTTTTGCAAGATCATTAATTTGCTTTGTTACAACATTAATGACATCAACCGAAAATTCTTTCCCATTTGACGCAAGAGATACGGCTGCTTCAATAGCTGCTTCACGCTGCGCATCTAATTGTAAACATGCTTTTACACTTTCATTTTGTTTACGAGAATGTGCTGTAATTGCTTTATGTACTTCCATCTTCTCTTCCCCCTAAATAAGTTATACGTTCTAATTCAATTCCATTGCAAGCCGAATCATATCACGGCATACAATGCCATTTTCAATAATCTCTTCTTCATAATGCTTCGAAAAGTAATCAAAATCAATAGAAAAAATACGAAATCCACATTTTTGATATAAAGCAAGTTGTGAAACACTAGAATTGCCTGTACCAATTTCAAGTTTTGACATACCATATCCTTTAGCAGTTTCTACGGCATGCCTTAATAGCTTCTTCCCAATCCCTTTTCCTTGCAAATGCTCTGCAACCGCAATATTCATGATTTCCATCGTCTTCGGCCTTGTTTCCAAAAGAACATACACACCGATGATGCTGCCCCCTTGCTTTGCTACGTATGTTAACCCTCTTTGTACATATATAGCTATTTGCCGTTCACTTGGATCAGCAAGTAGCAATAAAGACTTCGGTATAGCCTCTTTTAAAATACGTTCTATTACAAAAGACATAAAAAATCCCCCCATCTCTATTGTTCTAAACCCTCCTTGTCTACCATAAATAATAGAAAGGAGGGATTCACCATGGACAACAATGAGAAAAAATGCAACGTCATCTCTATTGATGGAAAGAAGAAGAAAAGCGACACGTATTCCTATCCAAAATTAGTAGTTGAAAATAAAACATACGAATTTTCTTCATTCGTCTTATGCGGTGAAACACCAGATGGCAGACGACTCGTTCTTACTCATATGATTTCTACCGATGAATTTGCTGGATTTGTCAAATCTTTAGATACTGTACTGCAAAAGAAAATTGAACGAATCTTTTTCTCATAACGACTATATAACATAAATTTCTTTTTCAATCTCTACTAACTGATTGTGCAATTGTTCTTTACTTTGTTCATATAGAGATACATCGATCGTTTCAGCCAATGCAAACAATATACTTTCATAATAGTTCATTACATCTTGTTGCATCACTTTTTGGAATAAGTTCCACTTCATATCCCATTCTTGCTTATAATGATGGACAAATAAATCTTTTTCATCGGCTACATAGTTTGATACAAGCGGTTCTAATACAGATTTAGCGTCTTCTTGCATAAAAGCTTTGTCATTCTTTTCAAAAAAGCTTTTCTCATTTTTAAAATGTGCCAGTGCTTTTTTGAAATCTTTTATTTCAACTGAAGGGAACGGTTCTTTATGTGTAATATCTTTATATTCATACTCAACTGTTCCATTCATAGAAATTGATTGATTTTCTACTTTACAGTTCACTACAATTTCGTCCTTTGCACGCTTCATCGCTTCGTCTATCCATTTTTCAAGACGTAATGATGTCGCACGCATTTCTTGTAATAAATCATGCTGAATAAATGCTACTAATTCCATAACACACTGTTGCAATTGTGTTTTCACATTTCCATCCGTTCGAAGTGACGCCGGATTAATAAATTCAGTAAACACATCGTTATAACGTAGGAATAGACGCTGTTGCACGTAATAAAGCAACTCTTTCACTTCATTTTGCATCGCCTGTTCTTCAGCAAGTACACTATATGATGAAATAATATGAAGTAGTTGATCACGCTCTGCTTCATATTTTTTCGTTTGCTTCTCTTTCTCTTCATTCCCCTGCTTTGCACCATTTATCATGTTTACTAAAAGCTGATCTGCCCCTTGCAACGCACCATATAGAGCATGCACAGAAACAAGCATTAAATCTCTCATCATAAAGGACGTAAATGATTCCTCAAACTTAGTAATTCCAGAGTTTTGTAAAATACCATACTTCTCTTTTTCAACATTCTTTCCTTGTTTCTCTTCAAGCGCACATAAACTTGAAATTGCAAATAAACGCGGATTTCTAATACCGTATTGCAGTAGCTGATCTGCGATATAACCTTTTACCATTTCAAGTTCTTCTTCAGACTCTGCTAAATCCGCCGCATTAATTAAGAAGAACATTTTATCAAGGGCAAAAGTATCCTTTACACGCCCAAGCTGAATTAAAAATTCACGATCAGCACGAGAGAATACATGGTTATAATATGTTACAAATAAAATAGCATCTGCATTTTTAATATACTGGAATGCAACATCCGTATGGCGAGCATTAATAGAATCCGCTCCAGGTGTGTCTACAAGCGCTACTCCCTGCCTTGTTAAAGCACAATCATAATAAAGCTCCATATACTCAACGAAGCATGATTTTTCTTCATTCGCTACATAATCAGAGAACTCTTCTAATGTGACTTGTACTTGTTCTCCTAAATAAGTAGAAACTGCATCATACCCTTTTTGTACCGCTCGTAAAAAGCTAAATGTTGTTTTTTGCTTCCCAGTCGGTGAAGGATATTTCATAACTTTATCAATTTGTGCTAACGCCTCATCTAACGTAGTAATCTCATAATGAAACAGCTTATAAACAGCTTTCATATCTTCTAATAGAGCTTGCTTTGATTTGAATTGAACCATTACTGTTCCGTGTGGTTTTTCCTCTGTAACCGGCAAAATTTGATTAATCGTTGCCGTCGTCGGATTTGGTGATACAGGAAGTACCTTCTCACCAAGTAAGGCATTGGCAAATGATGATTTCCCAGCACTAAAAGCTCCGAATAACGCTACTGTAAATTGTTTCGTTTCCACACGACGCCTTTTTTCTATCACCTCTTGCTGTACATGTTTCAGCGCTGGCAATGGCTCTAATATCATTTCAGCTTTCTTCACTTTCTCTAATATACGCTGAATATTTAAAGCTGCCGTTCCTTTTATCTCTTCTTCATGAGCCGCTACGTTATCATTTACCATTTCCTGCTCTTGTAGTGTGAATTTCTCACTAACAATTTGTTTTTCACGTTGCAATATCTCCTCTATTTGCAATCCTTCTGGTGTAGCAACACGCTCGTGCCAAACATTTTGTAAATAACTTTCATATGTCTCTAAATTGTTACTGTATTGTAATTCCGTCTCTTTTGCCGTTTGCAACATCGTATATTTTTCAATCTCTTCTTCCATACGAGCAACTGCTTCCTTCACTTTTTGCTTTAAAACAACTGCACTTTTATCAAAAATTTGCTGTGCTTTTGTAAAATAACGTTTCTTCAGTTCATTCGCTACATCCGCTGTATAAAGAAGTAAGTAATCACCTGTGAAACCTGCACCTTGTTTAATGACTTCAGCTAACATTTCTGGTCCAAAAGCAATTTCTAAAGCATATATGTCTTTCCCAATTTCCTCCGTGAACAATCCTTCTTCTTTTAAGAAGGCTACAATAAATTCTTTCACATGAAAATCAAGTTGCGTTTCAACAGTCTTTTGAAGGGCAGAATAAAACGCCTCTACACGTCTTTGTTTTTCTTGCTCCGTCTTTCCTTTCGCAAATAGCAAACCAACTTTAAACTTTGTTAATTTCGTTTCTAAATATGCATTTGCCAATTCTCTCATTTCAAATGGCATTAAATACGCGTTATCTAATATAGCTTGTAAACCTTTTATAAATTCGTTTCTCACATGAGATTCTTTACTAGCCTCGCGATGTTTAGTTTCCGTTAGCTCTTCTTTCTTTTCAACTATTTCTGAAATCAAAAGCGGTGATGCTAACTCTTCCTCATATGTCAAAAGAGCTTTTTCATTTTCAGAAACAATAAACGAGAAATGTTCTCCCATTAAATGTTCTGTTTCTCGCTCCATTCCCTCTCTTACATACTGCTCTTTTTCTTTCATAATAGAAGTAATTAATGTTTCTAAGCTTCCAATTTCATTATGTGGATGGTTCATCATTCGTAATGACGTA
Source organism: Bacillus sp. GW823-FHT06A10 (assembly GCF_058795375.1). NCBI lineage: Bacteria > Bacillati > Bacillota > Bacilli > Caryophanales > Bacillaceae > Bacillus > Bacillus sp. GW823-FHT06A10. The sequence goes on along the minus strand of NZ_JBXAHT010000001.1, from coordinate 785,856 downwards.
TAATAAACTCCATCTACTTCAATATCCCAGTTAGAGAACGATTGTTTCACACTATCTTTATAATCCTCAAATGATAATTCATTTTCTTTATGTTTATCTATTTGATTTACAACGAGATAAACCGTTTTATTACGTTGTTTCAATTCTTTAACAAATTGCAAATTCACTTCCGATTGGACGTGATTATAATCCATCATATAAAAAATTACGTCTGCTAGATGTAGCGTTGATTCTGTCGCTAGTTGATGGGCATCATCTGTTGAGTCAATCCCTGGTGTATCAACTAACATAACACCCTCAGGAATTGGTGCATCATTCCGATAAATATGAACACCAATTACCTCATCGCCATCTTTACAAATTTGCTTTAATTCTTCTGCTGAATATGCACCGTCATATTCGTACTGTTCTCCAGATTTAATCGTTACAACAACACGATCAAATCCCTTTTCAATTTTAACGACGTTAGCGCTTGTCGGAATTGGACTTGTTGGTAACAACTGCGCTTTATATAGATGATTCATCATCGTTGATTTCCCTGCTGAGAAGTGACCGCAGAACGCTATCATAAGCTGCTCTCGTTTATATTTTTGAATTACTTCAAACAACTTTAAGCTATTCTCTGCATCGCCGTGTTTTTGCCACTCTTCATAAAAACAAACAAGTTTTTTCATACCGTTTGTCTGTACTATGTTTGTCATCCCCTTGTTCCCCTTTATCCAAGATGTATATACTTTTCCCCGCTAATTGCGAGCTCATAACCAGTGAGAGTTACACTTACCCATTGATTACAGTTTTACTTTACTATCATACTAAATTTTCAGCATATTCTCATTAAAAATAAAAAATCCCTTTCATTCTTTTTACAAATGAAAGGGATTTTATGTCATATCACTCATTTTGCTGTTCCTACTCCATTTAAAACATACTTTGCAATAACTGCATATACAGCAACTGTACCTGCTACTAATGCATATACCATACTCATGCACCAACCTTTTTTGATAATGATTATCACTTTTGAATACATTTTATCATTAAAGAGAATCATTATCAACACTTTTCATAAAGAAAGCTCCTTATAAGAAGGAGCTTTACTGCCTGTTTTGAAAAAGGTTAAAACTTGTTGTGCACTCTTATTATATCTCATAATACACATCTTAACAGTTTTAAAAATTGGAAATTACCTATATACCCTCTTCTTTACATTTTGTATAATAAAAGGGAATTACTTAACAAGGAGGAAAATAATGACACAAAACATTTCACAAGGCGAGAGGATACATTCCATCGATATTATTAGAGGAATAGCTGTATTAGGTATTTTTCTTGTTAACTGGCCAATTATTGCCGGGGTTGACTCACGTGATATTACAGGAATTTACGAAGGGATAGACAGCTATATTCGCCTATTTTACGATATGTTTATTCAAACGAAATTTTATACAATTTTTTCGTTTTTATTCGGATTAGGTTTTTATATTTTTATGAATCGTGCTGAGGCGAAGACCGATCGCCCAAAAACTTTGTTTGTTCGCCGCTTACTTATCTTATTATTATTCGGGTTCTTACATTACGTTCTTTTATGGGACGGTGACATTTTACATACTTATGCAATTACCGGGTTTTTCTTATTTTTATTTTACAAAAGAAAGACACGTACTATTTTAATATGGTCAATTGTACTATTAAGTTTCATGCAATTGTTCACATTATTAGGTTCTCTTGTCATGTTATTAGTGCCGGTAGATGAACTAGGCCTTTCCATAGCCATTATGCCGTTAGAAAACTGGGGCTTACAAATTACAGACAGATTCTATTCATTCTATTCTGAAGCAATAAGTAACAGTCTTATTATGCTTCCTGAAACACTAGGATTGTTTTTACTCGGATTATATGCCGGTAAAAAAGACATTTTCCGCCGTGCTAAGGAATTAGATCCAAAACTTAAAAAATGGCAAATCATTATGTTCATTTTAACATTACCGATGTGGTTTATTATGGTTTACTTCTTTATGAACAATCAACCATACACACCATTTTCACTTATGGGCATTACGATGATAAGCGGAAAGACATTGTTCATCTTCTACATTGTCACGTTAATGCGTTTATTACAAAAAGAAAAATGGCAAACAGTATTACGTCCATTCCAATACGTTGGACGAATGGCGTTAACGAATTACATCTCACATACAATTGTTACATTACTTGTATTCGGGCTACTATTCAAAAATGATTATCTTGCTCCATTATGGGTTGGACCACTATTCTGCGTCGGTTTCTACACGTTACAAATCTTTATTAGCCGCTGGTGGCTTTCACATTACCAATACGGGCCACTTGAGTACATTTGGCGTCTTGGTACTTACGGGAAAATGATGCCACTTAAAAAGAAAAGCAAGGTCTCATAACGAGACCTTGCTTTTTTACGCTTCTCTTACTGCACTTTGCATAGACACCGGCTCTTCTTTTACTTTCACTTTGCGCTGCGGCACCATATTAAATACGATATTTAACAATACTGCTGATGCACTTCCAAGTACAATTCCGTTATCTGTTAAAATACGAATGCTTTCTGGAAGTTGTGAGAATAATGTAGGAACGACTGTTACGCCAAGCCCAATTCCAACAGAACATGCAACGATTAATAAGTTTTCTTGTCTTCCAAAGTCAACGCTACTTAACATTTTAATACCATATGCCATAACCATACCAAACATTGCGAGCATAGCACCGCCAAGTACTGACTTCGGAATAATTGTTGTGATAGCTGCAATTTTCGGAATAAACCCAAGAGCGATTAACATACCACCGCAAGTATAAATAATAACGCGATTTCTCACTCCAGTTAATTGAACAAGTCCTACGTTTTGAGAGTATGTTGTATATGGGAACGCGTTGAAAATACCACCTAACACCATCGCTAATCCTTCTGCACGATACCCTTTTGTTAATTCTTTTTCACCGATTTTTTTATTGCAAATATCAGATAATGCAAAGTATACACCTGTTGCTTCTACAATCCCTACACAAGCAACGAGAATCATCGTAATAACTGGTGTTAATTCAAATGTTGGTGTACCGAAGTAAAATGGCTGAATACCATGGAACCAATCCGCCTCTCCAACTGCTTGCAAGCTTACTTTCCCCATAAATGCTGCAACGATAGTACCGAACAACAAACCTAATAGAATAGAAATTGAACGGATAAACCCATCAAAGAAACGATACATAATGATGATAAATAATAACACTCCAAATGCTAACGCTAAGTTTTCAAGACTTCCGAAATCTTTGCTTCCTACTCCACCAGCCATATCATTAATAGCGGCTGGAACAAGTGTAACTCCAATTACTGTAACGACAGACCCTGTTACAACAGGTGGAAATAGTTTTACAAGCTTTCCAAATAATTTCGCAAAAATAACAACGAATAACCCAGCAGCAATAATTGCTCCATAAATTGAAGACACACCGTATTGTTTTCCAATCGCAATCATCGGTCCAACGGCTGTAAATGTACAACCGAGTACAACGGGAAGTCCAATACCGAAAAAGCGATTTGATAATGCTTGTAAAATTGTCGCAACGCCGCACATTAATAAATCAATTGAGACTAAATATGTTAATTCTTTTTGATTTAAACCAAGTCCACCGCCCACAATAAGCGGAACGATAATTGCTCCAGCATACATTGCAAGCATATGTTGCATACCAAGCGATGCAATTTTAAATGGATGCTGCTTCATCGTTTATTTCACCTCCGCAGTTTCTTGCTGTACAAATGTAACTGTGCCGTTATCAAGTGATGCAATTTCTGCTAGTGATTCAACACGAACGCCTTGTTCACGAAGCTTCTTTCCTCCATCTTGAAATGCTTTTTCAATAACAATTCCAATTCCTGCAATACTTGCTCCTGCTTGCTCTACCAAACTCATTAAACCTAAAGCAGCCTGACCGTTTGCTAAAAAGTCATCGATGATTAGCACGCGATCATTTTCATCAATATGATTTCGAGATAATGAAATTTCATTTGTTTCTTGTTTTGTAAATGAATATACGTTTGCAACGTACATATTATCTTGTAACGTTAACGATTTACGTTTTCGTGCAAAAATTACTTTTACACCAAGCTCTAATGCAGCCATAACCGCTGGTGCAATGCCTGAAGATTCAATCGTCACGATTTTTGTAATGTTCTCTTCTTTAAAACGTTTGGCAAATTCTTTTCCGATTTCTTGCATAAGTACTGGATCAATTTGGTGATTTAAAAATGCATCCACCTTTAATACATCACCAGATAAAACCTTTCCTTCGTTCAAAATCTTTTCTTGTAATACTTTCATGTTTGTTCCCCCTCTTATGCAATAAAAAAACTCCAAAAGCCGCCACCACTCGTTACAAGTGAGAGACGCGCTTTTGGAGTTTCGCAAAAAAAGAATGCTAAACAAGCAATTATATTCGTCCTCACTCATAGTCAAAGTATTTACGGTACTTCGGTAGAAACTTGCAGGCCATATCCCCGCGATTATATGAGTGTAGCTAACTATTTATTTTATAGAAGGATTATAACGCACTTTTTATACTTTGAAAAGCATTTATCGAAAAAACACGTACGAATTTTTAAAAACTACTATTTTCGTTCGAGTTTTGTAAACTCTTTCATTTCCAATTACAACTTCGTTAAAATGATTGGCCCATCTTTTGTAATCGCAAGTGTATGCTCATATTGAGCTGATAATTTCCCATCCATCGTTCGTGCAGTCCACCCATTTAAATCTACTTTCGAATATCGCATACCTACATTGACAATCGGCTCAATCGTAATCACCATTCCTTCTTGTAACTGAGGCCCTTGTCCTTGTTTCCCAAAATGAAAAATTGCTGGTTCTTCATGAATCTCTTTACCGATTCCATGTCCCGTAAAGTCTCTTGCGACAGAAAAACCTTCATTTGTTACATAACTTTCAATTGCATAGCCAATGTCTCCTACATGATTACCGATTACCGCCTGATCAACCCCTTTATACAAAGCATTCTCAGCTATTAGCAACAACTTTTCTGCTTCATCAGAAACTTTTCCAACTCTATACGTCCAAGCAGAATCTGAAAGACCCCCATTTAAGTTTACTACTGTGTCAATTGTTACAATATCACCCTCAGTTAAAGGAACATCGGCCGGAAACGCATGACACATTTCATCGTTTACAGATGCACATATCGCATATGGATAACCATTGTAACCTTTCTGTTCAGATGTGGCACCATGCTTTTTTAAATACATTTCAACAAACGTATCAATCTCTTGCGTCGTTATACCTGGCTTTATCATTTTCGCAATTTCTTTATGACATGAAGCAAGTAATTTTCCAGATTCATGCATCAAATCTATTTCATTTTTCGTTTTAATTGTAATCATACTACCTCTACCTTTCCTTGCTAAACCTACTATTCGCTACTAAACTTCTATCATACACATCCTTTACCAAAATTTCAAAACCCTCTATTACATACAACAAGTACAAAAATATGTATCATATATTTCTAAATCAAAATAAAAAACAGAAGACCCCTCTGTTTTTTAATCATGTTTACATATGTAGTTCATTTTCAAAAACTCAAAACAACTACCATTTGTTTTCTGTATAAACGTTCCAACCGCCTCAAATCCTGCTCTTTTATACACTTTGATTGCTCTCTCATTAAATGTCGCTACTGATAGTGTTATATAATTGCACCCGTATTTTTCTTTGCTAAAAGCTAGTCCAGCATTCACGAACTGTAAACCAAATCCATTTCCAGTTATATCAGGTCTCATTCCAAGTCCTATATCAACCGTTCCATCATTCATTTTACAAACAGTAAAAAAACCAATGAGAATGCCATTTTGCTTCACAGAAAATGTATGATCTCCTCTACTCTCACCCTGTAAAAATTCAGCTAAATCTTCTTCATCTGCCTCTATATCATAAAAAGAATATTTCCCTTCATAATGCCAGTTATACGCAATTTCCTCCGCTTCTTCTTGCTTCATTACTGTATATGTATAACCCATTCTCCCATCCCCTTTAATAAAAAGAGCTGCAATTAAGCAGCTCTTTTTTTACAACTCATAAATCGCTCTATATTTCGCTTCTAAATAATCGGCTAAGTAGTTTGCATTTAAGCCTTCACCTGTTACATCTTCTAAAATTTCAAGCGGCTTTTTCGTTTTACCATATTGGTGAATATGTTCTGTTAACCATTCACGAATCGGTGTTACGTTTCCTTCTTCTAATAATGCATCAAAGTTCGGAATGTCTTTTAACATTCTTTGCTTAAATTGCGCTGCATACATGTAACCAAGCGCATAAGATGGGAAGTATCCAAATGAGCCACCAGCCCAGTGAACATCTTGCAATACACCTTGCGCATCATTTTCCGGACGAATTCCTAAATATGCTTCCATCTTATCATTCCAAGCTGCTGGTAAGTCCTTCACTTGTAATGTACCATCAAATAATTCTTTCTCTAATTCATAACGCACCATAACATGAAGCGGGTATGTAAGCTCATCTGCTTCTATACGAATGAGTGACGGCTTCGATTCGTTAATTGCATCATAAAACTCATCGACTGACATATCATCAAATTGACCATCGCTATACTCTTTTAATAAATCATAATTTTTCTTCCAGAATGATTTATTACGGCCGATAAAGTTCTCAAAGAATAATGATTGTGATTCGTGAATACCCATAGATGTACCACTGCAAAGTGGTGTACCTTCAAATTGTTCTGCAATGTTTTGTTCATATACTGCATGACCACATTCATGAATTGTTCCAAATACAGCCATACGGAAATCTTTTTCATCATAGCGTGTCGTAATACGAACATCCCCTCTATTTAATGTAATTTCGAAAGGATGTACTGTTTCATCAAGACGACCTGCTTCAAAGTCATAATTCAATTGCTTTAATAGTTCTAATGTAAAGTTCTTTTGTTTTTCTTTTGAAAACTGTTCCGATAAAGCACTTGTTTTTAATCCTTTTTTAGACTCAGAGATTTCTTTTACAAGCGGCACGATGCGCTCACGAAGTTGACCAAATACGTGATCTAAAACTTCTACTGTAATACCTGGCTCATACATGTCTAATAATGTATTGTATTTATATGTTTCATAACCCCAATATGTAATAAATTTCTTTTTAAATTCAACAATTTTTTCTAAGTATGGGCGGAACATTTCGAAATCAGATTTTTCGCGAGCTTCTTCCCACACACTCTCTGCTTTCGCTTCTAATTTCACATAAGCCTCATATTCAGCTTGTGGAATTTTTTTATTTCTATCATATTCTTTCCGACACTCTTCAACCATTTTCTTCGTCGTTTCAGAAAGTTTATCTTCACGTATTAAAGCTTCAAGTTCTGTTAAATAGTTTCCCATCTCATCTGAAGTCGACATAGCAAACACTTCTGACGAAAGCATACCAATTACTTCTGAACGCTGATCTACACCTTTTTTTGGTGCACCTGTTCTTAAATCCCAAAACATTAAACTTAATGCTTCTCCGTAATTCTGTATCTTCTTCACGTATGTTAAAAATTGTTTTTCTACCTCATATGTAGCAACTGTCATCGTATAAAAGCCTCCTTTTTCTACCTCAAACTTAATTCGACACGGAAACATAAATTCCTTTTATAATAGAAAAAAAGCTTGGCAAGCGCCAAGCTTTCTCCTTATAATTCTTTACCTTCTACTGGCAGTACATTTTTCACAGCTGCAACTACTTTCTCATCTTCTGAATCAGATAAGAAGATTGATATAGCACCTTTATCTTCACTTGTACGAATTAAACGCCCAATTCCTTGACGAAGTCGTAAAATCATATATGGTACATCTACATCCCAGAATGGATTATTTACGTGCTTACGTTTCGCTTCAAACACAGGATCGTTTGGAGGGAATGGTAATGACCAAATAATAACGTGTGATAATGATGAACCAGGAATATCTAAACCTTCCCATAAATGAACCGCACAAAGTACAGTCTCTTCTTCATTTTGGAAACGAGAAACGAGCTGGCTAATTTCCTGATCTCCTTCATATAAGAACGGAACCGACATTTGCTCCTTACTTACATACTCTTTGAACGCTGCAAGCTCTTGCGTTGTACGGAATAATACAAGGGTACGTCCATTTGTTTTTTGTATATTTTCAAGTGTATATTGACACTTTCTTTCCCATTCATTTTCTTTCGTATACGATAGTAAGTTTACTGCCATTTGCTCTTCGTAATCAAACGGTGAAGCAACTGAGAATGATAAGTAATCTTTTACCCCTAGGCTATTAGCTGTAAACGCGAATGAATCATTGTTCGATAATGTCGCAGAAGAGAAAATATACGGTATTTTCTTCGAGAACACTTTCTCTTGTAATACTTCTTCAACTGCACGCGGCATAATCACTAACGTAAAGGCACCATCACCTTCTTCACCCCAAGTAATTACATTTTTCTCGTGCATGAACAGACGAAGTGAATGTTCTAATACATCTAAATGCTCATCAACAATATTTAAATCATACGTATTTACTGTATGCATTTCACTTTCGAATACTAATGCATCTCCAACTTCACCGATTTTTGCATAAAGTCGTTTCGCTTCAGCTGTTACTTTTTCTGTCACAGTAATTTCTAAACGATCAGAACCGGCAATTTCTTTTTTGTTTTCTTGTAACACATCAAAGAATCGCTCTGTTTGCCAAATTGTTTCTTCTACTAAATGTGCAAACTCCTCTCGAATATCGTTTTGTAGCAATCTCGTTAAAAGTTGCTCCATCATCGTTTGCTTTAAACGGTATGTTAAAGCTTTTTGAGCTGCATATTCTACAAGATGTCCTTCATCGAATACAACGCAGCTACTTTCTGGTAATAATGGAATTTGCCCTTCACGCTTACGAGCATCGTACGTCCAAATATGATCCATATAGAAATCTTGAGAACAAATAATTAAATCTGCTGCTTTACGATAATGTTCACGAGAAAGAGTTTGTCCACAACGATGACGAGAATCACAAGTAAAACAATCTTGGAAGTAATCCCAATTTACTTTTGACCATTCTTCGTCATTTAAAAGTGGAAATTCTTTTCTGTCACCATAGTGAGTAAAGTTTTGCATCGTACCATGATCGAATACAAACTGTGGTAACTCGTAATATACGTCTTCAATTACTTCTGGAGCTCGTCCACTCATAACATCTTCAAGTTTACGTAAGCATAAATAATTATCCATTGATTTTGCAAGCCTTACATCAACAGATAGCCCTAATGCTTCAGATAACTTAGCGATGTCCCCTTCTTCTTTTACAAGCTGCTCAATTAACGTTTCATCTGCACAAGCAATAATAGCTGGTTTCCCAGTATAACGCGCGTAACAAATTGCATATAGAAGATATACAATTGTTTTCCCGGTTCCTACACCAGCTTCTGCGAACATAACTTTCTTTTCTTGGAAAGCGCGTTCTAACTGAAACGCCATAAAAATTTGTTCATCACGCTCTTCAAAGCCTTTTTCCGGAAGGATGTCGTAAAACACATCTCCAATCCACTCATTCAACTTATCATAAAAATTATCTTGTTTTCCTACTTCAAATGGTAATCTCTTCTCAGTAAACATCCTTAGCCTCCAACCAAAAAGTTTTTCTATAAAAAGATAATAGCAACTGCTACGCATATGTATGCATTTACTTTCCCCTGTTGCAATACATAGAAATTCACGAAAAAAAATTTTCCTTTCGAAAAAGGAAAATTTTCTTCTATATTAATGACTTTAAATACCGTTTATCAATCGCTGTTTCATGTGAAAGAGCTGACAAATATTCTTCTTGTGCTTTTTGTATTTCACCCACAATCGCACCTTGACTATCCACTTCTTTTCCGAGCTCATCATACGTACGGTGAATAGCTTTTTGAATCATTGATAATTGGAAATTATCCATATCACTTCCTCCTTTACGCATTACATAATAGCCAGTATATGCGCGCTGGAGGAGTTTTATACTATGAATTACGCGGTGGACGTTTTCCGAAGTATTGGTAGTAATCTGTACGGATAAATCCGTTAAACAGTTTACGCTTCTTCGACGCATCTTTTCCGTAACACTTCTCAAATGCTTCGTAGCTTGTTAATACATACGCTGACCATGTATCTAACGGGCGGAATACTTGTCCCATTTCTTTATACAGTTGTTCAACGAGTGCTTTTTCACTTAAACGTTCTCCGTATGGAGGATTCGTTACAACGTAGCCATAATCCTCTTTTGTTGTGAAATCTTTTACTTGCATTTGTTTAAATGTAATTAAATCGCCTAAGCCCACTTCTTCTGCGTTATCTTGAGCAACTCGAATCATACGATGATCAATATCTGATCCAATGATTTGTAATCGTTGATCATAGTTCGCTAAATCTTCAGCTTCTTGACGAGCTTCACGCCAGTTTTGTTTACCTACCCAGCCCCACTCGTCAGATGCGAAACCACGGTTAAATCCTGGTGCAATGTTTTGTCCAATTAATGCTGCTTCAATTGGAATTGTACCTGATCCACAGAATGGATCAACAAATGGACGATCTGGCTTCCAGTTTGTTAATTTAATTAAAGACGCAGCTAATGTTTCTTTTAACGGAGCTTCCCCTTGATCCATACGGTATCCACGTTTATGAAGTCCAACACCACTCGCATCAATTGTTAATGTTGCAATATCCTTGAGCATTGCAATCTCGATACGGAATAACGGACCATCTTCTTCAAACCAAGTTGTACGTTTATATGTTGTTTTTAATTTTTCAACGACAGCTTTTTTAACGATACGTTGGCAATCCGAAACACTGAATAATTCAGATTTTAAAGATTTACCGATAACAGGGAACTCGCCATTCTCTGGAATATAATCTCCCCAGTTTAATGCTTTCGTTTTTTCAAATAGCTCATCAAATGTTGTTGCTTTAAATTCGCCAACTTTAATTTTTACACGGTCCGCAGTGCGTAACCATAAATTCGTGCGACAAATCGCCTTTTCATCTGCTTCAAATGTTACTTTGCTGTTTTCTACTTGACATTCATAACCAAGATCGCGAACTTCTCGGGCAACTAACGCTTCAATACCCATTGCCGCTGTTGCAATTAAAGTAACTTTTCCCATTTGTATTCACCTCTTATGTATATTCAAACAATAATTAATAGCAATTGGTCCTATTAATCATTACATTTTACGAAAATTTTTCTCATTAACCATTTTAACTCATACTTTATAACTTCATACAAATAAAAAGCCCTCCTCTAACAAAGGAGAGCTGAGTTATTTCATAGTTGGTTCATAACGTTCTGTAAGCCATGTTCTGTTCCTTTGTACTACAAACGGCCCACGCCTCGTACTCCGGTGGCAATCATCTATCTACAGGTTATAAAACCTGTCCTTTCCCGTCGTTCATTTCCTTGGAAAAGATTCCCCTACCATTATTTGGGTTTCTCGCTCGTGGGGTTTACCTCGTTCCACTCCTATCATTTCTTCAAGGACTTCGTCACTGTGGCACTTTAAAGGTAGTCAAACCATATCCGAAAGGACTTAGGTTTTTTCCCTGCCGTTAAACCAGCCTTACAGCCAGAATACCCTAGCTTATGAATTGGCTAGGCACGAACACTACAGCCATCTCAGGCCGTGCGAGCATGGACTTTCCTCTACAACGTTGGCGTTGCAGCGATTACCCAAACGTTATGACATCCATTAGTATAGTGGAAACAAAAAGATTTTGCAACGTTTTTTTCTATGTAAAACGCTTAAACCTTTTCCCACCTTACATCATTCGTATAACTTACTTCCAAATACAGCTTTTTCTAAGTTAGATAAGCGTTTTAAAATATCCGTATTCGTGTTGTTATAAACCGGTTGTGCAGCTGGTGTTTGTACAGGTTGTTGTGGAACTTGCGTTACTGCTAGTTTTTGTTCCTCTAATTCACGCTTTAAACGAGCATTTTGTTGCTTTAATTGCTCAAACTCTTTGTGGAAAGCTTCATAGTCTTTAATGATCATATCAAGAAACTTGTCTACTTCTTCTTGCTGATAACCTCTCATACCTGTTTTAAATTCTTTTTCTAAAATATCTTTCGCTGTTAATTTAATTTTATCCGAAATCATTTTCTTCACCTCAAATTTTTACCAAAACTTTCATTAACTAAATTTTTTCAGAAACAATGCTTTTTGTCAATCATATATACGAGTACTATATTACATATTACTCTGCATTATTCCACTGTTCCTCTTCTATTATATCTTGTAAATCAGAAAAAAGAATGAAATAACTGTGATAATTTTCTATTTCCCCTTTTTTCTTTGCTGCTTCTACAATATATTTGGGACTTCCTGGTTTTTCTTCATCATATACCGCTAAAAGCGCATCACTTTTTTCAATAAAAAATTGATTTTTTAATTTAAATTGTTCTGGGCTTTCATACTTCCGTTTCGTGATACTATCAACATGGTCTGCTTGAGAAAGAATAAATTCATAATATTCACGATTATCTTCTTTCCAATTTTCTTCTTGTTCTAAAAACGGAGTAAATACCGCTAATTTTAAGTCTGGATATTCTACTTGAATTTCAAAAACAACTTCAGCAGCCCATAATTCTACACCTAACTGGCCGCTTATTATAACCCACTCTAAACCATCTTCTACAAAAGTGGTTAATTTGCGGTGTAATGCCTTTTTTATACACTCCACCCCTGGATGATCATTTTTAAATATTCCAAGTTCAAATGGCTTATATCCTGTTACTGCAATAACTTTCATATCAACACTCCAATTACAAAAAAAGAACTAGCATTTCGCTAGTTCTAACATATCATTTACTTTTTAAATATTCCACCAACGTTTGGTCCGATATTTGGACCTACTGGTGATACATTGTTTGGTAAAAACGGTGATACATTTGGTCCTGGTCCAAACGGTGATACATTCGGTCCTGGCCCAAATGGAGATATTTGATGACCGTGGTGATGATGACCGTGGTGATGATGACCATGGCCACACGGTCCACATCCACCGCCGAATCCTGGGTCGATTGGGTCCACAACATTTACATTTGAATTTGTTTGTGGGAAGAAGTTTTGGTTTTTAATTTGTTGATGATGTACATGTGTTGTATGTGTTGGGAAAATGTGTGGCACCACCGTTGTTGAAAAAGAGTGTGTTACGCATTGTTTCGTCGGATGAACGACAGGAGCAGTTGTACAAATAGGTCCTACAGGCTTATGCCCTCCAAAACAAGGATGACAATGATGCATAGTTTTTTTCTCTCCTCTCTCGTTAAAAAAATCTGATTACACTTTACAGTATGAGAAAAGAGAGAAAGCCGTTTGTTATATATACCCATTTATTACAAGGAAATTTGTCTAGTCCTTTATTTCATATACAATACTTTCAGAGACAACCCTTCAACATTACTTACCAAAGAAGCCTCCAACTTGCTTTACAATACCTGTCACCTGATTCATCGCATTCATCATCTGGCCAGCTGTGTTCATCATTTTATTTACATCATAGTTACCATCTGATGTTTTAAATTGAGAAACAAAACTAGAAAACTGACTTGGCTGTTGTTGCTTTTGTTTACTCTGCGTCGGATACGGTTGTTTTGGTGGATAAAACATCCCTTGTTGATTAGCATAGGGCGCTTGTGGTGGCATATAATATTGTGAATTCATATAAGGCTGCTGCTGTTGTTGATTCATGTATGGTTGCTGAGCTTGTGATTGTTGAGCTTGATTCACATAAGGTTGCTGCTGTTGTGGTTGTTGGGCCTGATTTACATAAGGTTGCTGCTGTTGTTGAGCTTGATTCATAAATGACACTTCAAACGGTTGATAATAATTTTGATTTCCATAATAAGGCTCGAAAGGATACATATTATACCGTAAATATGTATCCGTATTATATTGGTACATATTTTGCTGTGCATATGGATACGTTTGCTGATATACGTTAGATTGTTGAAACATGCATTCTCTCCTCCTTTACATAAGTTTCTACATATATAATATGTACCTATAAAATAATATGTGTGATGGAGTATCTGTCTATTTTTGTCGGAAGTTTAAATTTTTAAAAAATTAAAAAAGAAAACCCTTCCATGCTATGATAATTAAGAAGAAGATTCTCATGGGGGAGGAATCAACATGGTATTAGGGGATTTAAAACAAGCGTTTTCTCAAAAAAAGGGGTATTGCACAGAGAATGCAAATGAATTATTAGACTTTGCGAGACATTGGTATCTCGAAGGAAAAATATGCATATCAGATTATCGAACATTAATAAAAGAATTAGAAATAAACGGCGCAACAAAACCTACAACAATGACAGAAGCATAAAAATAACAAGAGGGTTCTCCCTCTTGTTATTTACATTGCTCAACTATATTTTGCAAAGTATACGAAACGGCTTGGTGTGTTTCAAAGAATCGTTTACCTTTACCTTTATTTACAAAGCATTGTAACACATTCGTTTGTAAATTATCGTATACTTGATCAATTTGCTGTACATGTATATACTTTGGCTTTTCTTCTTTAATCCACGTATAAGCTAATTCTTTCCACTTCTCTAATTCCTCATCTACCATATCTACAAACGGTTTCATATCCTTATAAAAATCGTATTCAATCAGTTCTCTTTTTTTTACATTCGCTTCATTATTATACTGCATGAGTTTTTCTGAAGACTGTATTAATGCTTCATTCTTCATTTCTTTCCCACCTTATTATGCACTCACTACGACGTTTTGAAATGTCTTTACCCAATTCCCTTTTTCTTCGTGATGCACTAATTTATTTTCCATATGTTCAATATGCATTTCTGTTATTTCTATCTTATTGCATATTTTTTCACTCGCATCCTTTAATGCATGATTCATTCTAATCGCTATATTCATTTCCAGCAAATCGAGAGAACTTAACATTTGATCCATTTTTTTCATTACATCTTCCTTCTGAACCATCGCCATATACAAAACGCCTCCTTCTTTGCTTTTCCTTTGTCATGTAATTTCGCCGAATGATTCACCACTCCTGCCCACATGACAAAACTAGTTGTTATTCGTCAAAGAAATCATTTCGTATGTCATTTATAGAAATGGTAACAATACAAAAAGGAGGTGTATTACAATGGCAAAGAACAAAAATGAAAAAAAGAAAAACCAAAACAAACAACAAAATAAACCTGAGACTGGCAATCCAAAGCTAGATGGTCCAAACTTCCCTGCTACATAAAGCGAGACTTTATTACGAACAGGTAGATTTCAAATCATCCTTAATCTCCTACTAGCATTACGTTTTGAAATTAAAGTCGTAGCACGCATAGCAGGATTGTTTCAAATTAAGAAGTCCCGTCTTCAAAATGGAAGACGGGACTTCTTTTTTATTATATCATGAACTCATCCATCCTTTTAGCAAAACGATTTACGATAGATAGCCTATAGATTTGTTCTCTCTTTCTTCTATACCATTCTGTTATATTAACTTCCTCTTTAGGTTCTTCAAGTACAAATAGCACATTCATTTTCATATTTGCACAAAACCAATCTCTCATTTTTATTTCTTCATGTAAAATAACAGGATAAATATCTCTAAGTGTTGGCGTATAAGACTTTCGAGTTTCCTGTGCGTAAACTTCATAATCTTCTCTAGACCCAGTATGTGTAGTTTGCAATGCAAACTTATAAAACGAACCATTATAAATTGGATGAAACAATAACCATGCTAATTTTTTTCCTAGTTCTATACGCTGTTGTAACGTTTCAAATTGATAAACCGAAAATCCATACATCCTCCCTTCAATTGTTGGGAAGATAACTGCACTAATATGAAATCTTTCTTGTACTTTAAAAAGTGCAGTATGGAATACATGTTTTTTAAAATATGTGTTCTCAATGACTGGTTTTTGAATTTTATTTTGTTCATTTATAATAAGCGCTGTCATAAGCCTATTCATATCTCTTCTTTCCCAGAAAAGTAACCATTCTTTTTCCATAAAAATTGATACGCTGAAATATTGCAACAAATGAAAGAGAGGTGCCCGTCTCTTCTTACTTTCCTCATACAATAATAGCTGAGGAAATGCATCTAAGAAAATAATCCAATTAGCTTGTTCGTACAGAAGAAATAAATGTTTTTTTACCGTTTCAGGTAATACAGTGGCATAATATCTCCCTTCTAAATCAGTCATATTCCATCCCGCATTTCTCGAAACCATACTCGCTAAAAAGGCCCACCTGATTTCACTATTTCTTAAATAATATTCTTGATAAGATTGTGTCCGAGAAATATTGTCCACATTAGCTATTTCTGTTTTCTTTTTAATATTGCGAATGATCGCTTTTTCTTTCTCTGTACAAAATTTTTTTTCTCGATTTTGTTTAATTTTCATATAATCATTCCATGTAAACATAAATAAGTCATCATACCTTTCATCAAAAAGGTCACATCTTTTTTCATTTTTTGATATAATCACCTTTGTAAGTAATTCTTAGCAAGTTGGGAGTGGACACACTATGACCATTCGTTACCCAAATGGAAAAAGGTATAATCAAGCTTCACAACCTCAAAAAACACCTATAAAAACACATACTTATAGTAATAGAGGTATGTCCCTTGAAGAGGAATTGAATGAAACAAATCAATATTACTTAACCCATAATATTGCATGTGTACATAAAAAGCCTACACCTCTTCAAATTGTAAAAGTAGATTACCCCGCTCGAAGTGCTGCAGTGGTAAAAGAAGCGTATTTTAAACAACCTTCTACGACAGATTACAACGGTGTATACAAAGGGAAATACATCGATTTTGAAGCAAAGGAAACAAAAAATAAAACTAGTTTCCCACTTCAAAACTTCCACCTTCATCAAATAGAACATATGAAGCAAGTGGTTGCTCATAATGGAATTGCATTTGTCATTATTAAATTTACACTTTTTGATGAATTTTATTTATTAGATGCAAAACATATTATTGCATTTTGGAATCGTCAAAATACAGGTGGACGCAAGTCGATTACGAAAGAAGAAATAGAAGAGCATGGATCCTTATTATCATGCGGTTATCACCCTCGGATTGACTATATCCGTGTACTAGACACGGTTTATTTTTCGTGATAGAGTCATCACTAAGGCTCTTTTTTCGACTTTTGGGGGAGAGAATGAAAGGTAGGAGAAAGTATAATGTCAGATAATTATCGTTCTCGTACAGAACGAAATCATGTAAAAAATCAAGAGAAAAAAACAAATAAAGAAGAAAAACCAAAGAAAAAAGGCTCCTTTTTCAAGAAATTCCTTATAGGTTGTCTACTTCTTGGTATCGTTGGTCTTGTAGCCGGCGTTTCCGCTTTCTTTGTTATGGTAAAGGACGCTCCAAAATTAGATAAATCCAAACTTGTTAATCCTTTATCAACAAAGTTTCTTGATAAAAATGGAAATTTCTTCTATGAATACGGTGCTGAAAAACGAACGCATGTTACTTATGATCAAATTCCAAAAGTAGTTGAAAATGCATTCCTTGCAACTGAGGATTCGCGTTTCTATGATCATAATGGAATTGACTTTAAACGAACTACAAAAGCAGTTATGGAAAATGTCACTGGTGGTTTCGGTTCCCAAGGTGGTAGTACGATTACACAGCAAGTCGTTAAGAACTATTTTCTAACGATGGATAAAACCGCTAAGAGAAAAGTACAAGAATGGTACTTATCTTATAAATTAGAGCAACAATACTCTAAACATGAGATTTTAGAAATGTACTTAAATAAGATTAATTTAGGTAACCGTTCATATGGTATTGCGACAGCAGCGCAAAAATATTATGGTAAAGATTTGAAAGACTTGCAATTACATGAAGCTGCTATGCTCGCTGGTTTACCCCAAGGTCCAAACATTTATGATCCAACAAAAAAGGAAAATGTTGAACGAGCAACAAATCGTCGTAATGTCGTATTGTCATTAATGAATCGACATGGTTATATAACAAAAGAAGAAATGAATAACGCAGTTAAGATCCCAGTAACAGAGGGCCTTCAACCGTCTTCAGAAATAACTGAGATGAAGTATCAAGCATTTTTAGATGCAGTTGTAAAAGAAGTTGAAAAAGAATATCCTGATGTAAATATCGGTTCAGATGGTTTAACGATTCATACAACACTTGATCAAGATGCTCAAGATTATGCTGAAAAAATTATGGATGGCAATCTTATTAAGTATCCAAACGATCAATTCCAAGGATCATTCGTATTTATGGATACACAATCTGGAGAAGTTCGAGCAATTGGTGCTGGACGTAAAGAAAATAAGTCCACTTTCAAAGGTCATAATATGGCAACTGATTTAAAACGCCAAGTTGGTTCAACAATGAAACCAATTTTCGACTACGGTCCAGCGATTGAGAATCTTCAGTGGTCTACTTATCATCAATTAAATGACTCTGAATATACTTATTCTGATGGCACAAAGATTAAAAATGCTACAGGGAGTTTTAAAGGTGACGTTTCACTTCGTGAAGCATTGAAGAAGTCATTAAACATCCCGGCTTTAAAGACAGCTCAAACAGTTGGACTTAATAAATCAAAAGAGTTTGCTGAAGGTTTAGGCATGACATTTGAAAATGGAGTACATGAATCTACTGCAATTGGTAGTAACGATAGTTCTCCATTAGCAGTAGCAGGTGCATATGCAACCTTTGGTAATAGTGGTAACTATAATAAACCACACTTCGTAAAAGAAGTAACCTTCCCGGACGGGAAAAAGAAAAGCTTTAAACCGAAAGAACAACGCGCTATGCAAGACTATACAGCTTACATGGTAACTGACGTTCTTCGTGACGTAGTAAAACCTGGTTCTGGTGGTACAGGACCAACAGCATATGTTTCAGGTGTTGACGTAGCGGGTAAAACTGGAACGCAAAACTTTGATGCAAAAGATTTAAAGAAATACGGCATTCCAGCTGATGCAAACAGGGATAGCTGGTTCGCTGGATATACACCACAATATACGATGGCTGTATGGACGGGTTACGTAAAGAACGGTCCAGAAAACTACATTAGTGATCGTTATACTAAAATTGCACAGCAAATGTTCCAAGTAATGATGAGCAAATTCGCTACAGATAAATCACGCTTTGAACGTCCTTCTTCTGTTCAAGAAATAAACGGAGAGTTATACGTAAAAGGTGCGAAAAAAGATGCAATTAAAGAAATTAAAGTAGATGCCCCTAGTGGTCTGAATGTCACTTTCGATGGCGCTAGCACAGTTACACTAAACTGGTCTGGACCAGCAGAAGTTGATGCATATGCAGCCAGCTATAAAGCAACTGACGGTTCAAGTGGTAGCCTATCAATAAGTGGTACGACAGCTACTCTTGGTGGTATTAAACCAGGTGTTACTTACAGCTTCTCTGTAGTAGCGAAAAAAGGCACTGGTACAAGCCCAGCAGTTGGTGCATCCTTCACTGCGCCTGGCGGAACTCCAGATGCGAAAAAAGCTGAAGAAGAGGCTAAGAAAAAGGCCGATGAAGAAGCTAAGAAAAAAGCTGATGAGGAAGCCCAGAAAAAGACTAATGAAGATAAAGCAAAACAAGACGAAGCTAAGAAAAAAGCTGATGAAGAGGCTAAGAAACAACAAGAACAGCAACAAGAACAACAACGTAAACAGCAAGAAGAAGCTCAAAAGAAAGCTGATGAGGAAGCTAGAAGAAAAGCTGAAGAAGAAGCTAAGAAAAAAGCTGAAGAAGAAGCTAAGAAGAAAGCTGAAGAAGAGGCCAAGAAAAAAGCTGAAGAAGAAGCTAAGAAACAACAAGAACAGCAACATCAAAATACCGGAGGAGATACACCTCACGCAGACGGTACTGTTATTACAACAGAGTCCTAATAAACAAAAAAGAAGTCCGTTTCTCTTAACGAGAAGCGGACTTCTTTTTTGTTATCATTTTTTTTACATACAGCTTTTCTATTTCGATATACAACTGCGCTAATTGAATATAAGAATGATAATTA
This sequence comes from Bacillus sp. GW823-FHT06A10, assembly GCF_058795375.1. NCBI lineage: Bacteria > Bacillati > Bacillota > Bacilli > Caryophanales > Bacillaceae > Bacillus > Bacillus sp. GW823-FHT06A10. The sequence continues at coordinate 765,786 of NZ_JBXAHT010000001.1, read as the reverse complement.
CTCGGTTTCTTTATTATGAATAAATATCTTTCCATAAAATTAACAGGTTGCACTTTTAATTTATTCGTATTTATTTGCATTTCATTCAAACTATGAACAGGTTGCTCATTTAGCCAATAGACAACCGATAACAAGTGAGCTGCAAAAAGAATCATTGGCCCCTCAGCCTCTTGCTTATTTCTATTTCGAAACAGTATAGCAATGTCTTCATGCTTATTTTTCCATACATTCAACATCGCTGGAATACTGTTTTCAATTTCCTTCCATGGCTCATACTGTCTTTCAATATCAAATATAAAGTAAGTATTTTGTATTATTTCTTCAAAAGACTCGTCTGTATGATACTCAATTGAATTTACGCTTTCTTTAAAAAATGGTAAGCAGTGAAATTCTTTCGGTATTTCTATAACTCGCTCCATCCTTTATTTCACCTTCATTCGCTTCTTTCCTTCACGACATACTTCTAACAGTCTGCACTCCTCACATTGCGGTCGTTGTGCTTTACAATGATAACGTCCAAAGAAAATCATACGATGATGCGTAACCCCCCACTCATCCATCGGCACTTTCCTCATTAACGTTTTTTCTACTTCTAACACAGAATCTTTCCATCTACAAATCGCTAATCGTTTACTCACTCGCTCCACATGTGTATCAACAGCAATTGCAGGAATCCCAAACGCTACGGAAACTACAACATTCGCTGTTTTCCTTCCTACACCGGGTAATTTCGTAAGTTCATCTCGATCGCTCGGTACTTCCCCATTATAGTCATCTAATAACATTCGGCATAATTTTTGAATGTTTTTTGCTTTATTTCTATACAATCCGATAGAGCGTATATCTTGTTGTAATTCTTCTAGAGAAACACTTAAATAATCTTCTGGTGTTTTATATTTTTGAAATAAATTTCTTGTCACTTTATTTACAAGTACATCTGTACATTGTGCAGATAACGCCACCGCGATTACAAGTTCAAATGGATTATCATGAACCAATTCACAATGCGCTTCTGGATACATATCCGCCATTGTATCTAAACAATAACGGATTTGCGTTTTGTTAAGCATATTTCTCCTCCTATATCACTGCTCCAACCAATTATAAAAAGGCACTTTTCCAGTAAATTTCGTCTCTTGTTTTGTCATTTGTTGTGCTCTTTGTTGATTCGCTCTAAATTTTTGACCTTGATTTTGAGCCTGATCTACCGTTTTAATTCCATTCTTTTTCCACTCAAATAAAATACGATCAATATATCGGAAATTTAGTTTTCCACTCATTACAGCTTCTCTAAGAGCCGCTTGAATTAAATTTGGATGATGTTGATCTTGGTCCTCCCACATTCCTAACGTTTCACATTCGAACGGCGAAAGTGGTCTTCCAAATTCTTTTTCAAATACTGTATATAAATTTACTTGCAGCTGTTTTTTCTCTTTTTGCTCTTCCTCTATTGATTCATCCATTAAGAAATGTAATATTTTTTCCCATAACGGTTGTAAAGAATAACTTTCGCACATCATCGCTTCTGATCTTTGTCCACCTTCTAGTGATAAAAAACCTTTTTGAATCAACGCTTGAATTACTTCCATACATTTCATTTCCGTTATCGTCATCCGTTCAGAAATCTCTGAAGGAGTCGGAAACGAATTACCTGATTCTAAAAATGTATGTACATGAAGTACAACCATAAATTCCGTCTCATTTAAACCTAATTTTTTATAATGCATCATAAGCAATTTTGGAATTGCAATGCTTCCCTGCTCAAACCAATGTAACATCATTTTCTTTTTCATCACCAAACACCTCGCTCTCTAGTATAACACACCTTTAGCTATTTCTTTTTGCCACAATTCGTCAAAAAAACCTCCCCATCAATAGGGAGGTTTTTTATATTACATGAATGAAATATAAAATTAAGCTTGCACTTTACTTTTCATAAATGTATGGATGCGTTCTAATGCTTTCTCTACTTGTTCAAGAGATGTCGCATATGATAAACGAACATTATTTGGAGCACCAAATCCTGTACCTGGTACAAGAGCCACTTTTTCCTCTTCTAATAGAGCCTTTGCCCAATCATCAACTGTTGCATATCCTGATAAAGCTACAGCTTCTTTTACGTTAGGGAATAAGTAAAATGCACCTTGCGGTTTAATACAAGTAAAGCCAGGGATTTGAATTAATTTATCATAAATGATGTTTAATCTCTCTTCAAAGGCTTGACGCATTGTTTCCACAGGTTCTTGTGAGCCTGCATATGCCGCAATTGCGCCGTATTGAGCGATTGAAGTAGGGTTTGACGTACTATGACTCGCTAAGTTCGTCATCGCTTTAATAAGCTGCTTATTTCCTGCTGCATATCCAATACGCCATCCTGTCATAGAATGAGATTTAGATACACCATTAATAATAAGTGTTTGTTCTTTTAATGCATTAGAAAGCTGGGCAATTGAAGTATATTCTACGCCACCATAAATTAATTTTTCATAAATTTCATCAGAAACGATTAAAATATCATGTTCTAAACATACTTCTCCAAGCTGTTGTAATTCTTCTTTGCTATAAATCATTCCTGTTGGATTGCTCGGTGAATTAATAATAACTGCTTTCGTTTTCTCTGTAATTGCCTCACGCAGCTGCTTTGCTGTAATTTTGTACTCATTGTCTTCTAAACCTTCTACATAAACCGGCTTACCGCCAGCAAGCTTTACTTGCTCTGGATAGCTTACCCAGTAAGGAGTTGGAATGATAACTTCATCTCCCTCATCAAGTAATACTTGGAATAATGTATATAATGCATGCTTTGCGCCATTACATACAATAATTTCAGATGGATCATACGCAATACCTTGATCGCGAGTAAATTTCTTCACAATTTCTTGTTTTAACGATTGTAATCCACCTGTTGGTGTATACTTCGTATGCCCTTCTAACATCGCTTTATGTGCAGCATCCATAATATGCTCTGGTGTATTAAAGTCAGGTTCCCCTGCCCCTAATCCAATTACATCATGACCCTCTGCTTTTAATGCTTGTGCCTTTGCTGTAATTTCTAAAGTTGAAGACGGTGTTAAAGCAGCTACTCGCTTTGCTAATTTCATTTGTAGTTCCCCCTACATCTATTTTTCAATGCTATATCGTCTTAAAAATTTTCCATCTTTAAATTCAAGATAGTAATAACTATAACGATTGTCATCATCAATATATGTAACTTCCCATAGTGGTACATCATTTTCAAAGCCTAATTTCACTTTCATAATCTCTTTCGGCTTACTTTTTGATTCCTTACTTTCATTGCCGACTTGTTCTAATGTTCTTTGTATAGCCTCTTTTTCAGAAATACCTTCGCTCTTTTTCCTTACTACAGTATCCCCTTTTTTCTCCGGCACCCAAACGATAAGTTGTTCTCCCTTTTCATCTGTACCTTGCACGACTATATATGCAGATTTTCCGTTGTAATAATCAACAGATTTCACCTTTGTAAGCTTTGCTTTTTCTTTAGCAATTTCTACAAATTTCGACTCTTTTGGAATTTTCTTCCCCATTGCTTTATTATAAACATACGCCCCATATATTCCGCTAGCAACGATAACAATAATGATTGCAAAGATCCACTTTTTCATTGTATCACTACGTTCTGTAAATCGTAAATACAGCTGTTTCTTTATCTTTTTCGTCTAATGCTAGTCCGAACATGAGGTCCTGCTCTTTTAACGTACGATTCAAACTATCAACAATTTTATACAAATCAGACGAATATTTAATACGCGTCGTTGATAGTACTTCGATTTTCTTCTCCATGAAAAAACTCCTCCGTTACACAAAAATTTCTAATTATAGAAGAACGCAATGCGGTTACAATAAGAATACATTCTTTACAACCCCTGCTTCATCACCCATCTATTATAGCAGGACATGTACAGCAAAAAAAGGTTTCAAGTCGAAAACCAACACATTTTGTATACAAGAAGTAAGAAAAATAAAATTCCTCCTACCCACATTTTTTACGCCTGAAGTTTATAAATACTTCAGGCGTATTTTTCTTCCATTTTTATTCATTTGATGGTTCTTCTAATTGTACTAATAATTCTTCTAATGGTCCTTCATAAAGAGGGACGTTAGGGATCGATTGTAGAAATCGTTTTCCATAGGAAGAACTCGTCAAACGACGATCTAACACTACTACCGTTCCTGTATCTGTATTCGTTCGAATTAAGCGACCGAATCCTTGTTTGAAACGTAATATTGCTTGTGGCAGCGCTAATTTAGCGAATACATCCTCACCTTGATTTTTTAGCCACTCACCTTTCGCTTCCATCATCGGCTGATGAGGCGGCGTAAATGGTAGACGGACAATAACAAGACAACTTAAGGCATCTCCTGGAATATCTATCCCTTCCCAGAAACTGCTCGTCCCTAATAAAATTGATTTGTCGAACTCTTGAAACTTTCGAATTAAACGGCTTCGACTTCTATTATTCACACTTTGTGTGAGTAATAAATAACCCTCTAATTCATCATTATTTTTTAAATTCGCATACGCTTCTTTTAACATTTCATACGAAGTGAATAAAACAAGCATTCTGCCCTTTGTGGCTTTCGCTATCTTTGCAATATGTTCCGATACAGATTCAATATATCGCTCATTACTTACTTGCTTAATAAAAGGTACATCCGTTGAAACCATTAATTTCATTTGTTCATCATAACGAAATGGCGACGGAACCTTTAAAGTATTTGGAGCGAAATCATGTAAACCAAGTTCCTCTTTTATATAATCAAACGTATCGTTAACTGTTAGTGTTGCGGATGTAAAAATAACACTCTTTTTTTCTGTTAAAAATTCATCAGCAAATCTTTCACCAATATGAACAGGCTGTGCATATAGAACTGTTGAATGAATCGTCCCTTTCGTTTCAGTCTCCATCCAAGTTACATACGAATTCTTTTCTAATACGAGTAACTGTAATGATTCTGCCATCTTTCTCAGCAACTCAATTAAATGCATAAATTCACCTGTTACAACATGCATCTCCCATTCTAACTTACTTTGCAATATATCCACTTGCTTCTCAAGAGCAGTTACTACCCTTCTTAATTCATATATAAAACGATTTGTTAATTCAACGATACTATCCCACAACTTACCTTTTTCTAGTTCTGCGTTATACCTATAGATGAGCGGCATATTATTCGTTCCTTGTTCTTGCTTTGTTTGTTTAAATATAAAAGTACGTAACATTTGGAAGAGTTCATCCGCATCAAACTTAAGTTCCTTCAAACTATAACTTATCATACGGAAAGTTGAACGAGATGCTTGCTCTGATTTTTTCATCATTTTATATACTTTGGAGAGTACATCTTCTGTTTCTAGCGTCCCAAGACGAGATATAACCAATTGAAAATACATACAAGAGAACTGTTCACCCAATGTTCTACTCGCAGCTTCTTCAATATGGTGAGCTTCATCAAAAATAATATGTTCGCATGAAGCAAACAGCGGTTCTTCACTTGAAAAATCTTGAAATAATAACGCATGATTTGTGATAACGATATCTGCAAATAAAGCTTTATTCTTCGCTCGCTGGTAAAAACAACGACTAAACCAATTACTTTGCATACCGCCTGGACTATACGCATCACTACAAATACGATTCCAAAGTAACTTTCCGCCCTCAGGAATATTTAATTCGTCTTGATCACCCGTTTCAGTTTGCAATAGCCAAACTAAAATCTTCGCCTTCGTAAGTGCCATATCATAATTTTTTTCTTCCTCTTGTAAAGCATACTCAAATTTGTGTAAGCAAAGATAATGCTTTCTTCCTTTAAGAAGAGCTACCTCAAATGAAAATGGCATTATTTTTTGTAATAACGGTATTTCTTTTTCTAATATTTGTTGTTGGAGTTGTACCGTTTGTGTACTTATAATGACAGGTTCTTCTTTTCTCTTTGCAAAATAAAGACTGGGAAGCAAATATGCAAGAGTCTTTCCTGTTCCTGTACCGGCTTCAATTAGTGAAAAACGAGAGTCTCTTAACGCCGTATATATCTCTTTCATCATCAGTTGTTGACTTTCTCTTCTTTCAAACTTTGGCATATGTGATTCCAATTTATCCATCGTTTTATTCAAGAAAGCATCAAACTTTGATGAACACGTTTCTCCAAGGTTTAAGGAATAGTTCCGCTTTTTCAGCGCAATATTTCGATGTATTTCATACTCCGCTATATCTTCTTTACCATTCATTACTTTCTTTAAAATATTTTCAGAAAGCACATCAACTATATCACTTTGGAACACATCGCTTAATTCATAAAGCGATTGCAACGTGACAAGTGGTAACTTTTCAATTTCATTTAAAAATTGTAAAAATAATTCCGCTGTTGCAAGAGCATCACTATCCGCACGATGTGGTTGATCATGTTCTAGTTCATGCTTCTTAGCTAAATCACGTAATTTATAACTATCAGCTGTCGGCAAAAGAATTTGAGCCAATTCAACCGTGTCGATTTTAGGACAATGTATTTCTGTATATCCAGCCTGTCTTAATTCTTCATTTAAAAAATTCCAATCAAAGTGAACATTATGCGCAACGAAAGCCGCACCTTGTAATAGCTCAACAATCATCGGGGCTACATCTTGAAATAACGGGGCTTGTTTTACAAGACTTTCATCAATCCCTGTTAATTCTGTAATAAATGGTGGGATCTCTCTCTTTGGGTTAACAAAAGACGAAAAAATCTCCAATATCTCTCCATCTTCTACTACAACAGCTGCAATTTGGGTAATTTTATCCTTCCCATCTTTCCAGGAGTTCCCTGTCGTCTCTAAATCAACAACGACATAACGCTTACTCATATATGTAACACCTCAATTTCTTACCTTTCAAACAACAATAATTTATATAATGTTACTATACCACGTTTTATCTCATCTTAATGAAAAGATGCACAAAAAAGCTATCTCCGCAATGGAGATAGCCTTTCTACTTATAATATCGTACCCGCTTTTTCAGCACCTAACATTTCAATAATTTGATTATTATCGTCTAGTACTGCAATTTTTGGTTCTTGTTTATGAACCTCTTCTTCCGTAACTAGCCCATAACAAATAATAATTACTTTGTCCCCTGGTTGTACAAGCCTTGCCGCAGCACCGTTTAAACAAACAACACCACTACCGCGTTCCCCTTTAATAACGTATGTCTCTAAACGAGCACCATTATTATTATTTACAATTTGGACTTTTTCGTTTTCTACAATATTTACTGCATCCATTAAATCTTCATCAATTGTAATACTACCTACATAATTTAAATTTGCCTCCGTTACAGTTGCACGATGTAACTTTGCTCTCATCATTGTGCGAAACATAGGTGCTCCCCCTTATTTAACCGTTAATGTTATATTGTCAATTAATCTTACATTTTCAAACTTAACTGCAATAGCTAAAATGATTCGTCCTTCGACTTTCTCTACCATTGTTAATGACGGATATGCATATAAATCCGCATAATCTACAGTGCCTTTCGTATGCGTCTCAATATACTCTTTCACAAGATTTGTAATGATTTCCAGATTACGTTCACCTACCTCAATTCTTTCTTTCGCTATACATAGGCTGCGGTATAAATGAAGAGCCTCTTCACGTTCATCTTGTGATAGGTACACGTTACGAGAACTTTTCGCTAATCCATCTTCTTCCCTCACAATATCAACTGGTACGATTGTAACCGGAATATTGAAATCAGTTACAAATCCGTCAATTACTGCAACTTGTTGAGCATCTTTCATACCGAAATAAGCACGCGTTGGCAGCGTAATATTAAATAGTTTCATTAGTACAGTTGCAACACCAGCAAAATGACCAGGTCTTTGTTGACCGCATAATACGTCCGTGCGCTTCACAACTTCTACTGTTGTTGTTTGTTCTGCTGGATACATTTCTTCTACACTCGGATAAAATAAATAATCTACACCGTTTTCTTTTGCTACATTTTCATCTCTATCAATATCACGAGGATATCGATCTAAATCTTCATTTGGGCCAAATTGCAGCGGGTTTACAAATACACTTAAAACTACAATTTCATTTTCTTCTCTTGCCTTACGTAATAAGGTAGCATGCCCTTCATGTAAATAACCCATCGTTGGAACAAAACCAATACTCTTTCCACTTGCACGAAGTTCGTTTGTAATTTGCTGCATCTCTTGCACTGTAGTTACGATTTTCATTATTGTTTTCCTCCGTATAACGCTAAGCATTCTTCCTCTTTCATTGTGAACGAATGTTTTTCTTCAGGAAATTGCCTTGTCTTTACTTCAGTAACATATTGTGAAATCCCACGCACAATCTCCTCTTGAACAGATGTATATTGCTTCACAAATTTCGGCACACGATTCACGCCGTATGAGATAAGATCATGATAAACAAGCACTTGCCCATCTACTTTTTGTCCTGCACCAATCCCAATTGTCGGTATTGTTAGTTGCTCTGAAATAAGTTCTGCTAACTGCATTGGTACACATTCTAACACAAGCGCTATTGCACCAGCTTCTTCACATTTCTTTGCATCTTCTATTAATTTCTTTGCACTCTCCGCATCTTTTCCTTGCACTTTATATCCACCCAACACTCCTACAGATTGAGGGGTTAAACCTAAATGCGCTACAACAGGAATTCCTGCGTTCGTCAAATATTGAATCGTTGATATAACTTCTCCAGCACCTTCTACCTTCAGTGCATGCGCCCCGCTCTCTTGAACGATGCGGCGTGCATTCACCATCGTTTCTTGTAATGATACGTGATACGACATAAATGGCATATCAGTTACAATAAACGTCTCTTTCGCTCCACGGCGTACAGCTTTCGTATGATGAATCATATCCTCTACTGTTACAGGTACTGTTGAATCGTATCCGAGTACAACCATTCCAAGAGAATCTCCAACTAAAATCATATCAACTTCAGCTTCTTCTGCTAATTTAGCAGATGGATAATCATACGCCGTTAGCATTGTAATCGGCTCACCTTGCTCTTTCATCTTCAAAAAATCTGTTTTTGTTTTCAAAAACTACTCCTCCTTTATGCAGGAGAGAGGAGATGGCCGCAATCATATAAAAAACCCCTCTGGCCATAAAAGGGCAGAAGGGTTGTGTGTTAGTCGGCATTATTCATCCCTCTGTCCCAGTCCGTTATTGGATCAAGGCAGAATCCAAGTTATTATTTTTCGTATTACTTCGAATCATGGTGCAGTTCGCTCTGATACTGCCCACATTCGAACTAATTATAGCAAACTACAAAAGGGAATTACTACATTTTTTTGAAAAAATAATTTTTTATTCTGATTACGGTATATGAAATTTAATAAGAGAGTATATATGCTAGAAAGTGAAACTTTAATCAGCCCGATCCCCACCTAACTTCTTTGCTTCCGCTGAATTTTGAGGTGGAGGTCTTATTGCCCAGTAAATAGCGGGATAAAGTTTTTATAGATAATTCAATCCTGAAAAGATACATGTTTTTTCAACGCATGTTAAAAAATTCCAAGTTAATTTCTTCTGTAATCAATTTAACTGTATAGTATAACTCTTAAACTAATGATGCAGGTTAATTGAGGAAAAGTACTTAACAAAGGAGAATTGCAGATGTCTATGAACAGGTGGTTATTTCGATTCAGCAGTTTGCTTGTAATGATTGTATGGTGGATATCTTTAGGATCCTTTCATGTATTTGCCTCAGTTAATGTCGTAACACAACCCACCGATGTAACGAACGTGATTGAGGTTGAACTAAATGATGATTACTTTAATCCAAATGTCATCACGATTCCGCTTGAAGGATCAACAACATTACTATTGAAAAATAAAGGTAAAAACGAGCACACCTTTACAGTGAAAAAACTCGGCATTGACGTCGTAGTTGAGTCAGGAAAAGAAAAGAATATTACCGTGAAACCTAAAAATACTGGTACATATGAATTAATATGTCGATACCATCTCCTTAAAGGAATGGAAGGCAAAGTAATCGTCAAATAACATGCCAGACCAACTAGACGGAAGATATCTTGAAATGAACTTTAAATATGAAAAGGATTTATTATCATGTTACAAATTTAACTCAAAAATATTGAAATAAAAAGAAGTTCCAAAAGAGGAACTTCTTTTACTTAATTTCGATATCTGCAGAATGAATATGATGTACTTTCCCCTCATGATCCTCCAGAAGTAATACACCATCCTCTGTGATTCCTTTTGCTAACCCCGTAATCGTCTCTCTCATCGTTCGAGCGGTAATTTCTTTCCCGATGCTCACAGCGTAACTTTCCCAAAGAATTTTAATGACAGAGAAACCATTTTGTAAATACTCTTCATATAATTTTTCTAGTTGTAAATAGATTTGTTGCATAAGTTCTGCACGAACAATCGGCTTACCTGATTCAATCGCTAATGAAGTAGCAATGTGCTGAATTTCTTCATCAAAATGTTCTTGCTTTTGATTCGCATTAATACCGATGCCCATAATGACAGCATTAATTTTATCAGGATCCGCTTGCATTTCTGTTAATATACCTACAGCCTTTTTACCTTGAATTAAAATGTCATTTGGCCATTTTATTCCCACGTCTACACCTGTACATTTTTCAATTGCCTGTGCAACACTAACAGCCGCTAACAAAGTAAGTTGCGGTGCATGATGAACTGGAATCGATGGGCGTAAAATAATACTCATCCAAATTCCTGTTCCTTTTGGTGAATGCCATTTTCTGCTTAAACGACCTCTTCCCGCTGTTTGTTCTTCTGCTACAACGATAGTTCCTTCTTCTGCACCTTCATAAGCAAGTTTTGCTGCAATGTGCTGCGTTGATTCAACAGTTTCTTCAAAATACACTGTTCTACCAATTCGCTTCGTTTGTAGCCCTAACTGAATTTCATTAGCAGTCACTTTGTCTGGCTTACTTGCAATTCGGTAACCTAATCGGCGCACAGCTTCAAGTTCATATCCCTCACTCCGGAGATCTTCCATATGTTTCCACACAGCAGTTCTTGAACAACCAAGTTTATCACTAATCGTTTGGCCGGATACAAACTCGCCATCCGCTTCAGAAAAAACTTGTAATAACTGCTTTCTTATAGTAGATTGCATCCTTGCAGCCACTCCCTTATACGCTCTTTCTCATTAACTACGTTTCCTTTTACAATTGCTTCCTCGATTTTCTGAAGCATGTCAGCAACCCACGGACCAGGCTTTTTGTTTGCCCAGTTTAATAAATCATTACCAGTCACATTCATTTCTTGACGACCCTGGATTGGCAATGCATGAAACATTGATTGTACTCGTTTAACAGATGTAGGATCATAGCTTTCAATCATCGCTTCATATACTCTCTCTGCCATTTCAGCGATATAAATTCCCGTTTTATAAAGAAGGACTGTATCCCAATCCTTCTCCTTTCTAGTACGGATTGCCAATAAAACTGCAACAATATCTTTTATTTTTTTATTCGAAAACTTCCATTGACGTAAAAAGACAGATGGATGTTCTTCTCCGATACAATATAAGAAAAATGCCCACGCCTCAATATCCGTTTCGAAAGAATCCCATTTATACTGCGTAGCTTTTAACAGTCTCTCTTCTGACATTTGTAAATATGGCAAATGAGAAAATAGCTTCGTCTCTACTAATTCTTTGAGACCTTTCACACAATATGTACCAGTTAACAATTTCTCAAACTCTACTGTAATGCGCTCAATTGCTATATGTTCTAGCAAATGTCCATACGTTTCAATCGCTTGCTTCGTTTTCGTTTCTAATGAAAAACCTAACGCGCTTACAAACCGAATACCACGCATCATTCGCAGGGCATCTTCTTGAAAACGATCCGCAGCATTTCCAACTGTCACAATTTCTCTCTGTTGAATGGCTTCCTGTCCAGCAAATAAATCAACCATTTCGCCTTCTTCTGTCATAGCAATTGCATTCATCGTGAAATCACGACGTTTTAAATCCTCTTCTAATGAACGAACAAATTGAACACTACTAGGTCTTCGAAAATCTTCATATTCGCTTTCTGTTCGAAAAGTAGTTACCTCATAAGGCTCACCATTTTCTAAAACAATTACAGTTCCATGCTCAAGACCAACAGGAACATTTCTTGGGAATATAGCCATCACTTCTTCTGGTAAAGCAGATGTCGCAATATCAATATCTCCAATCGGCCTATCGATAATAAGATCGCGTACGCTCCCACCAACAAAGTAAGCCTCATGTCCTTGTTGTTTTAATGTCTCAATAATAGAACTAGCTTTTTTAAATCTTTCCATTTTTGTCATCCCTTAGTACGTCATAGTAAATCGTTTCATATTGTGAAACAATTTTTTCTGAGCGAAATTGCTCATAAACACTTTCTCTTGCTCGTTCTCCCATATTACGGTGAAGTTCCTCGTCCTTTAATAGCTGAGTAGCTTGATTTGCCACTCCTGTTGTATCGCCAACTTCACATAAATATCCTGTTTCCCCGTGTTGAATAACCTCTGGAATACCTCCAACCCGTGTTCCGATACAAGGTACACCACACGCCATTGCTTCTAATAAAACAAGACCAAAACTTTCCTTCTCTGATAGAAGCAACATTAAATCACTCATCGCAAGTAGTTCTGCAACATTATCTTGCTTCCCTAGGAATAAAACACGATCTTCAATATGTAAATTCTTCACTATCTGTAAAATCGTACAGAATTCTGGTCCGTCTCCAACAAGAAGCAACTTCGCATCTACTTCTTTAACAATTTTAGCAAATGCCTCAACAACATCCTGCACACGTTTCACTTTACGGAAATTCGAAATATGAATAAGTACTTTTTCACTCTCACTTATACCGTATTCTTTCTTTAATTGAGACATATTACGTTTGAAATATACACGTTCGTCTATAAAGTTATATACCGTTTGAATTTCTTTACTTGGTTTTACAAGCTCATGCGTTTCGTTAATTAATGAATGCGAGACAGCAGTAACAACATCCGATTGCTCAATACCAAAACGAATTAAATTATTTAACGAAGGGTCGGAACCTAACACAGTAATATCTGTTCCATGCAAGGTTGTAACAATTTTAATACGCTCTCCGATCATTTGTTTTGCTAAATATGCACAAATTGCATGTGGTATTGCGTAATGCACATGTAAAATGTCTAAGTTTTCTCTTTGTGCAACCTCTGCCATTTTACTTGCTAACGCTAAATCGTATGGTGGATATTGAAATACAGAGTACTGGCTTACCGTCACTTCATGAAAATATATGTTTGGATATACTTTATTTAACCGGAATGGTAAACCCGATGTAATAAAGTGAATTTCATGCCCGCGTTCCGCCAATTGCTTTCCTAATTCTGTTCCAACAACTCCAGAACCACCTACAGAAGGATAACATGTAATACCTATTTTTAATTTCATTTACATCCCCCTAATAAATCAGCATGTAATAAAACCGGTTTCTTACTCATAAATCCCTCGGCATACAAGACTCCAACTTCTTTTCCAAACATCTTCTCACGAGCAATCACAGTTTCAACGTATCCTTCTGTTAACGGTGTCTTAACACCATCACTTCCTGTTGAAAATTGACTTTCATATGCTTCTAATGCTTCCACCTTTATAGAGAGGTACTCACTTATATCTATACAAAAATTCGGTTTATGAAAACCATTAATCATATAATTATAAAAAGACTCCACACGATGTGGTGAAAGTTCCGGCATATATTTACGGATTCCTGCTGAAAAAATAGCCTCTTCCACAAGCTTTGCACAATTTGCATGATCTGGATGACGATCTTCATAGTATGGCGCAAAAACTAGTTTTGGTTTATATGTACGGATCACCTTGACAATTTCACGTATATACTCTTCTTTCATATACAAACCACGGTCTGGCATCGCTAAATTCAGCCTCGTTTTTACTCCCATTATACGAGCTGCGACCTCTGCTTCTTCTTTTCTCAACTCTATCGTTCCATTGGAAGAAAGATCAGCTTCTGTTAAATCACAAATACCTACTTCATACCCTTGCTTTGTATATTTAGCGATGGTACCAGCCATGCCGATTTCAACATCATCGGCATGAGCACCAAACGCTAATATATGTAATCCACTCATAATTGTTCCCCTCATTTTCTTAACTTACGATAATCTAAATCTCCTCGCTCTAATGCGTGCATCAACATTTCAGCACTTGCCATATTCGTTGCAAGTGGAATCGCATATACATCACATAAACGAAGCAATGCATTCACATCCGGTTCATGCGGCTGTGCTGTTAATGGATCGCGGAAGAAAATCACCATATCTAAATCGTTTTTTGCAATCATTGCACCAATTTCTTGATCTCCACCAAGAGGGCCAGATTGATATCTTGTTACAACTAATCCAGTCGCTTCCATAATACGAAGCCCTGTCGTTCCTGTTGCAAATAATTCATGTTGCTCAAAAATTGGTTTATATGCGTATGCAAACGAAACCATATCATTTTTCTTTTTGTCATGTGCGATTAAGGCAATTTTCATCCGTTGTCTCCCCTTTAGTCGATAATATTTTCTAAACCGTACACAAGATGATCAAGGTTCATTACTGTCTCAATTGATAGTTTTACACCTGACATAAATGATGCACGATTGAATGAATCATGACGAACTGTTAACATTTGTCCATCTCCACCAAACATTACTTCTTGGTGTGCAATAAGCCCTGGCAAACGTACACTATGAATGTGAATACCGTCTACATTTGCACCACGTGCACCTGCTAGTTGCTCTACTTCATTTGGATGACCTTGCTGCTTTGATTCACGATTTTGACGAATTAATTCTACCGTTTTTACAGCTGTACCAGATGGTGCGTCTAATTTTTGATCATGATGTAATTCAATTACCTCAACATCTTGGAAATATTTCGCTGCCATTTGTGAGAATTTCATCATAAGAACTGCACCAATTGCAAAGTTTGGAGCAATAATTGTTCCTACTGCTTTTTCTTTTGCATTCTCTGTTAAACGTGCCAATTCTTCTTCTGTAAATCCAGTTGTACCAATAACAGAACGAAGTCCACGCTCAACTGCAAGTGTAACGTGTTGTTTCCCAACTTCTGGTGTTGTTAAATCTAACAACACATCTGCTTCTACTTCATCTAAACAAGTATGTAAATCAGCGTAAATCGGTGCATGTAATGCTGGCATGCCAGGTAAATCAGAAATCTTCTCACCACCATGCTTATAATCCACTGCTGCTACTAAATTAAAATGTTCCGTTCTTTCCATAAGAAGGACTGCTTCATGTCCCATACGTCCTCTTGGTCCGGCGATAATTACTTTAATTTCTTTCATTATTCTTTCTCTCCCTCATCAATACGTGTCCAGCGATCTTTATCACGTGTATTAAATTTATTCATTACAATGTTATGTGCTGTCTCTAAATCAATATTTAAACTATTTGCCATACAAATCATAACAAATAATACATCTCCAAGCTCTTCTTCAATACTTCTTTCTTTTTCAGTTGTTTTCTTCGGTTTCTCACCATAATAATGATTTACCTCTCTCGCAAGCTCTCCCATTTCTTCCGTTAAACGAGCCATCATTGCAAGCGGACTGAAATAACCTTCTTTAAACTGACCAATATATGCATCTACTTCTTTCTGCATATCTTTCATCGTTTTTGCTTCCATACTATTCACCTCTAATCCTTCCTCTTTCATGTTAGCCAATTCATCGCGATTTGACAAATATTATTCCCCGCCAAACACCTATTTGCGACCCTTTTTTGGATAGACTATAATAAAGTGAAACTTTCTTTTGCGCTTTTTGCAAAAGATTAGTTGAACCAATCGGGTTCCTACGGCTGGTTCGCCTTTCTTCAGAGCTTTATCTCCTACCAGCCGTTGGAACGGGGTAAAGTGAAACTTTCTTTTGCGCTTTTTGCAAAAGATTAGCCCATACTAATCGAGTTCTTACTATTTTCACTAGCAACTAGAAATTACTTATTATTATGTTTTACCGTTTCAGCGGAGCAATGTAATCATTACATAATTAGGGGGATTTCTATATGACATCAAAATTGAAGATGCGAAATATTATTTTTATTTTAATCGGTTCCGCTATATTTTCTTTCGGTATTGTCAATATCAATATTGAAAACCACCTTGCAGAAGGTGGGTTTACTGGTATTACACTATTATTGTATTTTTTATTTAAGTTTGATCCTTCCTACTCAAACTTAATTTTAAATATCCCTATATTTTTTATTGGTTGGAGGTTACTTGGCAGAACGACATTTTTATATACATTAATCGGCACATTTAGCGTATCTTTATTTCTATGGATTTTCCAGCGTTACGAAGTGCTCAACTTACATTTAAACTTGCAAAATGATATGACACTCGCAGCTTTATTCGCCGGGGCATTTATCGGTATCGGTCTTGGGATAATATTTAAATATGGCGGGACTACTGGCGGTGTAGATATTATCGCACGACTAGCTCACAAATATGTTGGCTGGAGTATGGGTAAAACGATGTTTATGTTCGATGCTGTCGTTATCGTCGTCTCTATTCTTACCTATTTATCATACCGCGAGGGTATGTATACGTTAGTTGCTGTTTTTATCGGGGCTAAAGTCATTGATTTTATGCAAGAAGGAGCCTATGCCGCCAAAGGAGCGACTATTATCTCAGAGAAAAACGATGAAATTGCTGCCAAAATTTTATCTGAAATGGAGCGCGGAGCAACCTTTTTAAAGGCTGTTGGATCGTATACAAAAGTGGAACGTAACGTACTGTATTGCGTTGTTGCTAAAAATGAAATCGTGAAATTAAAGAATATTATTACTTCAGTAGATCCTCATGCATTTGTCGCTGTAAGTGATGTACATGATGTAGTTGGTGAAGGATTTACGTTAGATGAAAATAAAAACCCTTTACATAATTAAATGTAACTAGAAAAGCGCCTTAGCTTTTCTAGTTTTTTATTACAAGTCTTTTAAGCTTCTCCAAATCCTCATAAATAAGCTCCAATAAACTCCGATTATAAAAAATGGAAGCTGGATGAAAAGTTGGAAAAACATGATATTCATTCTCTGACCATGTAAACTCTGCACTTTGCATATCCTTTAATTTTTGAATGGGCTGTTTTAATAATTGCCCGTGTACATCTGTGATTTTTTTATTTTTTCCTGTTAAACGTTGAAGACCAATATTTCCAAGTGTGACGATAAGCCTCGGATTTATTTTCTCTAATTCATAATCTAACAAAGGCGCATGGGCAACTATTTCTCCTTGATTTGGCGTTCTATTATACTTTTTTTGTATGCTTTCACCATTTCGTTCTTTTTTCTCTCGCCATTTATAAGGTCTACTCCGAACAGCGCTCGTAATATATACTTCTTCCCTCGTAACGTGAATACGCTCTAAAAAACCCATTAATTGTTTTCCCGACCTCCCGCTAAACGGAATCCCATTATGAATTTCTGTTTCACCAGGCGCTTCTCCTAACAACATAAATTTGGGATTTTCAGGACCTTGTCCACTTAAAAAACCTTCTAGTTGATAAGGAGCACTACGCTCTTTCACTTGTTTTACTAAATGGTCTGGATATTTCATTTCCCCCACCGCCTTTCCGCATTACTTCTATTATTTCTATTTGTAATACATTATATAATTCAATCCACACAACGAAAAAAGACTATCAAAATTGATAGTCTTTAGTCGTCGCTACGCTGCATACCAGTATACATTAATACGAGACGTAATAATTCAAATACCGCTACAGCTGCAGCTGCTACATATGTTAATGCTGCTGCATTTAATACTTTACGAGCTTGGCCATATTCATCTGTTGATACGATACCTAACGCTTCAATTTGTTGCATTGCACGCTTTGAAGCATCGAACTCAACTGGTAATGTAACAAGTTGGAACACAACACCTGCAGCCATTAAAATAATTCCTAATAACAATAGTTTCGACATTGTCGCAAATATACCAATCATAATAAATACCCATGATATATTCGATCCAAAATTCGCCACAGGAACTAACGAATGACGAATACGCATAAAGTTATAATCTTGCGCATCTTGAATTGCGTGTCCTACTTCATGTGCTGCCACTGCTGTACCAGCAACTGAATGTCCATAATAGTTATCTGTTGATAATCGAACCGTCTTGGCCGTTGGATCATAATGGTCTGATAAATGACCTGGTGTTTCTTCCACAGCTACATTGTATAATCCATTTTCATCTAAAATTTTTCGAGCCACTTCCGCTCCTGTCATACCTGATGTTGAATAAACTTGTGAATACTTGCTATAGGCACTTCGTACTCTTGACTGTGCATACAACGGTATGATCATTATGATCGCGAAGTAAATTAAATAAAACATCATGAACCTCCATTGAAGTTTTAATTATAGTACTTCTCATTCTATTTTCTTCTGCCACTATTGTCAATGAATAAACCTTACAATCCATATCTTTACTTATTACATTATCTATTTTTAGAATGCACATTACTTTTTCTTTTTTCTCTCTCTCCTTTATACTTTCTCCATCCAACATAAGTTAATGTGAATAAAATAAGTCCCCCAGTAATTGTCATAAACCAAATGAGAGAAGGTGCAATTTCATCCTTTTTTACTGTGTGAAATATCTTTTGCAAATCCCCTTTAATAATCCCTAATTGCATTTGGCCACCTTTCGTTTTTAACATAACGTTACGAAATTCATCCAAATAAGATAAATGAACATTTACACGCTGTACCTCGTTTTCTGGCAAAGCAATCATTAAACTTGGATAAATAATATTGAATTCATTTAAAAATGTATTTAATGTTTGTTGAAACTGCCCAGCATCTTCTTTTTCCATCGCTTTTTCCATTTGAGAAAAGGCATCCATTACTTTCCTTTCTCTTTCCATCCAAAGTGGTTGATATTTCGATACTTGTGCATCAACAGCAAGTTGTAATGCCAACACATTATCCATTTTAGCTTGCTTACCTAAACCTTCTTCAGAGAGCGATTGCTGCGCCTTGTCGTAAGCTAAAGAAATAACTCTAACTTGATCTGGTGTTACTTCATGCTTCTTTTCATTCCCCTTCATTAAAAATTGCTCTGAGAAAAGTTGTAATACTTGTACCGCTTTTTCATCTTCATTACGCTTCACTAACTGTAACGAGTCGTCTAACAACCCTGTTAGCTCATTCCACTCTTCAGCATATATACGTAACGGAAACATTATAATTAGAAATGCTATCAATCCAATTAATGTTCTCTTCATCCCGGTCCCCCCTATAACTACTAGTACAAAATATGTTAATTGGGACAAGAATAGAACAGAACTGAACCGAAAAATATATTATCGTTTTACAAAGAAAAAATTCTCTTTAAGCAGAGAATTTTTTCTTTGACATCCTTTTCTTTTTTACGAAATATCTATATAAGCTATAACAAAGTATACTACCACCTAAAATGAATAATAAAATAGCACACGCAGCATGCATAAAGAACTCCTCTGGTAGCATTAATATAACTGGATCCGTTTCAATATCAAACATCCAATAATCATTACTGAATAAAAGCTTATGGAATAATACAAAGCTCTTTTCAAAATTAATAGCGATTGGTAACATAAGCGCTATCGGAAAAATGATTGTTAAAATTGATCCGTGCAGTAAAAACTTTTCATTTTTCTTTTTTAATAAATAAATTCCCCCTATCACTGCAATCATAATTGTCGCATACATCACATATTGAATCTTTACTAAAATATTTTTAACATCTACAAAATGAATACGGCCATTTGTAGACATATCTAATGTTGGCAAATGTAATGCTCCGTCATAAAACGGGGATAAATATGTAATAAGCACATCGTAATTTCTTTTAATTTCATCCTTCGTCATATCCGCTAAATCAGGAATATTTAAAAAATCAATTTCAAAATAATACAGCCATTTTCCATACACAACTGCCGTTGTTGCGAGTGCAAAAATAGAAAATGCTATGCTATATGAAACAACTAAAGTAATCAATCGATCCAATATTTTTGTACCACTCTTA
The DNA here is from genome assembly GCF_058795375.1 of Bacillus sp. GW823-FHT06A10. NCBI lineage: Bacteria > Bacillati > Bacillota > Bacilli > Caryophanales > Bacillaceae > Bacillus > Bacillus sp. GW823-FHT06A10. The sequence continues at coordinate 745,683 of NZ_JBXAHT010000001.1, read as the reverse complement.
TTTTTCTCCATGTTCTCCCCCTAAATGTTCTAACCATCATAAAGAAAATTGTTTCCTGTGCTCACGTAAGCAACAATAATATGTAATACATAGTACAACAACGCTTAACCAAAACGTAAAATAACCAATTTCCTCTACAAACAAATGCATAATTCCATATCGTGGCATTTGCCAAAATAAATAATCAATTGCATCGTTATGCAACGTCCATACACCCGCTACTATAAAATGCCATTTTTTTATACGGTAAAATGGAGCATATAAAACACCTTGCACTGCCATCGCAAAGTGCGAAAGCATTAACATGTAGCCCATAAGACCAATAGGACCTTTTACGTAAATCATAATCGCATTTACAACAACAGCCCAAATACCATATTTTATTAAAGTAACAATCGCTAGCGCTTCTATTAATCCCCAGTTTCTCTTTGTCAAAAAAGCAATTAAAACAAAGACAAAAAAGAGACTCGCCATAGGACTATCTGGTACAAACGGCCAAAATATAGGTGACGTTTCTTTCAGTTGATTTCCGTACCATATAAACCCGTAAATTGTACCTAATATGTTAACAACCAATAAAAATAATAATACCGAGCGTTGTCTTAACATTGCATACAAGTACACCAATCTGTATGTCCAACACCTTTCAAGCAAAGTAATTCATTCACTAAATCCTACTCTATTATAACAAACTTCATCCAACTAAATAGAAAAGCTGACTACAAATTTTGTAGTCAGCTTTTTATTATTTTTTATTATACTTTGCAACGAATTCCGAAAGCTTCTTCAGTTCCTCATCTGTACCTTTAAATACACCTTTAGGCATGGAACCTTTTCCATCTTTCGCAATTTTAGCAATTTCTTCTGGCTTTAAAGTTAAGTTTTGCAGTGCTGGTGCTGCCGCCCCGCCCTGTAAGTTGTCACCATGACATGTTAAACAAGTATTTTTTTGCATTAATTTATAGCCATCATCATTTTTATCAACTGGCGCGGTTTTTACAATTGCTCCTTGTTTCTTTGCAGCTTCCCAGTCGTGGTGTGCTACAGATTCCCAAGTTAAAAAGATAATCGATGCAATTGCTAAAAGCATAAATCCAGTTGCTACAGGACGCTTCAATGGACGTCTTTCTGGACCTCGATCAAGAAATGGAGCTAACAGTAATGCACCAAACGCAATCCCTGGCATAATAAACGCTCCAATTACAGTAAATGAACCGGAAGCATAAGAATACTTTAATAACTGATACAAGAATAAGAAATACCAATCTGGAAGTGGTATATATCCAGCATCTGTTGGATCCGCCATTCTCTCAAGCGGCGACGGATGCGCCACTGTTAAACATAAATAACCGATTAAAAAAACTGCACCAACCATCCATTCTTTTAACAAGAAGTTCGGCCAAAATGCTTCTGTTTTCCCTGGGTATTCAGAATAGTCTTTTGGAATATTTGGTTTCCGAGCTACCGGTACCCGAGAATCTCCTACAAACTTCATCCCTTTGCCGCGATGCATAATCTCCCTCCTTTAGTTCTTTCCCCTTTAATTTAGCAATCTCTTATAGTGGACCGGAAATACCTTGTTTGCGAATCATGATGAAGTGGAAGGCCATTAAACCTAGAAGTGCTGCTGGTAAGAAGAAGACGTGAATAGCAAAGAAGCGAGTTAATGTTTGAGCGCCAACAATTTCGGAATGACCAGCGAGTAATGTTTTAATATAAGGACCAATGAGCGGTGTTTGCTCTGCAATTTGAATCCCTACTTTTGTAGCAAATAAAGCTTTCATATCCCACGGTAATAAATATCCGGTAAAACCAAGACCTAACATAACAAAGAAAATAAGAACACCAACAATCCAGTTTAACTCACGGGGCTTTTTATACGCACCTTGGAAGAAAACTCTGAGTGTATGTAAAAACATCATTACAATTACGAGACTAGCACCCCAGTGGTGCATACCACGAACAATTTGCCCATAAGCAACTTCATTTTGTAAATAGTAAACTGATTCCCAAGCATTTTTAATATCAGGCACATAATACATCGTCAAAAACATTCCAGATAAAATTTGAATTACAGTAACGAAAAAGGTAAGTCCTCCAAAGCAATAGACGAATGCAGAAAAGTGATGTGCCGGGTTTACATGTTCAGGTACTTCATGATCAGCGATATCACGCCATATCGGTGTAATATCTAATCTTTCATCTACCCAATCATAAATTTTATTTAACATCTACTTTGCACCCCCTCTTGGCTTCGCTTTTCCTAGATACAGCGTTCCATCTTTCACTTTAGACTCGTACACATCCAGCGGAGCAAGGGGTGGCGTACCTTTAATGTTCATCCCATCTTTTGTATAACGACCCCCGTGACATGGACAAAAGAATTGATTCGGATGTGCTTTGTCCGAATTCCAGTTAACTGTACATCCTAAATGTTTACATACTGGAGAGAACGCAACAATGTCTCCGCTTTCATCTTTATGAACCCACGCCGATTTTGGTTCTTCAGACTTGTACCAACCATCAACCTGTTTCACTTTAAAATCGAAACGCTTCGGCTCTGTTGTAATATCCTTTACTTGCGCAACAGCAACCATATCTGTTCCGGCTTCTTTTCTTAACACCGGATCAAGCGCAAATCGCGTCATCGGCATTAAAATACCGGCAGCCATAAAGCCTCCTACCCCTGTGAGTGTGTAATTTAAAAATTGTCTTCTTGACACGCGATGTTCTTTCTCGCTCACGAAAATTTCCCCCCTCTATCAGAAATTGTCCCCTCGTGATAAATTATATAAAAAATAAAAACTAGGACACTATCATGATATAATACGCTCATGCACAGGTCAATATCATACTACTCATAATAATAAGAACTTTCTGTTTATTACGAGTTTCCCCACTTCTCTTCCAACATCACCATTATATTTTTTATATGCGCATGAATAACTTCTCTTTTTGCTTGATCACTAAATTGTTCTAATGCTAATGAAGGAAACCAAAATAAATCTCCCTGTAACTCTTGCATATCCTCTTTCCATGAAAAATCACTTGTAACATAAGCAATATGCTTAAAACCTTCGCTGCGTAAATGATTTGTCCATTCTTGCAAACGACCTTTTTCATTCTTTTGACTTTCTACCAAATACGTAAACGCAGGTAGTAAAAGCACTCTTCCTTTATACTCTCTTTCCAATTCCGTGCTCAACAATTCAATAAATTCACCTTGTTCTACAACCATTTTCATTTCTTGTGCTGCCGAAATTGATAAAAGCGGTATTACTCCTGTATCAACATACTCTCTTGCTTGTTCAAACTGTTCCACATCTTTTACACTCCACTTCAAATTCCTTCCCTCCTTCACTTACAAATGACAGAACTTTCACTTTATATATATTAAACCATACTAAAAGAGGTAAAAAAAGAAAAACTACCCAATATAGGTAGTTTTTCTTGGTGAAAGTCTGAAATTTGTAAAAATTTATTAATCCAAATAAATTCTATAAAGTCTTTAACTCGGCCGTTAATCTATGAAACGCTTCCTTATCTTGCTTATCTAACGCTTCATCAATTTGTTTCAAAAGGCGTTCTCTCCTAAATGAAAATACACTTTCTTCCAAAAACCTTTCTGCAAGTAAACGATCTTTTTCATTTACTTCAATATGCTTTGGTAGATATGGGTTTTCTTCTAATACAGCTACATAATTCGCATTTTGAAACGATGATTTAAAGTTGAGTTGAATATAAATATCCTCATCTCGATTTAAACGAATATCATGAAACGATTTTTCAGCATCTGTTGTCATAACATTTTGTTTAAAAAAGTGAAACGGTGTGTCTTTCACACAATTCGCTGACATCACTAAGCCACGCGGACAATATTTTGCATGCTCTACGAAGTGGACTTTATGCATCAATTGGTCGTGACTCATTAAATAATTCAGAATCCATACACATTCACGCTGTTTCAGTTGGTAATTATTCAAAAACCATTTTACAAAATCCTTCTTCTCGTTTACAGAAACAGGGGTATTCATAGCAATTAAGTCCCTCCTCTGTCTTTCTCTTTTCTTTTTAGATTCAAGAAGCGGCATTCAGTTTCCTTCCAACTTATGAAAAATCCTCTAAATTATATAACAACTCTTCAATATGAATTTGTGTCGGGTCTAGTTGTAATAACTGGGTAAATACTTCTTTCGCCTCTTTTCGCTTTCCTTCTTCCAATAAGAAATAACCGTATTCTTCTAAGAAGTCTGGATGATTCTTAAAAGAAGTATATGCACTTTCATAGTGTTTTAATGCATCCGAATACATTTCTAATTGTTTTTTTGCATACGCAAGGTCCCAAAGTAGTTGTGTATCTGGTTCTCCACTATCAATAGCACGCTCTACAATTGCAATTAACTCTTCGTACTTTTCTTGTCCTTTTAAGATATACGCATATTTTAATGTTGCGCCTAAATGCCCTGGGTCTAACTCAAGTGCTTTTTGAAGAACTTCCTCTGCTTCTACTATTTTTCCTAATTTCGCCGCAATGTTCGCTAACTCTACATAAAACGGAACTGAAAGCTCATCTACTTTAATTCCTTCATGAAGCGTTTCATAGCTTTCTTGAAGCATTCCTTCTTTTTCATAGCTTTTCGCTAAATACATGTACAGTGATGCGTACTCAGGGTCTAATTCTTTTAGTTCTTGCCAAGCACCGATTGCTCTCTGATATTCTTCACCTTGGTATAATGTGAAGGCATATCCAAATAATGAGTGAATATCTTTTTGTTCCTCTAGGCCTGCTTCATAATAAGAAATCGCCTCTTCCCAGTTTCCAATCGCACTTAACGTTTCTGCAAGGCGAAGTGCGATCACAACACCACCCATTACTTTATGTTCAGCTAATAGCGATTCATAATAAGTAATTGCCTTTTGTTCTTCACCTTTACTACTATATAATTCTGCTAACCCAAACGTAATAACAGGTTCATCAGGCATCATTTCTTTCGCCTTTAATAGTTTTTGCTCTGCTACATCATCAAAACCTTGCATTTGGAATAAATCTGCAACAAGTAATAAAGATTGAACATATAAATCGTCATTTTCTGGAATATCATGAAGTACTTCAATCGCTTCATCTTCTTTATCTAGATCAATATATAATTCTGCTAAAAATACAGTGAATTCACTTTCTTCCGGATACAGTAAACGTAAGTCTTCAGTAATCGCTAATGCCTCATCTGTAAATCCAAGTGTATGATAGTAACGAGCGATATCATACTTCTCTTCATCATTTGCAATTTTTAATTGTTCTTTTAATAATTGTAATCCTTTTTCCGCTTCACCATTTTCAATATATGAAACAGCTTGTTCAAACTTTTGCATAAACGTCTCCTTTAATTCTAAAAAATATTCTCTTCTGTTCATTTATCATAAGCAACTCACTGTTAGAACGCAACCTTTAGAATGAGCATGCTTCTTCTTATACTTCTTCTTACAGAGTAGGTAATTATTCAAAAGGTTCGGATATGACACCGATACCTTATCATCATCTTCTATTGTACCGCTTTCTTTTATGACCGTGCAAATAACTTCTCTCACTAATTATCAAGCCATACAAACCGTGATTTACAGAACAACTTAATTGCCAGTCTTCAACCTTTATTTTTAATACGATAAAAAAGGCTCCTATAATAGGAGCCTTCACAATCTCTTAAGAATATGTTTCTTCTTTCTGTACTTGCTCATTTACAAGCTCTTTCAGCAACTCTATAATTTCATCATTTTCTTCTTTCAAACCGACAGTAATACGAATACCATCATCGATACCAAATGCAGCACCAGAACGAACGATATACCCTTTTTTCATTAATCGTTCGAAAGCTTCATTACCTGGTATACCAAGTTTTAAGAAAATGAAATTTGTTTGAGATGGATAATAGAATACGTTATATTCTTTACAAAATGCATAATACTGATTTAGACCTTCAGCATTCTTTTTCACACAATCTTGTAAAAAGGCTTGATCTTCTAATGCAGCGAGTGCTACAGATTGCGCTACAGTTGATGTATTGAATGGTAACCTCGCTACTTCTAGCTGTCCGATTAACTTCGCATCCCCAATCGCATATCCGATACGAAAAGCAGCTAAACCATATGCTTTTGAAAACGTGCGTAAAACCATAAGATTTTCATACTTTTCAAGAAGTGGTAATGTTTGCGGATAGTCTTCTGCTTCCGCGTATTCATAATATGCTTCGTCCATAATAACGAGAGCCGACTTAGGAACTGATTCTAAAAATGAAAGTAATTTTTGTTTCTCAACATATGTACCTGTCGGATTATTCGGATTACAAATCCATACAATTTTCGTTTTATCATCTACTTGCTCTAGCATTGCATCTAAATCGTGAATACCGTCTTTAAGTGATACTTCACGAACTTCTGCTCCTTCAATAACAGCATGGTGATGATATTGTGAAAACGTAGGATTCGCCATTACAACGTTTGTTCCTTCATGTAGTAACGCTCGGCTAATCATTTGAATGACTTCATCTAATCCACTACCAAATAGTAGTTGTTCTGCTTTTACACCTAAATGTTCCGCTACTTTTGTCCGAAGTTCAAAGGCATATCCATCTGGATAAAGGGCATATTGGCTCGCTAAAGAAGTTAATGCTTCTGTCACACGCGCTGAGCAACCGAATGGATTTTCGTTCGATGCTAATTTCACAATTTTCGATAATCCATATTCCCTTTTTACTTCTTCAATGTTTTTCCCAGGCACATACGCTCTCAAAGTTAACAATTGCTCTTTCACTCTCATTTTTCTTCCCCCAGTCATTTCATTCAATTTGATTACAATACAGTTATAGCCCCTTACTGTAATCTTTTATCATAACCGTCACTATTACGAGAATACCTCTAAATGAGCACTTCACAACACTTCGCTATCATTTTAAACCATATCTTTTTGAAATGCCTCTAACGCAATATGAACAGTCTCATCTGAAATAGATACGACATTCACTACCCCATATTCCTGCATAAGCACCATATGAATTGCTCCTGCATTTGCTTTCTTATCTTGTTTCATCAATTGAACGAGGCGCTCTACATTCAAATCTCTTGGCATTTTTGGATAGCCGTATTTCAAGAACCACTGCTTCATATCTTCATAAGCAAGATCAACCTTGTACACTTGCTCACTTAAAAATATGGCGAATAACATTCCAACCGCTACGCCGTCACCGTGAGTAATATTCCCATACCCTAGCTCTTTTTCAAGAGCATGTCCTAACGTATGTCCAAAGTTCAAATGGGCACGTACACCCTTCTCTGTTTCATCTTGTGACACAACATTTGCCTTTACAGGAATCGCCTTCGTTAATATATGGATTAACTTCTCATCACGAAGATCCGCTAATGTTTGCACTTCTTCTTTTAACCAATGATATAGCTCCACATCACCAATAAGAGCATGCTTTATCACCTCTGCATAACCTGAACGCCACTCTTTTTCAGGAAGAGACTGTAAAAACGGTGTATGATATACAACCGCTTCTGGCTGATGGAATGCACCAATCATATTTTTACCTAACGGATGATTAATCGCTACTTTCCCACCTACTGCGCTATCGTGCGCTAATAAAGTCGTCGGAACCTGCACAAAGCGAATACCCCGCATAAAAGATGCAGCAACAAAACCAGCTAAATCTCCAATCATTCCGCCTCCAAGTGCAAGAATTAAAGAATTTCTATCTAATTTATTTTCAAGAGCTGACGTATGAGCCGCATAGAAATTTTCGAAAGACTTCTCTTTTTCGCCACTTGGTACAACAAACGAAAACACGTCCTGCTCCACTTGTAATGCATCGATAACTGTCTGTAAATGTAGTGATGCAACAGCTTCATCTGAAATGATCATTACGTTAGATACAGCTGGCTGCATATTTTGAACGATCATTGTTAAGTTTGACAACGCTTCTTTACCAACATGTACATCATATTCTTTTGATTTCGTTTGAATATGTATGTTTCCCATTAAAATCCCCTCGCATATTCATTATGTTTCTCAATATTTTCACGAATTAGTTCCATACGATCTAATCCGAATTGTTCTATTAAAGCTGTTGCTAATTCCCAAGCCACAACCGCTTCTGCAACGACACTAGCTGCTGGCACTGCACAACTATCTGAACGTTCAATGCTCGCTGTAAAAGGCTCTTTCGTATCAATATCTACACTTTGAAGAGGTTTATAAAGTGTAGGTATCGGTTTCATCACACCGCGCACAACAATTGGCATTCCAGTCGTCATACCGCCTTCTAATCCACCTGCATTATTTGTTCTTCTTGTATATCCATGCTCCTCATTCCATAGAATTTCATCATGAACTTCACTTCCCGGTCTATGCGCTGCTTCAAAACCAATTCCAATCTCGACACCTTTAAAAGCATTAATACTCATAATTGCAGCTGCTAATTTCGCATCCAGTTTTCGATCATAATGCACGTAGCTACCTACTCCAATTGGCATTCCTTCCACAATTACTTCAACGATTCCACCAATTGAATCACCATTTGCTTTCGCATCATCAATCGCTTTCATCATTTGGTTACCAGCTTCGTCATCTAAGCAACGTACAGGAGATGCTTCTGTAATACTCTTTAATTCTTCAATTGAACTATACGTAACCTCCTTAGCTTGTACACCGCCAATTTCAATTACATGGCCCGCCACTTTAATACCAAGTTCTGCTAACACCTTTTTAGCAACCGCACCAGCAGCAACACGCACCGTCGTTTCGCGCGCTGACGAACGTTCCAGTACATTCCTCATATCTCTATGACCATATTTAATTGCACCATTTAAATCAGCATGCCCAGGCCTTGGTTTTGTCACTTTCCTTTTTATCTCTTTTTCTTCCTGCTCAGTTAAAGGCTCTGTCCCCATAATTTTTGTCCAATGGGCAAAATCACGATTTTCAACAACGAGTGCAATAGGGGAACCTAATGTTTCTCCATGTCTAACACCACTTAAAATTTGCACTTGATCCGTTTCAATTTGCATGCGTCTACCACGCCCATATCCCTTTTGCCTTCTAGCTAACTCTTCGTTTATATCATCCGCTACTAAAGACAATCCTGCTGGAACACCTTCTATAATCGTTGTAAGTTGCGGACCATGAGATTCACCAGCCGTAATATATCGCATACGTTATTCCTCTTTTCGTATATGTATTTATCTCACTATATTAACTTTTATCATTCTAAAAATATTAAAGAAATTATATCATAAATCGACCATTTTCTTATTCTATATTTCCGATAGGCCTAATTTAAATATCAATATATCATAACAGCTCAAACTTCGTAACTAATTGAAAATAAAAAAAGTGCAAGAAGAATACCCCTATTCTCCTTGCACTTTTTACTATTATCACAGTGATTAAAGCGTTTACAAATTATTTCAAAATAATTAGTAAATCCATTCATTCATTAATTTTGAGTAGTCAACTAATTCTTCTTCTTTAAAGAAAATAGCAATCTCGCGCTCTGCGCTTTCTAAAGAATCAGAACCATGAATAATATTTTTCGCAACAGTTACACCGAAATCTCCACGAATTGTTCCAGGAGCTGCTTCATGTGGTCTTGTTTTCCCCATCATGTTACGCGCTGTATCTACTACACCTTCACCTTGCCATACCATTGCGAATACAGGTCCAGATGTAATAAAGTCTACTAACTCACCAAAGAAAGGTTTTTCCTTATGCTCAGCGTAGTGTTGTCCAGCAATTTCCGGAGTGACTTGCATTAATTTTGCACCAACTAATTGAAATCCTTTTTTCTCAAAACGAGCTACAATTTCCCCAATGAAGGCACGTTGTACACCGTCTGGTTTTACCATTAGAAATGTTTTTTCCATAAAAAATCTCTCCACTTCTGAATTATGTATGTAATTGTATATCCCCACACACATATTATCACCCTTATCACAATTGTGCAATAGTTTTGAAATAGAGAGATTATTTTATTTTTTAGAATAAACATTAAAATTTTCGTTTTCCAATATACTTTGCAACATTTTGTAATGCATACTTTGCTTTTCCACGTGGGAGTGGTTTTATTATTTCTAAAGCTTTATGTAAATAACGTTCACTAAACGCAAATGCTTGATCAATTGCTGGACTATTTTTTACAGCATCAATAATTTCTTGCATTTCACTTGCTGTTGTATTTTCATGTACAGATGTGATTTTTTGACGAAGTACTGGATCTTCCATCGCATATAAAGCAGGGAGCGTTATGTTTCCTTGTAATAAATCTCCACCAGCAGGTTTTCCAAGTTTCTCTTCTGTGGAAACGAAGTCTAAAATGTCATCAATAATTTGATAAGACATTCCCACAAAATACCCATACCAAAATAGACGATTTACTGTATCACGATTAGCACCAGCAGCAATCGCTCCCAATTGACAACTCGCGGCAATTAATAATGCTGTTTTTCGCTTTATTCTTCTTAAATACGTTCTTAAATTTTGGTCATAATTGTATTTATCTTTAATTTGTTCAATTTCACCTTTACAGACTTCTAAAATAGTATGTGATAACGCTTGATGCGCCTCTGGGATTTCGATATTTGTTATACATTCAAGAGACTTAGCGAACAAATAGTCCCCTGTATACATCGCAATACGATCTCCCCATTTCGCATTCACAGTCGCACTGCCGCGTCGTAAAAATGCAGCATCAATAACATCATCGTGAACAAGAGAAGCCATATGAATAAGCTCTAACGCAACAGCAACATGCTTAATCGCATCTAACTTATAATCTCCAAATTTCCCTGCAAGCAACACAAATACAGGACGAATTCGCTTCCCACCAGCTTCAATAAGTTGTAATGCTGCCTCTTCTACTAATGGCTGTTCAGAAGCAACTGTCTTTTTTAATTCTTTTTCTATCACATTAATATCCGATCGTAAAAAAGAGTACATAAGTTGTAACTTCATATTGTTCACCTTAACCTAAAACTTCTTTTTTCTTTTTTCTTTTTTCTATTTTGATTCTGGTTTAATACCTAAATGCATCGCTGCTACCCCAAAAGTAAATGGTTTCACTTGCACACGTTCAAGTCCAGCTTGCTCAAACATTTGGGCCAATTCTTTCATCCCTGGGAATGCACTAGCAGATTCTTGAAGCCATGAATATTCTTTATAACTTTTCGCAAACATCTTTCCAAATAACGGCATGATATATTTAAAGTATAAAATATACCCTTGTCGAAAACCAATCATTGTTGGTTGAGATGTTTCTAAACAGATTACTTTTCCACCTGGTTTTACTACACGCGTCATTTCTTTTAATACGTGCATATAATCCGGTACGTTACGTAAACCAAACCCAATTGTTACATAATCAAACGTATTATCTTCAAATGGAAGCTCCATCGCATTCCCATGTAGAAGTTCTACTTGTTTTAATTGTAACGCCTCTACCTTTTGCTTACCGACAGATAACATATTTTCACTGAAGTCTAAGCCAACAACCTTTCCTTGCTCACCTACCGCTCCAGCTAGCGCAATTGTCCAATCTGCGGTTCCGCAGCATACATCAAGCGCTTTACTGCCAGGTTGTACATCCATAATTCGCATCGTTTCTTTACGCCACGCTTTATGTCTTTGAAAACTAATTACAGAATTCATCACATCGTATTTATCAGAAATCTTTTCAAATACGTCATGTACTCTTTCTTCTTTTGATTGTTGCATGCTCGTACCTTCTTCCAATGTAAAATTGCTTATGTCTTCTATTTATCCCTTAACACAGAATTTATTTCATGTACGTCTGTGTGATTTTCTAAAAATTGTTTTTCTTTCTTTCTCAATTCCATCATCCAACCATTAATCACTACTTCTGCTTTATCCCCTAAAGCATCTTGCACCGCTTGAAAAACAGGTGAATGTTGTTTATCAGCATACAATTGAATTTCTTTTTGAAGGCGATTTCCACCTAATACGTATGTGATAAATGGCTTCCAATGTGATAAATGAAAATGATCACATGTTTTTTGAAGGAGCGCAGACTCAATCGTTACTACGCTTTTCATTATGTCATCCATCGTTTCATGCGCTTTTTGGTATAACATAATTTTGTGTTCATTTATCTCTTTAATTCCTTCAGCAAGTGCACGAATTAAAACAATATCACGATTCATAGACAATAAATAATAATATAGTCCACTATAGTAATCGCCTGCAAGTACTGTTAATTGACGACATTTATGGAATTCAATCTCTTCCTCGCCTGCTTTATTTGATACCCTTTCATGCGTATCAAGCGCAATTTGTACAAGCATAATTGTTACTACGTAATGCTCAATTTGTTCTATATGTAAGTTTGCACTCTTTAAAGCACCATATAACAATGCTATCTTTTCTTCATCAATAAATGGTTCTTCAATATAGTTTATAAAATAAGGATGGCGTAATTTCTCCATCAATTTCTCTTTTATACCCGCATACCCTCCGTAGATGTCACACACAAAAAATCACCCTTGTTTTCTAATTCATAAAACTTATTATAACACATACACTCTATTTTCTATAACCAAAACTTGGCTACACCTACCATTCATGTAAGCAATCTTTCTAATCTCACTCTGTCTAGCTAAAACTATATCATTTATTTACTAAAAAAAAAAAGAAAAGCAGTTTCCCGCTTTTCTTTACTTCGCTTTAATAAACGATAAAATTTCACTGCGCGCTGCAGCATCATTTTCAAGCACACCACGCACTGCTGTCGTTACTGTTTTCGCACCTGGTTTTTTCACACCACGCATCGTCATACACATATGTTCTGCTTCTACTACTACCATTACACCATGAGGCTCTAGTACTTCCATAATAGAGTTCGCTACTGTTGATGTAATACGTTCTTGCAGTTGTGGACGACGTGCAATTGTATCTACAGTACGAGCTAATTTACTTAACCCTGTCACCTTTCCACCTTGCGGAATATATGCAACGTGAGCAACTCCATAGAATGGAACTAAATGATGCTCACACATCGAATAAAATGGTATATCTTTTACTAGTACAAGCTCTTCGTGATCTTCTCCGAATACTTTATGCAAATGCTCTTTCGGATCTTCATGCATACCTGAGAACACTTCTGCGTACATTTTTGCAACACGCTTTGGCGTATCAAGTACTCCCTCACGATTTGGATCATCCCCAATCGCCTCTAAAATAAGGCGTACTGCATGTTCAATTTGTTCTAAATTAACTTTTGCCATCCGCTAGCCCTCCCGAAAACCTAAAAGTGATACGAACACATTCTAGCATATTTATGTTTTTAAAAGCAAAAAGAAGAGTTCCCAAAAAGGAAACTCTTCTTCCCTGTTAATATGTAAGGATTATTTAACCGCATCTTTTAACGCTTTACCAGGTTTGAATGCAGGTACTTTACTTGCAGCGATTTCAATCTCCTCACCTGTTTGTGGGTTACGACCTTTACGAGCCGCACGCTCACGAACTTCGAAGTTACCGAATCCGATCAGTTGTACTTTATCACCTTGTTTTAAAGCTTCTAAGATAGAATCAAAAACAGCGTCTACTGCTTTTGTTGCGTCCTTTTTAGAAAGGGAACTTGCTTCTGCAACAGCATTGATTAAATCTGTCTTGTTCATGCCATTCACCTCCTCCCAAAGATAAGACTGTATAATGATCATAAAATGAGTCTTACTTTCATTTGTAGGCAATTTTTACAAATTCTATACTACAAAGATGTAGATAAATCATTATCAACGCCTATATTATACGATTCTCCTTTATAATTCAATATTTTTAAGGAAATTGTTACTCTGAAAATGTGAAAATCTGATGAAACTTGACAATTTACAACAATGTATTAGATAATGACTGTTTATTTTTCTATTTTATAATCGAAAAAACAAAAAATCCCTCTACAGTGAGAGGGATTTTTCTTATAGTATAATCGCAATTAATCCGCCAGATCCTTCATTAATAATTCTTTCTAGCGTTTCTTTTAATTTATATCTAGCATTTTCTGGCATTAATGATAATTTCGCCTGAATTCCTTCTCGAACAATCGAGCTAAGCGAACGTCCAAAGATATCAGAATTCCAAATTGATAACGGGTCATCTTCAAAATCTTGCATTAAATAACGAACTAATTCTTCACTTTGCTTTTCAGTACCAATGATCGGCTCAAACGTTGACTCTACATCTACTTTAATCATATGAATAGATGGCGCTACCGCTTTTAACTTCACACCAAACCTTGAACCGTGACGAATAATTTCTGGCTCATCTAAGCTCATATCCGCTAGTGCAGGGGCTGCTACACCATATCCTGTTTGCTTAACCATACGCAGTGCATCTGCCACTTGGTCGTATTCTATTTTCGCATGAGATAAATCGAGCATAAGCTTCAATAAATGATCTTTCCCTCGAATTTCTACTCCTACTACTTCTTTTAAAATCTGATCATATAATTCATCTGGCGCATATAAATCAATCTCCGCCACACCTTGCCCCATATCAATGCCAGCTAGGCTCGCCCGATCAATAAATTCATATTGACTAAACTGCCAAACAACGCGATCCACATCACGAAGACGTTTTATATCCTTCACAGTTTCTTGAACTGCTTCTTGATAACTTTGACGCAACCAATGCCCTTCATTTAGCACCATTACCCAGCTCGGAAGGTTCACATTCACTTCTAATACAGGGAATTCAAATAGCGCTTCACGAAGTACATTATATACATCTGTTTCTCTTAAACTCTCCACACTCATTGCAATAACCGGGATATCATATTCTTCTGATAAACTTTGGCGTAATTGCTCTGTATCTGGATGATACGGCTGTACCGTATTAATTATCATAATGAAAGGTTTTCCTACTTCTTTCAACTCATTTACAACGCGTTCTTCTGCCTCTATATAATCTCTTCTTGGAATTTCACCAATCGTTCCATCTGTTGTAATTACAACACCAATTGTTGAATGTTCTTGAATTACTTTACGCGTGCCGATTTCTGCAGCTTCATGGAATGGAATAGGTTCTTCATACCAAGGGGTATTAATCATGCGCGGGCCATTCTCATCTTCATAGCCCTTCGCTCCTGGAACCGTATATCCAACACAATCTACTAATCGAATGTTCACTTCAAGTCCTTCATCTACTTCGATAGAAACCGCTTGGTTTGGAACAAACTTCGGTTCCGTCGTCATAATTGTACGACCAGCAGCACTTTGAGGCAATTCATCCTGCGCTCTTTGACGGTCAGACTCATTCTCAATATTTGGAATAACTACAAGTTCCATAAATTTTTTAATGAATGTTGATTTCCCTGTTCGAACAGCTCCTACAACTCCAAAATAAATATCACCGCCTGTTCGTTCTGCAATATCTTTAAAAATATCTACCTTTTCCAAGTGATTCCCTCCCTCAAAATTTTTGGGAATAATTCCGCGTTTATAGTCAACTAATACCTTCTCTAACGTTGCCTATAATATCTGATATAATATAATGGTATTCTAGAAGTTCGGACAATATATCATATAATTTTGTCCAATTTCATATGACTATTAAAAAATATCTTTTGTTTGCATCGTAAGTTGTATAACATAAAAAACCTTTCTTCTAGAACTTATTCACTAAAAGAAAGGTTCATGACTTATGATTTTAAAAAAATTGGTTCTCCGTTCTTTACTGTGTACGGTAAAGAATAAGCTGGTACAAACGGGGAACCTTTCAAAAGTATATTTCGAATATCTTCTCCCTCCGTAAACTGCCCTTCATTTTTTTTCAAAGCGTCATATAAGTCGATTCTATAATCAACAAAAACTTCTCCTTTTTCATTAATTACAAAAGGAAGCCCTTTACCAGAATATGGACTTGTCACTTGTGGCACATCTTTATATCCTAGTTTTTTGAAATCCAATTCATATACACCATCTGAAATTACTTTTTTAAAAGGTGGATATTGATGTTCATCACGATACATCCTAAGTTTTAAAGATAATTCCTGAATTTGTTCAGCCATCCTAACATCAATTAACTTTACTGTTGGATTTGTTTCAACGTCTATTAATACGTATTGATATACTCCTCCACTTTCATATGCATTCCCTGGCGCTTCTTGTATGTAACGCGGAGCAATCTGTTGAAAATCGATTGGATACTTTTGATAAATAGGTGTACTCATATCCCTCGTCTTAATTGGCAATATCCCATCATTTTGCTTCTTAAATGTCACAACAGCTTTTTGAACAACTTGTAGCTGATCTTCATAAGGAACCGCATTTTGCTTCATATTTTCTTTCGGATACAGACACCCCGTTAAAAGGCTCATACAACAAAATATTAAAATAATATGGACTTTTTTCACTAGCATCACCTTTTCATACTAATATAACTTGCTCCGTATGTAGTATTTTCGAGACCATTCCATTTACTGCTGTACAGGTCCACTAAATACAACAAGAAAAATAACAATTCCTGACACAACCATAAGGGTGTACGCTACTAACGCTGTAATCCCTTTCAAAAATTTATTCTTTATTTTATGTCTACTTAATAAAATAAAACTTACTGCAAAAAACATAAATCCAATTGCCCCTAAAGCCAACCACATTTTCATAAGCCCTTCTGACATATACACACCCCTTTTTATTAATCTATTTTTATACTATTTTAACAAATTAAAATCTTTAAACAAATACAAAAAGAACATTTTACTACAAATCGCGAATATGTAACTTTAATCAATAGGTTTTTCAGCATCTTCCACCAATCTAGATAAAAATAAAACCGAAGCGATTGTATCTCTCGCTTCGGTTGACCAAATATGCCCAAAAACAGCTCTATTCCCATTCTTTCATGGCTATCATATGCAATCTACAAACTCTTTGTTTCTCATAATTTATTTTTTAAACATTTTGCTTAACGAGCCAAAATCTGCTGGCATATTATTATTAATAATCGCTTTTACAATTTGATCCTCTTGCTCTTTCGGCACTTCACGTCCCGCCATAAGAGCCACTTGATGAATCAATTGACGAAGTACAGTTTCATCACGTAAATTCGCATTTTGCACGGATGATGCTAATTTAAAAATATCCTCTTTATTTACTTTCGCTTCCTTCTCAATATTATTAAAAATGTTATTATCCATTCTTTTCACCCTCTCCTCAAGTTACTCTTCATCCTATGCAAAAATAAATAAATGGTGAAAAGACCCATAAAATAAAAAAGCGACAGAAGTACAAATGTACTTCTGTCGCTTTTCTTTACAGTAAGTCAGGTATAGCTTCCACTTCATGTTTTCGAACACGTCCCATTAATGAGCCTACCGCATCTTTTACGTTATTCCCATTGAACAGCACGTCATATAAAGCAGCTGTAATCGGCATTTCAACTTCCATTTTCTCTGCCAATTCATGAGCAGCTTTCGTTGTTCTTACACCTTCCACAACCATACCCATGCTTTCTAACACTTCTTCTAAAGAATGTCCTTTTCCAAGCATATTTCCAGCGCGCCAATTTCGGCTATGAACACTTGTACAAGTTACAATTAAGTCTCCCATACCAGTTAGACCAGCAAACGTTAACGGATTCCCGCCCATTTTTCTTCCTAAACGAGCAATCTCTGTTAAACCACGTGTCATCAATGCCGCTTTTGCATTATCACCTAATCCAAGACCATCAGTTATACCAGCAGCTAATGCGATAATATTTTTTAACGCACCACCAAGTTCAACTCCAACGATATCTGGATTTGTGTATACACGGAAATAACTATTCATGAATAAATCTTGTACTTCCTCAGCCGCTTCCATACGCTTTGCTGCAGACGTAACTGTTGTCGCTTGTCGTAAACCAACTTCTTCAGCATGACTCGGTCCAGACAATACAACAACATCTTTAATTAAGTTCTCTGGAATTTCTTCCTCGATTACTTCCGAAATACGTTTTGACGTACCAGGTTCAATCCCTTTACTCGCATGAATCCAAGTAATCGGTTCTGTAACAATTTCTTTCATCTCTTGTAATACATCTCTGTACGCTTTCGTCGGTACTACTAGCAGTACTGTATTTACATCTACTAATGCTTCTTCTAAAGAAGAGTAGGCTACGATTGTGCTTGGCAATGTAATGCCTGGGAGATATCGACTATTCTCATGTTTCGTATTCATTTCATCCATAAGTTCTGAGCGATTTCCCCAAATACGTACATCATGTCCATTGTCAGCTAATACCATCGCTAACGCTGTTCCCCAGCTACCTGCTCCTACTACTGTGATTTTTGTCATAAAATCACATCCTCTCCATTAGTCTCTTGCTCGAGCAATAATGTGAATCGGCGTTCCTACAAAACCGAACGCTTCACGTAAACGATTCTTTAAGAAGCGCTCATATGAAAAGTGCATTAATTCTGTATCGTTTACAAACACAACAAATGTCGGTGGTTTTACCGCAACCTGTGTTGCATAGAAGATTTTCAGACGGCTACCATTATGAGTCGGTGTTGGATTCATTGCTACCGCATCCATAATTACATCGTTTAATACGTTTGTTTGTACACGGATACTATGGCTTTCATTTACCTCATTGATAACCGGTAATAACGTTTGTGTACGTTTTTTCGTTTTTGCAGATAAGAATACAATCGGTGCATAATCCAAGAATTGGAAATGAGCACGAATGTTTTCTTCAAATGCTTTCATTGTTTTTTCATCTTTTTTCACTGCATCCCATTTGTTTACAACGATAATAACAGCTCGTCCTGAATCATGAGCATATCCAGCGATTTTTTTATCTTGCTCAATAATTCCTTCTTCTCCGTCTAAAACAACTAAAACAACGTCAGAACGTTCAATCGCTCTAAGTGCACGAAGTACACTATACTTTTCTGTACTTTCATATACTTTTCCTTTTTTACGCATACCAGCTGTATCGATGATTACATAATCTTGATCATCTTTACTATATGGTGTATCGACAGCATCACGCGTCGTTCCTGCGATATTACTTACAATTACACGTTCTTGACCAAGAAGTGCATTTACAAGCGATGATTTCCCTACGTTTGGACGTCCAATTAAAGAGAAACGGATTGTTTCATCGTCATACGCTTCTTCTTCAATCTTTGGAAAATGATTTGCAGCTTCATCTAACAAATCACCAAGTCCTAAACCGTGTGTACCTGAAATCGGGAATGGCTCGCCAAATCCTAATGAATAAAAATCATAAATATCACTACGCATTTCTGGATTATCAACTTTATTTACCGCAAGTACAATTGGTTTTTTAGAACGATACAAAATTTTAGCAACTTCTTCATCCGCTGCAGTTACACCATCGCGACCATTCGTCATAAAAATGATAACATCTGCTTCATCAATCGCAACTTCCGCCTGTTGACGAATTTGTGTCAAGAACGGCTCGTCTCCAATATCAATTCCACCTGTATCAATAATGTTAAACTCATGATTTAACCATTCTCCCGCACTATAAATACGGTCTCGAGTTATACCTGGGATATCTTCTACGATTGAAACTCTTTCTCCAACTATTCTATTGAAAATAGTAGATTTTCCTACGTTCGGGCGGCCTACTATTGCTATTACTGGTTTCGGCATATACTTTCATCCTTTCAACTTGCTTCTGTTTATTATGTAAAAAACCCTTCTTTGTGCAAGAAGGGATTTGCATTCCAGAATATTTCTCAACGTATCAAAACACCTCACATTATAACACACGTTCCTAATGTTTCACAATAATATATACATTCTCTTGTAAGCGATGCGCAATACCATCTAAAATTGCCTCTAAATTATTTGCAACAAATTCTAGTTCCTCCATCGACTCACAAACAAATAAAGGAGCACCACCTGCAAATTTTTCTGGCGCTGTTGTAATAACTGCCAGGATAACGCTTTCTAACATCATCTCTTATCTCCCCTTCCTTTCGGGGCTTCCGATGACATATGGACAGCACTTTCTAACGTTGGTACATTTCCTATGACACTTATTGCTTTCTCTGCATCTTGATCTTGCGGTAAGACAAAAATCCCAACCCTGCCATCCTCTAAATCACGCTTTGCTAACGGTACAAGCGCTGGTGTACCAGAATCTCTATAAATGCCTAACGCCACCGAAACATCGTGTAAAATAGCTTGCCGTTGCCCTAAATTTGAGATTGTCACCATCGCATCAATTGATTTCGGTTTTAATATAAACCCCATGCCATATTTCATAATCTCTTCTTGCCTCACCGGCAATCCAATATTCATAATATAAATATTATCGATATAAAGCCCTGCTCCTTCAAAACGCAGCGGAACATGCTCAATATCTACAAGGTCATGGAGTCTTCTACCAGACATTAATTTTTTCGCAATAAAAAATGCGATTATAGCCATAATTACTCCAGCAATCCATGAACGGAACCCTATATACGCAAACGTCGTTGCAAACGACGTTAACATCGCCAAATAGTTGCGACTTTCAAAAACCAATGCAATCCCTTCAATGTACGTATTTCCACGCGGTACGAGCTCATATCCATCTAATTGTTGAAGTGTATTTCTTTCCATATTACGTACATCACGAAATTGTGTCGCTGCTAACGTAAGAAATGTAATGGCAGAAAAATCTTTTTTCAAAATAGATGGGATTGCAATCGCTCCTAAAGCTGCTGCAATTAACCCCATTGCAATATGAATAATCTTTCCATGTAGCCTCGTCGGATATTGCCGTGTATCCGTCCGAAGCATTAACACCCTTGTAACTGTCCCCGCTATTACGCCGCATAAAATGGCTGGTGTATATTCAGTCATGTATTACCCTCGCCTTTCTTTTACGTGTTTTTCTCTTAAACTGTTCCATGTATACTGATGCTTTTGCAATCCAAAACAATACTGCCATGAATAATGTAGAAACGGCGACGATATCAAAAAATGCTAAACTACCGTAATCATATGGAAAATTCAATTTCCGAAAAATAAATGTCACTAGCAACTCTCCTTGTAACATCCCTACATATAGGGAACATAATCGTAATATGCGATCCCCATGCAATAACACCGATGCATACACAAGAGCACTACTTAGCAGAAACACTCTATCCACCACAATCCAAATCGGATCATATATCTCTAACAGATGAAAACTTGTATATAACATCGCAATAATAAGTGCCGAAAGTAAGCTATATAATTTTTTCCAAACAGAATACAGCGCGATCCCTATAAAAGAAATAATACAAAGTAAAAGAGCATTTACTGATACCATGAATGAGGCAATCGTTACATGTAACGGAGAGCAAATTATAAAAATCAATATACAAGCGCCTAACTTCCACCGAATATGGTCCTTTTTCATAAAAAAGGTTACGACAACCCACCCTATCCAAGCTATAAAATAAAAAGTACTTCCATCCATCTACTTCACCTCCTATGTTTTCCATTATGGGAATTTTTTATGAAAGTTAATCCACTTTATTTACGCATAGTTTTTTCTTATAACAGCAACACTTTTAACAAGGAGGTGTTATTCATTATGGGTAAAGATCGCCAAGAACGAAAACTACGAGAATCACGCCGCGTTGAATCTGATCGTGATCAATCACTACAATATCCAGGTGCAACTGGACTTGATACACCAGAGCAGGCTCGAAAACAAAACCAGCACTAATGAATACAAAAAGACGGTTTCGATATTGTACGAAACCGTCTTTTACATAATCATTTTAATGATTTTTATTTATATCGAAATAATATTTTGTGTACTATATCCTCCTATCACTTCTTTTTACCTCCACCTATTTCCTTTAGAAAATACCAATTCCATTTTATATTACGAGAAAGAAAACAAAACAAAAAAATCAACCGAACGGTTGATTTTTTATCTCCTACTATAATGCGCAGTATCAATACCACGCTGCATTAACCAATGATATGTTTCACCTTTTACAACAAGAGGTACAGATTGCAACTCTTCTATCGTCTTCGCACCAAGAGCTGTCATAATAAATTTCAAATCTGTATGTAGAAGTTCAATTTCATCCACTAATTTCTCGATACCATCTTTCATTAAAATACGTAAAAAGTAACCAGCAAACGCAGTTGTATTCGCCCCTAATGCGATTGCTTTCGCTACGTCAAGCGCTGTCTGTATACCCCCTGATGCAATAAAAGAGAGGTTATTATTTGTAGAGGTTGCTTCAATAATCGAGGTTGCTGTTTGTATGCCCCAGTTATTAAAATAAGAAAGCATTCGCTGTCTTCTTTCATTTTCAACAGCAGCAAAATTCGTACCACCTTGCCCACCAATATCAATTGCCGTTACACCTACGTTCGCTAACTGTTGCATTGTTTCCTTGCTCATCCCAAATCCAACTTCTTTTACAATGACAGGAACTTTACTATTTAAAACAATTTTCTCTATGCGCTGAAGTACACCAGTAAAGTCACGGTCTCCTTCTGGCATCGTTAACTCTTGTATGACATTTAAATGAATTTGCAATGCATTCGCTTCAATCATATCAACGGCACGCTCTGCCTGCTCGATAGTTGCCTCACTACCTAAATTAGCAAAGAAAATACCATTCGGGTTTACCTTTCTAATCACCTTATAAGAAGCAGCCTCACTTTCATCTTTTAACGCCGCCATTTGCGACCCTACAGCCATAGCAAGGTTATGCTGTTTCGCTACATATGCTAATTGCTCATTAATATGTAACGTTTTCTCTCCTCCACCACCAGTCATCGCATTGATAAAAATCGGCGAACTTAGTGAAAGTTCGCCGATTTTTGTTTCACATGTTATTGTGTCATAATTTGAATTTGGCAAGCTTTGATGCACAAAATCAATATCATGAAAGCCATGCGTACGAGACTGACCAGTAGAAAGAGCGTATTCAATATGATCTAATTTACGTTTTGCCCTTACCACTTGTACCCCTCATTATTTCTTTAATTTTTTCAGTTGTTCACCAATAATATCACTTAATTGGAAAGTAGCAGAATCAGCATTTGGCTCATACTGACTATAATCTTCAATTACATTATTTTCCTCAAGCGCTTCTTTTATACTTAAAGAAATACGTTTCTCTGCTACGTGAACTTCAAGTACTTTCACTTTTACTTCTTGTCCCATTTCCAATACTTCATTCGGGTTTTTCACGTGACGATTTGCAATTTGAGATACGTGTACAAGTCCTTCAACGCCAGGTAAAATCTCAACGAATGCACCAAATGTAACAAGGCGTTTTACTACTCCCTCACGAATATCTCCAGCTTTTATTTCGCCAGCAACGTTTTCCCAAGGTCCTGGTTGAGCCGCTTTAATTGATAAAGAAATACGTTGTGTATCAGCATCAACAGATAACACCTTTACCTTCACCTTTTGACCTTGCTCTAATACTTCAGAAGGTTGCTCTACACGTTCGTGTGAAATTTGTGAAATGTGAACTAAACCGTCCACGCCACCAACGTTAACGAATGCACCAAAGTCAGTTAATCGTTGCACTGTTCCTTCAACAACGTCACCTTCTTTTAATGAAGAAATTGCTTCTTTTTTCTTAGAATCTAGTTCTAATTCTACTACCGCTTTATGCGAAAGGATTACACGATTTTTTTCACGGTCTAATTCAACAATTTTCACCGCT
The DNA here is from genome assembly GCF_058795375.1 of Bacillus sp. GW823-FHT06A10. NCBI lineage: Bacteria > Bacillati > Bacillota > Bacilli > Caryophanales > Bacillaceae > Bacillus > Bacillus sp. GW823-FHT06A10. The sequence goes on along the minus strand of NZ_JBXAHT010000001.1, from coordinate 721,990 downwards.
AATGTTTTACCTTTATAGTCAGTAAAGTCTTCTACATAATGTACTTCTACAAGTGAAGCTGGAATAAAACCGCGAACACCAAGGTCCACAACTAATCCGCCATTCACAATATCTTTTACAGTAACATCAAATACATGACCAGAAGTAAATTTCTCTTGTAATTCTACCCATGCTTTTTCTGCATCAACAGCACGTTTAGATAAGACAAGATCATCTTCTTCTAATTTAATAATTTTCAACTCTAGTGTTTGATCTAATTCTACAACATCGCTTGCTTTTTCAATATGAACGTTAGCTAATTCACTAATTGGAATTACGCCATCTGTTTTGTATCCAACATTTACAAGCACTTGTTTCTCTTCAACTTTCGTTACAGAACCTGTAACAACGTCACCAACTTGTAATTCTTTTGAATCCATAACTTCTTCATTCATTTTCTCTACCATGGAAATACCTCCCTACAGAATTGACAAAGCATTTTTTTATGTATATACGAAATGAAAACAAAGTTTTCATTTGCATGTTTAAGAATTTCTCATCACATACTCTTTTTCAATACCATTCACAAGAAAATATATTAAACCTATATAAATAGTATACAGCAAAACCAGCTTGAAAAAAGTATGTTTTGAAATATAATAGCGAATATATTCTGACAGTTTTATTCCTCTTTAACTAACTTCTTACAAATCAGCTCATTTGTCAAGGAAAGAGACTCACAATTCACGTATCCTTTACATTTCTATTTCAACAAAAAAAGAAAGAGGATTATCCCCTTTCTTTATTTCGCAAACACTCCTGAAACAATACTCATAATTTTTTGGACAACTTCTTCAATTGATAAAGAAGTCGTATCTAATTCCAATGCATCATCAGCCTTTTTTAGTGGAGAAACTTCGCGTTCTGAATCTAATTTATCACGCTGAGCAATTTCTTCTTTTAGCTGCTCTAAATTAGAATCGAAACCTTTATTTAAATTTTCTAAATGCCTTCTTTCCGCTCTTTCTTCAACAGAAGCAAGCATAAAGATTTTCACTTCAGCATCCGGTAATACATGTGTACCAATATCACGGCCGTCCATTACAACACCGCCTTTTTTCGCTAACTCTTGCTGACGACGTACCATTTCTTCACGAACAAGGCGATGCTTCGCTACAATAGATACTCGATTCGTCACATCAGGTGTACGGATTACTTCAGAAACATCTTGTCCATTCAAAAATACAAGCTGCGTATTTTCTCCTTGCTGAAATTCAATATTTACATTCTTTACAACTTCCATTAACTGTTCTTCATTTTCAATATCTACTTTTTGTTCAAGGGCTGCATATGTAAGCGTACGGTACATCGCGCCTGTATCAATATAAACGTAAGAAAGTTCCTTCGCAACAACTTTTGCCACTGTACTTTTCCCAGCAGCTGCTGGACCATCTATAGCAATTGAAATTCGTTTATCCATTGTAACACCTCATTTTTTCACTTATAAAACAAAACGAAAAGCAGGTGTTCACCCTGCTTCTTCTCATTTGCTTCACGTCATTAAATCCTCAATTATTGTAGCATAATCCTTCATAGAAGAAAATGAAAACTACCTATTCACCTGCAAGATTTCTGCTTTATTTTTTACCATGACACCTTCGTAATAAACAATTTTAGATAAATATTTCACTGATGACTTATGTATAAATAACAATTGTACAACAGAAAGACAAATGAATTGTATTATTAATATACGAATAAAAATTCTCTCCATCTTTTTCAACATAATTGCCCCCTCCTATACTATATTTGCACATTTCGTTTCGTGATTTTATACATCGTACATATAGCAGTTAATTTTATTGTCATTTTCGAGACATACTTTTATACATTTCCATTGTCGAATTTACTCAAAACATGTTATGTTCTAAATGTATTTTTTTACTTGAAAGGGGTATAAGCATTGAAAAGAATCCTAGTTTTACACACAGGTGGAACAATTGCAATGGAGGAAGATAAAGAAACTGGGGTCGTACAACCAGGTGAAAAAAATCCTCTTTTAAAATTCATTCCTGATTTAGAAGGCGATGTTGATTTAATCGTTGAAGATGTGTTCCATCTACCATCTCCTCATATGACACCGAGCGAAATGTTACAATTACAAGTCATCATTGATGAAAGAGTAAAACAAGACAACATTCATGGCGTAGTCATTACGCATGGTACGGATACATTAGAAGAAACAGCTTATTTCTTAGATTTAACAGTACAAGCAACCATTCCGATTGTTGTGACAGGTGCAATGCGCTCTAGCAATGAGTTAGGTGCTGATGGTCTATATAACTTCTTATCAGCTGTAAAAGTTGCTAGTTGTGATGAAGCTGCAGAAAAAGGTGTTTTAGTCGTATTAAACGACGAAATTCATTGCGCTACAAATGTAACGAAAACACATACAAGTAATGTCGCAACATTCCAAAGCCCACAATATGGACCAATTGGAATGGTAACAAAACGCGGTGTTGTCTTCCATCACGCTTTAGTACATCACGAAACATATACGATAAACAAAGTATCTAAAAATGTAGTTGTTCTAAAAGCATATGCCGGCATGGATGATACATTATTAGCAGCAATCGAAAATCTTCCTGTAGACGGTATTGTTATCGAAGCGCTTGGACAAGGTAATCTACCTCCAAGAACACTTCCTAGTCTAGAACGATTATTAAATAAAGGTATTCCTGTCGTATTAGTTTCTCGCTGTTTCAACGGTATCGTTCAAGACGTATATTCGTATGAAGGTGGCGGTAAACACTTAAAAGATATGGGCATTGTATTCACATACGGCTTAAATGCACAAAAAGCACGCATTAAATTACTTGTCGCATTAGAGAATACAAATTCTCATGAATCCATTCAAAATATGTTTATGCACGAATAAAAAGGAGCTGTCGAGGTTTTCCCGACAGCTCCTTTTTATTTTTCTCTTGATGCAATAGTTTGTGCAATCGCATCTCCATGAAATCTACCGTTCTCGATAAATATTTCATTTGCATTATTTCCAGCAGCTATGACACCTGCAATGAAAATATTTTCAGCATTCGTTTCCATTCTATCCTCTGTATAAATTGGACGTCCTGTTTCTTCATCAATCTTAACACCCATCTTTGTTAAGAAGCTATGATCAGGATGATAACCAGTCATCGCAAATACAAAATCATTTTGGATTGTAAAATCTTCACCATCAACTGTAAACGTTAATGTATGCTCAGTAATTTCTTTCACATGAGCCCCGAAATGCATTTGAATTGTGTCGTTTCGTACTAACGCCTCAAATTCCGGCAAAATCCAAGGCTTTATGCTTGATGAATACTCACTTCCACGATACAGTACCGTTACACGCGCACCAGCTTTAACAAGTTCTAACGCGGCATCTACACTCGAGTTTTTCCCACCTATAACTACTACATCTCGATCAAAATAAGGATGCCCCTCTTTAAAATAGTGAGCTACTTTCTTCAATTCCTCACCTGGAACATTCATATAATTTGGATTATCATAATATCCAGTTGCTACAACAATATATTTCGCTATATATATTTCTTTACTTCCGTCACGCTTTGTCGTCTCAACCTGAAAAACTTCTCCATCGTTTTGAACTTTCTCCACTCGCTCAAAAGCATTTACACGTACAGATTTACGTTTTACTACTTCACGATAATACGCAAGCGCTTGATTTCGAACTGGCTTACGATTTTCTGTAATAAAAGCTACATCACCAATTTCTAATTTTTCACTAGAAGAGAAAAATGTTTGATGAGTTGGATAATTATAAATGGCATTTACAATGTTTCCTTTTTCAATTACTAACGGATTTATCCCTACCTTTTGCAACGAAATCGCTGCCGCTAATCCGCACGGACCGCCTCCGATTATAATAACTGTTTCTTTCTGCATACTCGTCCACTCCTAGTCTTCTACCAATACACTATTTATAAAAACAAGAAAAAACCTACTTACAGCAGTAGGCACCTATCTTTATTGTATTCATTTTTCATATATTTGTCATCTAAACGAAACGTACATCCGATAGACATCTGCTAAAAACTGCTGAAATTTAATACCTTGTTTCCCTAATACATTCTCAGGATCAATCTTTCTAGCTGGATCAAGCGTTTTATGTGACACGATATCTTTTTTCGGATTTAAGCCAAAATTTTGGCATAAATACGCATGATACCATGTAAAACGATTATATGCTTCCCAAAAGTTAACATCACCGCCATAACAAAGTTCCACTCCAATGGCCGCCTTATTCGCGTCATAGCCGTATAAGTCATTATCCGTCGGCACACCATATCGAACATGATATGCAACTTCATTTATAGGAATAATCTCCAATATTGTTTTATCATCTATAAATGTATGCGCCGAAGCTTTCGGTTGTAATTCATTAAAGTAATCTCGATTTCCTATCGCATTGCTTCCAGGATTCCCCGTATCATGACTTACAATAAATCTCACTTTAGTTAGAGGAATCCCCGGTCGTGAACTTCCATATCCTATATAGTTGCGCTCTATAGGAAACATCGCCATTGCTACCAACTCCCGCTCTAGAAGATTACCTTACTTCCTTATATATGTATTCGGTAGCAATGTCCTTATCGCATATTTCTTACGCGAAGAGAAAATCGAAAATATTTGAAGTGAACACCATAAACAACAAGATACTTACAGCCACTCCATAAAAACCGTAAAACCAAACACAATCTTCTTTCGTATCTAAACCGAAAAATTTGTTTACCGATTGTAATAATGTGCCACGCTTGCTTTGTTTGTTTCGTAATACTTCCACTCGCTCTACAACATCTGCTGGCATCATAAATCTTTGGTCTACTGTCATTTTCATCATTTATCTCTCCTTAAAATCATTTCCGTTTTGTTTATCTAAGGAGAGTATAGCACGTTTGTTCGTATAGAACAAGCGTTCTTTTTTATTTTTATTTTATTTTATTTTTCAGCAAGCCAAGTAAAAATTGAGATTACAACGGCAATAATCGGCCCTACTACAACCATACCAAATATCAAAAACAGTAGCCCTTCCCCGAATATCCGAACAGTACTTATTTTTCGAGCTTTCACCGTTCTTGCAAGTTCTCCCTCTAACCTCTTAACCTTTTCTTCTAATTGTTCTACTCGTTCCAGCATTTCATTCTCCATATACAACACCTCATTTAATACTTCAACAAAAAAAACGTGATTCCCTCGAAAGGAAATCACGTTTTCTCAAGATATAATATTTTATACCCAACCTCTGAAGCGGCTTGCTTCAGCCATTTTACGAACACCAATCATGTACGCCGCTAAGCGCATGTTCACTTTACGAACTTGTGCTGTTTCATAAATAGAATCAAATGATTTTACCATTACTTTTTCTAAACGTTGTTCTACTTCTTCTTCAGTCCAGTAGTAACCTTGGTTATTTTGTACCCACTCAAAGTAAGATACCGTTACACCACCAGCACTTGCTAATACGTCTGGAACAAGTAAAATTCCGCGATCTGTTAAAATTTTAGTCGCTTCTAATGTTGTTGGACCATTTGCAGCTTCAACAACGATTTTCGCTTTAATATCATTAGCATTTTCTTCTGTAATTTGGTTCTCAATTGCAGCTGGAACTAAAATATCGCAATCAAGCTCTAACAATTCTTTGTTTGAAATTGTATTGTTAAATAGCTTTGTTACTGTACCGAAGCTATCACGACGGTCTAATAAATAATCAATATCTAATCCGTTTGGATCATGTAAAGCGCCGTAAGCATCTGAGATTGCAATAACTTTCGCACCTGCATCATGCATAAATTTAGCTAAGAAGCTACCAGCATTACCGAACCCTTGAACAACAACGCGTGCACCCTTAATATCAATGCCACGTTTTTTCGCAGCTTCGCGAATACAAATTGTTACACCTTTCGCAGTTGCTGTTTCACGTCCATGTGATCCACCTAATACAAGCGGTTTACCTGTAATAAATCCTGGTGAATTAAATTCATCAATACGGCTATACTCATCCATCATCCATGCCATAATTTGAGAGTTTGTGAATACATCTGGAGCTGGAATATCTTTCGTCGGACCTACGATTTGGCTAATTGCTCGTACATAACCGCGGCTTAATCTTTCTAACTCACGGAATGACATTTCACGTGGATCACAGATAATTCCACCCTTACCTCCACCATATGGTAAATCAACAATACCACATTTTAAACTCATCCAGATTGAAAGTGCTTTCACTTCATTTTCTGTTACATTCGGATGGAAGCGAATTCCACCTTTCGTTGGACCAACAGCATCATTATGTTGTGCACGATATCCTGTAAATATTTTAACAGTCCCGTCATCCATACGAACTGGTATTTTCACTGTCATCATACGAATTGGTTCTTTTAATAATTCATATACTTCGTTTGGATAACCCAATTTTTCTAACGCTTCACTAATAACAATTTGTGTTGAATTCAATAGTTCAAAATGTTGTTCCCTTTGTTGTTGTGTTTTTGTTTGAGTTCCCTTTTCGGCTACCATAGTAAGTAAACCCCCTGTAATTTCACTTGTTTAGTAAACCTTCATTGCCTAGTATACACCCTTAAATTTGGAATGCAATAGAAAACGCTAACAAATATATACAAACTATTTTCTGTTGCAAGCGTTTTCACTATTATTATAGTCCTTTTATTACTTTTAGAAAAGTAAAATACTTAAATATTTAAATATTTTTTATTTTCCTCAGCAACGCTCCCATAAAACTGCATATTTTATTTTCAAAAAGTATGTTCGCGTATTTACTATCATCCCTTCCCTTATTCAAATAAAAACAAAACCTCAGCTATGTTGTATTAGCTGAGGTTTTGTTTTTTCACAAAGTAATTGTGTATTTGTTCTATCGCGTTAAAATCCATTAATTCTTTACCGTACTCCATGATGCGATAAATAGTTGCTGTAGACGGATTGCCGTATTCCGCTAAAATAGCTATAAAATCCGCTTTTAACAATTGAATTTGTTCCTCTTCTTCCACCCAAAGATAGAAGCGCTCATCCCACGTATATAGCTTTCCGCCAGTTACACCAAGGTTATATAAGCGATTCGACAGGTTAATTATGTCATCTAGCGTAGCAAACTCATATAATATATGTTCACTTTCATCTAGAGTCACTTGCATTTCAATAAACTCGTCACGGAACTCATCATCCGTATCAATTTCTTGATTTTCTTTCGTTACAATTACAACCATCCCTTGTGCTTGTAGAGAAAACACTTCAACTGCAATCGGACCATCTGCTTCAAATCCTAATTCCTTATTTGCTTCTTGCATCATATCACGAAATAATTGCTGTACTTTCGGCGCATTTCTCCATAAATCTTCTTTCGTTAATCCTCTTTCAGATAAATCATCAAATGTTAGAAAAATTTTTATCTTATTGTAATTTAATCGTTCCAGCCTCATCTCATACCCTCCCTACGTAACCAATGCATCTAATTTTTATTATATGAAATAGAAAATAGATGGTTCTTTTCGAACAACTATTCCGACATTTTTAACCATTCATCCCATTCTTCTTTCGTATCACCAATTAAGATTGTTTCAATGTCCAACTGGTTTAGAACGCCTAGCTTTCCGATAAATCCAACAGAAAGAGATTCCCTTTTTTCTTGTAATACATTTATAAAGTTCATCGTCTTTTTCATTTCTAGTTCGTCAGCAAAAGATACAAATACATATTTCGGCTGTATTTCCTCTACCGCTGACAACATACCATCTTCAGCTAAGCTTGTCCTAATATATATCGCCTCATATCCTTTTAAGCGTAAATAAATTGAAAAAATAAATCCTTTCAATGCATTCTTTTCTAACACAATAACTTTGTGTAAAGAAGAAAACATTGAGGCATTGTGATACACCATCCCTAGACGCGTTTGTAAAAATGATAGTGCATATTGAAATTGCACCATTGAAATCTCATTATTATTTTTTGACGTTAATAATTTGTCTGTCACTCGAAGAACGATACTGGCAACAACCTTTTCTGTTGAATATATACTAAAAGCTTCGTTTAATAATGCAGCAATTGTAATTTCATCAAATTTTAACAAAGCTTGTAGCAAATCGTCCACTAAAACAACTTCTTTATCGAAATGTATCTCTTTTTGAACTGTACTCTGCAAACGATTCTCTTCTAATAACTGAACTGCTTGTCCAATCATCATACCGGAAGAAACTTTTTCCATTAACCATTTTAAAATTTGAATATGCTCTTCTGTATATAAACGATGCCCAGCTTGATTCCGCTTTGGGGCAATAATTTGATATCGTCTTTCCCATGCGCGAAGCGTACTCGGCTGAACTCCAATTATATTTGAAACAGCTTTTATATTATATTTTCCACTAAGAGTTGGCATCATTTCCCTCCGCACAATGTAATAATATGTGTTTGAGCAGGCGCTCGGAAACGAAGTGGTATCAATGTTGTTCCGTACCCATTACTAACAAAGAGAATCGTATTCAAATGGTTATATACGCCACCTTTTAAATATTTTTTAGATGGGAATAATCGGATTTGTCCTCCATGCGTATGTCCACTTAATACAAGTGAAATCTGTTCATTTCCAGACATCTTTTTTATTATATCAGGGTTGTGACTAACTAAGATACGAAAACCATCTTCTTTACAATCCGCCAATGCCAAATCTAAACGATCACGGTGCAATCCAACATCATCTATACCGAGCAAACAAATTTTCTCGCCTAATTCAGACTCAAATACCACTCTTGTATTATCTAAAACTTTTACGTTATTTTCTAATAATAAAGCATCTAATTCATGATATTCTATCTCATAATCATTGTTTCCCCACACAAAATATACAGGAGCTATCTCTCTTAACTTTTGAATATTGGCAGAGATTTTTGATAAAGAGACTCCTTTCTCTGCTAAATCTCCTCCGATAATTACGAGATCTACTTTTCCTTTTACTTGTTCAATTAACAAATTCGAAATGACTCTTCTATGAATATCAGAAATAAAAAACACATTTACTTTTTGAAAACTTTTCGGAAATTCTTTAAATACTAAAGTATGTTCCAACACTGTATTACGCATCGCTTCTTTATACATCACAAGAAGTAATAAAATCCCCATTCCTATGAGAGTACTGAATAATATAATCCATATCATATTTTTTACTCCCCTCATCATAAAGATAACCCTAGGCTTTTATAACAAACTGCGTTCGCCTAATTCACTAGCTCTCTTGCTTTGTGGACTTATCTTTTATCGGAATTTTTAATTCTTGACCTGCACTCACTTCATCTTCTTGCAAGTTATTATACTTTTTAATTACTTCAACCCCATTTTCATCTGAAAAATATTGCTTCGCTATACTTTCTAAAGTTTCTCCCTCTTTCACAGTATGCGTTATCGCTTTTTCAGACTGTTTCTGCGACTCAGATTTAGCTGAATCAAAGAAGATTACTTCAAACGCACTTTTCCCGGCATTATTACTATCGCCCTTCACCTGAATATATTTATCCGTATACCACAAAATACTAATCGGCAGCAGAATGAATAGAAATGTTAAAACCCGGACGAAAATATGATTTATTTTAAACTTTTGTTTTTTCTCTTTATTTCTATGAATTTCACTACGCGGCGGTAAACTTTCTTTTTCTTCTACTCGCTCAACTTCTAATTCCTCTTCAAAATCAGGAATTCGTTTCCTCATGTTGTTCACCACCACCTTCCATTTATTTTCTTAATTGGAGTCCCATTATAAAATCAACAAGAAAGTGTGCAAAGATTGTTATAAACAAATTCCCTGTCCATTCAAATACATAACCAAAGACAAAACTAATGAAACAGACGAAACAAAACAAAAATGGCTTTGTTATATAACGAATATGTAACACTGCAAATACGAAACTCGCAATTACAATTCCAAAATGAGTCTGCACTACACCTCTAAATAAAAATTCTTCTGCAAAACCGATTACGAACGTAATAATGAGTAAATGCAGAACCGACATTCCTCGAAACATCTTATCGTTAATACCACCATCATCAAACCAAGACTCTGGAAACACTCGCATTGCAACATAATCTAATAACACAATACCAATCGCTAACAAACCACCTATAATAAGTATAGATACTGGTTCCCATCTCCATAAATTAAACACTTCTTTTACATCTTGAAATAATATATATGCTAGTAAACAGCCAATACCGATAATAATTAACTGTGTTATATATAGATTCAGCCTTATTTCCTGCGGACTCATATCTTCAACATTATGCCTTTGAATGTTCATCATTCCCCCATCTTTTCTAGGCCGAAAAGCTTTTGTAACTCTGTTTCCCAATTATAGTCGAAATCCGATTGTTGCGCTCGTCTTTTTTTATAATCTTCTTTTGTAATACCACAATAATCACAGCAATTATTTAACTCTTTCTCTTTCCTATAACCGAACTGTTGCAACACATATTCACGTCTACATCCTTTAACTCGTATCCATGACTTCATATTTTCTAGCTCACTATATTTATTACGCAACCTTATCTCTACTTCAGCTATTAATCGGTTCATAATTTCATCTGACAAACCCTCTAATAATAATCTTCGTTGTTGTATAATTCCAACCTGTTCGAGATGATAACGAACGAAACGCCAATATTGCTCATTAAATCTTGCTGCATTATAACAAATTTCTTCTACATCTTCTATTGGTAATTCTTTCGTTTGAAACATTCTTTCTTGTAGTAAAGAAAATAAAAATTGTATTTGCGACTTACTTGGCAATTCATCCTCAATGATTGAAATTGGTAAATCATGATCCAACGGACTACACAATAAAATAGCTATACTCGGTTCGCCATCTCTTCCAGCTCTTCCGATTTCTTGTAAGTAAGAAGCTATATTAGTTGGATAATGAAAATGAATAATATATTGCGTATTCGCCTTATTTACCCCCATACCAAATGCACTTGTACATATTACAAGCTGCAATTGATCGTTCATAAACTGTTGTTGAATTAACATACGCTCTTCATGTTCCATACCACCATGATAAAAAGCTACACCAGTAACACCTTTTCCTCTCAAGTATTCCGTTAACCTTTCTGTCCATGCTCTACTTGAACAATATACAATTCCCGGCCCTTGTAAATACATCACCTGCTCCAAAAGCGCCTCTTTCTTTTCTTCTATCGTCTCTACAAATTGCACCTCCATTGCAATATTAGGACGGTCAATAGAGTATACATGTTCCGCGGCACCCTTTAAATTTAAACTGTCTGCGATATCTTGTAGTACCCCTTTTGTCGCTGTGGCTGTCAATGCTAATACTGTAGGAGAACCAATATTTTCAATAACTACATTTAGTTTCTTATAGTCCGGTCTAAAATCATAACCCCATTGAGAAATACAATGAGCCTCATCAACAACAAATAATGAAATATGAATTTTCTTCAATTCCCTAATTAATAACTCCGACTGTAACATCTCTGGTGAAACAAAAATAAATTTATATGAAGATAATTTTTTCATCGCTTCTCTTTTTTCATTTAATGTCCGAAAACTATTAAATGCTATCACTCGGTTTTTCACAACATACTTTAATTGTGTCACTTGATCTTCCATTAAAGATAATAACGGTGATACAACAAGCACTGTTCCTTCTCGCATAAGCCCCGGAAACTGATAGCACATAGATTTCCCTCTTCCAGTCGGAAGCATTGCTATCACATCTTTTCCTTCTAATAAATCTGTAATAACTCCTTTTTGACCTGGACGAAATTCAGAATATCCAAACCACTTATATAAATATTCTTCAAGTTTCATTTACACCCTCCATCCGCGCTAATACAAGACGAACTTCAAAATAAGAGATATCTTCTCCAACAGCTTGTTTCAAAACACGTAACTTCCGCGTTTGTAATGCTTCAATTACTTTTATTACTTTGTCTATCTTTTCTTTTTCCATAAACATTTCAATAGAAAAATCTTTTTCTCGCAAAGCAATTTCAACAAAATGATCTTCTATCGTTGCAACCTTTAAATTCCGAATCGTCGCTATTTCTTCTAAAGAACGCCCTTGTCTCCAAAAATTATATGTTTTTTTCGTGGATAAACTAAATAATTCAGCTCTCTCATTTGGATAAGATATAATTTCAGCTAATAGTGGAAATTCATTTTCTTTATCACGAACTTCTTGTATAAAGAAATGCATTGTACCCCAAAATAAAAAATACACCCTGAATATATCTTGTTTCGTAATTTCTGCTAATTGTTGCAATGTACAACCAATACGTTCATAGCCCGTTAGTCGATATGTTACAATCGTCGCTTCTATCGCATTACTCTTTTCCAAAAGATTATGTACTTCCGTCCATAGTTTCCTCGCCAACTCACTTCTTTTATATGGCCTTCCTGTTAGAAAACGTTTTACCCACATCATTATTTCTGTATCTTGTTGAATTGGGATAAACTTCGTATTATTCTGTTGTAAATTTGATATGGTTTGAATAATCAATGATAATCTTTTCCAAAATGTTTCACCTAATTCACCATAATGTAAACCATGCAAATGTGCTGGAAAAGCATAAACTTCCTCCCATTTATGTAACTGCATTTTACCCGTAGGTGTTAACACATATGTATTTTCATGTATTTCTTGAATAAAATCCGCTTGCAACAACTTTACAACTTCACCATCATAGTCATTTCTATTTAATGATTTATATATTCCGAATAAAAAAGAAATCCGGAACATATTTCCATCTTGTAAAGTTTGCGAAGAACGTTTGCCCTTTAGTAAATAATAAATAGAAGAAACGGTTCTTTCACCATTCAATTGTTTTAAACAATGCAACAAAGTATATTGTATTTGCATGACCGCTTCCACCTTCCAATCTTAACTTCATTCTTTTCAGTACAATTACACTATCTACTGTCGCTCATTAAACTTATCATATAAGAACTATATACTTGTATATATTCTATTGTATCAAACGAAATCACATTTACGTATTTTGAAAATCTTATGACATAATTCAAAAATAAGTTGACACTCTAATTGATAAGCATTATCATTATAATTTTATGTTGAAAAGTTTCACAAACCGTTTTACAATAAGGTTATAATTTTTATGGCGAGCTTTTCACATACATATTATCAGGAGGGAAAAAAGATGGCAAAATATACAATCGTTGATAAAGATACTTGTATTGCATGTGGTGCTTGTGGCGCTGCTGCACCAGACATTTATGACTATGATGATGAAGGTATTGCATTTGTAACATTAGACGATAACCAAGGTATCGTTGAAATTCCAGATGTATTAATTGAAGATATGATGGATGCATTCGAAGGCTGTCCAACTGACTCAATTAAAGTTGCTGACGAATCATTCGACGGAGACGCTTTAAAATTCGAATAGTCTTTTATTAACTTCAAAAAACGCCCCTCATATTGATGAGGGGCGTTTTTTGTATCTAAATTTTATTTTCCTTAATAAAAAACCATTAGTAGTTCCACACTACTAATGGTTTTAATATATATTATGCATTTTTCATTTTTGCAAACACCCATACTTTCAGGCGTGAGAATAATGCTACAAATACAATTGTTACAACAATTCCTTTAATTAAATTAAATGGTAAGATTGCCGTTACAACCGTTGTTCTGATAGCTTCGCTAGACATAGCCGGTGAATTTAAAAACCAAGTGTAAGCCGGGAATATGATGATGTAGTTTAATACACTCATAATAAGTGCCATTGTAATTGTCCCTAGCATTAATCCTGTCGTTAAACTCTTCACAGTACGATACTTTCTAAATAAGAAAGCTGCTGGTCCAATAAATAAACATCCTGCAATAAAGTTTGCAATTTCTCCAACTGGTACTCCTGTTAAACTTCCTTGAATCCCGTAATGTAAAATGTTCTTTATCGCCTCTACAATCACTCCTGCTACTGGTCCAAAGATAATTGCTGCAATTAGAGCTGGTACATCACTAAAATCAATTTTCAAAAATGGCGGAAGCCCTGGGAACGGGAAATCCAACATCATTAGTAAATATGCAATACTACTTAGCATCGCTACACTCACCATCTGCACTACACTGTTTTTTTGTTTCATCTTTCTCTCTCCTTTTCCATCGATCATCTCATGGAAAGTGGAAAGGTTCTGCTATGCCTATTTTTTCATAGAACGAAAAAACCCTTTGTGTTTTACACAAAGGGAGAATTTAAGGCACATCAAACAGACGTTCAAATCCATATCTTTTTTGAACGCTTGAACCTCCATCTTCTCCCATCCAGACTATACTGTCGGCTTTGGAATCACACCAAATCCTGCCTTAACGGCTCGCGGGCTTAGAACAAAATCATAAATAGTTCATCACCGCCGGTCGGGATTTTCACCCTGCCCCGAAGATAGACCGATATTCTATTTTCCCCTTCATTATACAACAACCTCATAACATTGTGAACTAAAAAATTGTAACTTATTTAAAATTAGTTATTTATTTTTCGTAACAACAAATGAATTGCGAAATATTTTACAATACAATCCATATTTTTTATTATTCGGCATTTCTCTTTTGAATTACCTAGTCATATATAATTAAAAGTGATAAGATATTGAATTGTTAAGATAAGAACATTTTCTGAGTTATGGAGGAAATGTCATGAAAAAAGAAAAGAGACATTCTATTCGAGAAGCAATGAAAAAAAACTTAAGAAAAGAATACTTTTACTTAAAAAAAGAATTACTTTTCTACTGCCCAATTGATTTAGGCACATTCTCAAACGAGACATACTATGCTACTTTCGATGAAGATGGCATCAGTATTTATCAGTATGATAAGAAAACAGAAAGTAAATTAAAATTGTGTGAGCGTCATCCGTGGAAGAGTTGGAGTAAAGTGAAGATTGATCACTATTTGACAACTTCTCAATTTATTTTTCAGGGTGAGCGAAATTGGATCTTATCTCTTTTTCAAAAAGGAAAAGAAGCTCAAAAAATTATTGAAGAGCATACATCTTTACAAACAGAAGTTGTTTCCCGCTCTTTCTTAAAAAAACTTCCTGGCTTTCGTTCTAATACACCACTGAATAAATACATCGGTAGCATTTGTTACACTGCACTTATTGCATTTTTATTAAAATGGATGATTCCATTTCAAGCACCACAAATCGCCCTGTATTCTATTTCGATTGGTTGTATGCTTCTTGGCCTACTTTGTTTGACAATCGGTTTAATTGAACCGACTATCGTACTGTTTCGAACAAAAGAGAAAACAAGAACAAAAGTTTTTTACTTATATAGCTATTTAGCTATTTCTGGATTTATATGTGTCTTTATTTTTTGGTAAAAGAAACCGTCCCAAAATAAATTTTGGGACGGTTTTCTTTTAAATATAGATACTCTAATTCACTCAATACTTCTAGGAGAAGCGCCCATATAATTTCATTTACATTGAACCTTATTTAAGAATATTCAAAGTTTAATTTTTGAGACGTTGCCTTTACTTAACATATAATTGTTGATTAGGATAAATTAGCTCTTGCTGCAATCCATTTTTTTCTTTAATCTCCTTAAGTGTCATACTAAATTTCCGTGCAATACTAACTAAAGTATCCCCTTTTTGTACGACATATAATGATGAAGAAACAACTTCATTTCTTTGTTCACTTAAAACAAGCAATGGGTTCATCGCATTCTTTTTCGCCATCGTCCATCTTCCTTGATGAAGTTCTAGATGTAAGTGTGCACCTCGCGATTCTCCCGTGTTCCCTACTTCTCCAATTTTTTCTCCTTTTGAAATATAATCCCCTTGAACTACATATCTCTTATTTAAATGTGCATACACAGCCTCATATTCTCCATGTTTAATAAATATAACGTTTCCATAACTACTTGAATAATAAGACTTTGTTACCTTCCCTTCTTGAATAGCTGACACAGGCGTGCCGATCGGTGCCGCTATATCTATACCGTAGTGTTTTCCGTGTCTTGTCCCAAAATAATCACTTATCTGTCCTTCAACAGGCCATGCCCATTGATTTCCCTCTGCGTACACATGTAATTGAGATAAAAACAGTACTGTCAATAACATAACGCCGTATTTTAAAACTTTCATATACATCCTCCGTTTTCTAATTACCACCATACCTTCTCTATTTTGGTATATTACAGAAAAAAGTATACAAAAAAGAAAGTGAATCACTCCACTTCCTTCTCTTTCTTATCACGAAAAACGATTGCACTGCGATTATACTCTACATCTTTTACTTGTAATCGAGCGTTTATTACTCTAGCTACTGCAAATAAATAGTCAGATAATCTATTTACATACTTTAGAACAACTTCATTTATTTTTCCTTCTTTTTGTAAGGACACGATACATCGTTCTGCTCGCCTTACAACTGTACGTGCAATATGAATAGCAGCTGCCGACTCGCTTCCACCTGGTAAAATAAAGCGCTCTAGCGGCGGTGCTTCTTCTATATACGAATCAATCCTACTTTCTAAGTTTTCGACCATTTCAATTTTTACTTTATAAGGTATCTTCTCACCTACTATCGCCAAGTCTCCCCCGCAATCAAATAGTTCATGTTGAATCGTTTCAAGTTCATTGTAAATATCTCCGAAAGGCCCGCCTTGTAGTTTAGTCATTGCATATCCGATATGAGAATTCGCCTCGTCTATTGTTCCATACGCTTCCACACGGATATCATCTTTATCAACCCTACCACCTATTACACTTGTCGTTCCTTTATCTCCTGTTTTTGTATATAATTTCATTTCTTCACAGCACCTCTCTTGTTATTCTTTATTCGAGCAACATAGAAAAAAGTTCTACCATTCTTTATTTAATTGAGTTTACAAAAAAATAAAAAACAGCAGAACTTTATTCATTATCAACTTTAAAAACGTATATCTAAATTATACGATTCGGTAAATAGACAGAGAATGTAGTTCCTTCTCCAACAACACTTGATACAGAAATTTTACCATCATGGCCTTGAACAATATTTTTCGCAATCGCAAGCCCGAGTCCTGTTCCACCTTTTTTTCCACGTGTTCTTGCTTTATCAGCTTTATAGAAACGATCAAATAAAAATGGAATATCTTCTTCTGGAATACCAACGCCCGAATCTTGTACTTCAAAAATGAGACCATTATTTTTCGTATCAATTACAAGTGTTACATGTCCGCCTGCGTTCGTATGACGTATTGCGTTATCAATTAAATTCGTCAATACTTGTTCCATACGATCTGCATCAAACGGGTATTGTTCAATTGGATTTTTGAAATCAACTGTTAGTTCAACTTCTTTATCCTTTGCAATCCCTTGGAATTTACGACCAATTTTTTCAACAAACGGATGTATGTCCACTTCACCTATATGTAACTCTACATTACCACTTTCCATGCGTGCTAAATCTAATAATTCATTTACAAGTTTACCTAAACGAACGGATTCATCATAAATGATTTGAACAAACTCATTAATTTCTTCTTTCGTTTGCACAATATCATCTAAAATTGCTTCACTATACCCTTGCAGCATGACCATCGGTGTACGAAGTTCATGCGATACATTCGCAATAAAGTCTTGACGCATCTTTTCAAGACGACGTTCTTCCGTCATATCTCGCAGTACTGCTACAGCCCCGCGAATTTTCGTTTGATTGTAGAGCGGCGTCATAAGAACTACATAGTTCCCTTTTTGTAAATTAATTTCAACAACTTGTTGTTGTTCGCTTTCTACAACGAGATGGAATAGTTCAACAAGTTCAGAAGGCAGTTTTTTACTGAGCTCTATCTCTTTTTCTTCTTGCCAAACTTGTAAGAAATGTTCAGCCGGCGGATTGATTACTACAACTTCACCTTCTTGATTTAATGTAATAACCCCATCTGCCATACTACTCAAAATACTTGCTAACTGTTCTTTCTCTTGCTGCAGGGCATTCATATTAAACTTCAACTGTTTCCCCATTTGATTTAAGGCCGTTGCGAGCTCACCAATCTCGTCCTGAGATACCATAGGAGCTTTCGCATCAAACTTCCCACGCGACACTTCAAAAGCAACCTCACGCATTTTACGAAGTGGTGCTGTAATTCGAGTAGATAAGAAGAATGCAAAGAAAGTTGTTAATATAATCGCAATCCCTGCTGATAAGAATATAAAATCAGTCGTTCTTTCCATACCTTGTATCGGCACTTGTAAAGATTCGTATACAAACACTGCACTTTGATTTTTTGATTGCACTGGTTTTCCGACAATCATAATATCATTTTCAGTATTTTTATTTTTTCTACTATTAGAGGCTTTTCTAATGTTATTCTTAATTTCTTTTTTGTCTGTAAACACAGCCGCTAATTCTTTATCTTCTTTTAAGTCATCCATTGTAAGAGTGACTAAGCCTTCTTGTTTCGGTGAAGAAGAGATTTCTTTACCATCTTCTACAATAATAATCCTTGAAAGTGGATCAGAGAATTTGTAAGCGATATTCTCAATCGTTTTTACATCGGCACCTTCTTCAATTAACTCTGAAACACTTGTTGCGACTTTTTGAAGCCTAGCTTCACTCATATCAACATAATACGTTCTAAAAAACTGTGAAAGTAAAATCGCAACAAATCCAAGAACAAACGAAACGAGAAGTAATATGGTCATCCATAACTTCCCTACTACACTTCTCCAAAGCATCAGTCGTTCACAACCTCAAATTTGTAACCTACACCCCAAACAGTAACAATCATTTTCGCTGCATCTGGTGATTTTTTGCTTAACTTCTCACGTAAACGCTTTACATGTGTATCAACTGTACGTAAATCTCCGAAGAATTCATATTGCCATACTTCTTTTAACAGTTGCTCACGATCGAATACTTTATCAGGAGCTTTCGCTAAAAATAATAGTAACTCATATTCTTTCGGCGTTAAGTTTACTTCATTACCATCTGCAGTAACACGGTGTGCATCGTTGTCAATTGTTAAGTGCGGGAATACAGTAACATCTTTTGTCGTTGTATCTTGTGTAAAGAATGTTGTTGGTACAGCACGACGTAATACCGCTTTCACACGTAGCACGACCTCACGTGGACTAAATGGCTTTACAATATAATCATCTGTTCCAACTTCAAATCCTTGTACTCTATTTACTTCTTCACCTTTTGCTGTCAGCATAATAATTGGTGTCGCTTTCTTCTCACGAACCCCTTTACATACTTCAATGCCATCTTTACCAGGCATCATAAGATCTAATAAGATTAAATCGTAATCATTTTGTAACGCCATTTCTAAAGCTGTATCACCATTATCTGCTTCTTCAATTGTGTATTGTTCTCTTTCTAAGTACATTTTCAATAAACGACGAATACGATCCTCATCATCTACAATTAAAATTCTTGATTCATTTTCCATCTCTACCCGCTGCGTACTCTCACTTCAGCGGTTCACACCTACCCTTCTTTACTATTATGTTGCGCTATTCTCGTTTATTTAAGCAATCTTCTAAATGTTTCACTTCCCATATTATGCTTCACAAGAATAATAAATTTTGTTCAATTTTTTTCCAAAACTATGTATTTTTTTTGAACAGTATATAATGTCCTCGACATCATTTTACAAAATCAACCGCTACTTTGTCATGTTTTTCTCAAAAAAGAAGAAAAGTTGACAAAAATAAAATAGGAAAGTGACATGCACTCTCCTATTTTATTTCTCTATGCATATGAATGTAAACCGGCAATAATTAAGTTTACTACAATAAAGTTAAACATAATAATTGCAAAACCAATTACTGCAAGCCAAGCTGATTTCTCTCCATGCCACCCTTTAGATAATCGTAAATGTAGTACTGCAGCATAAAAGAGCCACGTTATAAGTGCCCAAACCTCTTTCGGATCCCAGCCCCAAAAACGCGTCCACGCTATTTGAGCCCAAATCATTGCAAAAATTAACGCTCCTAATGTGAAAACTGGGAATCCAATTGCAATAGATCGATATCCGATTTCATCTAGTAAATCACTATTCGTATTCTTTACTAACGGCTGAAGTGCTGCCGATACTCGCTTCCGTAAAACAAGTCTTAATACAATATAAAGTAATGTTCCAACTAACACTGACCAAATAACAGTATTTAATTTCTTCGCATTTACAATCGCTGGAACTTCAACTGCCGGTTCTAATTTATTTTCTGTCAGTAACTTCCCTTCATGCGGTCCAACTAAAGCCGGAAGATTGTACTTCATTTCCAGTTGCTGTTCATTTTTATCAACCCATTGAAACTTCGCTTCATATTTCATACTAGAAAATACCGTTGTTACTCCAATAAATCCAACTGTACAAACAAGTGTAAATACTACCGTCTCTAGCCAAAATGTCCGTTTACTTCTCGTTGATTGATCTACATTTTTTAATAAATACATAACGCCCGTAATAAAACTAATCGCTAAAATTGCTTGTCCTGCTGCTGCAGTCGTCACGTGAATATGTAACCAATTACTTTTTAAAGATGGAATAAGCGGAGATATTTCCCTCGGAAACATACTTGCATAGGCAATTAATAAAAGCGCAACTGGTAATGCAAATAGTCCAATTATACTTACACGGTACATAAAATACATTACAATAAATGCTCCTACAAGCATCATGCCGAAAAATGTACCGAATTCAAAAAAGTTACTAACTGGTGCATGCCCTGATGCGATCCACCTTGTAACAAAATATACTGTTTGTGCTATAAACCCTAAAATTGTAATTGTTATTCCTACATTTGCCCATTTATGACCCTTTTCTTTAATGGCTCCACCAAAAAATAGAGTCGCAATTAAATATAAAATAAATGCGGTAAAGAGAAAGTTACTACTTATTTGCACCATATCGTTTCCCCACCTTAACTAATTTTTTTATCGATTACTTTATCATTTGGCTGTGGAATTGCTGTACCTTCTATTACTCTTTCAATATCTTTCTTTAAACCGAACCAATTTTTATTCGTATGCCCTGCAATCCACCATTCATCATTAACACGTTGTATCCAAATACGGCGATGATTCCAATACATACCTTGAATGACACCAACCATAAATATAAACCCTCCAATACCGAGAATCCAAAGCGTTAAATCTTTTCTTACAGTAAGTGCTGTTGCATTTTGCATTTCAACACCTGCAAACGACATTTTATATTTGTTGTTTCCATCAGGTTCTATATTTTGCTGAATACCAACAAAACTCACTTCACCATCTGGTGTTTCAGGTGTAAACATTTTAAATACAAATGCAGGATTGTTCGGTAATTTCGTTTTTGTATTTGGTTTTCCATTCTCATCGAAATAAAAATCAGGAAAATAGCTTAATAGTTCTAGAGAATAACCATTTCCTAAATCATATTTTTCCTTAGGATTCGTTAAATCTACTTTAATCGGTCCCCATTTTTGATTATTTTCTTTATTTTGCAAGTTGAAGGACATACTTTTAAATTCACTTTCTTTATAATCCACTTGATACACTGCAAATTGATCAAATTTCAGTGGTTCATTTACTCGAATTTCCGCTTCTTTTACTTTTTCCAACTTTGGTTTTTGCCCTGCTATATTTTCGCCCACAGCTTTATATAATACAGCATTCGTTTGGAAGTTTTTCGCAATCATTTTATCGCCTACACGATCAATCGCTTCCTCAAAAACTTCCTTGTCCTTACTTTTATCATAAACTTCTTTTATAAATTTCTCGTTTTTTAAGTAGTATTGTCCATCCGTCCCTGGTATTTCTTTCGTTTCACCATCACGTAACCAAAGTGCTTCGTCTACGTACATACTCGGTAAAAAACGAAGCATCGCACCGAATAAAAAGATAATAAGACCGATATGATTTACATATGGACCCCAACGCGAGAAGCGTCCCTTTTCTGCTAAAACGTTTCCGTCTTCCACTTTCACGTTATAGTTTCTTTTCTTTAAATTCTTTTGCACTCTTTCCAGGTCACCATCTTTCGGTGTACCAGTCCCATATAATCTCTGTCTCTTTAAAAAGCTAGGATGTCTTTTTACGCCTTGCTTTTTTAAAGCTTTATAAAGTGGAATAACGCGGTCTAAACTACATATCACAAGTGAAATACCGATAGAAGCAATCAAAATCATATACCACCATGAACCGTATAAATTATTAAATCCTAATTGATAGTATAATTGCCCTAAAAATCCGTATTCTTGTTTATAATATTCAGCTGGTGCAATCCCTGGAGTTATGTACATTTCTTGCGGAAAAATAGTTCCTATCGCTGATGCAGCTAAAGTTATTACGATTAGCCATACACCCACTTTTACAGAAGAGAAAAAGCTCCAAATTTTATCGACTATCGTTTTTGTTTGCGTGAGAGATCTCCGTGCACTCCCCTCATAGCGCATATCCAATAGTTTTGCATTTTCATTGCTTTCAAATGGTTTCCCGCAAGCTTCACAAAAAACGGTTCCTATCGGATTAACATGTCCACATTCACATTTAATTTCTTTCAACACTCTCACCGCCCTGTCTCTATATGTACTATTGTATATTCTAACCTCGAGTTACCGCAATACTCAGAATTTTTAAACCAGAGGCACTATAGACACGCACCTCTTATGTAAAGGCTTTCTTTATTACGGAGTAATTTTCTTTAAATACCCTTCTAATTGTTCTTTCGTTTGTTCACCTATAATTTGCTCCACTACTTTTCCATCTTTATCAATCAAAAAGCTTGTCGGTAATGGACCTACTCCATATGTTCCTATAATCTTTTGTCCTTTATCAATAGCAACTGGGAATTTCAAACCATATTGGTTCACAAAGTTCTTTACTGCAATATCCGTTTCATCTGCATCTAACGCTATGATTTCAACGCCTTTTTCTTTATACTTTGGATATAATTCATTCATATAAGGCATTTCTTTTTCACAAGGTTTACACCACGTACCCCAAAAGTTTAAAAATACACCTTTTCCCTTTAAATCTTTTAGTTCAATTTTCTTCCCTTCTAAATCCGTCACAACAAAGTTAGGTGCTTCTTTTCCGATTTGCATTTTCTCTTTATTAGCAAAGAATCCTTGATAAAGGGTAAATCCTACAGCACCACATAAAATGAGTAGAATAATAACGCGAAATAATAAGCGATTTTTCTTCATATTACCTCTCCTCTCCTCGGTAAATGTTATGTATTATCTTCTGTAAATGTTGTATTGAATAAATCACCAGCAGAGCACTCCACTGGTGAATTTTTAACTCTATAGCTTATCTTGGCTTTGTAGAAGCAAGCGCGCGTAATTGTTTCACCTCATGTGGTGTCAATTCTCTCGCATCACCAGGTCGCAGGTTTCCTACTTCTAAGAAAGCATAACGTTCACGTTTTAATTTCACTACTTTACAGTCTAACGCTTCAAACATACGACGTACTTGACGGTTACGTCCTTCATGAATTGTTAATTGTACAATAGCCATTTCTTTACGCTTGTCCCAAGAAATAATTTTCACATGTGCTGGTGCTGTTTTACCGTCTTCTAGTGCAACACCGCGTTCTAACATGCGAATTTTCTCACCTGTTAATGGGCCTTTTATTTTTGCAACATACGTTTTTTCAACTTTATATTTAGGATGCATTAATATATTTGCGAAGTCCCCGTCGTTTGTCATTAATAATACTCCTGACGTATCATAATCTAGACGTCCGATTGGGAATAAACGTTGTGTAATTTCAGGGAAAAAGTCTGTTACAACACTTCTACCTTTATCATCTGATACACTTGAAATTACACCAGTTGGTTTATATAGTAAAAAATAAACAGGTTCTTCTTTTTCAAGAGGGATGTTATTTACTTCTACTTTATCTTGAGGAGTTACTTTTGTTCCTAACTCTTTTACTATTTTTCCGTTAACTTTCACTTTTCCTTGCTGAATTAATTCCTCAGCCTTTCTTCTCGATGCAATACCTGCTTGCGCAATCACTTTTTGTAATCGTTCCATTTCTTTTTTTCACCTCGAATTTATCTTACCTTACATTAGAAAGACTTGGCAACCGCATACGCTTTACGGTTATTCGCTCCATCTCACTTAAACAACATAGCGATGATATTAAACATATAAAGGTCAAATCATGTTTTTATCCTTTATTATTGTCCATATTTTTCATATTTCTCACAATAAAAGTTCATCATTTTGTCAAAAATACCACATAAAAAAACCACTATTAAGCTACACCTTAATAGTGGTCGTATACGTATTATACGCGAAATAGCATAAAAAATGAATAGCTTTACTGAAACAATAGGGAAACAAAGACAATCGAGCAAATAATTCCGATTAAATCTGCAAAAAGACCTACTTTTAATGCATCTCCCATTTTTCTAATACCAACAGCTCCGAAGTATACTGTTAAAATATAAAAAGTCGTATCTGTACTCCCTTGCATCGTAGAAGCTAATCTCCCAATGAATGAGTCTGGCCCATATGTGGCAATTAAATCAGTCGTAATACTTAGACCAGCAGAACCTGAAATAGGGCGTATTAGTGCTAATGGAACGATTTCTGCTGGAACATGAATTAAATCTAGCATTGGCTTCATTACTGATATCATTGCATCTAGCGCACCTGAAGATCGGAATATAGAAATAGAAACAAGCATTCCAACCATAAACGGTAAAATGGAAATTGCAATTTGAATCCCTTCTTTTCCTCCCTCAACGAACGATTCATACGTCGGCACTTTCTTTATCGTGCCATATAAAAGGATAAAACCAATTACACAAGGGATTACCCATAAGGAAATTGTATTTACAATACTCATTTTTTCCGCCCCTTTCTACTCCTTCTTCGGTAAAAATAGCGGTCAATCCAAATCGCTCCAATCATAGAAAGTACTTGTGCAATAAATGTTACCCCAACAATTTCAGTAGGATTGGCTGATTCATACGTCATTCGAATTGAAATGACTGTCGTAGGAATTAATGTAATAGCTGATGTATTTAATGCTAGAAACGTCACCATAGAACGGCTCGCCGAATCCTTTCCTCCATTTAACTCTTTTAGTTGTTCCATCGCTTTAATACCAAGAGGGGTTGCTGCATTACCTAGACCAAAAAAGTTTGCCATCATATTTGATAGAATAAATCCCATGGACGGATGGTCCTTTGGTATTTCTGGAAACAACCTTTTTACTATCGGCATAAAAAGCGAAACTAATTTTTTTAACAATCCGGCTTCCTCTGCAATTTTCATTAAACCAAGCCAAAATACTAAAACACTAATAAGTCCTATACAAATCGTTACTGCATCTTTTGCTCCGTCAAATACAGCCTTATTCACTTCTTCCATCGTTCCATTTATCATGGCGTATACAATCCCAATGACAGCCATCGCTACCCATACGAGATTAACCATCGTTCCCAACACCTATCATGTAAGAAAAAATTTCTTTCACATTATTCCAGTAAAGTCCCGTTGTAGCTACTAACTTCCGTTTACTATAAAATAAATTCCGTTCTCCAACTTTCTCATTGCCAACATAAACATCTGTCTTTCCAACCTTTACTCCATCCTCAAGCGTTATACTTTTATCCAGTTCAACTTTTAATAACACGTTCTTTCTTTCCTCTTCAGTTAACGGCACGGAAAAACTATTTTTCGTATAAACATGGTTGGCATACTTCTTTTCATTTATTTCAGCAATTGCTCCTTGTCCTAAAACTTTCGTTTGCTTGAAACGTTCGAATCCTTTGTCAAATAGATTCATATGATCATCCCAATCACTAGAAGCACTCAAAGTTACGACAATTAAATCTAGTCCATCTTTTGATGCCGTTGTAACAAGCGTTCTTCCTGCTTTCTTCGTAAAGCCTGTTTTTCCTCCTGTTGCAAATTCATAATAAGACGTTACCAACTTATGTTTATTTTTCCACGGGTAATCCCAAGAATCGGATTTATACGTTTTTGTTCCAAAGATTTTTTTAAATGACTCGTTTCCCATTGCATACTTCGTTAATAACGCCATATCGTAAGCCGACGAATAATGTGATCCATCTCCATCTAAACCATGAGGGTTTGAGAAGTGAGTATCTTTCATTCCAATTTCTTTCGCCTTTTCATTCATTAAATATACGAATCCATCTATACTCCCACCCACACTTTCAGCAATTACTTGCGCTGCGTCATTACCAG
Source organism: Bacillus sp. GW823-FHT06A10 (assembly GCF_058795375.1). Taxonomy (NCBI): domain Bacteria; kingdom Bacillati; phylum Bacillota; class Bacilli; order Caryophanales; family Bacillaceae; genus Bacillus; species Bacillus sp. GW823-FHT06A10. The sequence goes on along the minus strand of NZ_JBXAHT010000001.1, from coordinate 695,752 downwards.
ATCTAAGCATGAGTCCGTATACTAAATCTTCTAACTTCACTTTTTGTCCAGGCTTTAAATAGATTGCTGATCCTTCCACCCTCACCGCTTCATTGCTAACTGACACCATTTCTTTCATCTTCCCTGATTCAGCAGCTAACAAGGCAGTCATAATTTTTGTTATACTAGCAATTTTTTGAGGTTCATGTTCTGCTTTTCCGTATAATACACGACCAGACTGTTGCTCCATTAATACAGCATTTCGAGCACTGACATTGCTGTTCATCTTTGCATATGTAGGAATTGGCATAACGCTTGCGTACATAATAAGAAGCGTAATGATTACACAAATTCGTCTCATATTTCCCCCCACGTCCTTTTGGCACTTTTTGTACAAGTGTATGCTTGGCCTTTTAAAATATGAACGAAATCTTCCTTCTGCTTTCATTAAAAAAGACGCAGAGAATTTGCGTCTAATATGGTGTCCATTCAATTTGTTTCGCAGTTTCAAACCTTTTTTCTACATCAGGCCAATTTACAACATTCCACCAGTTTTTAATATATTCATCTTTTCGATTTTGGTATTGTAAATAATACGCATGTTCCCAGACATCTAGTACAAGGAGTGGTATCGTATCCCATTGTGTAAATAATTGATGAAGTGTACTTTGCAAAATTTCTAACCTTCCAGACCGGGGCACCCAAACGAGAATTGCCCAGCCTGAACCTTCTACTTTAGAGGCCGCTTCTGTAAAATGTTTTTGGAAACGTAAAAAGCTCCCAAAATCTTGTTCGATTTGTTGTGAAAAAGCACCTCTTGGACTTCCACCACCGTCTTTTTTCATGTTATTCCAAAATATCGTGTGTAAGTAATGACCTGACCCATGAAAAGCCGCTTCTCTCTCCCAATGCTTAATTAAATCAAATTGATTTGTTTTTCTCGCTTCTTCCATCATCTTCTCTGCTTTATTTAACCCTTCCACGTAACTCCGATGATGTTTATCATGGTGTAACATCATAATTTCTTTAGAAATATACGGTTCTAACGCATTATACGGATAAGGTAATGGCGGGAGTGTATGTCCTCCAATTGGAACAGCTCGTTCGCTATCCCCTCTTTCATATAATTCATATTCCTCTTCTTCTTGCATAAATACTTCCTGCAAGTGATGCTGAATGTGTTCTACATCATCACTTATTTCATACATAAACTCTGCATCTGTTTCATACTCATGCTCTTTCATACGCTCTAACAACGTCTGAATTTTATAAGCAAGCATATGGACATCATACACTTCCATTGCGCGGCTATCTAATACGTGAAGAACACTTTCACACCAATTTTCTACTTCATGAAAGTAATCTGTAAATACACCTTGCTGATTCATGTTGCACCTCCCTAATGCTATCCACTTAACTATATTCAATGAAAATCCCTTATATAACTGTACAAAAGGAAAAGAAGCTAAGTCACCTTAGCTTCTTTTCCGCAATCAATATTTGTGTAACATCTTTGTCTGATAATCCGTCTCATAATATTCTAGTTCTTCACGCATCAATTGAAATTTACCTTCTAAACTCTTCATCACTTGCCCCAATGATGCAGGTGGTGTTTGTTGAAAAACGATAGAATTTTTTCCGGTATATGCAGACCGACTATTTTCATACCAATAATCACTCTTCGGTGAAAAAAACTCTGCAATTACTTGATGGTAAATCTTATATAAAATTTTTTCAGCTGCTGTTTTTCGAAATGGCTGACTATTCAACAAGACAAAACATGCATCATGTCCTTCTTCGCAAAAAACGAGAAGTCGTCTCATTGATGCTAATAACCCTTTATAATATTGCTCGTTCCCTGCCGGTGTCTCCTCTAATAAAGAAGGCAACGTATGATAATTTACATAATTGGTTATTAAATGAATAGCATCTTCTAAAAATATAGAAACTTGTTCTGTTTGATTTTCAACCATCAAATTAGACATTTTTCTCTCTCCTTTGCCATTTCACACTATTTCTACTCTTTTATTTTTATGTAATTCAGCCAATATTTCTTGTACTTTCAACACCGTTCCTTCATCAAAATATTGTTGAAATTCTTCCATATTATTTAAATACAAACGTTTTTGCGCACGAAGCTCCCTATCTTTCACTAAACAACATATCGCTACAATATCGCGCAAATATATGTTTTGTTCTTCTACTTTATACACTGGATTTCCTTCAAAAGGAGTAATTTCTTGTAAAACTTCTTCAAAATATCGAACGTATAAAACCGAAAAAGTTTTCTCTTTATCATTTAATATATATGTCACTTCAGATCTGTTAAAAAAATCCTCTGATGTATTAGGTTTCGCTTTTTCTAACTCATATCCTACATAACCTTTTATAATCATATACTCCCCCCTCCTCCTTCTTTTATCTTATTCTAACTTAATTTTCTGATAAACAAAATATTCTTTTAAATATACCTATATAAAAAATAGCTCCCCTATACAGGAATTTACCTTTTTATTTTTCTTGAAGTTTGTCATAATAATATTATTGTCTCAGTTTTCTTACACAAGGAGAGTTGTATTTATGTCGTTTTCATGGAAACGTTTCTTACAAATCGGGAAAATTATCTTCCCATTTGTTGTATTAACAATTGTATTCTTTCAAGCAAAAAAAGAATTAGCGGGCATTTCTTTTTTAGAAGCGATTGATACAATTAAAAACATTCCAACTGGAGGAGTCTTTTTAGCAATTACACTTGGTGCATTCGCTGTATCAACAATGTTCTTTTATGACTATGTTATGCTTCGTTACTTAAAAGCTGATATTCCTGTCCAAAAGATTTTCCGTATCTCGTGGATTGCTAATACTTTAAATGGATTTATCGGGTTTGGTGGTCTCGTTGGAGCCGGCGTACGCACAATGCTTTATCGTCCATACATAAAAGAAAATGGAAAACTTATTAAAAGTATCGCTTGGATGACAACTGCCTTTATTAATGGATTAGCCATTCTTTCATTTCTTGGTCTTATCGGAATATTAGACACGAGATTTATTTTGCATGAAAAACCATGGCTATGGCCTGTTCTTATCTTCTTTGCTCTTTTCGTTCCTATATATATCGGGTTTTCTAAATTAAAAAATAGAAAAGCGATGCAAACAGAGGGACAAGAAGAAGAGGAGAAGAACCCAACCGTTTTATACTCATTAGTTTCATTAGTCGAATGGGTATCTGCTGGTATTGTTATGTACGTCATATTATTATTATTTGGCATTGAAATCGAATTCCAAAAGTTTTTAGGCGTATATGTCATTGCTGCTTTAGCTGGTGTCGTTAGTCTTGTTCCTGGTGGCCTTGGATCATTTGACCTTGTCTTCTTAACTGGGCTTGGGCAATACGGCATCGATACAGGTGTTTTACTCCCTGCTATGTTATTATATCGTCTCGTCTATTACATCTTACCATTCTGCCTTGGTCTCATTTTTGCAGCTTTTGAAATGACAGGAGTAGCCATTAAAAAGTTTGAAGATAAACCTTTTATTGCGCCTGCATTAGAGACAACTGGTGTTATATGGACCTTGCAGCGTGACTTTCTAGGAAAGTTAGGTTCTTGGGCATCTGCTGCTTTAACAGTATTTGCTGGCTTAATGGTTATTTTATCAACCATTCTACCGACAAGTATAAATCGGGCACACGCCTTACATATTCTAGCTCCAAAACACCTTATTCAATTTTCTTTTAGCTTATCACTAACATTCGGTATTCTCCTACTCATTCTTTCACGGGGGATATATTACGGAACAAAACGTTCTTATTATATGACGATTGTTTCTTTAATTGGAGCGGCTATTTTTAATACACTAAAAGGAATTGATGTTGAAGAAACGTTTATTTTATTAATCGTACTCGCTGTATTGTATATGCTTCGTAAAAGGTTTGTACGTGAGAAAATGGAAGTCTCACTTTCCGATATCGTAAAAGTTTTTATATTCCTACTTGTAACGTTATATTTATATAAAAACTTAGGTATTTTATTTGCAGGTGCAAAGGAAGCTTTCAAACCTGATTTTGTCGTTCGTAATATTACACAAGTGAAACGAAGTGCATTAGCAGCTGCCTTTTTTGTTCCTACTTTTTTACTAATTGGTTCACTCATTGCAAATCGTTATCGAAATGAATTTCCCGGGCAACCAGCTAATGATAAAAGATTACAAAACTTCTTAGATGAACATGGTGGAAATGTACTTAGTCATTTAGGTTTTTTAGGAGATAAGCAGTTCTTTTTCAGTAGTGATGGAAAAGCACTCATTCTCTTCTCAATAACTGGAAAACGACTTATTGTACTAGGTGATCCAATTGGTGACCCTTCCTCCTATCGTACTGTATTGCAAGAGTTTTTAGCTGAGGCTGATCGATTTGGATACATTTGTGTATTCTACCAAATTGAAAGTAAATGGATGAGTTTATATCACGATTTTGGTTATAACTTCTTTAAGCTCGGTGAAGAAGCTGTTGTTGATTTAAATACCTTTACAATAACAGGAAAGAAACGTGCTGGCATGCGAGCTACTTTCAACCGTTTTGAAAGAGAAGGCTATACATTCTCTATTCATGAGCCACCTTTCTCCGACGAATTATATGAAGAGTTAAGAAAAGTTTCAGATGCATGGCTTGGTGGAAAAAAAGAGAAAGGTTTTTCACTCGGATACTTCGATCGTGAATATATTAGTCGCGCTCCTATCGCAACATTATCTGATGCGGATGGAAAAATTATTGCATTCACAACATTCATGCCCGTATATCAAAACGGATCATTATCTGTCGATTTAATGCGATATTATCCAGATGCGCCTAGCGGCATTATGGACGCAATTTTCATCCACTTATTCCAATGGGCAAAAGAAAATGAGTACCACTCCTTTAATATTGGTATGGCACCACTTTCAAATGTTGGTTTATCCACACAGTCTTTCTGGTCTGAACGAGTGGCTGCTGCAATCTTTAATAACGTTCGTTATACGTATAGTTTCAGCGGATTACGACATTTTAAAGAAAAATATAAACCAGCATGGAGCGGTAAATATTTAGCATTTAGGAAGAATCATTCTTTACCAATTACAATGCTCTCTGTAACAAAATTAATAGGAAAAAGAAAAAACAGCTAAATTCTTAGCTGTTTTTTCTTTTTTGAACTTGTACAATAAATTCTTTTTCATACTTCTTACCATTTATATAGAAATTCCCCCACATTTTATACGTGCCCTCGGCAGGAAATGTAATCCGGTATTGTAATTGCTCATCCGTATCTACAGGCATAGCGTATAAAAAGTTCTCCTTCGTTTCATCCACGATATAGAGTAACTCTACTTCTCCTCTCTCTGAATGTAATTTCAATTTTTCACCCTTTTTCGCTTGAAACTGAAATATTAACGTAACTGGTTCATTCGGATGTAATGCGCCAAATAAAAGAGAAACTTCATACTCTCCTATTTTTTTTGTAAGTACACTGTCGATTGGAAATTTCACTTTTTTCTTATTGTTCTCCTCTTTCGTTCTACCAAAATCTTTCCTAGCGAATGACTCTACGGACTTATTTTTATCTTCGTATAAAAATATTGTATATTCTTCGTCTTTCGCTATTTTGGAAGATAACTTATATGACCCGTTCCCTGCAAATGTAGGTTTAATTTGTTGTATGTGTTTTAACTGTCCATCTACAATCACTGCCCGAATTTGATCATTTACACCACGAATTTCATTATTCTTTTTGTTTAACAACTGAAATAAAATATCTACTTTCTCATTTCCCTTTCCATTTGACACATCCCACTTTACTTCCTGAACATCTCCTACAGTCTCTTCGTTTTCTTGATATTTTTTTATGTAAAATCCTCCTGCCACAATAAGTACTAACGCAATAAGTCCAATGACAAGATTTTTCAAAACATCACCTACCATTTTTATTGTCTCTGTTCATACAAAACTTCTTAAGGTATATATTCTAGATTATGATTTATGAAATCCTCCTATTTTGCACATATTACAAATAATAAAAAGATTTTAATTGAAAGGATTCGTAGTGTATAATGCAAATGATATTGATTTCTATCAATACATTATAAGGAGGACTTTTCATGAGTGTACATATCGAAGCAAAACAAGGCGAAATCGCTGAATCTATTCTATTACCTGGTGATCCATTACGTGCAAAATATATCGCTGAAACATTTCTAGAGGATGTTACTTGCTATAATAACGTACGTGGTATGTTAGGTTTCACTGGAACTTATAAAGGAAAACGTGTATCTGTTCAAGGTACAGGTATGGGTGTTCCTTCTATTTCTATTTATGTAAACGAATTAATCCAAAGCTACGGAGTTAAAAATTTAATTCGCGTTGGAACTTGCGGTGCAATTCAAAAAGATGTAAAAGTTCGTGATGTTATTATCGCAATGACGGCTTGTACTGATTCTAATATGAACCGTTTAACATTCCCAGGATTTGATTTTGCACCAGCTGCAAACTTTGATCTTTTAAAGAAAGCTTACGATGCTGGAACTGAAAAAGGATTACACGTTCGTGTCGGTAACGTTTTAACAGCAGATGTGTTTTATCGTGAAAGCATGGACATGGTTAAAAAACTTGGAGATTACGGTGTATTAGCAGTAGAAATGGAAACAACTGCTCTTTACACATTAGCAGCGAAATACGGTGTAAATGCATTATCTGTATTAACAGTTAGCGATCACATCTTCACTGGCGAAGAAACAACATCTGAAGAGCGTCAAACTACATTTAACGAAATGATTGAAATCGCTTTAGATGCAGCAATTCAACAATAATACACTAAAGAACTTGTCATACGTCTGGCGAGTTCTTTTTATGTGACTTTTTATAAATAACTATTTTATAAAGAGACAGATTTCTCCCCTCTACTTTCTTGTAACGTTTGTTATAATAAAGTGAAACTTTAATCAGTGGGGATTTTTCCCATTCCCCATTGATTATTAGTTGAACCAATCAGGATTTTACGGGCAGTTGATCTCCCGCCTAACTCCCTTGTATTTGCCGAATTTTGAAGTAGGAGTCTTATTACCTGTTAAGGCGGGATAAAGAAATCATTTACAGTATTTCTCATAAGAGGTGACGCAGTGAAAAACAGAAGTATCGTCTTTAAACTATTTTTATTAACATCCACTTTATTTACAATCATATTCCTACTTTTTTTCCTAGGACAATCTCTATTTTTAGAGAAATTTTATATTAATAAGAAAGTAAAAACAGTCCAAACTGCTTTTGAAAAATTCGTAGATAATTATGATAAAAGTGATAAAAGTTATGAGCAGGTTAGAAAACTAAAACAAGAATTTCATGATAAAACAAATGCAGATATGCAGTTTTTGGATTCTAACGGTATTATTAAAAGTGATAACAATTACTATATCGATGTATTTAATCCCAACAATAATAAACAGTATTCCATTCCACTCAATAATCTTTTAACACCAGAAGAATATAATAAATTCGAAAATTTAGGTTTAAAAAAAGATGTAATAATCAATGTTGATGGAGTCGTACAAGAGAATAATATAATCACACCACAAAAATTAGGAACGAATTATAATCAATGGCAGAACGAACATTTCTATTCGGATTTTCAGTCAATTAATGGTAACCCTTCTAAGAACAGACTTGCAAGCCGATACAAATCTACAACTCGAATCGTCTTTACAGGTGTTATAACTAAGTTACAGCTCCCATCCAAAGCTGAGGTTCGTCTTGCAAATGATATTGAAACATTACAAGCCGTTCAATATTTCGCAGATATGATTAGAGAGGGCACTTCTAACTCGAACCAATTAAGTACTTTTATATTAGATGGTGGAGAAAATATAAAAAATAGTATCTTTGTAAAACCGATTATAGAAAATGGAAGGATTACAGAATACGCTTTTGCGATAGCATCTTTGCAGCCTGTTAATGAAGCGATGCTCGTTTTAAAAGATTATTATGTTTATGCCTTAATTATCGTGTTTCTCGTTATTATTTTGTTATCCTTCTACTACTCAAAAATCATTGTTAAGCCATTAATTAAAATAAATCGTGTTACAAAAAAAATGGCTAATTTTGATTTCAGCGAGAAATTACCTGTTACAGCTGACGATGAAATTGGCGGGCTTTCTGGCAGTATCAATACATTATCTGTAAATTTAAAAGATCGAATCGATCGATTAAATGTCGCTAATACAAAGTTACAACAAGATATTGAACGTGAACGTCAATTGGAAAAAACAAGAAAAGAATTCATTTCTGGCGTGTCACACGAATTAAAAACACCACTGAGTGTAATTAGAAGTTTTGCAGAAGGAATTAAAGATGGTGTTAGTAAGGATACTTCGTATTATACTGATGTTATTTTAGAAGAAACAGAAAATATGAACAGGCTGATTGTTGAAATGTTAGAATTAGCAAAGTTGGAATCTGGTACTTACAAACTAGATATGACGACGTTCTCAATCGGTGAATTAACGCAACAAGTCTACACAAAATTATTATTTAGCATGGAAGAAAAACATTTACAAGTGAACATCGATGCAGACCCTTCTATACTTGTTAAAGCAAATCGCAGTCGCATTGAGCAAGTAGTTGTGAACTTACTAAGTAATGCAATCCGTTATACGCCAGATGGAGAAAAAATACAAGTCTCTATTATAGAGGCAGAAGATACCGTAAAAGTCGAAATCGAAAATACAGGAAACCCTATCCCTGAAGAAAGCCTTGAAAAAATTTGGGATCGCTTCTATCGTCTAGATGCATCACGTAGCCGTCACACTGGAGGTACTGGTCTCGGATTATCTATTGTAAAAAACATTTTAGACCTCCATCATGCCGAATACGGTGTGTATAATACGACTAACAGTGTTGTATTCTATTTCAATTTACAAAAAGTAAAAGAAGTCAAATAATTTGTCTTAATTTCACTAGGAGTTCACATGAAATTCACACTCTCCCTTTATAGTAAGAAACAAGTTAATCCTTTCCTTTACACATATAAAAGAGGAGAGTGCGTGAAATGAAACAAGCAGGACAACCTATTCAAAATGAAAAACAATTAGAAACTATCAAAAATATACTTTTACAATCTTCGAAACGTGATGGCTTATTATTCGTATTAGCTGTAAATTCTGGCTTAAAAGTAAGTGAAATCTTACAATTAAAAGTTAGTGATGTAATCGATGAAAATGAAAATGTTCGCCATTCCATTTTATTTTACAATGAAAAAGTGAAGAAACATAAATGGTTTGCTGTAAATGAAGACTTACAGCACGCAATCGAAGACTACATGAAAGAACGTAAAACTTGGAAACGTAATGAACCATTGTTAAAATCTCAAAAAGGAACAAAATCTATTACGAGACAACATGCATGGTACATTTTAAACAAAGCTGCAAAAGAAGTTGGATTAGAAGGGATTAGCTCACATACACTTCGAAAAACTTGGGGTTATTGTGCATACAAATCAGGTGTTGATATTGCATTTTTACAACACTTCTTTGATCACAGTACTCCATCAAAAACTTTAAAGTATATCGGTATTGCTTAATAACTCTTATACATAAAAAAGGTTACCATTTGAAAATTTGGTAACCTTTTTTATATTTCATATTCTCTTTTCTTGTCTCTCCTATACTGTAGTGGTACTCTAATACTAAGGGGGAGAAATTATGAACACACTTACAATTGAATTACCAAAAGAAACGGCTGAAAAACTTGATTTATTAAAACAAGCTTATGAAAAGAAAACAGGTGCTTCTATCTCTGAGAGCACTCTCGTTCAAACACTTATCTCAAAAGAATTTATCCAGGCGATAACTCCTTTTGATTTACAACAATTTGTCAACGGAAAAGAACAGCATTAATCGCTGTTCTTTTTTTATCTCTATTTAAAATATACAAAGTTTTTTATATATTTTTAGAAAAACCATTGACAATGATAATGATAACCATTATCATTTATTATGAAGCCAACAATTGATGAATCAACCAAACGCTCAGTAACATTGTTACCCCTCTTTTTCATATAGAAAGGCACTGTACATTCCCCCTGTTTGTACAGTGCCTTTCTTGTTTATTATCATTCAAAAAAATTTAATTGCTCCGGCTTCGGCTCACCATATGTAATGTTCATCATTTTCATAAGCTGTTTCGCATTATCTGCTGCATCCCCACCTGAATTGTTGTTAAACAGTACGTATATATCCTTTGTTTTCTTTTTTAATTGCTCTAGTCGTTCAACCCATTCTTCCAGTTCTTTATTGTTGTAGCGATATAAACAGCGAACCGCTCTCCAATTTTCCCCTTTATCAAGCCAACCATGAACATTTCGACCGTGAAAACGTATTAATGCCATGTCTGAATTCGTAACCTCTAACACGAGTGGCACAGAACCTATCCCAGCCTGTGGTTCATCACAAATTGTATGAACCCATTTCTCCTGTTCTAGAAACTGTAACGTCTTATCTCTCATTTCTGGATAAAACCATGTTTGATTTCGAAATTCTATTGCACATGGTAAACCTTCCATTTTTTCTTTCGTATATCGAAGAAAATCTACATTTTTCTTTTTGCAATCAAACCATGGTGGATATTGAAATAAAATTGTTTTTAATTTATCAGCTTCTAATAAAGGAAGAATAGACTGTTTATACAAATCAAACATCTCATCGAACGTAGAAAAAGGAATTTCACCTTTCATATGTCCTGTCATTCCTTGATACGCTTTTACGACAAAAGAAAAATCTTTCGGCGTTTCCATTGCCCATTTTATATAATTTCGTGCAGGTTGCATCGCGTAAAATGAACTATCCACTTCCACAATAGGAAAATACTCGCTATATGTTCGTAATTTATTTCTATTTTCATAGGAATCTATGTATAAAGAATTATGATCTCCCCATCCTGTCACTCCAATGAACAGCACATATATCCCTCCCTTTTTAACTTCATCTTCTATTCACTTTCCAAACACTTTGCATTATGTAGCCTTTTCTTTAAGAGTATCCTTATAAAAATATGATATACTATATGGAAGAATTTTTAAAATGAGGGGTTATTTATTTATGCTTCCAAACGATGCTACTGTATCTCATGAAAAACGAATTGAAGAACTAGAAAATAAAGTACGTTTTTATGAAGAACTTGTGAATCAATTACCACATCATTTCACATACAAAAATCCACATATTGGTTTACGAATAAAGAAAACCAGAACAACTCATTCCATTCAAGAAATACCAAAAGAAAATAAAGAAGCTAATTTTCAACTTACTTGTGATTCATTATTTTTATTTGAACAACTTGAAAAACACTTTGTTCATATTTTTGATGCCTTTTCACATCATGTAACCTTTGTCGATAGTAAAGGGAATATTACTTTATGTAATCAAGTTGCCGCAGATGATTTCGGTGTAATACGCAATGATATTATTGGAAAACCAATTCAACAATTACTAAACTTGCCGGAAGAAAAAATTAAAGCAATTGAAACATTAAGAACGGGAACAGAAATATATAATGAAGAAGTTTTAGACAAAAATTACGGTATTATAAATAACCGAATTATTCGTGATTATAACGGTGAGATTTTTAGAGTTATTAGTGTCTTTCATTATTTAAATACAGAACGTGATGCAGAGAAGTTTTCGTTAGCAGGGCGAATCGCAGCTGGAATTGCACACGAAGTACGAAATCCTCTTACAACAGTACGAGGATACTTACAATTTTTACAAGAAAGCGTTTCTACATCAAATCAAGAGTTATTTAAAAACTTGCTTATCCCTGAATTAGATCGTGCAAATAATATTATTACAAAATTTTTAGCTGTTTCAAAAACACGGGAATTTACAAGAGAACCGTTTCCGATCAATACATTTTTACGTGACTATATTCAACAGTTACTAGCTAGTGAAGTCTCCTTGCATAACATTTCAATTGATTATAACTTCTCTAATGAATTAGATGATATTTTAGTCAATATTGATCGACATGAACTTGTTCAAGTGTTTTTAAATCTATTTCAAAATGCCGTCGATGCTCAAGGCGACAAACCTCTTTCTATTCAAATCACTAGTTATCGCCTTGATAATTTCGTTCGGATTACTTTCACAGATAATGGAATTGGTATTCCTCCAGCTATTCAAGAATATATCTTTGATCCATTCTTCTCAACGAAGGATTCGGGAACAGGACTAGGCTTGTCAGTAACAAAAAAAATCATCCAAAATCATAACGGCACATTAAAAATGACTAGTAATGAAGATGGTACAACTTTCACTATTTCAATTCCAATCTTACCTAAAACAACCCTTGAAAAATTAAATCAATGTAAATAAAGGACTAATCCACGAACTACATGCCAATTGTTAAACACTCCCAACAATTAGCATGTAGTTTTTTATGTTGCACTTTTCTTCTTTACATTATATAAACCTTTCTCTATATCTTACTTACTTATTTCTTTCTAGGTGGGCCAATTTCTTATTTTTTTAGAAATGGTAGTTTGTCCATCACGAATTTAGTATAAATTTCATTTTAATATATAGTAATGACTAATGATTCTATGAAAGAAAAGAATGAAAAGATGAACAATAAAAATAAAGGAAAAGTATTTTATGGTAATGATTGTTGCGAAGTAAGAGCATGTAGCCATATTAACATCCCTAAGTCAGAACTTACAGAATTTGTTAGACTTCTTCAAGCTCTTGGTCAAGCTATTCTAGTTCAATATGGATCTGGTTGCCTAGGTGGAGGAACTACGGGGACTACTGGTGCTCAAGGGCCTCAAGGCGCTCAAGGACCTGCGGGCGATACAACTGCGACACTATCTGTCTTCCGAATTTACTAACCACAATTTCCGATAATATTTTGGGAGGACTAAGCACATTTATAAGTAATAGGTTTGCTTTTGATTGTCTATTAAATCTCTCTTTTAATAAAAAGGAGCACTTATTTGGGAGGATAAGTGCTCCTTCTTTACGTTTCTTTACCTCAAATTTACTCTATCTTAATCCTCATTTTGTATGATAAATAATGAAGTCAAAGATATGAAAGAGGGATGAAAAATGAGAGTTATGTCACTGATACGCATTTGGATTGCTCTTATGGTATGCATTATTTTATGTGTAGGATTTTTTTTAACTCTAAAATATTCCACTATTTCAAAAGCGGAGAGAAAAACAGTTCCATACAAACTTTTGTATACGAAACAAAACGACATCCCTTATTCCAATTCCACAAATAATGAAAAAAAAGTTATAAAAGGAATGCTTATTACGAAAGCTTCTAACTACGAAACTCTACTTCAAATTGCTGAAACGATTAAAGATCAGTATACAAATAAAGGAATTGATGAAATCACGCTGTCTATCCATAATGAAAATAATGGTAGTTATGAAGAAGAATTACCTTACGAACCGATTAGTAAAGGAACAATAATCGTCACATACGATTCTCAATCTTTTGGCATTACGAACATTACTCTTAATGAATAGTAGCATTTATCTCACTCATTATGAGCTCACTTTATTTTTCACATGAGAAAGAGGCGAATAATGAAATTCGCCTCTTTTTTCACCATAATGATGGAATCCACTCTTTCACTTTATCAAACCACTCTTGCTGTTCTTTTTTCCTTTGTTGTTCCTCTTCTTGCCTTCTCTTTTCTTCTTCTTTTCTTCTCTTTTCTTCTTCAATTGTTTGCAATTGTTTTTTATAGTCAGCCTCAGATATTAACGACAATTGGAACGCTTTTTGGGCTGGGTTTGCATTTGCTTTTTTCATGATGTCCCGGAACATCGTCGTCGTAATTTGACTACCACCTGGCACATAATGCTCGCTATCTGTTTTGTCATATCCCACCCAAATCGCACCTACTAAATCTGGTGTGTATCCTACAAACCACGAGTCCTTCGCTCCTACGCTCGGACCATTTACAAGTTGAGTCGTCCCTGTCTTTCCTGCTGTATCAACATTATTAACTTTCGCTTTTCCACCTGTTCCCTTTTCTACAACACCTTTTAATAAATACGTCATCTTTTGAGCGATTTTCTCACTCGTCACTCGTGTCTCTTTCTTATACCATTTCCCTATTATTTCCCCTTCAGCATTTTGAACTTCTCTAATTGCATGAGCCTCTACTTGAACCCCATCATTAGCGAATGTACTATATGCTTGGGCCATTACAAATGGAGATGTCCCTACATGCATCCCACCTAAAGCAATTGGATACGTACGGTCTTCTGGTACTAATGGAATACCAAATCGCTCTAAAGATTTCAATCCTTTATCTAATCCTATTTGTTCTAATAACCACACAGCAGAAACATTATACGACTTTGCTACCGCTTCGTACATTGTCACATTACCATGAAAAGCCTGATCACTATTTTTAGGTTCATATTCTTTAATATGAAATGGTTCATCCTTTAATATATCGTATACCTCATACCCTTGTTCTAAAGCGGGTACATATACAGCTAGAGGCTTTAATGTTGAACCTGGCTGTCTTTTTAATTGCGTAGCATGATTAAATTGTAAAAACTGATATGGTCCTCTCCCCCCAACTAAAGCTGGAACACCGCCTGTTTTGGGATTTATAAGGACTACACCCGTTTGCATAAGTTGATCTGAGCCACTATCTTTGAAATAACTATCATTATTCACAACATCTTCTACAGCTTGTTGTTTTTTCGGATCCAGCTCAGTATAAATACGATAACCACCTGCTAAAATTTCATTTTGTGTTAATTCATACTTATCCATCGCTTCTCTAACTATATAGTCTACATATTGGGAGTATTTACCTTTATATTTATCATCAACCCCACGTTTTAATACAAGGCCTGACTCTTTTTCTTTATTGTATTGCTCTTCAGAAATATATCCTTGTTCCTTCATTAAACTTAATACGACATTACGTCGTTCAATTGATTTATTAAAGTTTTTATAAGGCGAATACGCAGACGGCGCTTTAATTAAGCCCGCGATCGTTGCAGCTTCTGAAATTGATAAATCTTTTACCTCTTTATCAAAATAAGATTTAGCTGCCCTCTTTATCCCCCAAGCACCTTCCCCAAAATAAATTTGATTCATATACATTTCAATAATTTCATCTTTTGTATAAGTACGTTCTATTTTTTTCGTTAAAAAGTATTCCTTTATTTTACGAGAAAATGTACGATCTTGTGTCAGAAATACATTCTTCGCGAGCTGCTGTGTAATTGTACTTCCCCCTGCTACAACTTCTCCTGCTGTAATATTTTTAAAAACTGCACTTATAATTCCACTATAATAAATACCATGATGGTTAAAAAATCCCTTATCTTCTACTGCAACAATTGCCTGAACCATAATATCAGGAATATCTTTTCTTTTAACGCCTTCTGTTTTCGAAGAAGCTAATTTAGTTGCGACCTCATTATTTGCATCATAAATTAAAGTCGGTTGTGGAACAGCTTGTTTTAATTCAGATATGTCTTGAATGGAAATTATTATATTTACAGCAATAAATAGAGTAACGAGTACACTTCCCAATACAATTAATGAATTACGAAGTTTCTTCCTCTTATTGAACCACTCAAGCATTTTTTTAAAATGAGTGTTCTTCAATTTCATTCGTTCACTTCCTTCATTTATTTACACTCTTCTTTTTAAAAGGAAGAATATACCGCCTTTTAAATTTATTATAATAACGTAGTCATTCCTATAGTGTAAAGCTTTTCTTTTACATTCATACTTTTTGCAAGAAAAGGACATTCTACAAGTAAGATATTCACTATTGGATATTAATATTATTAATAGAACAACGAGAGTTATGTTAAGTTTTTGTAAACTTTTCGATAAAATGTTTTAAAAAACGACAGTTTTTTGTTAGAATTGATTAGCCAATATATTTTACATATATTACTTTTGTGGGGGTAACAATAATGGTCTTTAAATCAAAAAAAGATAAATTTTCTGAAATGTTAATGAATGTTTCCGAAAATTTAAAAGAAGGCGCGCAATTTTTCGTGGAGTATAAAATTAAAAATGCTAGCGATTTAAAAGAGTTTTCTATGCGCATGAAAGAGTATGAGTCAAAAGGTGACTCATTTATTCACGAAATCATTATGGAGCTAAACAAAGCGTTTATTACTCCGATTGAACGTGAGGACATCCTACAACTTGCAATGAGTATGGATGATGTATTAGACGGATTAGATCACAGTGCTGGTCTGTTCGAAATGTATTCTATTACAGAAGCTGATGAATACATGATTAAATTCGTAGAAGCAATTAATCAATGTGCAATTGAAATTGCAAATTCTGTTGAACTACTGTCTAAAAAGAAGTTAGTCGACATTCGTACGAACGCGATTAAGATTAAGGATTACGAATCACAATGCGATGATATTCGTCGTCATGCGATTAAGCACTTATTCTCTCGTGAGAAAGATCCGATTAAGATTATTCAATTTAAAGAGATTTACGAAGAGCTTGAAGAAGTAGCTGATAGCTGTCAAAGCGTTGCAAACGTATTAGAAACAATTATTATGAAGAATGCGTAAGGAGTTTGATCATGGATACACTCTTGATACTGACCGTTTTAGTAGTCATTTGCGCTTTAGCTTTTGACTTTATCAATGGATTTCACGATACAGCAAACGCTATTGCAACGGCTGTTTCAACGAAAGCTCTAAAGCCTAGACATGCAATTATTATGGCAGCTATTATGAACTTTTTAGGTGCAATGACATTTACAGGTGTAGCAAAAACGATTACAAAAGATATCGTTGACCCATTTGCTTTACAAAATGGTTCTCTTGTAATTTTAGCTGCTTTACTTGCGGCGATAGCATGGAACTTAATTACTTGGTACTACGGTATCCCAAGTAGTTCTTCGCATGCAATTATTGGCTCAATCGCAGGTGCAGCCATTGCTGCTGCTGGTATTAGCTCATTAAACCTTAAAGGATTCATTAAAATTCTTGAAGCTTTAATCATTTCACCAATTATCGCTTTCGTTATTGGTTATATCGTATACAGTATTTTTAAAGTGGTCTTTAAAAACTTTAACTTAACGAAAACGAACAAAAACTTCCGTATATTCCAGATTTTCACTGCAGCATTACAAGCCTATACACACGGTACGAATGATGCACAAAAAGCAATGGGAATCATTACGATGGCTCTTATGGCTAATAACTATCATACTTCTAGCGATATTCCGTTCTGGGTACAATTATCTTGTGCTATCGCAATGGGGCTTGGTACTTCTGTCGGTGGATGGAAAATTATTAAAACTGTCGGTGGACAAATTATGAAAATTCGTCCTGTAAATGGTGTAGCTGCCGATTTATCATCATCACTTGTTATTTTCGGTGCAACATTCATTCACTTACCGGTTAGTACGACGCACGTTATCTCTTCTTCTATTTTAGGGGTTGGTGCTTCTCACCGTGTGAAAGGGGTAAAATGGGGAACTGCAAAACGTATGTTAATTACATGGGTTATTACACTTCCTATTTCAGCTTCTTTAGCTGCTCTGTTTTACTATCTATTACATTTTGTTTTCTAATCAAAAGTCGTCTTCCTTATTTTTCTAGGAAGACGACTTTTTTGTGAACAAGCCTATTTCTCATTAAAAAGCGTGTATAATAATTGGTGGATAAGTTATTTAGAGGAGTTGGCAATTTTGGAATACATCATGTTACTTTTCATCGGACTAATCGCCGGGACAGTCGGCAGCCTAGTTGGGCTTGGAGGCGGAATTATTATTGTTCCGTTATTAATTGGATTACACAGTTTATCACCACAACTTGCAGTAGGGACTTCTATGGTAACAGTCGTTTTTACAGGACTATCTTCCACCCTTACTTACATGAAGCATAAACGAGTAGATTATAAAAGTGGACTTATTTTATTTATCGGAAGCGGCCCTGGTGGTATTATCGGATCATGGGCAAATAAATTTTTAAACCAAGACACATTTTCTTTATACTTTGGGATTTTCCTTATATTCGTCTCAATTCTACTTATGCTTCGAGACAAATTAAAACCTCTTTCCCTCTCAAATACGTCTGTAATTAAGCGTTCTTTTACAGATAATGATGGAAATACTGTACACTATCAATTCCCACCGTTTCTTGCTATCTTTATTGCCTTTATAGTTGGGTTTATATCTGGGTTATTTGGAATTGGTGGCGGTGCCTTACTTGTTCCAGCAATGATGCTTCTTTTTGCATTCCCAGCACATATTGCAGTAGCAACTTCAATGTTCATCGTATTTCTATCAGCAATTGTAAGTTCTGCAACTCACATCTCACTTGGAAATGTCAGCTGGATTTATGCATTAATCCTTATTCCTGGTGCATGGATCGGCGGAAAAATCGGGGCTTATATTAATACAAAACTAAGTGGTAACGCCGTAATTAATTTATTACGTATTACGTTAATTATTCTTGGAACTAGATTAATCATTATTTCCCTTTTATAACGTATTCTTTTTAGAATGCGTTTTTCTTATACACATGAATATAAAAATCCTCCGAGGAGAACAAATAAAATTAAACAAACACATAATAACATATAATTTGAAATATGTACTTTCTTCAAGTTGACCACTCCTATAACTGCGACTGTTATCTTTATGATAGCGAAAAAATAGTTCACTTGCAGTTACAGAGTGCTAACAATGCAAAATCAATTATTACAAATTTTATCCTTATATTTCATTTCTTTGTATATTCTATCGATTTAATAAAAAAAGATGTCATATTGACATCTTTTTTAGTGAAGAAGTGACCATCCCATAAAGTCTTCATGTACTTGGCACGCCCTCTTATCATTTCGATCATATAATTCAGCATAACTATCTGTTTCTTCATCATAAGCCATCGTATAAATAATTTGGCCGTCTACTTCAACGGATAAAACGACTCCACCTTTCATCTCTTCTACATGAATGATAGCATTCGCCGGAATTCTCATATCCGTCATTCTCATCGCATCTAACAATATACTAAACCCCCTACAGCGTATTCATTGCTAGTACTATTACACACTAAATAGTATACTACTGTAATAGCATACATTTCGTCAATGAAATTGCTGTTGAAATAGCATATTGTCTATATACATATACGCTAAAATAGAAGAAATAGAAACATATTAATGGGGGGCTAACATTGATTCTACACAAAGGAGATGTACTATTCCGTCAAGGCGAGGACGGTCCTTTATACTTTATAAAAACAGGCTTATTAAAAGTAGTTCGGCTAGAGGAAGACGGAACACCATTTTTATTCAACATTATCGTTCCAGGTGAAACAATACCTCATCATTCTTTGATTTCACCGAAAGAATATCACGGTACAGCTATCGCTTTAATAAAAACAGAAGTTGAACCGATCACTAGTAGTGAATGGTATGAGAGACTTCAAGCAAATCCCGAATCATATGCCAACATCGCTATGCAATTGCAATCTAAATTAAGAATGATGCAACAACGAATTGATCAATTGACAACCGTCTCTCCGAAAGAACGTCTTCATCGTTTACAAGAATGGTTCACATTATATTTAGGTGACATTCCTATATATGAAATATTAACACAAACTGAAATTGGTCAACTGATAGGCATACGCCGTGAAACAGTTAACCGTTTATTACGAGAACAAATAAAAAACGAGGTAAAATAAATACCTCGTTTTTTTGTTTATTCTCATTCGTCTTATTGTAAGCTTGTTGCTGGGCCGAAAAATTCATAATGAATATGCTCTTGTTTCACACCTAAATCAGTTAGTGCAGCATTTATATGCTTCATAAATGCTACTGGACCACAAAAATAAAATTCTGCTTCAGTTGTCGGAATAATAGTTTTTAACCATTCGCTTTCAACGAAACCTTCTTTATCAAAGTTCTTCATTTCTAAATCTTTTTCAGTCGGTGCAGAATAACAAGTATATGCTTTAACTTGTTCATATTCATTTTCTACTGCCTTAACGTGTTCTTTCATTGCATGTGTATTACTATTTATTGCTGCATGAACAAAATATACATTACGTTTTGAATCTTGTTCAATTAACGTATTTAACATACTCATCATCGGTGTAATCCCTACTCCACCACTAATTAGTACAACTGGTAACGTTGAATCCATATTTAACACGAAATCTCCCGCTGGTGCACTTACTGGTAAAACATCTCCTTCTTTTACATGTTCATGTAAGTAATTAGATACTTTACCGTCTGGTGTATCTACACCTTTTTCTTTCTTTACACTAATACGATAATATTCTTTCCCAGGTGCATCAGATAAACTATATTGACGATTATGTGTATATGTCTCACCTTCAATATTGATTTGAACCGTTACATATTGACCTGGGATGAATGAAGAAACTTTCCCTCCATCTTCAGGTTTCAAATAAAATGACGTAATAACATCGCTTTCCTTCACTTTTTTAACAATCACAAAGTTGCGGAAGTCTTTCCATCCACCTTCTTTATGTGCAGCTTCTTCATACATCTCTGCTTCAATGCTAATAAATGCATCAGCAATGACACCATATGCTTCTCCCCATGCATTTAAAACTTCATCAGGTGCACCTGCGACCTCTTTAATGGCACGTAGTAAACATGTACCTACAATCGGATAATGCTCAGCTTTAATACCTAAACTTCTATGCTTATGACCAATTTGTTTTACAACCGGAATAATTGCTTCTAAATTATCAATGTACGTTGCAGCTGCATAAACAGCATTCGCTAACGCTTGTTGTTGTCTTCCCTTTTTTTGATTCGTATGGTTAAAAATATTCAATAACTCCGGATGTTCTGAAAATAAAATTTGATAAAATCTCGTTGTAATTTCAACGCCTTTTTCTTGTAATAATGGTACTGTTGACTTTACGATTTCAATTGTTTTTGCACTTAACATTGTATCCCACTCCTCTATTTCCTTAACTGTTTTTAGTTTAACTGAATCTTATAATGCAGATTGTGATTTTAATCACTATTAACACGTTGTTTTTGTGAATAATATATGAACATTGCATTTACAAAAGAAAATAAGCTAACTAGAATTCTAGCTAGCTTATTATTTTGTTTGTATAGCTTGTTCAATTACCTTTCTATCTTTCCCATCGCCAAACTCCGTATACCCCCAGATATTCGTTTCACCTCTATATTTATTTACGATAATATCCAAGTCATGATATACACGGTGGGCATACACTACATACTCAATATTTTGAAGTTCCACACCTTTTTTTACAATTTCATAGCTTCTATTTACATCGCGTTTTATTTTTTCATTCTTTATTTCCGTATGTATATTTTTTAAAGATGGTTCTTGTTGTTGAAACCATTGCTTAAATTGCTTCCAATCCCCGTCTGTATAATTCTCTGCTTTACCGTAATTTAAGAAATTATTATAGCTTTCATGTGTCATTCGAATAAAATCTAGCACGTTTGTCTCTTCTTGCACATCTTCTACTTGAGCTATTGTATTTACCTCAGCAGGCTTATTCGCATAATGTAACAGCACTTTCATAAGACTATAACTCGCAATGATCATTACGATAATAATCCCGAATACACTTAACAATTTCTTCATATACAGAACTCCTTCTCTACTAAAGATATTACAATGTATGACTATACTTGTAACATTCTCTCGTAGAAATATAATTCCTGTATTAATTCTTCCTATCATTTCGACAATATTTTTCTACACATTTCGTCTTGGCAAATGCTCCTGTAAAACAATATAACCTTCATAAGCTGTATAACCAAGTATAGCTATTAATCCGATATAACAAGCAAATACTGTCCATTTCGTTTTCGTATCCACTTTATAATAGTTTTCTTGTTGTTCCTTTTCTGTTTTCCATTCATTTAATTTTCTTTCTGACGCTTCAAATACTTCTCTTATGTGAATAGTATACTCATCTTTTTCATCTTCATATGGAACATAATCTAACGGTTCAAACTTCGGTAAAAGATACTCTAACACTTCCATTTTTTGAAGTTCACCTATTTGTAACTCTTTTTCCCGTTCTCTTTGTCTTAATGCATTCATCTCATGATGCATCATGTATATAGTCCGATGTACAGCTCCAGTTTCTTTTAATTCCTCTTCAAGCCTAGCAACATATTCTTTCATTCCATCAATTTTATGCCCTAATTCCTTAATCGGCTCATCTCTCTTTATCACTCTGTATAATTCCATACAACCGATAATAACAATAAATCCTCCCAAAATACTTTTAAAGTAAATTGAATAGCCAAGTAATAAAATAAGGCCTGCTCCCCAAATTTTAGTACTGACAACTGAAATAATTCGCCCACCATCTAGCGGCGAAACAGGAATTAAATTAAAGAAATTAATCATACTTCCAAGCAAAATAACAAGCGCCCAAAACGGCTCTTGCGTCATTATATAAAGTGGAATCGCGGGTAAAAATGAAAGAAGTCCGAAAAGCGGCCCCATATAGGCGATGTAAGCTTCATCTTTCGCATTTTTCGGCATCTCTTTCATTCCAATAAGGGCCCCCATAAACGGAATAAAGATTGCTGGCGATGTTGGGATCCCCTTTCTTTTCGCAGCCCATAAATGGCCCATTTCATGAACAAACAACAAATAAATGAGCGCCACTCCAAATTTCCAACCATATAGAACTGCGTATGCGCCAAGCGATAGAAACATACTAAATACCGTTGAAAACTTTGCTAATTTAAAAATTGCAAATACCCACTTTAACTTAGACAGTAAAAATAGACCTATCGCAACAATAATTCCCCATAATCCTTTTTTATTATTTTTCATATTCCTCTCCTTTATCTCTCATTAATGAATCCTATTCATTCATCAAAGCTTGTTCTTTTCTCTATTATGACATATTTTTTTCTATTGTTAGAAATAATGTTTATTTAATCCATTTTTAGCCAAAAATATAAATAAAGGAGGTATATACGAATGAATTTACAATCTCTCATAATAAGTGTTTTATCATTTTTAGCTTCAACTCTTATTTTTTATACAGTGAGCTATGTATTATTATTAGATTGGTTGCCAAATCACTTACTTATCACTCTTATCATTCTTTCCGCTCTTATGATTTCATTTCTTATTACACGAAAATCAATGAATGAGCCATCTGCAAAAGCAAAATAATAGAGAGGGTGTTCTTCTCCCCTCTCTATTATCATTTCCTAGGAAAGGCTATATAGAATTTCAATTCAGTTACAGCCAATAAGGATCTTATCTCAAAATTCAGTTGGAACAAAGAAGTTAAGCGGGAATCAACGCCGAATTGGCAAAGACTATTAATCAACGAAAAATGAGCATCCTCTGCCGATTAAAGTCTCACTTTATCTTTGAAAATTCATTTTTTCACCATACTCTTTAACGATTTGAATTATATTTTGAAACACGCCTATTTTTTCTTTTTCACTGTTTAATATTTTCAAATCATACTTTTCGTAATATGTTTCTAATGATTTTAATTGTGATTCTGAAGCACCTTTTATCGGAACAGTAGCCTGCAATTCATATTGCTTATACCCTTCCTTTACTTTTTCACCTAAAATCATTTCACTCTCTTTTGCTCCAATTAATTTTTGAACTTTTTCTGGGAAAGTGAGTTGCAAATAATACTCTCGTTCCTTCACTAACTTGTTGTATAGTGATTGTGAAATCGTATACCGTACCATATAATTCACGTTTTGATCGCCCGCTTTAATATGAAACGTAGTAATCTGCAAATCTTTTTTTGTTACTTCCGTTAAAGGACCTACCTGCATCTCATCTTCTTTTTGTTCTGAAACATTTGGAAATATAGCCAAAAGCTTTTCCGTATCTTTTTCATTCAACATATACATAGCTTTCTTATATTGCACCCATCCTCGTCTATCTTCTCCCCTTAACCATGCATAATAAGTTTCTTTTTTCCCATCTCTACTAATTTGTATTTCATATTCAGGTTCACCGAAGCTTCCGGTTATTTCTTGTTTCTCAGCTTTATCCAAAATGTCTATTACTAACTTCGCTTCTGATTCCTGCAACTTTTTCTCTTTATGTTTTTTTTGTATAACGGTTACCTCTATTGTTTCTTTCACTTCATTCACCGTCTCTTCTACTTTTTTTGTTTCTTTTTTTTGCTCAGCTTGACCACAAGCTGCTAGTAACATAACAAATAACAACAATACATATTTCCCTTTCAAATTAATCCTCCTTTTACGATAAGAAATTCTTATAATCTTCATACATAAAACAAAAACGTGACATCCTATTAAATAAGTTATACTAATCATTGAAAGGAGGTCTTTATCATGTCCATTAATTTTCATGATCCAAATAATAAATACACATACGCAACAAGAAACGCTCATATTTCTTGGGCTGAAATGGTAAAAAACATTACAGACATACAAAACAAGCAAATAATTGATATTGGCTGCGGTGGCGGGATTTATACGAAAGAACTTGCTCTTATGGGAGCCAAAAATGTTGTGGGACTTGATTTTTCAAAAGAAATATTACAAGCTGCAAAAGAAAATTGCGGCAACATTCCAAATATTTCTTTCATCCACGGTGATGCACATAATATCCCATACCCTAATGAAACATTCGACATAGTTATTTCTCGTGCAGTTATTCATCATTTACAAGACATTCCTACATTTTTATGTGAAGCTTCTCGTATATTAAATAAAAACGGTGTACTTATTTTACAAGATCGAACGATTGAAGATTGTACAGTTCCAGGAAGTCCCGAACACATTCGTGGATATTTTTTCTCTATATTTCCAAAACTCATTGAAATAGAGTCAAAAAGACGCCCAAAAACCAACACGATACAGAAAGAATTACAAAAACATTCTCTTCACGTGCTTCCCACACAAACACAATGGGAAGTACGAAAAATACATGATTCTGTAGAAGCATTGCTACAAGATTTATCTCCTCGAACAGGTCGATCCATTCTATATGAGTTAACAGATGATGAACTTTCTCAACTTCTACAACATATACAGACCGCATTACAAAACGTCTCTCCTATTATTGAAAGAGATCGATGGACAATTTGGAGCGCCATGAAGTTGTAAGGAAGGAAGCCTCACAAAATAATGTGAGGCTTCCTTTCTTTCATAATCTAATTTTGCAACACTCTTGATATCCTCCACTTCTGGCCTGTGCACTTCCACACTTCGGACA
Source organism: Bacillus sp. GW823-FHT06A10 (assembly GCF_058795375.1). Classification (NCBI taxonomy): domain Bacteria; kingdom Bacillati; phylum Bacillota; class Bacilli; order Caryophanales; family Bacillaceae; genus Bacillus; species Bacillus sp. GW823-FHT06A10. The sequence continues at coordinate 670,520 of NZ_JBXAHT010000001.1, read as the reverse complement.
TACTAAATATCTAGACTGATTTGTCAACAAACTACCTTTTTGAAAGAGTAAAACTTCTGCTTGTTTAAACGAACGCGAATAATATAACCACATAAAACCAATTATAGCAATAATGCCAAATAATACTCCCATCGCAAGCATTTCAGTCACCTCTTTTGGTTTGTTCTTTCCAGCAAGTGGATTGTTGTAATATTCTCTGTAAATTCAAATAATCCCTTCTTTACTCCTATAAATATCAACTTTCTCTATAAATTTTACAATTCTCCACAAATTTTTACTCCCATTTTACAATTCATTATTCCTTTTGCAACAACGAATATTACTTTCGATATTTCCGTATATAAATATATCTTTCAAAAAAACATATTGACTTTCTAAAAAAAACATGCAACAATACTGTCAGAATACTTGAATAAAAATTCATTGACGAGAACGAGTACGTTATAGAACTGTTCCCCAGAGAGTTGGCGATTTGCTGAAAGCCAACGTTCAGTGCGTAACCGAAAATCATCTCCGAGAAGTAGAACCGAATGTTACAGTAAGTTCTTACCGGCCGTCCCCCGTTACAAGGAACACGTATCATGTTGTACGTTGCAAAGCCGTATACATATAGATTTATTTCTACATGTGTAAATTAGGGTGGTATCGCGGGTAAATATAACTCGTCCCTTTCTTTAGGGACGAGTTTTTTGTGTTCTTACAAATGAATTTAAAAAAGGAGGAAAAACAATGAACACTGTATCAAAAAAACATATTTTTTTCACGGGTCTTATGCTATTTTCTTTATTTTTTGGGGCAGGTAATTTAATTTTCCCTCCCATGCTTGGCCAAAATGCAGGTGAAAACTTTTGGCCAGCAATGATTGGATTTTTACTAACAGGAGTTGGCTTACCACTACTAACTGTTATCGCAATTTCTCTATCTGGAAATGGGATGCAGCAACTTGCAAGTCATGTTCATCCATTATTCGGAATTTTCTTTACAGTAATTGTATACATTGCTATCGGTCCATCTATGGGCATCCCACGTGTTGCAAATGTCGCTTATGAAATGGGTGTTAGTTCTTTCTTACCAGAAACAATCCGCTCTAGCAGCCTAGTGCTATTTGTATATACAATCATCTTCTTTACTATCGTATTTTGGCTGAGTTTGAATCCATCTAAACTTGTTGATCGTATTGGAAATGTATTAACACCTATTTTATTACTCTCTATTTTCTTATTGTTTGTTAAAAGTGTATTTACACCACTTGGGCAATCAGGACCAGCAATGCAAGAGTATCAAACTTCTCCAATCTTCAAAGGCTTTATGGAAGGCTACTTAACAATGGACACTATTTCAGCACTTGCATTCGGAATTATCGTTGTAAATGCAATTCGTTCTAAAGGTGTGAATGATCGTAAGTCCATTGCCATCGCCACAGCAAAAGCAGGGCTTATTGCCGCTACAGGACTCGTACTTGTATATGGTGCACTAGGCTGGCTTGGGGCAACTAGTGTCTCTCTCGGATATGCAAAAAATGGCGGACAGCTACTTACTGTTATCGTACAACAATTATTCGGTCCGTACGGTTTGCTCCTATTATCTCTTATCGTTACACTCGCTTGTTTAACGACATGCGTTGGACTCGTATCTGCGTGCAGCCAATATTTTTCAACATTATTGACTACATTTTCATACAAAACATTCGCGAGTATCATTTGCGCATTAGGATTATTAGTTGCCAACTTAGGTTTAACAAAAATTATCGCAATCTCTGTTCCAATTCTACTTGTTGTGTATCCAATTGCGATTGTACTCGTACTACTATCATTACTTCATAAATACTTCGGTGGATATCGCTCTGTTTATGTAGGTGCTTTAATCGGAGCAGCTGTAGTGAGCGTATTTGATGGATTAAAACAAGGTGGTATTTCAGTTTCATTCATCACACCATATTTTGAATTTATCCCTTTATATAATGAAGGAATCGGTTGGCTAATACCAGCATTAGCAGGAGCTCTTCTTGGCCTTACAATCGCTAAGTTAAGCGGTACGAAAAAAGTTCCATTACTAATCGAATCTAACGAAGTAAAAGCCTCCTAAAAAAACTCCCAAAAGGGAGTTTTTTTACATTTGATAAGCAGTATGATTAAAACTGCTTATTTTATAAGCTTTCGTATAATATTCAATATTTGTATCAACTGTTTCTACCTTGACAACATCATAGCGCTCTTCTTGCTTTACTAAAAATAAATAGTATTCCTCTGTTGCCTCAATAATCGCAATTTTATCTGTTTCAACATTATATTGTTCACAAAGTGCTTGTAATGCGTTCACATACTCCCCTAATTTTTTAGACTTATCCATTCCGAATATAGTTTGAACTAACATATACATTCTCCCCTTTATATGTACTGTTAACACTTTAATGATAACGCTTACATTGTTTATCGTCAATAAAAACATTCGATGGTTTTAACGCCAAATCTATATTGTAGCGAGCCAATAATCAGCGAGGAATTCCCCGCCAATTAAAGCTTCACTTTATCACTTCGTTAATTGATGCCTAAATGCATAAATAACTGCCTGAGTACGATCACTTACATTCAATTTATTTAATATGTTACTCACATGTGTCTTTACCGTTTTCAGTGCAATAAATAACTCGTCCGCAATCTCTTGATTACTTTTTCCCTCTGCAATTAATAACAAAATCTCAAACTCTCTTTCCGTTAAGTCATCATGCAAAGGTTGCTCTTTCTTTTGACGCATACGGGACATCATTTTCCCGGTAACTTTCGGCTCTAATACTGTTTCTCCATCATAAGTAGCTCGTACAGCATCAGCAATATCACTTGCTCTTGATGTTTTTAATAAGTAACTGGTCGCACCAGCCTCAATAACAGGGTACAATTTTTCGTCATCTAAAAAGCTTGTTACAACTACAATTTTTGCTTCTGGCCATTCTTGAATAATAGCACGTGTTGCTTCAACACCATCCATCTCATCCATAACAAGGTCCATTAAAATAATATCCGGTCTTAATTGCAATGCTAATTCTGATCCTTTTCGTCCATTCTCAGCTTCCCCTACTACTTCAATATCTGGCTGTGTAGATAAATATGCCGATACACCCATACGAACCATTTCATGATCATCGACAAGCAATACTTTTATCATACTTCTCCCCCTCTCTCAATCATAATCGGTACTTTTACTTCTATTTGTGTACCTTTGGCCGGGAAACTAAGCACCTTGAGTGTCCCACCAATTTCATGAACACGCTCTTGCATCGATCTTAGGCCATATGAACCTGCCTTATTAACGCCTACTTCAAACCCAACGCCGTCATCAATAATTTTTAAAATCGCATATTGATCAATTTTTCGAAGGCGCACTTCTGTTTTCTTTGCCTTTGCGTGTCGCAACGTATTTGATAGCGCTTCTTGCACAATACGGAATAAATGATCTTCTACACCTTTTTTTAATTCTATTGGCTCAATAAGCCATTCAATTTTCATATGTTGTTTTCGCGATAATTCCGTTAATAATTCCTCTATACCTTCTGTCAGTTTCTTACCTTCCAATTGTACAGGACGTAAATGAAGGAGCAATGCTCTCATTTCTGATTGAGCATTTACAACCATATTTTCAACAAGTTGTAATTGTTTTTTTGTCACATCTGGAAATTCAGTTATTTGTTCATTAATCGCTGACATCATCATCGACATTGCGAAAAGCTGCTGACTTACTGAATCATGCAACTCCCTTGCTAAACGATGCCTTTCTTGAGAAATCGCTTCTTGTCTCATCTCTTCATTCCAATGAGCTCGTTCATTCGTTACTTTTTGAAAGAGTCCAGCTTGCTCCTCTAATCGACGAGCCAAAACGATTACTTTTCGTTCCACTTCATGAAATTCATCATCTGCAGTAAACGAAACATCGCTCGGAAAATTCCCTCGCTCTACTTCAAATAGAAACGTATTTAATCCTTGTATACGCTGCTCTATATAGTAACCGATTGCATATCCTACAATTCCCCCGATAAGTAAACTTGTAGTCATAATAAACAAGCCAATTGGAACAGAAGCGATGGATTCCTTCCATAATAAATCATACACTTGTTGCTCGCTTTTCCATACATATACAATTGTACAAATGAGTGCGATACTAACTGAGGACAACATAGAATAACGAATATACATCCACGAAATATTTTTTTGTTTCTTCATTATACTTTCCTCACTTCCGTGTCGCCTACGACAAGCGAAGAAATAATTTTAATACGACGAGGAGCCTCTTTATACTGCTCTGTTCTAAATCTAACATTGCGGTTAAACCCTGTCTCTTCATGACCTGGCAAGAGCACACGTCCGACAATAACAGAATGATTTAAAGAAAGTTCAATATCATATGGCACATATAAACGAATATTACCAACGACACCCCGAATAACAATTATCGTTTCCCCTTCTGGAATCATAGCAGTAGTTAAATCTATTTCCACATCACAAGCACCGTATTGAACATTAATATCCTCAAGTTCATAAATATGATCCATCATTCGTACATTGCCTACAAACATATTTTTCAAATATGGTTCTGTACGATATATTTGCTTCTCTTCGTCTATAATCCCTTTTTCTTTAATTTCAACCTTCATTGCTTTTTGCTGATGCCCTTGTTGAATCAATTGATAACCAATTAAAGCTAAACAAGCAAATACGACAAGAACAAATGCTGCTGATGAAAATAAGAAGAATAAAAATACGATACCACCAACAAATAAAAATACATTTCCCCGTACATAACGATTCTTTTTACGATAATGCCTTCCAAACATAAGCATAATAAATGCAAAAATGAGACCACCTGGTTCAAAATGTCCAAGTATCATATCAAGAAAAAGACCGAATCCAAATATGATGAGGAGCATCCCCATTAATTGTGTCTTTGAAAAATGTTTCTTCATTTCAGCTCCCCCCTTCTTGTCACATATACATAGAAGAAAAGGCATTGCTTTCCAACACCTTTTCTCCTATCACTATATCATAAGCCTGTTTTATAATATACTACTATTATTTTGTTAACTCTTTTGTTAACGATACATCATTCTTTTCTTTCATTTCACGCTCAAGTTTTGCAATTTTCATATCAAATGTGTCACGCTCATGCTCTTCATTCATACGAGTTTCTAAGTCACGAATGTGATCTTCAATTTCTTCAAATCGTAAGAACGGATTATTTTCATCCATTTTATGCATCGCAGTATTCATACGACGATTTGCATGTGCCATATTTTCACGTGCCATTAGTTCCATACGCTTTGCGTGCATTTCTTTTAATTTATTTTTCATTTCAGAAAGACGACGCTCTAACTCATCAATTTGCTCTACAACACCTGCATACATTTCTTCTAATCGAGTTACTTGCCCTTCATAATAAGCTACCTCTTCTAACGCACGTTCGTGCAATTGTAATTCGCCTGCTTCTTGAGCAATGATAGCTTGCTTTGATCTTTTGTTAACGAAATAACGTGCTTGCTCAAGCTCACGAGCAAAGTTAGATTTTAATGTTTTATGACGTTCAATTAACTTCTCAATTTTTGTTATTTCACGCTCACTATCACGTAAATATTGGTTTAACATCGCAATTGGATTTTTTCTTTCCTTCTCATCTAACACGTTATGAAAATCAGCTAAAATTGCATCGCGTACACGTCCGAATAAAGATTGTTTCATTATAAATCTTCCTCTCTTCTACTTTATTTATAATTTGATTTATTGTTTTAGTTTTTCATTAATTTGTTCCACTCATCTTCAAAGTTGCTATATGGTTTAGAACTTTCTGGAGCAGATTCAACAACTACATCTTTTTCTTTTTTCCACTCACGGTATCCGTAGTATAAAACCACTAAAGCAGCGATACCGATTAATGCTGGTGAATGAGAAAGCGCAATGGATAAACCGATTAAACCAACAATACCCCAAGCTAACTTTCCAAAAAATGACTTAGCTCGCACAAATGATTTATAGCTCCAATATACAACTCCTGCTCCGATTGCGAATCCTACAATACCAGCAAGACTACCAAGAGCAATTAAAGCCAAAATACCGGCTGCGATAAACGCTAGAAATTGTTTCATCTTGTGCTTGCCTCCCTTCGATTTGATACTCTTATCTTAACTATTTTTTCATCTTTCCATAACGAGCTTAAGAACCGTTTTTAACTCAGACTTAAGACCGAGTCATATTCAGCCCTTTACGCAAAAAAACGTGCAGAGTTTATTCTCTGCACGTTTTTTTAATTACTAACATTCATATTAAATTAAGCTGTTTTATGATACTCTTTTTTCTCAGCTACTTTCGAAAATCTTGGAAATCCAATTAAAATAGAAACAATCCCACATACTCCAACTAAGATTGGATAAAATGCATATGGCAACAATTCAACCGGAGATAACGCTGCAAATCCTGCTGCCGTTAACATTTGGGCACCGTACGGAATTAATCCTTGTACACAACATGAGAAAAGATCTAATACACTCGCTGATTTACGAGGGTCTATTTCATATTGATCTGCAATATTTTTTGCAAGCGGGCCTGTAAAGATAATCGAAATCGTATTATTCGCTGTACACATATTCGTCATACTTACTAAACCAGCAATACCAAATTCCGCACCTTTTTTCGAACGAATATTACGTGTTAATACATTCATTAAATATTGAATACCACCATTATATTGGATTAATTCAACCATACCGCCAATTAATATAGCAAGTAATACTAACTCCATCATACCGCCCATTCCAGTCGTTACACTTTTAAAGAAACTTTCTAACGTGTAACTTCCATCTATAAGACCGATAAAACCAGATAATACAGTTCCACCAGTTAATACAATAAGTACATTCCAGCCAAGTAGCGCTGTAATAAGTACTCCTGCGTACGGTAAAATCTTTATCCAATCAAAGCTATGTGCTTTAATTTGCGTGTCACTTCCTGAAGTAACTATTACTAATAGTACAATTGTAATAATAGCCGCTGGTAACACAATTAAAAAATTCGTTTTAAACTTATCTTTCATTTCTGTTCCTTGTGAACGAACAGCTGCGATTGTTGTATCTGAAATAAATGATAAATTATCACCAAACATCGCTCCCCCAACAACAGTAGCCATTGCAAGCGCAATTGAGATATCAGTTTGACCACTAATACCTACAGCAATCGGCGCTAATGCTGCAATTGTTCCCATTGAAGTTCCCATTGCTAATGAAATAAATGCACCAATAACAAAGATTCCAGCTACGATAAATCCTGGCGGTAAAATAGTTAACGCTAAATTAACAGTTGAGTCTACTCCGCCCATTCCTTTAGCCGTTTCAGAAAATGCACCTGCAAGCACAAAAATTAATACCATAATCATAATATCCGGATTTCCTGCACCTTTAGCGAACCGCTCGACTTTCACATTAAAACTTTCTTTACGATTCATCACTAAAGCGATTCCTACAGCAATTGAAATTGCTACAAGTATCGGCAATTTATAGAAATCACCTGTAATAATTCCAGAACCAATGAATAGCGCCAAAAATATCCCAAGTGGTAATAAAGCTAAACCATTTCCTCTCGTTTCTTTCAAAGTACCATCTCTCCCTAGTTTCAACCTTTTTCTAATGAATAACAAAAGACCTCTTCCGATGAGAAGAGGTCTTATACATCTATAAGAAACGCTCTTCTCATCTTTCAAGCACATGCTTGCTGGATTTGGCACAGCACTCTGAAATCGAGTCCGCTGCCGAGGCATCGTAGGGCCAGTCCCTCCGCCTCTCTTTATAAGAAGGTTTCATATTTATTTTTTAATAATAATTTCTTCCCTAACTTTACTCGCTTACAAAACAAAAGTCAATTATTTTTTGTATAGATTTTTTTGGTAATTATACAAAAATTTGAATACAATAATCATTTTAACTTTTCGATTTCTTCTTCCAATATTGAAATCCAATAAAATTCACTATTTTTTATTGCTTCTAATATCCATTTCGTAGTGTACCAAGCTAACTCATACTCTTCCTTCGTGACATCGCCACTTTTATAAGCATCCTCTAGCTCCTCTTCATCTAATACATACACCTTACCGCTAGGTAATAATACTACATCTAAATATAAATCATCAAAATACGGTAAACCACGATCGTCTATTTCATATTCTTTCGTCACATCAATATAATATTGCACTAAATTGTGCCTATCATCTAACATAGCTGTAATCGCAAAGTTCTTTCCATTAATGAAATATTGAACCCACATATACCCATCACTTGCAATACAAATTTCTTTACCATCATATTCTTTACAACTAGGCTCTCTCACCTTTTTTATATCCAGTATTCCGAGCATTCCCTCTTCCACTTGCTTAAGCCTATAACTCTTTTCTATTAGTCTTTTCCACGAAGAACCGTCACCATATTTACGTTTCATTATGTATACTCCTCTTCTATATACAGAAAAGCTCCCACATATTATGTGAGAGCTTGTTCATATTATAATCAAGCAGCTTGACCCTTTTCAGAAATCTCTTTTAAATAAGCTTGTCCTTTTTCAGCGTCATATTGACCTTCCCACTTAGACATAACTACAGCTGCTAAAGAGTTTCCTACAACGTTAACTGCTGTACGAGCCATATCTAAAATACGGTCAATACCAGCAATGAACGCTAAACCTTCAGGTGGAATACCTACTGTACCAAGTGTCGCTAATAATACAACGAATGATACGCCCGGTACACCTGCGATACCTTTTGATGTAACCATTAATACAAGTAATAATGTAATTTGTTGTGTAATAGATAAATCAATACCGTACATTTGCGCCAAGAAAATAGCTGCAATTGCTTGATATAAAGTTGATCCATCTAAGTTAAATGAATAACCTGTCGGAATAACGAAAGATGTAATTGCTTTCGGACAACCGAATTTCTCCATTTTCTCCATGATTTTTGGTAAAACTGTTTCTGAGCTTGCTGTAGAATACGCTAAGATCAGCTCGTCTTTTAAAATCTTAAAGAATTGGAAAATGTTAATTCCAAATATTTTCGCTGTAAGTCCTAAGACAACTACGACGAAGAAGATCATTGCTCCATATACGACAATTAGTAATTTCCCTAATGGAATTAATGAAGCAAGACCAAATGTAGAAACTGTAACACCAATTAGTGCAAACACACCAAATGGTGCAAATTTCATAACTTGGTTTGTTACATAAAACATTGCATCAGCTACACCTTGGAAAAATTGAAGAACTGGTCTTCCTCTCTCACCAATTGCTGCTACACCTAAACCAAATAGTACAGAGAAGAAGATAATAGCAAGCATATCTCCGTCAGCCAATGACTTCATAATGTTCGTTGGAACAATATTTACAAACGTATCTGCAAATGAATGACTTTGTACTTGCTCTGTCGTATGTGTATATTTCGAAATATCTGTCTTTGTTAACTGCTCCATATTTACGCCTTTTCCTGGTTGGAAAATATTCGCTATTAATAGACCAACAATAATTGCAATTGTTGTAATAATTTCAAAGTAAAGAATTGTTTTTCCGCCTAGTCGACCTAGTTTTTTAACATCGCCAACACCAGCAACCCCAACAACAATACTTGCTACAACAATCGGTACAACGATCATTTTAATTAATCGGATGAAAATATCACCAATTGGTTGTAAGTACTTCACAACAGCTGGATTATCAAAGAAAATCGCCCCAACCGCAATACCAAGCGCAAGCCCTATTAATATTTGCCATGCAAGTCCTATTCTTTTCATATTTGTTGTAACCCCCTCTTCGATGTGTCACTCTATCTCTCATTCTATCTCTATAAAACTAAGAAATTAAGAGTATTACATATTATTCGACAATTCACTACATTTTGTCCCTGTTAAAAATCATAAATCAAAATTTAAAATCTGACAACAAAATAACTTTCCCCGAATGCAAATAATTTTCTTGACAAAAAATAAACCCATGTTAGAAAACCTCACATGAGAACGATTCCTTACTAGTGTTTTATTAGCTTTCTAAGTACTATTTCACCCCATAAAAACTATTACTTTCCTCCTGTATTTTACAGATAAATCCCAAAATATACCTTTATTACAGCCATAAATAAAATGTAAGTACTATGACAATTAAAGTTGAAAAATGATAAATTCCGACAAAACTTAGCAATTTTATAAAGTTTTCTTTACATTATGATTACAACGATAGACACTCTTCTTCTTATGATATATAACATTCATAGGGAAAGGAGTCAGACAACTATGAAAAAGAAATTTGCAGCGTTTAGTGTTTTAGCAGCAGGAACGATTTTTGCTTCCCCGTTACTTTCACCCGTATACGCTGAAACAAATCAAGATAAATTATCTAACATTCAATCTGAATTAGAAGGCAAACAAAGTGACTTACAAAATAAATCAGTCGAGAAAGAACAAATAGAAAAAGAAATTCAAGAATTACAGAAAAAAATCGATGAATTAACTACTTCTATTAATAAAAACGAGGCTGAATTAAACGATACAAAAAAAGAAATTAGCAAAACACAACAAGTAATTACTGACAAAAAGAAACATATAGAACAATTACAAACAAACATAGATACACGTCAGGAAGTTATTAAACAACGATTACAATCTATGCAAGAAAAACCGCGTACAAATATCATTACAGAAGTATTAACAAACTCTACAAACATTGCTGATCTTGTTGATAATATGTACTCCGTAAGTTTAATATTAAACAACGATACAGATATTGTAAAAAAACAAACATCTGATCAAAATGCTGTAACTACAGAAAAAGAAGCTGTTGAGAAAAAAGAACAACAACTGAAAGAATCTGAGCAAAAACTAGAACAAAAACAACAAGAATTACAAAATAACCAACAGCAGCAACAGACTCTTATTAACGATCTACATACGAAAGTAGCAAAAGTAGATTCAGAGATTGAAGGATTAGAAGAATCCAAAGGCATTTTAGAAAATCAACGTCAAGCTGTGCAAAAAGCAATTGAAGAAGAAAAACGGGCCGAAGAAGCTCGTAAAGCGGAAGAAGCTCGCCAGGCAGAAGAGGCTCGCAAACAACAAGCTACTAAATCTGCTCAAGCAACTCAAGCAGCTCCAACACCACATGATACAAACATCGGTGGCTTTATCAAACCAGCAGCTGGATCAAAAACTTCCGGATTTGGTGTACGTTCTTTAGATAACCATAAAGGAATTGACATCGCCGCTTCGGGAACGGTTCCAATTATCGCTGCTGCAGATGGCGTTGTTATTCGCTCAGAATTATCATCTAGTTACGGAAACGTAGTGTATTTATCTCACCGTATAAACGGAAAAACATATACGACAGTATATGCTCATATGAATAGCCGTTCTGTATCGAATGGACAAACTGTAAAACAAGGCGATCAGCTTGGATTTATGGGGAACACGGGCCAATCATACGGACAACATTTACACTTCGAACTTCATCTTGGAGAATGGAATGTCGGCAAGACAAACGCAGTCGACCCATCTCCTTATATCGGATTATAAAAAACCTCGGTACCTACCGAGGTTTTTTATTTACACTTCACACAATATAGGCATTCTACATAGACTATAACTAAATGCCTATAGTTTACGAGGTGATCAATATGAATACGCAATTACAACAAAAAATAGAAGAAGCTAGAGCGACATTTATCGGCCGGATATTTACATTTGGCGGATCAGTTTTATTTTTAATTGGTTCATTCCTCGCAGTCACCACAGCCTATAAAGCGTATAATCGTCTATTACATTCAACAACATAAAAAAAGACGGGAGATCCCCGCCTTTTTTTATGCAAACATTTTAAATACACCTATCACATTTAAAAATACAATTATTACAGTTATCGGAATGACATAACGAAGTAAGAAGAACCAAATGTTAAATAACGTTTTCCCCTTCGTTTCCGTCACTTCTAATTCTTTCATCAACAACTCTTTACTCATTTTATTTGGTACAAATAATGAAATAGCTAGTACTCCTAACGGCAGCAATACGTTACTTACCGAAAAGTCGACTAAATCAAAGAATGTTTTCCCAAATATTTTCACGTCACTCATAATCCCAAATGATAACGCTGATGGAATACCGACTGCAAAAATAAGAATACCAATTAATAATGATGCTGACGGACGCTTCTTCTCATTACCTTTCGCAACAGATGCTACTACAATTTCAAGCATTGAAATTGCTGATGTTAAAGTCGCAAAGAAGAATAAAATTAAAAACATAATAAAGAAAAATTGACCAAATGGTATTTTTGCAAATACTGCTGGAAGGACGATAAACAGTAATCCCGGTCCTTCAGTCGGTTTAACTCCTAATGCGAAAATCGCTGGGAAAATTGCTAATCCTGCAAGTACTGTAACAAAAACAGTTAAACTTACAATAGATGTTGCCGATTTCGCTAAATGTTCCTCTTTCTTTAAATACGAACTATACGTTACCATTACCGAGGCACCTACAGTTAGCGAGAAGAAAGATTGTCCCATCGCATATAAAATTGTATCTGCTGTAAGCTTTGAAAAATCTGGTTTTAAGAAGAACTCTACTCCAGCAAAAGCACCATCGAGTGTTAACGCACGAACAATAATCGCAATAAATAAAATAAATAATAGCGGCATCATGTACTTACTTGCCTTTTCTATACCTTTCTCTACACCTTTACTTACAACAAAAATCGTACAAAGCATAAAGATAAATTGCGCTCCAATCGCACTTAACGGATTTGAAATCGTTTCACCGAACAATTGTCCATAATCAGCTACTCCATTCCAGAAACTTCCTGTCACACTATAATATAAATAAAGTAAAATCCATCCACCTACAACACTATAAAAAGATAGTACACTAAAACAAGTAACAACTCCCATACGACCAATCCAAGGATATAATTTGCTATTTGGCACTAGTACTTTATAAGCTGTAACCGCCTCTTTTTGCGTGCTACGTCCAATAACAAACTCCGCTATTAGAAGAGGCATACCTATAAATAAAGTTAGCAGTAAAAATACAAGGAAGAATGCGCCTCCCCCGCCATTACCTGCAACATATGGAAATTTCCATATCGCACCAAGACCTACTGCGGCTCCGGCTGCTGCGAGTACAAAGCCTATTTTCGACGTCCATTGCTGTGTTTCTTTCATCATAAATTCTCCTTTTCTGAATATTTAAACTTTTGTTAATTATACACTTTCATTTCATACTCGCACACCTCCTTTAGAAAATAAAAAAGTCCCCTACACGCAAATATGCATGTAGAGGACGATATATGTAATGTAAATACCGTGGTACCACCTCAATTGGATTGATAAATCCCACTTGTTCAAGTACAGGAATAATTCCGATACTCTATCCTTTTAACGGCGGAACCCGGGTTGCCTACTACAATGTTCAACATACCTCTCGCAAGCCCATTCTGTATAATTTATCGTACCGGGCTCCCACCTAACCCCAGCTCTCTGAACGCATCAAATATACGTACTCTTCTTGCTCATCGATTTCATCTATTGAAGTTACTTGTGATTATAAATTATATTTTTATATTTGTAAAGCGCACTTTATCTTTTATTATTTTAAAATCTTTCCCTCTAATTCTCGCAAAAAACTTTCTCTTTCTCTCTCGTTTTGCACATATACTGATTTCAACACTTCTTGGAGTAATATATTTCGTTCTCTCTTTTCTAACTGTAAATCTTTTAACTTCACCCTTACTTCATATAAAAAATCTAAATACGATTCATATGTCTCATCATATTTATTTGCAATCTCATCTCGAATTTTTTTTGCGAGCTTTGGGCTCGCTCCCCCAGTAGAAACTGCTATATTAAGCAAACCACGATGAATCGCTGCTGGAAAGTGAACATTACCACTTTCCGGATTTGTAATAACATTTACTAATTGATTCTCTGCGGCATCTTCAGCAACTTGTTCATTTAATATTGAATCACTACTCGCTGCAACAACTAAAAAAGCATTTTTAATATCACTTTTTTCATATTCTCTTTGATACCAACGAATTTTCTTTTCTTCCACAAGTTTTACTAAATTCGCATCTAATTCTGGACTGATCACAACTATATCCGCACCTTGTTTGAGTAAAGGAATAATTTTAAATCCTGCAACTTTTCCCCCACCAATAACAACAACGCGTTTCTCATTAACTCGCACTGTAAGTGGATACATACTGATCTCCTTTCAATAACTCCGTCGTTTTCTGAATTAACATATCTTGTAACGCTTCATTCTTCCCTAAATATGGACTGATTTTTATCTCTTCCAATGCATATTGGCGCACTTCTTTCTCAATATGTTTCATAAGTAAACCTGTAAATAACAAATAAGGTAGCACAACGATGTTCTCCACTTCCCGTTCTACAACTTCCTTCAATTTCCTCTCAAATTTCGGCTCCGCAGCCGCTAAATAACAAACCTCAACTTTTTTAATTTTCTCCTCAGCTTGAAATAAAGAGGCGATCCATTTTATATCTTGTAATACTTCAGGATCACTACTTCCTCTTGCAACGAGCAGAAGGGTCACTTCAGCCTTCCCTTCCTTTTCAATACCACTTCCGTTATATACTGATTTGATCAGTGTTTCTGATACACCAAACGGATTACCATAAGTCACTTTAACATTCGGATATTGATTCTTGAGCTTTACCAATTCAAATGGAATATCTTTCTTCACATGACCTGCCGCTAATAAAAAAACAGGGATGGCAATAATCTCCGTGGCCCCACGCTTCACACATGTACGAAAACCATCTTCAATAGAAGGATTCGCTAACTCTAAAAAACAAACTTCTTGAATATTCGCTTCTATACGACTCATACACGATGTAATAAATTGAATCGCCTCTTCTTTCGCTGTCTTCAAACGACTTCCATGACATATATATAAGACGGCTTTCATTTTACAACACTCCACTTACTTGATAAGCATTTTCCGTTTGCTTCTCAAACCAATGGATTTTTTCTCTAAAACGGACAACTTCTCCAATTACAATCATGCTCGGATTTTGAATTTGCTCTTTTTTCGCAACATCTACAATTGTTCCTAATGTCCCAACAACTGTACGTTGCATAGACGTCGTCCCCTGCTCAATAATAGCAGCTGGCGTACTTTTATCTTTTCCATGCTTCATAAGTTGCTCACATATGTAGGGCAAATTACTAACCCCCATATATATCGCTAAAGTCTCTACACCTTTCGCTAAACTTTCCCATTTCACTTCTTCTTCAGCACCTTCTTTCCTATGCCCAGTCACAATAGCAAAACTTGCACTTGCATCACGGTGCGTCACTGGAATACCAGCATAAGCAGGTGCAGCTATTCCAGACGAAATACCTGGGACGATTTCAAATGGTACACCTTGCTTTGCTAATGCTTCCGCTTCTTCTCCCCCTCTACCAAATACAAATGGATCGCCGCCCTTAAGCCTCGTTACAACTTTCCCTTTTTTCGCATACTTAATAAGAAATGTATTAATTGTTTCTTGCTTCATCGTGTGATAATTCGGGAGTTTCCCGCAATAAATTAAATCCGCGTCAGGCTTTGCGTGTGAAAGCAGCTCTTTATTCACAAGGCGATCGTATAAAATAACATCTGCCTTCTCAATACATTTCAACCCTTTAACAGTAATTAAATCTGGATCGCCAGGACCCGCTCCAACAATATAAACCTTCCCCATCATCTCTCCTCATTTCTACTATTAAAATGAAACTTCCATTCGTATATAAGAATGGAAGTTTTTATTTTTTCGTATTACTAATCTCTACTCATGAATAACAAATGCTGCACCTTTTCGAATCTTCTTTTTTTCAAACAAAGAAATCTCTTTTACCTCTGGCAACGGTAAAAAATGTTTTTCAAGCTCAATCTCCGCAAGCTTAAATGCCTGTTCTTCACTTTGAGCAACAACAACAATCGGAACAATATCACTCACTAATACAGCTTCAAATCGATATAAATCCATATTGTCCCCCCTAAGACGCTATGACTTCTTCTAACACATTATTTAACGCTATTTGTAATGTGTCTACACCAACACGACCTACAAAATCATAAAATGTTTCGGCTGGTAATTTATTCTCTTTGAAATAACTTATAAATGATGCGAGTACATCAGGTAAATCCTCGCCATCTATTTTTCCTTTTAACTTTTGATTGTAGGCACCGCCATCTAACAACGTTCCACCTACATATATCTCAAATGCTTCAACAATTCCCTTTTCCTTCGTTTTCATTTTCACCCCTTGTAACCCAATGTCAGCAATTTGACGTTGACCACATGAATTCGGGCAGCCTACCATATGAATTCGAACTGGAACATCGAGTGCAATTTGTGTATCTAAGTATTCTGCAATTTTTCGTAATCTTTCTTTCGTTTCTACTAGTGCAAGATTACAATATTCAATACCGGTACATGAAACCGCATGACCAATAAATGATTTTGGGCTTGCAGATATCGCTTCAAACAACGGTTCACTAAGTAATCCTTTTACATTTTCCGGAGGAACGTTCGGAATAATGAAATTTTGTGAATTACATGTACGAATTTGTCCATTTCCATATTGCTTTGCGATTCTTGCAATCTCAAACATTTCTTCTGCATGTAAACGACCTACCGGTACATTAAAACCTACATATTTTAATCCCTCTTGTTTTTGGTCTTGAACACCATAAAAATAGCCTGCATTCCATCCTTTGAGTGCACTTTCCCCTTTACTTTGTAAAGGCCCTGTATACTCTATTAGTTTCTCTTTAAATTTCTCTGCTCCCCAGTCCGCAACAAGAAATTTCAAACGAGCTAAATGACGTTTCTCACGATATCCAAAATCACGGAATATAGTAGCAATCGCAATTGCCACTGCCTTCACTTCTTCTGGTAAAACGAACACATCTAATTCATCAGCTAAATATGGACGGGCTGATAATCCTCCGCCTACTTTTATATGAAAACCAACTTTTTTCTCACCATCTATTTCTTTCGTAGCAGGTGTAAATGCAACACAGTTAATCTCTGCGTTTGCTGAGTTATAAATATTAGAACTAATAGACATTTTAAATTTACGTGGCAAATTAGAAAACTCTTCATTATGTTGGAAATAGTCATATACCTCTTTCACAATATGTGTCGTATCAAATAGTTCATTTGCATCAATTCCAGCAAGCGGATTACCTGTAATATTCCGCGTTATATCACCACAAGCCCCCGCTGAAGATAATCCAACTCTTGCTAATCTTTTAAAAATATCTGGTATTTGCTGAATTTCTAACCAGTGAAACTGAATCGCCTGTCTCGTAGTAATATCTATTACATCACGTCCATAATCCTCAGCGATAGAAGCAAGTACTTCTGCCTGCGCATTTGTAATAATCCCTGACGGAATATTTACCCGCATCATAAAATAACCAGCTTCTTTTGGACGTTGTAAATACAATCCCGCCCATTTAAAAGCATCCCACTCTTCTTTCGGAATAGATTCAAATCCATTTTCCGCATAGTAAGGAATATCATTAAAAATTTCTAAGCCATCTTTTTCTAATTTATTTTTCTCCGTTTGATTTAGTTTTTCATTGTTAGCCCATACTTTTTCATAACTCATTTTTAAATCCCCCTATATAAAGTGAAACTTTAATCAGTAGAGTTTTGTTCATCCCACGCTGATTATTAGCCTTAACCAATCGGGTATTTACGGGCAGCCCGCCCCCCACCTAACTTCCTTGCCCCAATCGAACTTTGAGGTAGGAATTTTACTTCCCGGCAAATAGCGGGATAAAACTACGCTCTTGTAAGTACTTCACGATTTGTTCTGCACATTCTTCAATAGAATATTTGTGCGTTTCTACAATTAATTCTGCTTGCTCTGGCTCTTCATAAGGCGAATCAATACCTGTGAAATCCTTAATATCACCTTTTCTTGCCTTTTTATAAAGCCCTTTCGGATCACGTTTCTCACACTCTTCAATCGGACACTTCACAAAAATTTCAATAAATTCATCTGCCGCTAATAAATCTCTTACTTGTTTGCGGTCTACTCGAAATGGTGAAATAAATGCTGTAAGGACAACCGTTCCTTGATCTACAAATAACTTTGCCACTTCGCCAATACGTCTTATATTTTCCATGCGATCACTTTCAGAAAATCCTAAGTCTTTATTTAAACCGTGGCGAATGTTATCCCCATCCAGCACATAATTTCCAATATTCTTTTCAAACAGTTTACGAGCGACCGCATTCGCTACTGTAGATTTACCCGAAGCTGATAAACCAGTAAACCAAATTACAAAACTGTGATGTCCATTCTTCACTCTTCTCTCATCTTTTGAAACCGAAGCTGTATGCCAAGTAATATTCGTATCCATCTCGTTCTCTCCCTATTCTGTTACTACTTCTTTTTTTAAACCTTTAATTAGCACTTCTACTACTTCTTTACGACTAAATGTACTTGGCGGAATCTCACCGTTTCTTAATAATTCTCTTACTTTCGTACCTGATAAAATAACATGATCTTCTTTTCCGTGCGGACATGTTTTCGTTGAAGCCATCGCTTCACATTTCGTGCAGTAAAAACTATGTTCAAAGAATAGTGGTGTAATGCCTAACTCTTCTATCGTAAAATTCGTGAAGATTTCTTGCGCTTCGTATGTTCCGTAATAATCTCCTACTCCGGCATGATCACGTCCTACAATAAAGTGGGTACATCCAAAATTCTTTCTTACTAACGCATGAAATATCGCTTCTCTTGGTCCTGCGTAACGCATTGCAGCAGGAAATACACTTAAAAAGACACGATTTTTCGGATAATAGTTTTGAAGGAGTACTTCATAGCTTTCCATTCTTACATCAGCAGGAATATCGTCCGATTTCGTTTCTCCAACGAGTGGATTTAAAAAGAGACCATCTACAATTTCAAGAGCAGATTTTTGAATATACTCATGGGCACGATGTACCGGGTTTCTCGTTTGAAATCCGACTACTGTTTTCCACCCACGTTTTTTAAATTCTTCTCTCGTTTCAATTGGGTCTAAATGATAAGAAGGAAATTGATTATTTTCAAAGCGTTTTGTTAGAATAATAGTTCCTCCAACGTAAACGTTTGGTCGTTCATATAACTTTTTCACTCCTGGATGAACCTCATCCGTTGTTTTATATACAAGTAACGCTTCTTTTTCTTTATCTGGTACGAAAATATCTTCTATTTGAATAGCACCATATATATTTCCATTGTTGACAAGCTTTACTTCCTCTCCGGTCTTCAGGCTTTCTGCGACTTCTTCTGTTACCGGTAATGTAATTGGTATACTCCACACACTACCATTTGCTAAACGAAGCGTCTCTACGACTGAATCATAATCTTCCTTCCCCAAAAAACCAGTAAGCGGGCTATATCCACCTGTCGCCAATAGTTCTAAATCACTTAAAGCAATGTTGTCTAATTTAATTTCTTTTTCAATTTGTGATACATCATATGTCTCATCTATACGGTTTACTAATTCGTTTACTGTGCTCATTTTCTATATCCCCTCTTAGCTTTATTTCAAGATTCATCTTATTGATAATGAAGACCACATTCGGTTTTCACTTTCCCAGCCCATCTACCATCTCTTGAATCGCCACCATCCCCTACAGGTAAAGTACATTTCTCACACCCAATACTTGGATAGCCAACATCATGCAACGGGTTATACGGTAAGCTATGTTTGTATACATATCGCCAAACTTCTTTCCACGTCCAATGAATGAGTGGACAAACTTTAATAGATTGAAAACGATGATCTTGATTTATAAACTTTGTATGCTTACGTGTTTCTGATTGTTCCCTTCTTAAGCCCGATATCCATGCTTTTTCCACGACTAATGATTTTTCTAAAGGTAAAATTTTTCTAATCTTACAACAAAGATTCGGATTGCTCTCCCACAGTTTTTCACCATGCAACTTCGCCTGTTCATCAAGTGTAAGTTCTGGCTGCTTTTCTATAATATTCAATGAAGGAAATCGTTCCCTCACTCTTTGAATTAATTCATATGTTTCTTGAAAATGAACATTTGTATCCAAAAATACAACTTTAGCAGATGGATTTACTTGGTTTATAAGGTGCAGCAATACCATACCTTCCACCCCAAAGCTACATGCGTAGACGATTTCATCTTTATACTCTTCATAAGCCCAATTTAATACTGATAACGCGCCTTTTGTTTCATCTTCTTCCGAAAACGAAACAACATTTTCTTCCCACGTTTCATACGTCAACATGTTTTTTCCCCCTGTAAAAGCAAAAAGACGGTTTTAACCTAATGAAAATAGGTTAAAACCGCCTCTAGTTTTTCTAGTCAGCGCTTTTCACTTTAAACGTACTTTTTCACTTTTCTCTAACTGAATTACTTTTCCATCTTGCACAACAATTGTAATTGAGCCATATTTCATATCAGCAAGCATCGCTTCAATCTTCTCGGATACTTCATCAAAATGTTCCCGTACACCCACGCGAACAGCCCCCCTTTTTATTCATAAAAAAAATCTTTCCCATTTCGAAAAGACTGTTCGGTAATATATTTTACCTTATCTTTCAAAATGGATTCCATTTTGCTGGATTTAGCACCTTGCTTTCTATAAGCAGGTTGCCGAGCTTCTTCGGGCCAGTTCCCTCCACTTCTCTTGATAAGCTTTGTATTTGTATTTTATCACAATTCTGATTTTTTTCAATCCTAGTTTTCCGATATATTTTAATTATTTTATTTTACAAAAAAGGAATTGCCCATCCGAACAACTCCTTTTTCTATTTAAACAAGCTCTTTAATACGTATGCGATCGTTCCCAATAATATTTTCATATGTTTCGCGTTCCACAACTACTTGCGATGTTCCGCCTTTTGCAAAGACAACGGCTGGTCTTCGAATCCGATTGTAATTATTCGCCATCGAGTACCCGTAGGCTCCTGTACAGGAAACTGCTAGTAAATCAGCAGAAGCGACTTTCGGTAAATGAATATCCCAAATCAACATATCTCCGCTCTCACAACATTTCCCCGCAATCGAAACGAGTTCCTCATTCTCATCATTCCCTCGATTCGCTAACATTGCTTCATAACGCGCACTATATAAAGCAGGTCTTAAATTATCTGTCATTCCACCATCGACTGATACATATTTCCGAATACCAGGAATATCTTTCACAGACCCAACTGTATAAATTGTTGTCCCAGCATCACCTACAATGCTACGGCCTGGTTCAATCCATATTTCTGGCAATGGATATTCACATACAGTAAATTGTTCTCTCACTGCACTTGTTACAGCTCGCACATATGTCTCAAGAGTTAACGGTGTATCCGACTCTGTGTAGCGTATTCCAAATCCCCCACCTACATTTAACACTTTTACTACATAGTTTGTTTGCTCTCTCACTTCTTCTAAAAATTGGCGAAGAACTTCAATCGCTCGAACAAAGCCAGCTGTTTCAAATATTTGCGATCCGATATGTGAATGAATCCCTAGCACATTATAATTGGATTTTTGTAAAGCAAATCCAATTGCCTGCATCGCTTGACCGTTTGAAACGCCAAATCCAAATTTCGAATCATCTTGGCCTGTTGTAATATATTCATGTGTGTGCGCCTCTACTCCAGGCGTTACACGAATTAATATGTTCACAAACTTTCCATGTTGCATCGCTAAATCGTGTAAAACTTCTAATTCAAAGAAATTATCTACGACAAAACAACCGATATTCGCCTGAAGAGCCATCACTATCTCTTCTTCTGTTTTATTATTTCCATGAAAATGAATACGTGATGCTGGAAATCCTGCTTGGAGCGCAGTATATAATTCTCCTCCAGAAACAACGTCTAATGACATATTCTCTTCACGAGCTACTCGGCACATCTCCATGCACAAGAACGCCTTGCTTGCATATGCTACTTGATAAGAGAAACCACTTTCTTTAAAAGCACGATGAAATGCTCGGCATTTTCCTCGAATAGACTCTTCATCGTATACATAAAGTGGTGTTCCGTATTGCTTTGCTAGCTGCGTCGTATCGCACCCTCCAATTTCTAAGTGTCCTTGCCCATTAATTCGGCTTGTGCCGTGTAAATACATTTAAATTCCTCCCTTATTTCCTCTAAAACTCATAACCCCAATCTTCTATTCATTGCAGCACGCTTTTAGATAGACAAAAAACGCGCGGAACAATGTTCACACGCGTTTCTTATTAGGAAAAATATATATTGAAAAAATAAACGAGTTGTTATCTCCTCAAAATAAGAAACCGCATCAACATCTCCAAATAGCTCTCCATAAAATAAATCTTATGACAGTACTACATTTATTCAATGTAGTCCCAATATATGAATAAGATGGTTATTCTTATATTTCGGCAATAGTCCCTTTCAGCCTATGATCACAGATTCCATGAAATCTCCCATAGCTTACTCTTTCCTATCGCGGCCTCTACCTTTGAGAGTAGATGAGGTAAGTCTATTTAATTTTCAAACATCTAATTGTTGCTATTAACAATACCAAAGGGCCATTTTATTTGTCAAACAATTTTTTATATTGTTTTTTTGCAGTTTAATTTTGTATCATTTGGTAAGCGCTTTACTGAAATCTTTGTCACTTCCCATTCGCCTTCTTCGTTATTAAATGTAATCGTTACCTTCTCAAATGGGGGAGCAATTTTCCCCGCAACACGTTCATACTTTGTCACTTCAATACTTGCTTGAAATAAATATGTACCGCTATACACTTTTTTTAAACTAATAATTTTAGGGCATTGATACGGTTTCAAACTTCCATATTGTTTTTCAATTGCTTTATTTATTTTTGGAAATAAAACAGAATAAAGTGCATCTTCCATAAGAGGTGCATCATATTGAGCTATTGACACACTCGGTGAGGTAAAAAGTATAACACTACTGCATGCTATAAAATATAATAATTTTCGCATTATAACCTCCGTATTATCACGCGATTCTTTCTGCGTACGATAATTATCATACATAGAAATTCTGTTTTATTGTCTCCCACCACTCTTTTTCTACTCGATTATTATAAAAAAGCCCACAACTCTCTTTTATTTTCGTATAATGATACTCATAGTATAATAATCATAATAACAAAGGACTGTTCGTATATATAAAATGAGTCGTTAAGCAAACTGACTCACAAGAACTGTCATGCTTTTTAGGAGAGGAGTATATTATGCTACAACATCTGTTTCCAAAACTGCGATTTGCACTCGTTGCAGTCGTTTTACTATGGATTAAAACATATATTGTGTACAAGCTAGCATTTGATATTAAAATTGATAATTTCTTTGAAGAATTCATGCTTTTTATTAATCCACTAGCTGCGTTACTTTTATTTTTCGGCTTAGCTTTACTTGCATCTAAGTACCGAAACCGAATTATAATTGGAATCAGTTTTATACTGTCATTTATTTTATTTGGAAACGCAATGTTTTATGGGTTCTATAACGATTTCGTTACTTTCCCGGTTTTATTCCAAACAAACAATATGGCTGATTTAGGGACAAGTATAAAAGAACTCTTTACGTACAAAACATTACTTTTATTTGCAGATGCAATTATTTTAATGTTTATTTCGCGTAAATTCCCATCATTTGGCGACAAAACACCACTTTCCCGCTCAGAGAAGCGAACTTTCTTTAGCGGTGTAACAGCTTTATTAGCACTACAAATTGTTGTATCAGTTATTTATAAACCACAAATGTTCTCGCGCTCATTTGACCGTCAAACTGTCGTAAAGAATTTAGGTTTATACACATATCATCTATTTGATATTACACTTCAATCCAAGTCTTCAGCTGAGCGTGTATTTGCAAGTGGGGATGGATTTTCTGAAATCAAAAACTATACAGACTCAAAAGACAAACAAGTTGATAAAAACTTATTTGGAGCTGCAAAAGGTAAAAATGTAATTTTAATTTCAATGGAATCTACACAAAGCTTTGTTATTAATAAAAAAATAAATGGAAAAGAAATTACCCCATTTTTAAATGAATTTATTAAGGATAGTTTCTATTTCGATAACTTCTATCATCAAACTGGACAAGGCAAAACTTCTGATGCTGAATTTATCGTTGAAAACTCACTTTATCCGCTAGATCGTGGTTCTGTATTCTTTACTCATGCAACAAACGAATACACAGCGACACCAGAACAATTAAAGAAATACGGATATTCTTCTGCCGTCTTCCATTCAAATGATAAAACGTTTTGGAATCGGGATGTAATGTATCCTGCGCTTGGATATGATCGTTACTTTAATTTAAATGATTACGCAGGAACGGAACAAATGTCTGTCGGTTGGGGATTAAAAGATAAACAGTTCTTTGAACAATCTATTCCAAAGTTAAAATCTTTACCGCAACCCTTCTATACAAAATTTATTACATTAACAAATCATTTTCCGTTTCTTCTAAATCCGGAAGACCAATATGTTGATGAATTCAACTCAGAAAGTGGTGTTGTAAACCGCTACTTCCCAACTGTTCGTTACACAGATGAAGCTCTTAAATTATTTATTAAACAATTAAAAGAAGAAGGACTGTATGATAATTCCGTTATTGTCATTTATGGTGATCATTATGGTATTTCCGAAAACCATAACGCAGCTATGGCACAGTTCCTAGGAAAAGATACTATTACACCATTCGATTCTATGCAATTACAACGAGTTCCTCTTATTATTCATGTGCCTGGTCAAGAAGGAAAAGTTGTTTCTAAAGTATCTGGTCAAATTGATATTAAACCAACGCTCCTTCATTTACTTGGTATTAAAACAAATAAATCCGTTGAATTTGGAACTGACTTATTTATTAAAGAAAAAGACCCGCTTATGGTAATGCGTGATGGTAGCTTTGTTTCTGAAGAGTATGTTTATACAAAAAATATGTGCTACAAAAGAAGTACGGGTGAAGAAGCTGATATGACGCTATGTCAGCCGTATATTGAAAAAGCAAAAACAGAATTAAAACTCTCCGATAAATTAATTTATGGAGATTTATTACGTTTCGATCCTAACAATCAATATAAAACTGGAACGATGACAACGAAATTTGAATAGTAAAGGAAGCAACTTTATACAAGTTGCTTCCTCTTTTTATTTTCACTTAATTTTTAAATCATCCTTCTATGAAATCTTTCACAAATTGGTAATTTCTTTCGTATGAGGAATAAATTTATGTTATGATAAAATAAGTAAACTTTCATACACTAATTAAGAATTTATTACAGAAAGCAAGGGATCAGATTTTGTATAGAGCAGCTATTCCAAACTTATTTACGCTCGGAAATTTATATAGCGGATTTTTATCAATCGGCTATGCATCTTTAGGATATTATAAATCAGCTGCTATTTTAGTACTTATCGGGATGATGTTAGATAGTCTTGATGGTCGTGTTGCTCGTTTATTACGTGTTGATTCACAAATGGGAAAAGAGCTCGACTCGCTTGCAGATGTCGTAACATTTGGTGCAGCACCTGCTGTTTTAATGTATTACACATCTTTCTCAAACTACGGAATCATCGGATTATACATAGCGGGATTATTCCCTCTTTTCGGAGCATATCGTTTAGCACGATTTAATGTAACACCATCTTCTACTTCAATGAAATATTTCACTGGAGTACCGATTACAGCAGCGGGAGGGCTTGTTGCTTTCTTAACATTATTTTCACATACCATTCCAAAAATCGTTCTTATCACCGTATTTGTAACGTTCGCATTTTTAATGGTGAGCCGCATTCGTATCCCAAGTTTAAAAGATGTACCAATTCCACGATATAGCATCATTATTACACTATTTTTAGTTGGAATCATTATTACAATGTATCAAACAGGATTTGGCAATTTTTCTGTTTTCTTATTCATTGCCATTCCACTATATATTTTGTACATGTTATCTCAATTCATTAGACAAAGACCGTCTAAAAAAGCGAATAAAGAAAAATAAGAAAACCTTCCGAGTCCGGAAGGTTTCTTTTTATTTTGTGACTAATACCTTTTGATTTACAGGTGTTACTGGCTCTTCGCCGTTTAATACAGCTAAAATATTTCTGACAGCCATTTCAGCCATCGCATCACGAGTTTCAAACGTTGCATTCCCTACGTGTGGAGCAAGTACTACATTCTTTAACTCTTTTAGCTCTTCTGTAATTTTCGGTTCAAATTCAAACACATCAAGAGCTGCCCCTTCAATTTCATTCGTTTTTAATGCATAAGCAAGTGCTGCTTCATTCATAATTGGTCCACGTGAAGCATTTACAATATACGCTGTTTTCTTCATCATTTTAAACTGCTCTTCATCAATCATATGATGTAATTTCGGATTATAAGCACAGTTAATTGTAATAAAATCTGCTGTTTGTAATAATTTTTCCAACGTCACATACGTTGCTCCCAGTTCACTTTCAGCTTCAAACTTACGATTTGGCCCTGTATATAAAACATCCATTCCAAATGCTTTCGCACGTTTTGCAACAGCCTTCCCGATTTCTCCAAGACCAATAATTCCGATTGTCTTACCGTGGACTTCTCGTCCTAAGAAAAATAACGGTGCCCATCCGTTAAATCCAGTCGTACGACATAACGTATCCCCTTCAGGAATTCTACGCGCCGCTGCTAAAAGAAGTGCAAATGTTAATTCTGCAGTCGCTTCCGTTGATACTTTCGGTGTATTCGTTACTACAATTCCTTTTTCACCCGCATACGTGTAATCAATATTGTCGTAACCAGCACCATAGTTTGCAACAATCTTTAAATGAGGCGCTGCATCAATAACTTCTTTTGGCACCTTTGTCGAAAGTAAACTTAACAATGCATCTTTATCTTTTACAAACTCTGTTAATTCATCTATAGAAATTAACTCCTCTTTATCGTACATTTCTACATCATGATCTTTTAATAGTTCTAATCCAATTTCCGGAATTTTTCCCGCTACTAATATTTTTGCCACTACTAACACCTCTTCTATAGAAAATAAGATATCTCTTATATTTCATTGTAAGAAATCCACATATAAAAACCAAGGAATTTGATTATAGTTTTGAAAATCGACACTTTTCCATGAAAAAAGAGGAGATGCAACTCTCCCCTCTTCTTACGCTTTTTCCTGCGATTCTTTTCCGAGCTTCACATCAATAGTTCCTTCTGCAACCGTATCGCTAATTTGCTCCTCAATAACCGATTGAGATGCAGCATTCGTTTCAGAAGTATAAGCTTGTTGCTGTGCAACTTGTACATTTTGTTTATTTTGTTGTTTCGCCATTTCTTACCCTCCTTTTCATTCTTTCTTATTTTGAACAAAAAGGGTGGTTTTCATCAAAAAATTGCGTTTCATTTTGAATTTGTTACTTCTTCTTCAAGCGACCTCATTACTCTTGCTCGCTTCGTAAATGTTGCAATCTGAGTAACACCGTGCGCTCGTAATGTTTGTACATTCTCTTGTACATAGTTCCCTAAATCATTTGGATAATGGGCATCCGAAGAAATCGTAATTGGAACACCATACTTAGCTAATACTTGTAAATATAGTGGACTTGGGCACATTTCACGAATAGGATAACGATAGTACAATCCTGCATTTATTTCTGTTGCCGTATTCATTTCTACTAACGCACAGGCAATTTCCTTATAATAAGAAAGCTGTTCATTCTCATCCAATCGATAATTAAATACCTTTATATTATCTAGATGAGCGATAATATCAAATAACTCGGTACGAATCGCACTCTCAACTGTTTTAAAAAACGTATCGTATAATACGCGTAGGTCATGCACCTCAAAATATTCTTTCGTATCTGGATTATCAAATCCCCAGCCATTTAGAAAATGAACGGAACCAATTACATAATCAAAGTCTCCTAGCGCTAATAATTCTTTTAACTCTCCTTCACAACCAATAAAATAATCCGCTTCAATTCCAAGTTTAAGTTTGACACCTCTTTTACTCCAGCGTTCTTTCGCCTCTTCAATTGCCTTTGTAAAATCATACAGTGAAACTACCCTTACTTGATCTAACCATTCTTTTTGTATACGACCGAGGTTAGAATCACTAATATCTACATATTTTTCATAATATCCTTTTGCTTCATGAAAACGATATAGATGATCAACAATTCCCACTTCTTTTATTCCTTTTCGCACAGCTTCTTCTAAATATAGATCTATCCATTCTGTTGTAAATGGCCCTTCCTTCACACGTTTTTGCAAACGCTCTTGTGTTTTCATAAGCCAATCCATAGAATGCCTTTCTTGAAGTGGTTCATAACATTCCAACGCTTCATTTATTTTAGCAAGCCATCCTATTGAATACGGTCCTTCTTCTAAGTGAAGATGATAATCTACTTTCATATACATTCCCCCTTATAATGTATCTATTTCCCTTCTATCCCCAACTCTCGAAAGCTTTCCATTTCGTTCTTTCACCTCTCGCATGACATCTTCCAATGCGATATTTTTTTCAGCTAATAAAACGAAACAGTGATAAAATACATCAACCATTTCTTTCACTACTTCTTCTTTATCATTATTTTTACATGCGATAATTACTTCAGCACACTCTTCACCAATTTTCTTTAAAATTTTATCTTCTCCTTTTGAAAATAAATAATTTGTATACGATTCAGGAAGTGGTCTTTCCTTTCGTTCTTCAATTGTTTTATACAGCAACTTAAAGGCATTTTCCATATGTATCCCCCTATATAATTTGATAGTGAAAACATGTCTTCTCCCCCGTATGACAAGCAGGTCCTACTTGTTTCACATTCACAACAATTGAATCTTGATCACAATCTAAGTATAGAGATTGCACATATTGAATATTCCCTGATGTTTCTCCCTTATTCCATAACGACTGCCTCGAACGAGAGTAAAACCATGTTCTTTTCGTCTCTAACGTTTTTTCATATGCTTCTTCATTCATATAAGCTAGCATTAAAACTTCTTTCGTACCTTCTTCGATGACAATTGCCGGTATTAATCCTTTTGAAAAATTAGGTTTCATAACCGCACCTCAACATTTGCATCTCTTAATTTTCGCTTTACACTCTGCACTGTCGCCTCACCATAATGAAAGATGGATGCCGCTAATGCTGCATCAACTGTTGTCTTTTGAAAAACTTCTATAATGTGATCCGTATGACCACAGCCTCCTGATGCGATGACTGGAATGGAAACACTTTTTGAAATTTCTTCTGTTAAACGAAGATCATATCCACTTTTCGTTCCATCTGCATCCATACTCGTTAACAAAATTTCACCCGCCCCGAGCTTAACAACACGATTCGCCCATTCTATGGCATCCATTCCTGTGTCAACTCTTCCGCCGTTGACGTATACGTTCCATTTATCTTCTGCTACTTTTCTAGCGTCAATTGCCACGACAATACATTGTGATCCAAAGTGTTCTGCGCCCTCTTGGATTAGCTTCGGATTTCGCACTGCCGCTGAGTTTATTGAAACTTTGTCTGCTCCAGCTCTTAGTAAATTGTAAATATCTTTCACACTTGAAATCCCCCCGCCAACCGTAAGAGGAATAAATACTTTAGCTGCTGTTTTTTCTACAACATCTATAATCGTTTTTCTTCCTTCATGAGTCGCTGTAATATCTAAAAATACGATTTCATCTGCCCCTGCCACGTTATATGCTTCAGCTATTTCAACCGGATCACCGACATCTTGTAATCCTATAAAATTTACACCCTTTACGACTCGCCCTTCTTTCACATCTAGACATGGAATAATTCGTTTCGCTAACATAACTTCGTTACCTGTAACACTTCTTCTAAATCAATCGTTTTCTCGTAAAGCGCCTTTCCAATTATGACACCATATATATTCATATCATTTAACTTTTTCACATCTTGAATAGATGCCACTCCTCCAGAGGCAATGAGACGAATGCCCACACTTTTTTGAAGTAACGCCAATTGTTCAAAATTTGGCCCTGCAAGCGTCCCGTCTTTCGAAATGTCTGTAAACACAATCGTTTGAACATCTAAACTTTCCATTTGTTTCGCTAAACTAATATAAGAAATTTCAGACAGATCAAGCCAACCTCTCGTTGCTACGAAACCATTTTTCGCATCAATTCCAACAATGATTTTCTCTTTATATAGACGAACTGCTTCCTCTAAAAATGACTTATCATAAAGAGCTGCTGTTCCTAAAATCACTTTTTCTACACCTACTGACAATAACTTCTCCACCGCTACAAGTGAACGAATTCCTCCTCCCACTTGCACAGGAATACGTACCGCCTTGCAGATTTTTTCAATGACGGGCAAATTTAACGACTCGCCAGCAATTGCACCGTCTAAATCAACAATGTGTAGTATTTCCGCTCCAAGCTTTTCAAATATGATTGCCTGCGCTACCGGATCTTCATTCATCACCGTTTCTTTACTAAACTCTCCTTGATAAAGTCTAACGCATCGTCCTTCTTTTAAATCGATAGCTGGGAAGATTTCCATGCTTCTACCACCCCTTGAAAATTTTTTAATATTTGCATGCCAATTTCACCACTTTTTTCTGGATGAAACTGTGCACCAAATACATTTCCTTTCGCTACAAACCCTGGTACTTGCATTCCATAATCACTTACTCCGCATACAATTTCATCTGGACAATCCGCGTAATATGAGTGAACATAATAAACGAAAGAACCATCCACTAATCCATTCCAAAGCGGAAATTCTCTTTCCTTCCTTAATTCATTCCATCCCATATGAGGAATTTTATACGAAACTTTTAACTTACGAATTTCCCCTGGTAGTAAACCCAACCCGCTACAATCTTTTAGTTCCTCACTTCGTTCAAATAAAAGCTGCATGCCCAAACATATACCGAGGAGTGGTTTTCCTATATCACAAACCTCTTTTAGTACACACACTAAATCTCTTTCTTCTAATACGTCCATCGCTTTCGGAAATGCACCTACTCCCGGTAAAATCACGCCATCGCTTCTCAATATCTCTTCTTTATCACTCGTTACAATGTACTCTGCCCCAATATATTTTAATGCTTGCTCTACACTGCGAATATTCCCCATTCCATAATCTATAATGGCAATCAATTACAACATCCCTTTCGTTGAATTTACACCAGTAATGTTGGCATTTTTTTCGACCGCTTCTCTAAGCGCTCTACCAAAAGCTTTAAATAATGCTTCAATTTTGTGATGCGTATTACTTCCGTATAGAACGCGCGCATGTAATGTAATATTGGCAGCATGTGCAACTGCTCTAAAAAATTCTTCCGTCAATTCTGTATCAAAATCCCCAAGCTTCGGATTTGTTAATTCCCCTTGAAATACACAATATGAGCGTCCACTTATATCAATTGCGACAAATCCTAAAGATTCATCCATCGGTACATACGCAGAACCGTAACGATTAATTCCCTCTTTGTTTTGCAATGCTTCTTTCAAGCAATTTCCGAGTACAATTCCAACATCTTCAACGGTGTGATGTGCATCGACAAATGCATCCCCTTCTGCTTCAACTTGCAATCCAAATCTTCCATGTCTAGCAAATAAAGTAAGCATATGATCGAAAAAACCAACCCCTGTTTGAATAGATACATTTGTACTTTCATCAAGCTGCAAATTTAATTTAATTTTTGTTTCTGTCGTCTCACGTACTTGACTGGACTGACGCATTATTTTTCCTCCTCAAACCTTATTTGGATTGCTCTCGCATGTGCATGTAACCCTTCTTTATTTGCAAGCTCTACAATGTGATGCTGTACATTTTTTAATGCTTCCTCCGTATAAGAAATAAAACTTGATTTTTTCACGAAATCATCGACTGATAACGGAGAAAAAAATCTTGCCGTTCCGCTCGTTGGTAATACATGATTCGGTCCCGCTAAATAATCCCCGAGCGGTTCAGGTGCATATGACCCAAGGAAAATAGAACCTGCATGTTTCACATAATCTAGAGCATTCATCGGTTCTTTTATATGTAACTCTAAATGTTCTGGAGCAATTTCATTTGATAACTTTAGTGCCTCCTCTAAAGAAGGAACGATAAAGATGGCTCCATTTCTATTTATTGATTCACGTGCAATTTCACTTCTTGGTAACATTTCTAACTGTCTTTCTATCTCTTTTTCTACTTCTTTAGCTAGTTCCATATTCGTTGTAATACAAATTGCCGTTGCTCCCTCATCATGCTCTGCTTGCGATAATAAATCCGCTGCGATATATTTTGCATTACCTGTTTCATCCGCGACAACTACAATTTCTGATGGACCAGCAATCATATCGATATTTACTATTCCGTATACTTCTCGCTTCGCTAGAGCGACATACAAATTTCCCGGTCCAACTATTTTATCCACTTTCGGAATCGATTCCGTCCCGTATGCTAAAGCAGCAATTGCTTGCGCGCCACCTATCGTATAAATTTCATCTACTCCCGCAAGATTTGCAGCAGCTAATATATGCGGATCAATTCCTCCTTTCCTCGGCGGTGTTACCATTACAATCTTTTTCACACCTGCGAGTTTCGCCGGCAATACATTCATTAATACTGAAGAAGGATATGAGGCTGTCCCACCCGGTACATATACACCTACATTTTCTAACGGCCGAATGAGTTGCCCTCTAATTATGCCTTTACTTTCACAATCAAATATTGAGTGCTTCTTTTGCTTTTCGTGATACGAAACAATGTTTTTCTTCGCCTCTTTTAAAGCTTCTAAAAATGAATTCGTTACAAACATACTCGCTTGCTGTATTTCTTCTTCACTTACACGAAAATCTTTCATCTCTACACCATCAAACTTTTTTGTATAGAAAGATAAAGCTTCATCTTTCCCTTCCCTTACATTTCTAATGATTTCTCTTACACTTCTTTGAACAGTTTCTTCTATTATATTAGCGTTTTCTCTTAGCACTTTTACTTTAGATAATGCCTCCTTAAAGTCTTCATAAATGATTTTCATTTTAAGTCCTCCTATTTCCCTGATAAGATTTCTTGCTCCATCATATTTACAATACTGAATATTTCGTCTTTTTTAGTTTTTAAGGCTGCCTTATTTACAATCATCCGAGCCGATATAGAGTGCATTTCCTCAAATACAATAAGTCCATTCTCTTGTAATGTTTTTCCTGTTTCAACAATATCTACAATCGCATCTGCCAATCCAAGAAGAGGAGCGATTTCTACAGAACCTTCTATTTTAATAATTTCTACATCCTCTCCCTTATCATGAAAATAAGTAGAAGTAATATGTGGGTATTTCGTAGCAATTCTTTTCTTCCGGTAACTCTTCGGATTATACGTAGGAATAGAAGCAACACAAAACTTACAAATCCCCACTCCTAAATCCAGCATTTCATAAATATCTTTCTCGTTTTCCATTAAAATATCTTTTCCAACGATCCCAATATCAGCTACCCCATGTTCTACATAAGTAGCAACATCAACCGCTTTTACTAAAATAAATGAAACATTTGTATTTTTACTTTGAAATACAAGCTTCCGACCTTTATTTTTGAGATCGGAACAATCAATTCCAATCTGCTCAAAAAGTGGAATGACATGTTTTTCTAACCTTCCTTTCGTTAACGCAATTTGAATGTTACGCATGAAGCCTCTCCTTCTTTCTGGACTACCCATTTCTCATTCCATACATATTCCACTAAATATTCATTCTTTGCCTCAACGACCGTTCCTATTTTATTTTTTCTTGCAAATTGAAAGGTATCGCTTAAATTAGAGAATAGAGATAACCAAGCATTTTTCCCATCCTTTCGAAGTAAATTTCGTAACCTTTCTGCTTCCGCTAATCTATTTAACTCATAATGAATCACAATATCAATTTGATTTCGTTCATATGGTTCTTGCTGCTCTTGCAGCGCCTTCACAATTTGATTTACTTGTACCGCGAGTCCAACAGCTGGCAGCATTTCTCCAAAATTCCCAATTAGCTCATCGTATCTTCCGCCACTAACGATTTCTTCTCCAATTTCATATATATATCCTTTGAAAATAACACCCGTATAGTAATCTAAGTGTTGAATCATGCCCAAATCAATTGATATGTAAGAACCATATCCTAACGTTTCAATTGTTTCATACATTTCTTTTACTCTTGCAATTGCCATTTTCATTTCATTACTTGAAGCAAGCTTTTCTGCCTCCTCAATAACTTCTAAATTTCCAAATAGCCTTGGTAATTTCTCAAGTAATCTTACTGTCTCATCGCATCGATCTAATTTCTTTTCTCCGATAAAATTTGAGAGGGCAGCATAATTTTTACTTTCTATATACGTTCTAAGTACTCTTTCTTCTTCATCATGGATGGAGAGCTTTTTTACAATACATTTATATAACTGTACTTGCCCAATCTCAATTGTAAAAGATTGCACCTTCAACTTTTGAAGTGCTTGAATGACACTTATTACACATTCAATTTCAGCTCTTACATTATCAATCCCGATAACTTCAATACCACTTTGTACGATTTCATTATATTTTCCAGAATGGGATTCATTCGCTCGAAATACATTCCCGCTATACGTCACTTTAAGTGGCGTATCCCATCTCTGTGTTCCAAACACTCTTGCTAAAGGAATTGTCATATCTGGACGTAAAACGATAATCCTTCCCTTTTCATCAAAAAATTTATACATCTTCTCTTCATCTATCGGTCTATTTTGAAATGCAAAAACATCATAAAATTCAATTGTAGGTGTTCTTATTTCCTCATAACCTCTCTCTAAAAAAGTAAGCCTTAATTTTTGCTCCACTTCTTCAATTAACGTACATTCTTCGAATAAATAATCTCTCGTTCCATTCGGGTTCGCCCGTTTCCATTTTGTCATCTAAATTTTCACACCTTTCCCCTTCTAATGTATGCCTATTTCATTCACCTAAGCCGAAAATAAAAAGAGCCTTGTAGACAAAATACCTACAAGGCTCTTCAGTAGAGTGTAGGTACAACGGGAATAACCCTTGTACCTACACGTTTTCACGCTAGGTTCAAGGGTTTCATGTATGATGATGT
Source organism: Bacillus sp. GW823-FHT06A10 (assembly GCF_058795375.1). NCBI lineage: Bacteria > Bacillati > Bacillota > Bacilli > Caryophanales > Bacillaceae > Bacillus > Bacillus sp. GW823-FHT06A10. Next base: position 635,398 of record NZ_JBXAHT010000001.1, on the reverse strand, counting down.
AGTTGTGTAAGCATTGTAATAGATTTTATTTTATTCATAATACTTACTCCCTTTCTCCTCTGATTTTCACATAGTATATAACAGTTAATTTTGAATGTAAATACATTTTTAATATTCCGTCACTTTCTTTAATGTAAAGCCACTTTTCTTTCATACTCTTTTATTTCTTGTTCATATTGCATTGTAATACTAATTTCATCTAAACCATTCAATAACTTCTCTTTCCACATTTTCTCGATTGTAAAATGGAATCTGTGCATATTCGTTATAATTATTTCATTTTCTAAATCAACTGTGATTTGTTCCCTCGCATCTGTTTTTGCAAGTTGTTCACGCATATCTTTGTCCATTACAATCGGTAACATGCCATTCTTCATACAATTCATATAAAAGATATCAGCAAATCCTCCAGCGATAATAACGCGGAAACCATAATCAGCAAGCGCCCATGGAGCATGTTCTCTAGACGAGCCACATCCAAAATTATCACCTGTGATTAATATGCTGGCTCCTTTTCTTTCTTGCGCATTAAGCGGGAAATTAGGGTTTTCTTGGCGATTATTATCATATCGCCACTCATCAAATAAAAACTTCCCAAACCCAGTTCTTTCAATTCTCTTTAAATATTGCTTCGGAATAATTTGATCTGTATCAATGTTATCATTCATCAGTACTGCGGCAGTACCTTTATGAATACGAAATGGCTCCATCATAACTCTCCTTTCTAATATCAACAAAATGACCATGTAACGCAGCCGCTGCCGCCATTGCCGGGCTAACTAAATGCGTTCGTGCTCCCTTTCCTTGTCTTCCTTCAAAATTGCGATTTGACGTAGAGGCACAATGTTCTCCTTCAGGCACTTGATCTGGATTCATACCTAGACACATTGAGCATCCGGGCTCTCTCCATTCAAATCCAGCTTCTTCAAATATGCGATGTAATCCTTTATGCATCGCTGCTTCTCTTACCCTTTGGGATCCAGGTACAACAAGTGCTCGCACACCTTCTTTTACTTTTTTACCTTTCACGACAGATGCAGCAATTTCTAAATCAGAAAGCCTAGAATTTGTACAAGATCCAATGAAAACATGTTGAACTGGAATGTCATACGTACTTTGTCCGGGACTCAACCCCATATAAGAAAACGCTCTTTCGTCATTTGCATCATGCTTTTCTGGCAATTTCTCATCAATCCGAACACCCATACTAGGATTTGTTCCCCACGTAACGTACGGCGCTAAATCCGTAACATCTACTAGAATATGTAAATCATAAGCTGCATCTAAATCTGTATAAAGTTCTGACCATTTTTTCTTAATAGATTCATAGTCTTTCGGCGCATATTTACGCCCTTTTACGTAAGCAATCGTTTTTTCATCTGGTGCAATAATACCAGCCTTTGCTCCCCCTTCAATTGCCATATTGCAAAGCGTCATCCTCTCTTCCATATCCATAGCATGAATGGTCTCTCCGTAAAATTCCATTACGTAACCTGTTCCAACTGCTACTCCGTACTTTGAAAGAAGGTGTAAAATAATATCTTTCGCATAAACACCTTGCGGTAACTTTCCTTTTAACTCAATGCCCATCGCTTTTGGCTTTCGTTGCCATAACGTTTGCGTTGCCAATACATGTTCCACTTCACTCGTACCAATACCAAACGCTAGTGCGCCAAAAGCACCGTGTGTTGCTGTATGACTATCACCACAAACAATCGTTTTTCCTGGCTGTGTGAGTCCAAGTTCTGGTCCTATAACATGAACGATCCCTTGCTCTTCATCTCCGATATCCGCTAATGGCACCTGAAATTGTTTACAGTTTTCCCGAAGTGTATCTAGTTGCTGCTTCGCAATGCGGTCGGTAATATTCCAAACATCTTTCGTTGGAATATTATGATCCATCGTTGCAAATGTTAAATCTGGTCTGCGGACTGTTCGATTTGTAAGCCGCAAGCCTTCAAAGGCTTGCGGTGACGTTACTTCATGAACAAGATGTAGATCGATATATAATAAATCCAATCCATTTTCATTTGTCGCAACTACATGTCTTTCCCAAAGCTTATCTAGTAACCTTTTCCCCATTATCTTCCTCTCCCTACTAACGCTTGCTCTTCCATTTCTTGAATAACTGCCTTTGTAAATGAAGTTGTCGTTTCAGTCCCCCCGATATCTGCTGTACATTTTCCAGATTTAAGGACTGCAGAAACTGCTTCTTCAATTGCACATCCTTCTCTCGTTAATCCGAACGATTGCCCAAGCATCATTGCAACAGAACGCATCATCGCAATTGGATTCGCCTTATTTCTCCCCGCAATATCCGGTGCTGATCCGTGAATAGGCTCGTATAATGAAGGCCCCTTTTCAGCGTGACTTGCTGATGGAAGCATTCCTAATGATCCAGCTAATACTGAAGCCTCATCACTTAAAATATCACCAAATAAATTTTCCGTTACAATAACGTCAAATCTTCCTGGATTCCGAATTAATTCCATAGCCGCTGCATCTACTAAAATGTGTTCTACTTCCACATTTGGGTAGCGAAGTGCTACTTCTTCTGTCACATTTCTCCATAGTTTACTAGACTCTAAAACATTCGCTTTATCAATAGATGTTACTTTTTTCTTCCGCTTATTTGCTAATTGAAAGGCATACGAAACGATACGTTCAATTTCATGTCGATGATACGTAAGTGTATCTGTCGCCACTTCTTCCGTTCGCTCTTTCGGATAAGAAAAATAAATTCCGCCTGTTAATTCACGAACGACAACGAAATCAATTTCATCAGCATTTTTTAATGGTGATAAATGTGCAGTTGCACTTTCTACCGTTACAGGGCGAACATTCGCAAATACACCGAGTCCTTTTCTTAATGCTAATAATCCTTTCTCAGGCCTTTCTTTCGCACTATCCCACCTTGGTCCACCTACTGCTCCAAGTAAAACCGCATCACTCGCTAAACAGGCGGCAAGTGTTCGCTGTGGTAATGGTTGCCCAGTTAAATCGATAGCAACACCACCAAAGTACTCATCTTGCAAATGAAAATGATGTCCATATAGCCTTTCTACCATATGCAATACTTCCTTCGCACTTTCCATAACTTCTGGACCAACACCATCACCAGCTAAACAAACGATACGTTTTTCCATTTTTAACACTCCTTTTAACTGAATTTTCAGAACCTTAATTTGATAGGTGAGGAAAGCTTCTCTCACCTATCAAATATTTATTTCACAAGCGCTATAAGAGATTTTAATTTCCCTGCTGCATGGACATAAGCTCTCGCCGAAGCTTCCAATACGTCTTGCGCAACTCCAAAACCTGATATTTGGTGACTACCTTCTTTTAATTCAACATGAACGTGAGCAAGTGCATCTTGACCTTGTGTAATAGATTGTATGCGATAATCTGCCAATTCACATTCTAATCCTAAAATTCTTTGAATCGCATTGTATATCGCTTCAATACTACCAGAACCAGTGGCTGCATCTTCATATACATTTCCTTCCTCATCCTTCAGCACAACTGTTGCGCATTGTGTACTATTTGATACGAAATGCACTTGTAATTGCGTAATGTTATATTGCTGGGCTGCAAATGCTGCTTCACCAAGCATAATTGCGCGTAAATCTTCCTCAGTAATTTCCTTTTTACGATCCGCCAATTTTTTAAATGCTTCGAATGCCGCATCTCGCTCTTCATTTGTAAATTCATAACCAAGCTCTTTCATTTTTTCCGTAAACGCATGACGGCCAGAATGTTTCCCAAGTACAAAGAGATTTTGAGATTCTCCTATAAGCGCTGGTTCGATAATTTCATAAGTTGTTACTTCTTTTAGAACCCCATCTTGGTGGATGCCTGATTCATGAGCAAATGCATTCGCTCCAACGATTGCTTTATTTTTCGGTACAACCATACCCGTTAACCTGCTTACTAATGTACTCGTTGCCTTAATCTCTTTTAAAGTCATCGAAGGTTCTGCTTTATAAAAATCTTTTCTAATATGAAGAGCAACCGCAACTTCTTCTAACGCTGCATTCCCTGCTCTTTCTCCAATGCCATTAATCGTTCCTTCTACTTGCACTGCTCCGCCTTCAACCGCAGCTAACGAATTTGCTACTGCCATACCAAGATCGTCGTGACAATGACAAGAAAAAATCGCTTTTTCATATGATGGAACGGATTCTTGTAAGTATCTAAAAAGAGAATAATATTCTTCCGGATTTGTATATCCAACTGTATCCGGAATATTAATTACATTCGCTCCTGCGCGAATCGCAGTTTCTACTGCTTCAGCTAAAAATGCTCTCGATGTTCTTGTCGCATCTTCTGCAGAAAATTGTACTGTCGGAAATAATGATTTTCCAAGCGTAACCGAACGATGAATACTATTTAACACGTCTTCTTTTGACATACAAAGTTTATATTTCATATGAATATCACTCGTAGCTAGAAATACGTGTAGACGAGGAGATACAGCACCTTTCACAGCTTCATATGCTCTTCGAATGTCACTTTCTTTCGCTCTAGCTAAACTCATAACCGTAGCATTTTGAATTGTATTCGCGATGCGTTTTACCGATTGGAAGTCACCTTCGGAAGCTGCCGCGAATCCAGCTTCCATTACATGAATACCAAGCCTCTCTAATTGCCTAGCAATTTGTAACTTCTCTTGTTCATTTAAATTTACTCCTGGTGATTGTTCGCCATCACGAAGCGTTGTATCCATGAACAAAATCTGCTTCATATTATTTAATCCCTACCTTTACTCGCGGCTGTACGAAAGGCATCATTTCACGTAATTTACGTCCTACTACTTCGATTTCATGTTCATTCTCTTTCTCATTTGTCGCGTGGAAATTTGGTCTTCCTGCTTTATGCTCTGCAATCCAGCCTCTTGCAAATGTACCATCTTGAATTTCTGCTAATACTGCCCCCATCGCTTTCTTCGTATCTTCAGTAACAACGCGTGGTCCTGATACGAAGTCTCCCCACTGCGCTGTATCTGAAACTGAATATCTCATATTTTCAAGTCCACCTTCATACATAAGGTCAACGATTAGCTTCAGTTCATGTAAACATTCAAAATATGCAAGTTCAGGCTGGTATCCCGCATCAACTAACGTTTCAAATCCTGCTTTTACAAGTGCAGTCACTCCGCCGCAGAGTACAGCTTGCTCTCCAAATAAATCTGTTTCTGTTTCTTCTTTAAACGTCGTTTCTAATACACCAGCTCTCGTTGCTCCAATTCCGTCAGCATAAGAAAGTGCTTTTTCAGTCGCAACTCCTGTTGCATCTTGATATACTGCAAATAATGCAGGAACAGCCCCTCCCTCGGTGAACGTACGGCGTACGAGATGCCCCGGTCCTTTTGGCGCTACTAGAAATACATCTACATTAGCTGGTGGTTTTACTTGATCAAAGTGAACATTAAATCCATGTGCGAACACGAGAGAGTTTCCAGCCTGTAAATTTGGTGCAATTTCAGCTTCATATACTTCTGGTTGTAATTCATCAGGTAATAGAATCATTACTACATCAGCTTTTTCCGCTGCTTCTGCTACTGTATATACAGAAAACCCATCTTCATTCGCTTTATCCCAAGACTTACCTTTTCTTAAACCTACTACTACATCAAATCCGTTATCACGTAAATTTTGCGCATGCGCATGACCTTGCGAGCCATATCCGATGATTGCTACTTTCTTTTCCTTTAATACATTTACTGTTACATCTTTCTCATAATAAACTTTTGCCATTTTCATTTCCCCCTATATTTAAATGATTATTGAATTAACATAACTTGCTTATCTTGTTTTTTCATACTACGTGTAAATGCTGTTACACCTGTTCTAGCAATTTCTTTTAAACCGTATGGACGAAGTAATTCAATTAACGCTTCTACTTTATCTTGCGTACCTGTTACTTGCACAACTATGGAATCCTTCCCAACATCTATTACAGCGGCTCGAAATGGTTCAATTAAACTATATAATTCTGCCCTCGCTACAGAAGTTGCTACTTTAATAAGAGCAAGCTCTCTAGCAATCATTGCTTCTTCTGTAATATCTGATACTTTCAGAACATCGATTTGCTTATGAAGTTGTTTAATTAACTGCTCAACTTGCTGTTCACTTTCAACGTGTACAACAATCGTCATTCGCGATATATCTGATGATTCTGTATGACCTACTGAAATACTTTCAATATTAAAATGTCTTCGTGTCATAACTCCTGTAATTCGGTTTAACACACCACTTTGATTTCGAACTGTCGCTGTAACAATTCTCTTCACCCTTTTTCCACTCCCTCCATTTGGTGAACACCTTTTCCTGGTGCAACCATCGGCATAACCTTCTCTGATTGAAGTACACGACAATCGATTACGACTGGCTCTTGTAATTCGATCGCATGCTGGATTTGCTTCTTTGCAAGAAGTGGATCGTCAATACGAACACCTTTTATACCATACGCATTCGCAAGAGCGACGAAATCTGGTTGGCATGGCAATAAAGAATGTGAATATCTTTGATTATAAAATTCATCTTGCCATTGTCTTACCATTCCTAAAGCTTCATTATTTAAAATAAATACTTTAACGGGTAAAGCGTGTTCTTTTAATACACTTAATTCTTGCAGAGTCATTTGAAACCCAGCATCACCAACAATTGCAATAACTAGTTCATCTCGCTTTGCAATTTGCGCACCGATTGCTGCTGGAAATCCGAACCCCATCGTTCCTAATCCGCCAGAAGTTACCCATTTATCTGGATTTTTCAACGGATAGTATTGTGCTGCCCACATCTGATGTTGCCCAACGTCTGTTGTTACAATCGCTTCTCCTTTCGTGATTTCATATAGCATATCAATCGCGTATTGAGGTTTAATACTTTCAGAATTTCGTTTATAAGAGAATGGATACTTTTCTTTTCTACTCTTTAATAAAGAGAGCCATTCATGATGATTTTCTTTCTTTCCTTCTGATTGAAGCAATACTTCTAACGCCCGCTTAGCACTTGCAACAATAGGAATCTCTGTTGGCACATTTTTCCCAATTTCTGCTGGATCAATATCGATATGTGCAACAGTCGCCCCTTTAGCAAAAAAAGCTAAATTCCCAGTAAGACGATCGTCAAATCTCGCACCTATATTAATGAGTAAGTCGCATTCATATAACGCCATATTGGCTGTGTAAGAACCGTGCATTCCCCCCATCCCTAGAAATAGCCCATCATCTGGCGGAAAACCACCAAGTCCAAGTAACGTATGCACAACAGGGATTTCATATTTACGGGCAAAACTTGTCAATTCTTTCGAAGCTTTCGCATGCAGTATACCTGCTCCAGCTAAAATTAACGGTTTTTTTGCGGTTTCAATTGCTTGTAGTAATTTGTTTATTTGAAGTAGATTCGGTTCATAATTAGGGTTATATCCTGGTAAATCCATTTGTACATTGCTACATCGCTCACCTTTCTCGACTACCATATCTTTCGGAAGGTCAATAACGACTGGTCCTGGTCTTCCTGTTTTAGCAATATGAAATGCTTCTTTAATAATTCGAGGTAAATCTGAGGCCTTTCGCACTTGATAGTTATGTTTTGTCACTGGCATCGTAAGTCCCATAATATCCGCCTCTTGAAAAGCATCGCTCCCAATTAACGTTGTTGCTACTTGGCCTGTAAATACAACAAGTGGCAATGAATCAATCATCGCATCCGCTAGACCCGTAATTACATTTGTAGCACCTGGTCCACTCGTTGCAATTACAACCCCTGGGTTCCCTGTAATTCTGGCATACCCTTCAGCAGCGTGAATTGCCCCTTGCTCATGCCTTGTTAAAATATGCGGAATTTCACAATCATACAGTGCATCATAGAGAGGTAAAACGGCACCACCCGGATAACCGAAAATCACTTTTACGCCTTCCTTTTCTAGCGCTTCTAACAATAGCTGTGCACCAGTTGCCAGTTTCTCTTCCGTTTTTGAAGACATTGTTCTTATAAGCCCCCTTTTTCAAACTTTTATACAATAAAAAAATCCTACGTCCACACTCCAGCTATGTGCTGAAGGGACGAAAGATTTCGCGGTACCACCCTTCTTTGCAAGAATACTCTTGCCTCAGTGATCCATAAATGGATCTAGCTAATAACGGAGCTACCGTCTAAGCCTAGACAAATGCTTTAGCTTAGCACTCAAGGGCGATGTTCGTCGACGTGAACCATCGGTTTTCAGCAACCACCGACTCTCTGTGAGGCTTCACAATCAACTACTCCTCCCTATCAACGCTTTCTTATGTTAAAAAAGTTGTTATCCAACTTTATTTTCTTCGTAAATTTTCTCTCCATCTTCTACAACTAACTTACGAAACTCTTCTAATAAACGGTTCGTATGTGGACCTGTTTGCCCTAAGCCAATCGTTCTACCATCTACTGTCGTAACAGCAATAACTTCAGCAGCTGTTCCTGTTAAAAACACTTCATCAGCTACATATACATCATGTCTTGTAAATAACTCTTCTCTTACGTCATATCCAAGTTTTTCGCCGATTTCTAAAATGGCGTTTCGTGTAATACCTTCTAACGCTCCAGCAGAACTTGGTGGTGTAATTAATTTATTTCCTTTAACAATAAACACGTTATCTCCTGAGCCTTCAGCTACATATCCTTGATCATTTAACATAAGTGCTTCTTGTACTCCAGCTAATTTCGCTTCAATACGAACTAAAATATTGTTTAAGTAATTTAAAGATTTTACTTGAGGGGATAAAACATCGGGACGATTTCGGCGCGTTGCAACTGTTACAACTGGAATCCCTTTCTCATAATATTCTTGTGGGAATAAAGATAATTGTTCTGCAATTACTACTACATTCGGCTTCTTACATGAATCGGGATCCAATCCAAGATTTCCTGCTCCTCTTGATACAACAAGGCGAATGTATCCATTAGATAATTTATTTTGTCGAATCGTCTCAACAACAATATTTGTTACTTCATCTAATGAATATGGAATTTCTAAAAGGATTGATTTTGCTGATTCATACAACCGGACAAGATGCTCTCTCAAACGGAAAACATTACCGCTATAAACTCTAATTCCTTCAAACACTCCATCGCCATATAAATAGCCATGATCATATACTGAAACTTTTGCCTCATCTTTTGGAACAAATTCTCCATTTAAGAAAATCCATTGCTCATTCACTAGAAGCGCCTCCTATGTTCTATGAATTTTTTATTGTTTCCTAGTTTACTCTCCTTTCTAAATAAATCAAGTTAATTTTTAGAAAATTTATAATTTTTAATCGTACGTACTTCTTTACTTATATTGATTTAACAACATTGTTAACGTTTACAAAAAGTCAAAAAATTTTTTTCGCCAATTTCCACTAAAAAAATATTTGTTTAAAAGAAGGATTTTCATCAATTGATACGAATCTATTGTATTCAATAAACGGACGTCCGATTTTATAAATCCGGGAATATATAACGACTTTTGCTGAAAAAGGGGGAAAATAACAAAAATAGCGCTGTCTAAAAATAACATTCATATTTTTCATTTCGTAATCATAATCCTATTTTTAAAAAACAATTTGTCAAAATGAAGGAGGAAATAAATATGGCGTGTGTACAAATTAAAGGAACGAGACAAGAGGTAGTAGAAATGCTGCAATTATTTGATCTAATGGATACGAAAGGTTTTTGTAAATTCGATAATTACGTAGAGGTAGAACCAAATACGCAAGAACATAATCATTTTATTGCTTCAATCGACATCCATTCAAATACTTCTTCTGCCCAAGATACATTAAACGATCAATTCGTTAGTCAAATGCTTACTGGCGTATATAACGACTAAACAAAGATTTACTTCCTACCGTCTTTTCATAAATGCAGTGAACTTGAGCATACTAGCAATTAGATGGTAGGAGGTGAGAATTATGGCTAGAATTGGCGTTGAAAACTCATTAACAGACGTTCAACAAGCTCTTCAGCAACAAGGGCATGAAGTTGTTACACTTAACTCAGAACAGGATGCACAAGGGTGTGATTGTTGCGTTGTAACTGGGCAAGATTCTAATGTGATGGGCATTGCAGATGCATCAATTAAAGGATCAGTCATTACAGCTCACGGTTTAACAACGGATGAAATTTGTCAACAAGTTGAAAGTCGCACTTAAAAAATGAAAGAGGACTCCTTTTAAAAGGAGTCCTCTTTTTTATATTCACCTAACGGGAAAGTAACATATACTGGATGAAAGCCCTACCTCTCTCTCATCATTACGGTTCCACTGACCGCTCCTTGATTCACTAGTATACATATATAGCTTACAAATACAATTTATAGGGTTTGTTCACAAAAGTTGTTGATAAAATTACCCGATCTTTCGCAAACTTTTCGTATTGCATTCATAAGAGATATTTACTTTACACTAGCTGTAACCGAGACACGAATTAAAATTCTAACACCAATACAATAGCTTGTCAATATTTTTCCGCAAATTAAAAACAGACATTAACGGTTTGTCTGTTTTAGAATGGAGCTTTTTCTTTTATTACATATACAACAAAGCCGCTTACTAACATAAATAAGCCAACTACTAAGTTTTTGATATTAATCATAAATTCCTCTCCCTTATTCCACACATCATATATATTTACATTTCAATTATTCCGATCATCCTAAAGCGCACTTTTTCTAATATATCATAATTCCTAAAAAATGCAAGTTCACTTTTGACGACCATTCACAAATTTATCTACAGTGCTTGGTACAGTATTTAAAGCCTTTTCAATTAAATGTGTACTGCTGTTGAGATGTAATACTTGCACCCCATTAGAACCAACTACTAAAAAAGCTACTGGACTAATAGAAACCCCAGCCCCGCTTCCTCCTCCAAATGGATGCCCTTGCTTGTTCTCTTTATGCTGATTTTGCCCACCGTTATGTTTTTCAGTAATGAAACCCCCTTTAAAATCACTTCCACCAGCTCCAAAACCAAAAGCCACTTGAGATACTGTTAATACAACATTTCCGTCAGCTGTTGAAACCGGGCTCCCAACAATTGTATTTACATCTACCATCTCTTTTAAATTTGTCATTGCCGTTTTCATTAAATTTTCAATTGGATGTTCCATTATGTATTGCACCCTTTCCTCATTATTCCTTTTTATACTTTCCAAAATAGAGGAAGTCATACTAACTTTTCCTATTTCAAGAAAACATTTTCCTCCTTTTAATAGATATTACTGCCCGTTAATGCGGGATAAAAAAGAAAAAGAGATACATACTACTATTGAACCTTGTTATGAAAGGAGCCATGACTTTGACTGAGAAATTTGATGATTATAAAAGAAGAGATAGAATAGATAGTGATTATAGTGACTATAAAGAAGAGTATGCCGCTGAGGTTGCACCACAACGCATTGATTATGATTACGATGATAAAGACGATAAAGATGTTGTAAAATCGTCCGCTGCTGGATCAACTGCTGGTTTTATCGCTCTTGCGCTATCTATCTTATCGCTATTTACATTCCCCACACTATTTGGTCTTGTTTCTGTTTTACTCGGTATTTACGCTTATAATCGCGGAGCTACTGTAACTGGCGGTATCGCTGCAGTTGTCGGTGGGATTGCTGCACTTATCGCAATTTTATTCCGAGTAGCACTTATTGGTTTATTGTTCTCCCTTTTCTAAAAAAGAAAAAGGTATCTCGCTTAACGCGGGATACCTTATCCTGTAAACACATCTTCCGATGGATATTTTATTTTTTGTTTTGCTGGTCGCGCTAAAGAGAACACAAGTGTTAATGGTCCAATTAATCCGCAGAACATAACAAACATAATAATACATTTTCCGAATGCCGATAGCTTTGCAGTAATTCCCATCGTTAATCCGACTGTACCAAACGCTGATATTGTCTCAAATAATAATTGAATAAAGCTGAAGTTTTCTGTAAGCATTAATATAAATACCGCTGCAAAAATAAGTATTTGACTGGCAACAACAATCGCTAAGGCCCTCGTTACTGTCGACATTTTAATTGTACGCTGAAATAAAACAATTTCCTCCTTTTTTCTAAAGAAAGAAAGGACAGATGTAATTAAGATAACAAACGTTGTTAATTTAATTCCTCCACCTGTTGATACACTTCCTGCACCAATAAACATTAAAATCATCGTAAATAATATAGATGATTCTTCCATACCTCCATAGTCAACCGTATTAAATCCAGCTGTCCGCGGGGTAATACCTTGAAAAAAGGAAGCCCATAGTTTTTCATTTAAAGATAAATTCCCTAACGTCTTCACATTATTATATTCCAATACAAAAATTACAATCATTGCTATAACATTTAGCACTACTGTTCCAATAATCATTATTTTTGAGTGAAGTGATAATTTTCGAAAACTGCGACTATACCATATATCAATTAATACGGTAAAACCGAGTCCACCTATTACAATTAAAGAGCAAATCCCAATATTAATAATGGGATCTCCTACATATCTTGTTAAATTATCTGACCATAAAGCAAAGCCTGCATTATTATAAGATGCAATTACATGAAAAATACTATAGTATAAACCTTTTCCAAAACCAAACTCTGGAATAAAGCGAAACGATAAAAAGATGACCCCAATAAGCTCAATACAAATCGAAAATATAAAGACACGCTTTACTAATTTTACAAGACCACCTATATTTGTTTGATTAAACGCTTCTCCAATTAATAAACGATGGCGTAATCCGATTTTTTTGCCTAATACCCAAACAATTAAAATGGCAATTGTCATAAGACCTAGACCACCTGTTTGAATTAAAAACATAATAACAATTTCGCCAAACATCGTAAATGTACTTGCTGTATCCACTACTCCCAAACCAGTTACGGTCGCTGCTGACGTTGCTGTAAAGAAAGCATCTACCCAACTAATATGTGCTTTCGTTGCGAATGGTAACTTTAATAACAAACCGCCAACCACAATTAAGCAGAAAAAACCTAACGCTAATATTTGTGGTGGGTTTAATCGTATAAGACGATTATACAGCCCTTGTTTTTTTGTTACTTCCATATCACTAACTCCCTTATTAAAGTGAAGCTTTCCCCTCATAAATAAAAAGCTTTTTAAAAGCCCTTAAAGAATTGGGACAAACCTTATATCCTTATAATATAGTTGAGCATAATCCTTTTTTTCATAGATTACAACTTTTATTTATATTCAGACTTCTTTTTCTTTTATGCTGGAAAACTATATATCCTAACTCAATATTGCTAGCAATAACAATTTCATATGTACTATTTTTCAAATCCCCATATCTTTCACTCTATGTTCACATAGAGGTCACATTCACCTTTTATAGTATATATATCGGAGCTGTTCCTCCCTAATTTATAAGACATTCCCCAGTGTCTTTGAATAGCTTCCATCCCTAATTAAATTGACATAAATTGTCCCCTTCCCTTGACCATCTTATATGTGATGGTCTTATTTTTTTGTCTTTCTATCTTTTATTTAAAACTTCCTCTCTCCTTCACTCTATGTTCACACAGAGGTCACATCCACCTTTTATAGTATATATATCGAAGCTGTTCCTCCCTAATTTATAAGACATTCCCCAGTGTCTTTGAATAGCTTCCATCCCTAATTAAATTGACATAAATT
>NZ_JBXAHT010000001.1:148707-621633 GCF_058795375.1 Bacillus sp. GW823-FHT06A10 | reverse complement strand
ATTGTCCCCTTCCCTTGACCATCTTATGTGATGGTCTTATTTTTTTGTCTTTCTATCTTTTATTTAAAACTTCCTCTCTCCTTCACTCTATGTTCACACAGAGGTCACATCTACCTTTTATAGTGTATGTATCGAAGTTGTTCCTCCCTAATTTATAAGACATTCCCCAGTGTCTTTGAACAGCTTCCATCCCTAATTAAATTGACATAAATTGTCCCCTTCCTTGACCATCTTATAAATGATGGTCTTATTTTTTTGTCTTTCTATCTTTTATTTAAAACTCCCTCTCTCTTTCACCCTATGTTCACATGAGAGTCACACCTATCTTTTATAGTATATGTATCGAAGTTGTTCCTCCCTAATTTATAAGACATTCCCCAGTGTCTTAAAGCAACTTCCATCCCTAATTAAATTGACATAAATTGTCCCCTTCCCTTGACCATCCTATGTGATGGTCTATTTTATTTTCCAAACACAAAATCAATCTATCTGTACTTAAATAAAAACCTAAAAATTCAGAAAATATTGTCAAATTAGGTATTTTTTCGGTATAATTACTTTAGGAAGGAATTTCGCAGAAACAAAAGGGGGGATTTTATTGAAACAAACAAAAGCAATCTTAATCGCATTATTTCTAGGTCTAGTTGTTGGACTCACTCTAAATTTAGCCGCTCCATCTATCTTTGAGCCACTAAATCAATATGTGTTCAACCCAATTGGTCAATTGTTTATTAGACTTATTAAAATGCTAGTTGTTCCTGTTGTGTTCATTTCTATCGTACTTGGTGCTGCCGGCCTTGGAGATCCGAAACAACTTGGAAGAATCGGTTTAAAATCAATTTCATTCTTTCTCGTAACAACTGCGGTTGCCATCTCTATAGCGGTTACATTTGCACTTATTATAAAACCAGGAGCTGGCGGTAATTTTAAAACAGAAGGTCTTAAGTATGAAGGTGCAAAAACTGAAACATCTTTCGTCGACACATTGCTAAATATCGTACCAGATAACCCAGCAAAAGCGATGGCTGACGGAAACATGTTACAAATCATTGCCTTTGCCGTATTGATTGGACTCGGTATAGCTATTTTAGGAAAACGAGTTCAAGGTATCCATTCATTACTTGAACAGGGCAACGAATTAATGATGTATCTCGTTAATCTCGTTATGAAATTAGCCCCAATTGGAACATTCGGTTTGCTCGCTTCATCCGTTGGTAAAATGGGGCTTGCAGGCGTCGCTGCGATGTTCAAGTATATGATTGTCGTTATGTTAGTACTCATTATTCACGGGGTCTTTGTATATGGTGGCTTATTAAAGGTATTAGCAAAAGAAAGTATTGTTCGTTTCTTTAAACATTTCGGACCAGTAATGGCAATTGGATTTAGTACATCTAGCTCTAATGCATCGCTTCCATTTGCAATGAAAACAGCACAAGATAAGCTTGGCGTTCCAAAAGCGATAAGCTCATTTGTACAACCACTAGGGGCAACTATTAATATGGATGGTACTGCCATTATGCAAGGGGTAGCAACTGTATTTATCGCTCAAGTATACGGAGTTGAACTTACATTACCGCAATTAGCTATGGTCGTATTAACCGCTGTACTAGCTAGTATCGGTACTGCTGGTGTACCAGGTGTTGGACTTGTAATGCTTACAATGGTTTTAAATCAAGTAAATCTACCAGTAGAAGGTATCGCTTTAATTATCGGTATTGACCGTATTCTAGATATGTCTAGAACAGCTGTAAACATTTCTGGGGATGCAATTTGCGCAATGATTGTCGCAAAATCAGAAGAAAAATATAATACTGATCAATCGGCAGCATCATAAATCAAAAAAGGAGTGAATATATTCACTCCTTTTTTGATTTACTCCCTTTTTTAGAACGATATTCTTTCCCTTTATTATCATTACCAGTTTCAAATTCAGTGCTAAATTCCTGATTAAACTGGCCGGACTTTGGTGATCCTTGATTACCGCTCCCTTTACTACCGTTACGATTCGTCATATTTCTCCCTCCCTTCCTTGTATTGTAGTATGGCGCTCTATCTTTTTTCATACACATTTTATTTTTTAACATCTATTACACACGAAAGAAGACCTTCCATATATAAGGAAGATCTTCTCTTTCATCACGTAAGCGTTTTCTTGTTTATAATCACTTAAATAAGTTTTTTGGAAATCGAAATCATTACATTCATTTCATCTTCTGAAAGTGTAGAGAATCTTTCTTGTAAATATTGTTTTTTCGCATCTTCCATTTTCGCAACTAAATCTTTCCCTTGTTCTGTAATCTCTAAATACACAACTCGGCGATCTGATGTAGAACGTGAACGAGTTACAAAACCTTTATTAATTAATTTTTCTGTAACAGCTGTAATATGACTATTCGACACATTTAATTCATTTGCTACACGCGATACCATTTCTTTATTCGTACGATTTAATATTCTCAGGACGATGAATTCATTCCACGGTATGTAACCACCGAATATTTTTCCGATATCATTACGCAATGTGCGAAACATAGCAAACACATTTGTCGATAGTTCTTCCATTAATTGCTCTCGATTTTGAGACAACTTTGACAGCTCCTTTTATTTCATTTAGTTAAATAAAAACCTTATTAATAATTTTACATGAAATCTTACTTTTTGTCACCTTATTTTCCCATAATTCGTAGTTTTTTAATATGTATTTCATGATAAAATGAAGTTAACTTCCAGAAAAAGGGGGTATTTTAATGCATGAGGAGGAGAAATTCTCAAATCTCAGCCTAAAAGATAAAACGATTATCATTAGTATTATCGCTCTTTTTCTCATTATAATTTTTGCATTTATATTTTTTGTATATGTAGGAATCTTTCAAATTACAGGTATAGAGTATAGTTCACGTACTGCGTTACTTCTCTTTTTTTTATTAATCACTTTCTTAGACAGTATTACATTTTTCATCTTCAGTTTCTTCAAAGCGCTGCTATATCCACTGACACAAAACATGCCAAATTGGATTTCTATTACTCTTTTCTCATTCATTGAAATTACACTAGATTGGTTCGTCATTCATACTGCTGATGATTGGATAGAAAGCGTACAAATGTCCAACATAGCTGAATTATGTGTCGTACTATTCTTTTTCCTCTTAAATAAATTATTAAGTGACGAGAAAGAGTAAGAATACAAGCTTTTCTATATAAAAATTGGTACAATGAAAGCAAATCTTACTAAAGAGGTGTTAATTATGAACTTACAACAATGGGCTGATAAAGGTATGTCCTTTGATACATATGTGAATGAAATGCAAGTAAACCAATACGAGCTACTACACATTTACAATAACTTTTTAATTCCAAATGAATTACTTCCTGTATTAGAAGAACGTCAAAATGACGGCTGGCGTGTTATCGTATTAACTGCTGATTGGTGTGGCGATGCTCTTTTATGCGTACCTGTTATGAAACGAATTTCTGAAGTTGCAAATATTGAAATGAGTTTATTAATTCGCGACGAAAACTTAGAATTAATGGATCAATATTTAACAAATGGAACAGCACGTGCGATTCCAATCTTTATTTTCATTGATAAAGATGGAAATGAACAAGCCGTCTTTGGACCACGCGCTCCAAAAGTACAAGAATTAGTAACTTCAATGCGCGCTACATTACCTGAAAAAGAAGATCCAACATTCGAAGAAAAACAAAAAGAAATGTATGCTAATTTCCGTGCTACATTAGCTGATGATACTTCTCTTTGGGAGCATGTAATGGAAAATATGGTGGAAAAAATAGTAAAATAAAAAAACCTGCCGAGCTCGGCAGGTTTTTTTATTACATAATGAAGAAATAGAATACCGCAGCTAAAATGAAACGATAATAAGCGAACGGTGTTAGTTTCACACGAGATAATAATTTCAAGAATGAAACAATTGCAAGCATCGCAACAACGAATGCAGTTACAAATCCTGTTACAAATAGCGTTATATCTGCTGAGCTTAATACATCCCAGCTTTTAATTAAATCTAATCCACTTGCAGCTACCATCATCGGTACCGCTAAAATGAACGTATATTCAGCTGCCGCTGTATGCGACACGCGAGCTAATAAACCACCACTGATTGTAGAACCAGAACGAGAGAATCCTGGCCAAAGAGCTAAACATTGAAACATTCCAATTGTAAATGCCTGTTTATATGTGATTTCATCTAACGTTCTTGCTGTACTTGGTTTTGAAAACTTCTCAGCAACAATCATTAAAATACCACCGGCTACTAAGCTAATAACAACTGGTCCTGGACCAAATAAAACCTCTTTAATAGTGCTATGGAATAATACGCCAAGTATCCCGGCAGGAATCATCCCGATAATAATATGTAATAAATTTAACGATGGTCCGTCTGTTACTTTACCTATTCCAACTAACGACCATAGACGCTTCCAAAATATAACAACAACTGCTAAAATCGATCCCAATTGGATAACAACTTCAAAAACTTTCGCTCTCTCATCGTCAAATCCAATTAAATGTCCTGTTAAAATCATATGTCCTGTTGATGATACTGGTAGAAACTCTGTTAACCCTTCAACAGCACCCATGATTAAACCAATTAACCAATCAGCCACAAGTAGTGCCTCCTTAATAACAAATAATATGTAATTTTTTCACACCTTATCATAATACCTTATCCCTTTTCAAAGTGCATCCTTTTTTTATTGGTTTCATATGTTGTAGGCGCGTATTTCTTTTCTAATCTTTGATTAAATTGTATGATAGTAAGAGTTTGTTTTTTTATATGGAAAGGGGATTTTATGAAAGAAACTACTTCATTTTCACAAAAGTTAAAGCAATTTGTATTACTATTTTTTCCGATTTTCGTAACGCAAATGTCATTATTTGCGATGAGTTTTTTTGATACAACAATGTCAGGACATGCAAGTCCAACTGATTTAGCAGGTGTTGCAATTGGAACAAGTATATGGCTTCCAGTTAGTACGGGATTAACAGGAATTTTAATGGCTACTACTCCCATTGTTGCACAGCTCGTCGGATCCAAGAAAAAAAAGGACGTTCCCCACGTTGTCATACAAGCAGTTTATTTAGCAATTTGTGCTAGCTTCGTTGTTATCCTCATCGGTTTCTTCGTCGTTTCACCTATTTTAAACGGCATGCGCTTAGAAGAACCTGTGGAACGAATTGCAGCTCAATTTTTAAGTATTATCGCAATAGGAATTATACCTTTATTCACTTACACTGTTTTGCGTGGATTTATTGATGCATTAGGAAAAACTCGAACAACGATGATTATTACATTACTATCATTACCAATTAACGTAATATTAAATTACCTATTAATTTTTGGTAACTTCGGTTTCCCAAAGCTTGGTGGTGTCGGAGCAGCAATTGCTTCCACTGCAACATATTGGTGCATTTTAATTATTACAGTCATTATTATTCAGACGAAAGAGCCTTTTGCCTCTTTCAACATTTTCAAACAATTATATCGCCCTTCTCTTTCTAGTTGGACAACATTCTTAAAGCTTGGCGTTCCTATCGGATTTGCTATCTTTTTTGAAACGAGTATTTTTGCTGCGGTAACTCTCATGATGAGTAATTTTAGTACGACAACTATTGCAGCTCACCAAGCAGCTATAAACTTTGCTTCCTTGTTATATATGACTCCGCTAAGTTTAGCAATGGCAATGACTATTGCAGTCGGATTCGAAGTTGGAGCAAAACGTTACGATAATGCAAAACAATACGGACTGATTGGAATTGGATTAGCCCTTGCCTTTGCTTTATTATATTCAATTCTTCTCTACTTCTTTGATAATCAAATTGCTTCTATTTATACGACAGATGCAAAAGTTCATCATTTAGCAAAAGAATTTCTTATCTTTGCGATTTTATTTCAAATTTCAGATGCAATTGCAACCCCTGTACAAGGAGCTCTGCGTGGTTATAAAGATGTAAATGTTGCTCTAATTATGACTTTAATTGCTTATTGGATAATAGGTCTACCACTAGGTTACATATTAGCAACATATACAGAATGGGCCGCAAAAGGTTATTGGATCGGTCTTATTATCGGTCTAGCATTTGGCGCTGCCTTCCTACTTATCCGTCTCTTTCAAGTACAACGAAAATATACAACACAAAACAGCCGCTAATAATAAAGCGGCTGTTTTCTTTATGCATATTTTTTCTTGTAACGTATAATATAATGAAAAAGAAAGGTGGGTACATATGGACGACAAAGAAAAAAAGCAATCATTCGATGAAGAATTTGCCCCTGAAATTTCACCTGGATATCGGCAAGATGTACATAAGCCACCTAAATATAAAAACACTTCGTTTTTAATGGGCATTACCATTTTCGCTGCTGTATTACTCATACTTATCATTTTCGTTTATTTTTGATGAAAGGTGGCCTATTATATGAAGAGACAAAATTCCAATCGTTCCAAAAGAACTGTTAAAACACAAAAAGGATATGCAGGCGATTCTGTTCATACACTTAAACAAGTGGAGCAAGGAAATTTATATATTGCTCAAAAAGAACTTGGTCAACAAAATGAAAATCTTTAAAGGTCCTTGATTCCTTGAGGGCCTTTTTATTCCGCATTAAGTAGTACCCCCCCCCAAATGATCTATTGAGCAATGAATTTCCTTTATTGTACGCGCTGCTTTTGTTCTAGCACCATAAATATATTATTAACCTTTACAATTTTCACTTCATAATTCAATTTCATTTCGCTTCTCTTACCATTTTCAGTACCCGCAACGTACGCTACAGCTTGATAGAGAAAACTCTCATCTGTCTCTTCACGTATCTCCTCGCTTGTAAATTTATACTCTAAATCTCGAAAACGATTTGGATAATAATTTTCCATTAATTGTTCATACCCTCTATTTAAAAATATTTCTTCACCTTTTCGTTTCACATCTTCTTTATTATTAAACTCAAACACTGATAGTTGTTCAGTCACAAAATGCTCTCCTACCTTTTTCATTTCATTATGAGTTAAATTTTCTATACTTTTGTTCTTTAATTCCTTATTTAACTCGTAATGATCAATCAGTTTAAAGGTAGCAAAAACCTCCTCTTTATATGACCAAAACAATACAAAAGCGATACATAGAGAAATGATTAACAGTCTTTTTTTCGTAATACTCCCGCCCTTCTTCATAATGATAGCTATATTTTAACATATAGAAAGAAAATTCTGATATAATAAAGTAGAATAACTTTACTCAGAAACGAGGAACAATTATGGACTCTTACAAACATTATATAAAAGAAGCTTTGCCTAATCTTTCTATACATTCATATAAACAAAATGAAGAAGGTTGGGATAATGTAGCAATTATAGTAAATGATGAGCTACTGTTTCGTTTCCCGCGAAAACAGGAATTTGCAATGCGAATTCCGTTAGAAAAAGAAATATGCACAATTCTCACTCAATCACTACAAGAAATCGAATTTCCACAATATCACCTAATTTATAAAAATGAATCTGATGAGGTTCCTCTTTGTAGTTACTATACTCTCATTCATGGTGAACCATTAAAAACAGAAATAGTTGCCACGCTGGAGGATACAGAGCTGCAAGCAATTATTACACAATTAGCTACTTTCCTTGCGGTATTACATAGTATTCCTTTAAACGAAGTTACAACGCTATGTTTCCCTATTGAAAAAACATGTACCTACTGGAAAGAGCTACAAACAAAATTAAACCAATATCTTACTACTAACCTTACTTCATTACAGAAACTAACCTTAAATCGCTTATTTGAAAATTTCTTTGCATGTTTAGCTACATCCACTTTTCAAAACACAATCATTCACGCTGATTTTACACATCATCACATTTTATTTAACAAGCAGAACAAACGCATTTCAGGTGTTATCGATTTTGGTGATGCGCAAATTGGCGATCCTGCTTTTGATTTTGCAGGACTATATTATGATTTCGGACATGAGTTTACTACATCTGTATATGAACAGTACAGTACACTTATTTCTCATCATGATCCATTACTCATTCACCGCATTACTACCTTTTATCAATATAGTCCTTTACTACATAATATTATTTATAACTTTGAATCAGAGAATGAACTCGAATTCATTACAAGTACAGAACAACTAAAAACGATATTACAGGGATGAGATTACATTCTCTCCCTATATACTCTCTCCTCATACATCATTAACTTTTTATCCATTTCAACAATAACTTTATACAATTGAAATGCCTGTAAAATTTGCAGTTGAATTTCAAAAGGAGCATTTTGTTCTTTTAACCATTGAAATACTTTCGTTTCATCTTTCATTGATTATTCCTCCCTTTATCCCGCTATTTGCGGGTAGCCCGATTGACCCCCACTGATTAAAGTTTCACTTTATTAAAATCTGCTACAAATATACCGTAAATGATGAAAAGCTTTTCATGTCAATAACAAAAAAGGATGCAAAGTTGCATCCTTTAATGAACTATATTTTTCTTCTGTTTCGCTTCTTTCTTTACTTCTTCCCCTTGGCATTCACTACGAAACGCACAACTTATACACTCAGAACGAAAATGACGCTCTGTATAATGCTCAGGTTGCTGTAACATTTCTTTCATTCTAGATAAATCAGCCATTCCAGTTATAATATCTTCCTGTTTCGGAATGTACTCATACTTAGTTCCTTCTATTAAATTAATAACTTCAATTTTTCCTGGAAGAACGCCGAAAGCTTTATAACTGAATACTGTCATTAGCTTCTGACAAAGAGCAAGCATTTCCTCATCCGCATCGACAACATACTTTTTAATTACAAACGACTCAGCATTCCACTCACCAACTTCAAATGTCAATGACATGTGGACACCTAACTCTTCCATATATTTTTGAAACTTCTCGTATAAAAACAATGGTGGTGTCTGACTATCATCCCTTTCAACAAACTGTAATAAGTGATCCGTTAGCTTCGCTAATACAATATAGTACTCCGTCTTCGAAGCAAACATATTAATCCTTACTTTTTTCCAATACTTTTCTATTAATATTAAAAGTACAATTTTCGTTTGTTGACCCGCAGGTAGCGTGTAATACTCGTTAATAATTTGATTCACAATCATTTGCGCTATTTGTTGCCATTCAAATGAAGAAGGTTCTCTTCTTTTTATATGACGAAAGTAAAATTTATGCGGACACCGCATAAAATCATACAAATGATAATCTGTCATCGTTTTGATTGAGATTTTCTCATGCACTTGCTCTTCAGCTCCCTTCTGCCATTAAGAAAGGTGTTTTACAAATTCAGCTCCAAACTGTAAACATTTTTCTACATCTTCATCTTCTGGCGTTAATTCTACTTTTAGTCCTTCTAACACAACTGCTGCCCCGCGCTCTTGTAGCTTTTCTATTAAAATGTCAACCGCCACTCCGTATTTCGGATAAGCCGAATCACATGATCCGAATACTGCCGCTTTTTTCCCAGTTAAATCAATAGAATCCATTGCATCATAAAAATCTAAGAAATCATCAGGAAGATCACCATCTCCCCAAGTGTATGCACCTAAAATAATTCCATCATACTGTTCCAATATAGAAGCTTCTGGTGAATCCATAATATCAATAACTTCAATTTCATTTTCTGTTTCACGAATTACGCCGGCAATATGGTCAGCCATTTCCTCTGTATTTCCACTCATACTTGCAAAAATCATTACTAACTTACTCAACTGAACCTCTCCCTTTACTTTGTATCTCTTTTTCTGTTTGAATGCTCTTCTTCTCATCTACATATTCAGACCGAATTACATTTCGTTGCCATTCCATATGCTGATCAACATCTTTATTTTTATCTTTTAATCCCCTCCGTAGAAGGTGAAATTTTTTTCTCATTAACATGTCGCATCCATCCTATTGATAATAATTATCAATTTCAACTATTTTTAGATTAATTGACATTGATTATCAATGTCAACAACTATTTTTAAAAAAATGATTAAAATGTACAAGCTTGTCCGTTAGCTATTCATATACTATAAATGAGCATAGTTCTTTCTCAGCCCTCTCTGACGGAAAGAAATAAAAGCAACTGCGATAGAGCGCAGTTGCCTTTTTTGTTTTTCTATGATTTTAGTAATCTTATAGTCGTCTCTAAAAATAGCTCCACTCCACAAATTAATGCTGATTCATCCACGTCAAATTTCGGATGGTGATGTGGATAACAAGTATATATATTTTCATTACCTGTTCCTAATTTAATGAAACAACCGGGTGCTTTTCTTAAATATGCTGAAAAATCTTCCCCACCCATAGAAGGTTCAAGCTTCACAACACGCTCATTCCCAAACAAATGTAGTGCACTTTCTTCTACTATTTTCGTAATATATTCATCATTAATAACCGGATCATATCCATATCGATACGTATATGTATACGATCCTCCATGTGCTTCTGTAATTCCTTTCACAATTTTTTCGATTTTCCCTTCTGCTTCCACCCTCAATGCTTGATTAAATGAACGAACAGTTCCCATTAAAGTTGCTGTACTAGGAATAATATTGTCAGCCACTCCCCCATGAAACTGCGTAACTGAAACGACTCTTTGCATGAAAGCACTTGTATTTCTAGATACGATATGTTGTAGATTTGTAATAATCTGCGCTCCGATAGCGATAGGATCAATCGTTTCTTCTGGCCGCGCCGCATGCCCTCCTTTGCCTTGGATCTCAACTGTAAATACGTCTGGTGCTGCCATCATCGGTCCATATACAATTCCTACATTCCCACTTTCCAAGCCAGACATAACATGTAAACCTATTACATAATCAACACCGTCCATAACACCCGCCTCGACCATTTCTTGTCCACCACCAGGGTATACTTCTTCTGCATGCTGAAAGAATAGACGAATTTCTCCTACAAACTCTTCCTTCATATTATTAAGCACCTCTGCAGTACTTAATAATATAGCTGCGTGAGCATCGTGCCCACATGCATGCATCATTCCTTTATTTACAGATGTATAAGATTTACTTGTCTCCTCTTGAATTGGCAAAGCATCTATATCAGCTCGAATCGCAATTACTTTCCCTTGCTTCACACCCCTTTTGATTGCTAGTACACTATACTTCGTCGGTCTCGTTACTTCAAAAGAAGAAAATGAGCATAATGTATCATATATAAATTGCGAAGTTTCTTTTTCATGAAATGATAATTCCGGATACTTATGAAAATGCCTTCTCCATTTCACGATATTTTCTTCCGAAATTAGACTCTTCCACACTCTATTCATGATAATTTCCTCCTTTTCAAAAGAACTAGAAATTTAAAATTTTACTCCGTCTTAAATGATTAATAAAAACAAATACTGCATTTTTACGTATTCTTATAGTCCACTTTTATGTATTCACACAATCCACTTTCTATTTACATGTCAAACCCATTACAAATTCATGCTGAATGTAATATAATTGCTAAGTTAGGGATTTTCTTTTTTAGTATTTAGTGCTAATATCAGAAAAGAGCCTTTTGACTTATTTTTACCTAAAATGTGGGATTTTGTTTTTTTCACAATAATGTAGGACATGATACCTACAAAGAGCTATTATTTCATTAAGAGAGGGAAAGACATGGAAAGATTAAAAGAGATATGGTCTCGACCACTCACACAATGGGTTGCAAAGACGGTTTATTATCTTGCAATTTTATTTGCATTACTTTGGTTGTATGGATTCCATGATACAAACACAAGTACATTTATTTACAATGAATTCTAGGGTGGGAACGTTATGAAGTTATTAGAACAAATTGAAAAGTGGGCTGCAGAAACGCCTGATCAAACCGCTTTTGTTTGGCGAGATGCGAAAATTACGTACAAACAATTAAAGGAAGATTCTGATGCGTTAGCACATTGGATTTCTTCTGAGTATCCAGACGATCGTTCACCAATTATGGTGTATGGCCATATGCAACCTGAAATGATTATTAACTTTTTAGGATGTGTAAAAGCTGGACATGCTTACATTCCTGTAGATTTATCTATCCCAGCTGATCGTGTACAACGTATTGCTGAAAATTCTGGTGCGAAATTACTTTTATCGGCAACAGCAGTAACTGTAACTGATTTACCAGTTCGCATCGTAAGTGAAGACAACTTAAAAGATATTTTCTTTACTCATAAAGGGAACACTCCAAATCCTGAACATGCGGTAAAAGGTGATGAGAACTTCTACATTATTTACACATCAGGAAGCACAGGTAATCCGAAAGGGGTTCAGATTACTTATAACTGCCTTGTTAGCTTTACAAAATGGGCTGTAGAAGATTTCAACTTACAAACAGGGCAAGTATTCTTAAACCAAGCACCTTTCTCATTCGATTTATCTGTAATGGATATTTACCCATCATTAGTAACAGGTGGTACACTTTGGGCAATCGATAAAGATATGATTGCGCGTCCAAAAGACTTGTTTGCTTCTTTAGAGCAATCGGATATTCAAGTATGGACTTCCACACCTTCTTTTGCTGAAATGTGTTTAATGGAAGCATCTTTCTCTGAGAATATGCTACCGAACATGAAAACATTCTTATTCTGCGGTGAAGTGTTACCAAATGAAGTAGCTAGAAAATTAATTGAGCGTTTCCCGAAAGCAACAATTATGAATACGTATGGTCCAACAGAAGCTACTGTCGCTGTAACAGGTATTCACGTGACAGAAGAAGTGCTTGATCAATACAAATCACTTCCAGTTGGCTATTGTAAATCAGACTGTCGCCTTCTTATTATGAAAGAAGATGGCACGATTGCACCTGATGGTGAAAAAGGTGAAATCGTAATTGTCGGTCCAAGCGTAAGCGTTGGATATTTAGGAAGCCCTGAATTAACAGAAAAAGCATTTACTATGATTGACGGTGAGCGTGCCTATAAAACAGGCGATGCTGGCTATGTTGAAAATGGTCTTCTATTCTATAATGGTCGTCTTGATTTCCAAATTAAGCTGCATGGTTATCGAATGGAATTAGAAGAAATTGAGCATCACCTTCGTGCGTGTTCTTACGTAGAAGGAGCAGTTATCGTTCCAATTAAAAAAGGTGAGAAATACGATTATTTATTAGCGGTTGTTGTTCCTGGGGAGCATTCGTTTGAAAAAGAATTCAAATTAACATCTGCAATCAAAAAAGAACTCAATGAGCGATTACCAAACTACATGATTCCACGTAAATTCATGTATCAATCTTCTATTCCAATGACACCAAATGGAAAGGTAGATCGCAAAAAATTATTGAGTGAGGTTACAGCATGACCGCATATGGATCATTTTATTTTTTCGCTATAGTGGGCATTTTATTAATACCTACTATCATAGCTGGATTAAAAGGTAAAATGTTGCGTAAATATAATGCCGTTTTAACATTAGTCATGATTGCTATTATCTTCTCGGATAAACCGAAGCAAGCAATGATGTTAGCTGCATTTATTATTTGGCAATATGTCCTTATTAAAGGCTATTTAATTTTAAGAAAACAAAATAATAGTACATTCACATTTTGCATAGCTGTTATTTTATCGATTTTGCCTCTTATTTTGGCAAAAATCGCACCATTTGCATCGTTATTACCTGAGTTAAAACTTGTTGTTTTTCTAGGTATATCTTACGTAACATTCAGAGCAGTTCAAATGGTATTTGAAGTTCGCGATGGTTTAATTAAAGAGCTTTCTTTCTTTAACTTCTGGGAATTCGTTTTATTCTTCCCTGCGATTTCAACAGGACCTATCGATCGTTACCGAAGATTCCAAAAAGATATTCAAAAGCCACCTAGCGCTGAAGAATATCAAAAATTACTATATACAGGACTAAATCGTATTTTCCAAGGTTTCTTGTATAAATTTATTATTGCTTACTTAATAAAGCAATATTGTATGGATCCAGCATTCGCTCAACACGATACAATCTTTTCAAATATGATTTACATGTATAGCTATAGCTTATATCTATTCTTTGATTTTGCTGGTTATAGCTCTTTTGTAATTGGTGTAAGTTATATGATGGGAATTAAAACGCCAGAAAACTTTAATAAGCCATTCCTTAGTCGTAATATTAAAGACTTCTGGAACCGCTGGCACATGAGTTTATCATTCTGGTTCCGTGATTTTATTTACATGCGTTTCGTCTTTTTTGCAACGAAGAAAAAGTTAATTAAGAACCGTTACACAATTTCGTATATCGGTGCATTTTTAAACTTTTTCATTATGGGAATTTGGCATATCCAAGGAAGCGCTGTTGCGCAGTATATTATTTATGGTCTATATCATGCCGCACTGTTTATTTTATTCGATATTTTCGAACGAAAAAACAAGAAGCATAAGTTTTGGCCAAACACTAAATTTACACGCATCCTTGCGATTGTAATTACGTTCCACGTTGTATGTTTCGGTTTCCTAATCTTCTCTGGACACCTTAACAGATACTTTTAATGCACCCTTCTTATTCCATTAAGAAGTTGCACATATAATATATTTCGGATATAAAGGAGATTTTAAAAATGGCAGAATTCAAAGAGCAAGTATTAGATATTTTAGAAGAAGTATGTGAAAACGATATTGTGAAAGAAAACTTAGATGTTCAATTATTTGAAGAAGGTATCCTTGATTCTTTCGCTGTAGTATCTTTATTAGTTGAATTCCAAGAGCGTTTAGATATTGAAGTTTCTATTTCTGATTTTGACCGTGACGAGTGGGCTACACCAAACATGGTTATTAAGAAGTTGGAAGAAATCCGATGAACAAAGCAAAATTTGGTCCGATGCTTTTAGCATTGGCCCTTTTTGCTGTATTCTTACTTATTCCAACGCGCTTCCTACTTCCACTTTTAAGTGATGAAAAAGTAGAACAAGCTGCTACTTCTTTAAAAGAAGAAAAAATTCAAAGTATGATTTTACAGCAAAAGATGTTAGCAAATCCAAAATATCTTCCGATGTACGGTTCATCGGAATTCGCACGTATGGATGCTTTCCATCCATCTAATTATTTTAAAGTAAAGCCTGAAGGGTTCACACCATTCCTTCTTGGACGCGGCGGAACACAAGACCTTGTACATGTGTTAAACTTCGCATCTACAATGGATCAATTGAAAGATAAGAAAATGGTATTCGTTCTTTCTCCGCAATGGTTTGTACCACAAGGTATTGATGAAACGCACTTTGCACCTAACTTTTCAAAGCAACAAGGTTACCATTTCATTTTCAACAATGATTTAAAACCTGAAATGAAAAAACAAATTGCAAAGCGTTTATTAAACTTTGAGATTGTAAAAAAAGAAACTTTATTAAAAATTTCGCTTGAAGGCATTGCTTATGATGATACGAAGTATAAAGTAAAAGCACTTGCTGCTAAACCTTTCGCTTATATTTATCGTAACATTTTAGATCGTAAAGATTTATTTACAGCTATGTTTAATATTAAACCGCACAAAGAAAAGCTTGATCCTTCATTAAAACAAATGAACTGGGAAGAGGCTCGTAAACATGCGGATCAAACAGGTGCAGTAGAATCTGGATCTAATGAATACGGTATTGAAGATGATTATTTCAATAGCAAAATTAGGAAAAAATTAAAGCAACGTGAAGGTTACTTAAAAAATGATGCTTATGACCAATCGCCAGAATATGAAGATTTACAAATTGTACTTGATTTATTAAAACAATCTGGTGCAAAACCGCTCTTCATTTCTGTTCCTGTCAAAGGTCCTTGGTACGACTACGCTGGCTTCCCGAAAGAACGCCGCGAAGCATACTATAAGAAAGTTCATGAGCAAATCGAAAAAGCTGGTTATCCAATTGCCGACTTCTCAAATCATGAATACGATAAATACTTCTTAAAAGATCATATGCACTTAGGTTGGAAAGGCTGGGTTTACATCGACGAAGCCATCCAACAATTTTATAAAGCAAACTAATGAAAAGACCGCTTGAATTACTCAAGTGGTCTTTTTGTATATATTTTGTAATTGCTCGATTGCATTCTCCGCTTCTTTCATAACTCGCTCCACTACATGCTGAGCTGATTCGATTCGTGCCAACGATGCTGCCTGTCCTGCCCAAAGTGACATATATTCTTCCTTATTTTGCTTCGCTGCCTCTTGGCGTATTTTAGAAGTTAATACGTTTTGCACTGGATACATCGGAAGCCCTTCTTCTTTTCCTTCATGTCTCTCTATAAATTCATTCCGGATACCCCGTGCATATTTCCCGGAAAACGCACGAGTTACCGTTGTGCTCGTATCTGTACTATGTAAAACCGCTTCTTTATACACATCGTGCGTAATACTCTCTTCACTTGTTAAAAAGGCCGATCCCATTTGAACACCTTCTGCTCCTAGTGCCAATGCCGCAACAAGCCCTTGTCCGTTCATTACACCACCTGCTGCGACAATTGGGATATGCGGAACAGCTTCTACTAACTGAGGTACTAACGCAAAAGTACCAATCATAGCATCTCGTTCTTTCCCAATAAACGTTCCTCTATGCCCTCCTGCTTCGCTACCTTGTCCGATAATAATATCTACTCCTAGCTCGGCAAGTACTTTCGCTTCCTTCACATGGGTAGCTGTTCCGATAACTTTTATTCCACTTCTTTTTAAATCATTTATTTCTTCTTTTTCTAACGTTTGAAATGCAAAACTAACGACTGGTACTTTTTCATCTAATAGCACTTGTAATTGTTCCTTATAGCTTTTTGGAAGCTTTAACGTTCCTTCTACTTCTATACCTAATTCTCTATTCACTCCGCTTAGTAATACTTTCGCCTCATTTACCTTCTCTTCTTCTATTTGTATCTCTTTCGTTACAAGTAAATTAACACCGAAAGGCTTATCTGTTAGTTCTCTTATTCTATAAATCGCTTCACGAATTTGTTCTGGGCTCATATAGCCCGCTCCAAGCGTCCCTAATCCTCCGCTATTACTTACTGCTGCAACGAGTTCTGGCGTCGTAATCGCGCCTGCCATACCGGCTTGAACAACGGGATACTCAATTTTTAATATGTCTGTTACTCGACTTGTAAACATCATTTTCCCTCCTATTTCCCTTATATCTTCTTTATTTGATAAGCTTTCCCCTGCTTTTGCAAGGGTTGGACCTCAAATGAAGCGAATATATTGAAAGAGAAGGAGGCTGAGCTTAATGATTTATCCAAATGCATTAAAACAAGGTGATACAGTAATGATTATTGCACCATCTGGTCCACCTACAATCGAAAATGTATTAAAAGGTGTGAATGTATTACAAGAGATGGGGTTATCCGTAATAATCGGGAAGAGTGTTTACGAGAAATATGGATTTTTAGCCGGAAGTGATCAAGTTCGGCTTGACGATATACATGAAGCATTTACAAATAATGAAGTGAAGGCAATTTTTTGTGCACGAGGTGGTTATGGAAGTGCTCGTCTTCTTCCTCACATTCAATATGAAGTTATTAGGCAGAATCCAAAAATCTTTTGGGGATATAGCGATATTACAGCTTTACATACTGCTGTTTCACGTTATGCAAAGCTTATAACATTTCATGGTCCGATGATTGAAGAACTAGGAAAAGGTATTGATTCCCTATCTTTATCCTCTTTTAATCAGCTATTCCATCCGTATTCAACCATTTTATCTGCATCAGAATGTATCGTACCTAGCTCTCACAGTACAGTTACAAGTACGTTAGTTGGAGGAAATTTAGCTGTGTTAGCAAGTATAATTGGCTCGCCCTACGAGATAAATACGGACAATACACTTTTATTACTTGAAGACATTGGTGAAGAACCGTACCGCATTGACCGTATGTTAAATCAGCTACTTTTATCTGGAAAGTTTAATGAATGCAGGGGCGTTATTTTCACAAGTTGTCACGACTGCACTCCTTCAAAGCCATCTCAATCATTGCAAACAATATTATATGAATATTTCGCGCCATATCATATACCTGTTCTATTCGATTTACCAATTGGACATATAAGTCCAAACATCGGTATTCCACTTGGAGCTACAGCGACAATAAACACGAATAATAAAACAGTCTCTATTTCTTCTGGTATAGCCACTTCATATTCAAATTAAAAAGTAAAAGGAAAAGCAATTACGCTTTTCCTTTTACTTTTACTTTTACTTTTACTTATAATAATTAAAAATTCGTCCAGATGCGATATCTGCAATTTCTTCTGGAATAAATGTTTTACTTATATCAGTGCCAACATTTAATACAGCTGTAGCATCTTTCTCAATGCTACCAAATAACTCTTTCCCACGTATCGTAATAAGGGGCGTTCCTTCTGGCAACACATCTTTTACAAATTCCATTTGTGTAAAGAACGGAACGATCCATCTACCTTCTCCTTGGAAATGACGCAAACGAAGTATTCCTTCTGTTGCCCCGTCCTCTGCTTCTAGTGAACCAGCAACATAAAACTCAGTAGATAAGAGCAATTCATAAAATTCCTTTTGCTTCTGTTTATCATCCCCTGCTACAACAAGTACCTCTTCTAATTTCTTTACTGAAATTTGCTCCATATGATGCCACCCCTATTTTCAAAATGATTGTACTTAGATTATACGAAATATTCTTATTTTTTTCTACATAATTCGCAATTATTTTCTTAAAATAATTTTAACACTTCTTTTGTCGTCACAATCGTAGCAAACTCTTCATGTAAATTTACAAGTGTCATATTGTGAATATCCTCTGCACTATACTCCTTACCATCTAAACCTTTACGGTTAAAAGTAGCCGTTGCATCACTCACTAAATATGTTGTAAATCCTAAATTCCCTGCCATTCGTGTCGTAGTTTCCACGCAATGATTTGTCGTTAATCCTACAACCACTACTGCATTACATTTGTTCTTTCTTAATCGCTCTTCTAAATTTGTCCCAATGAACGCGCTGTTAACGAATTTCTGAATAACCACTTCACCAAGTAGTGGTTGCACTTCTTCTTTAAAGTTTACCGTTTCCGCTCTCTCATAAAACATTGACTGAGCATTTTCTTTATTTACATGTTGAATATGAAAAACTGGTCGTTTCCTTTTTCTCCATTCTTCTAACAAAATTCTCATGTTTTCTTCAGCAAAAATATTATTTCTCTCGCCCCAATCTGGTAATTGAAATGCCTTTTGTACATCGATTATGATAAGTGCTATTTGATTTGTCATCATTTCCCCCTTAATTTGGCTGTAATTGAAATAGAAAACCAAGTTGTTGTGACGCAGTAATAAAGCAAACATAGGCGCAAAGCTCTACAATTTCTTTTTCTGTCCAATATTGTTTTAATGCGTGAAACATAGTATCATCTATTGCTTTTCGGTCATGAACAAATGTATGCGCAAAAGTAACGGCTACACCAATCTCCTCTGCCTTTTGCACATCATCAGGTCTTCCCTTTGCCATACAGTACGGACATTCATTCCCATACGCTAATGTTCTTCTCACTTGCTCCTTCAACTCTGCTGAAAGAGTTCCTTTATTGTACAGTGTATCTTCTAACTTACTCCACGAGTGTAATATATCCGAATTATGCCCTAATAACTTTTGAAACTTTGTATCTCCTACATTTGATAATGAAATTCTCTCCATCATTTCCCCTCCTATTTCCTTCTGTTTTATTGTAAAATAAATAACGTTCACTTTACATTTCATATGAATCTTAATTTATATTTTTCCTTTACAAAAATCATTATTTTACTGGAGGTATATTTACAAATGCAACTAGACCGTGTTGATCGAAAAATTTTAAATGAATTATATAATGATAGTCGCCTTTCTATGCGTGAATTGGCGAAACGAGTAAACTTATCTGCTCCGTCTACTGCAGAACGTGTTCGTAAACTTGAAAGTGAAGGCGTTATTCAAAAATATACAATCGATATCGACTATAAAAAAGCAGGACTAGTTTTAGATTGTATTTTAGAAATCACTTTAAAAAATGGTGATACAACACGTATGCAACAGTTTATTCAGTCTTATCCATCTGCAAGTTTTTGTTACCGAGTAACAGGAAGCTTATGCTACATTGTAAAAATTTCTGTTCCTTCACTCGTTGAACTTGAAGAATTTATCAATGATGTTTCTTCATATGCAACGACCGTTTCTCATATCGTATTATCAGAAGTATCTCTTACTCCTGATATTGAACATATCTTCCCAGAAGATTAATTTATTTTTATTCATAAATTATAAAAAAACCCCTTACAATAAGAATAAAAATAATATATTATGTATTAAAATACATAATATTTGAGAAAGGGGCTTTACATTGAAAATCTGGTTTTATGAAAAAACGGCACAATTAGATGACTTGCTTGGTATTTGGGACAATGTTCCGACCATCCCGCGAATTGGTGAAAAAGTGGAGATTTTAAAGACAGTCCGCACTGTTACAGATATTAAATATGTAAAGAACGGTAATAATTTTCGTGTAGAAATTATTACAAATTAAAAAGTAGCTCCTAAGAGCTACTTTTTAATTATCTATTATGTGCTTTCTTTATAACGATTTTATCTTCTTCTACAGCTACTGTTACATAATCATTTTCTTCTAACCGAAGCTTATTTACAGCCTCATCTGGTAACTCTATGGCCATCAATCTATCGGTTACGATCACTTGACTATACACTTCATTTTCTTGTGATGAATTCACTACTTTTTGCTCATTTATAAAACGTACTGGTGGCACGCCAACTTCTTTTACTGTACGCCATTGTTTCCAAACATACGGAATTAACCATAGTAATCCAACAACTGTAAGACCGATACCAATCCATAAATTACTTTGCGCTTGTAATTCAGTAATTGAGATTGTACCACTTTCTTCTCCACCGAAAAATTGCATACTTGTTGCAATCAAATTATTTAGAGCGTGCACAGCTATATTCGTCCATATATTTTTTGTCTTTATGTATAAAAGACACATAACGACACCAAACATGAACGCACCAATAACATCAAAATGTCCTAGGCCAAAAATAATTGAAGATATAATTACAGCTTTTTTAATTCCCCATTTATGAGCCATTCGCTGTAAGAAAAATCCCCTAAAAATAACCTCTTCCATAATAGGTGCTAACACACATGCTGAAATGAAAGTAAATATCGTCATATATACGTTACTCGTATTAATAACATTTCCGTCTTCTAGCATAGTAACTAAGAAATTCGGTAACGTATGTGCTAATATGTAAAATTGAATCTGAGATATGCCAACTGAAAAAATCATCCCCATTATCGTTGCTAATACAATTAATCCCCAAGATAAACGTCCTGGCTTATCAAAAAAACTGTTAAATACAACATTATTTTTATTTGTTTTTACGTATAGCCAAAGTAACGGAAATACAAAAAATACAGTTATTTGTGAAATAACCTCCATCGTATTCTCAGAAACATTTGCTAGACCTAATGGTATCATTATAAGGAACACCCCTATAATCATCCATCCAAAAAAGCTACGTAGCCTTATACGTGAAAATGCATAGTGCATATAGAACACCCCCAAAGATAGTAAAAATAAAATAAAACTTTAATCAGTACTTTATAGGCAATCCTTTCCCTATAAATAGCAGGATAACTAAATTATAATATGAATATAGTTGAAATCCTTCCTATTTTTCTCAAATCATTTCAAACAGCATAGCTCTTAAAATACCATATCGCTGTTCTTCAAGTTGCAATCCAAGTGAAATTTATGTAATAAAAATCCCCGTTTTTACAAGCGGGGATTTCTTTTATTATAATACGTCACGTTTTTGGAATAATGCACTTGATGCTACAAGTAACACAACAAAGTATGCAGCTACAAGTAATAATGAAGTTGTAAACGTAAATTCTGTAAATGTTGGTTCCATTCCACCATTGATTAATTTATTACTATCGTAAGCTCTTAAATCCAAATGGCTGAATACTACAAACTTCGCTACACCTTTTGCAAACATCATTAATACCATGTTAATTGTACCTTGTAAGAATAATAGAAACATCGTAATAATTATTGGTAATACAGACTTTCTAAATACGTTTGCTAAGAAAAATGCAAGTGTTGCAAAGAAAAATGGTGATAACAGCTGATATACAATTGTTTTTAAAACAATTCCTAACGTTAATTCAGTTTTACTACCGTCCATTACAATTACACCAATAATCATAGCAATTAACGTACTAGCAAATACGATAAATAACATCGTTAATAATACTGTAATATATTTAGAAAATAAAATTATCATTCGTTTTCTTGGACGAATTAATAATTGCTTAATCGTTCCTTTTTGGAATTCATCTGTAATTGTACGAGAAGCTATTGTAATTCCAAAGATCGTTGTGAATATCATAATTAAGCCGATATTTGAACTTGCAAAATCTAAGTAAGATCCACTTAAGCTACCAGCGTCGCCCCATTTCGCCAATACTACTGTTCCTAAAATCTCCAATAAAGCAATGACACCAATTAAAATATACATACCTTTTTTCGCATGCAACTTTAAAAATTCATTTTGAATTAATTTAAACATTACGCTTTCACTCCCCCAGTAATCGCTAAGAACTCATCCTCTAACGTTTTATTTTGAACAGTAACGCCATATACAAGCACATCAGCATGAACAAGTTTTTTTACAAGTTGCGGAATGTTGTCTTTTGTTACAGATGCTACAATTACATTCCCTTTTGCTTTGCCTTTAATGATTTCATTTGCTTTCTGAACTTCATCTACTTCAAACGCTACAACGACTGCCTCATCATGTTTCACTTTTTCATGTAAGTTGTACTCTTGTACAAACTCACCTTGTTTAATAATAACAACGCGATCACACATTAATTCAATTTCACTCAATAAGTGACTTGATACGATTACAGCAATATTCTCTTCTTTCGCTAAACGTTGTAAATAATCACGAATTTGGCGAATACCAGCTGGATCTAATCCATTTGTCGGCTCATCTAAAATTAAGATTTTCGGCTGATGAAGTAATGCCTGTGCAATTCCTAAACGTTGTTTCATACCAAGTGAATATGTTTTCACCTTTTTATGAATCGCATGCTCTAATTCAACAAGCTTTACAATCTCAGCAATGCGCTCTTTACTAATTGGTGTAATGGCCATATTCGCAAAATGCTTTAAGTTTTGCATTCCTGTCATATAATCATATAGTTCAGGATTTTCTACAATCGCTCCAATTTGCTCTAGTGCCTTTTCACGCTCCGAGCGAATACTATGTCCACAAATTGTAATATCGCCCTCTGTCATTGAAATAAGACCTGTCATCATACGGATCGTCGTCGTCTTACCGCTACCGTTCGGCCCAAGGAATCCGTATACTTCTCCTTCACGAACCTCAAATGATAAACCACGAATAATTTCCGTTCCACCAATCTTTTTTCGAACATTCTCTAACTTTACTACTACGTTTCCCAATGCTGATTCCTCCTTTAGACTTCTAGTTTTTTATCGATAATGCGACCTGTTATATAAATAAGTAGAACAAATATACCGATTGAAAAAGCAATACTATATAAATTCATAAGTTTTTCTGGATAGAGAAACACATTCACTTCTGATGATTTATCTATATATACTAACTTTGCTATTAAAGGCGTAGTAGGTGCAAGACCACCCAACATTCCATATATAGTACCTAATAATTTTGTTACTAGTAAAAATAAGAAAAATACCAGTGGATATTTTAACTTCTTCTTTTTCAAAGAAAACACTTTAACGCTTGCTACTGAAAAAAGTAATACTAGCAATATGCTTGATAAATGAAATACATATAACATAGTACTAAAGAGGTGCTTTAGTGGATTGAATACACTTTGAGTAAATAATACCTCATAGAGCTCTGTACCTTTTATTATTTTCATAGAAATACCATATAAAAAAATAGATCCTATTAATTCAAAAATAAGTAAATAAATTACAGCGTATAACAATATTGCTAAAACAATCTTTTTACCGGATATCGATGTTAACCGAAATAATGTGCTTTCAGTCATTTTTCCAAATGCAGACACCGCCTGAATAACTATCATTGCTAAAAAAGTTATATATACTAGAATAACGAAACTAACTATAATTGTTTGTCTTACTTCTCCTGATTCTTGCTTAATATAATTCCCCAAACTTACGAAAGCTACAGCGACAACGAATATAAATGTTAACAAAGAAATAATTATTTGCTTTTTATTTATATTGTACATATATATTAAGCTCGGCTTCATCTACTAAACACCTCCTTAAACACCTCTGTAACAGCTTTTCCTCTCTGAAAACGTAACTCTTCTACATTTTCATACAATACAATTTCCCCATCTTTTAAAAAGATCACTTCATCAAAAATATTTTCAACTTCATTTATTAAGTGCGTCGAGATTAGTATCGTACAATCTTCTCTATAAAATTGTAGAATGAGATTCAATATGTGCTCTCTAGAAACAAGATCAATTCCGCCAAGCGGTTCATCTAATACGTATAACTTCGCTTTCCTCGAAAACGTTAATATAATTTGAAGCTTCTCAACCATACCTTTTGACAATGCTGTAATTTTTTCTTCTAACGGTATTTTAAATTCTGCAATCGTATCTACCGCTTTTTGAATATCGAAGTCTTTATAAAAATCCCGGTAGAAAAATAAAGCGTCTTTTACAGTCATCCAATCATCAAAGACTGGCTTATCGGACATGAATGAAACGATTTCTTTCGTCTGTAATCCTACCTTTTTACCGTCTATTGTGATACTGCCTTCAGAAGGGTGTTGCAAGCCTGCAATCATTTTCAATAACGTCGTTTTCCCGCTCCCGTTATCTCCAACAAGCCCAACGATTTTCCCTTCCGTAATCTCTATGTTTAATTCACGGATCACTGCTTTTAATCCGTATCTCTTCCATAAGTTTTCTATTTTTAATAGCTCTGTCATTGGCTCTCCTCCCTCTTATCATGTAATGAAGAACGAAGAATTGTAAGAATTTCTTCTTCTGAAAAACCTAAATTGTCCATTCCATCTATAAAAGAATGAAGTAATTCTTTCGCCATCTCTTTTCGCAGCTCCATAATTTTCTCCCCTTCATTCGTTACATACCGTCCCATTCCTCTACGTGTTACAACAACTCCATCCCGTTCTAGCTCTTGAAATGTACGCTGAATCGTATTTGGATTCACTTGTAATTCACTCGCTAATTCACGGACAGAGGGAATTTTATCACCAGGCAATAAATGTCCTGTTACGATCTCTTTTTTTATGTATTCCATTACCTGAATGTAAATTGGTATATTTGGAGAAAACTCTATTTTCATTTCTTCCCTCCTTTCGTATCGGTGTACTAGTTAAATAATACACTGATACAAAAAGTTTGTAAATACCCATTTAATTACAAAAAGTTCTATCCGTTAACCGAATAGAACTTCCCAAACATAAATCGCTATACAGAAATAATAGTGTTATGTAAACAAAATTATAAAGAAAAGCTGTCTTATCAATGAATAAGACAGCTTTTCTTTATAATCCTATATCAAAAGTTAAACACGAAGTCATCGTCAGCTAACTTTTCAACGTTCGTTGCTTTTACGTAACCATTTCCTTTTACAGAGAAGAAATCATGGTTTTTCGTATCTGTACGTAAACCATTTAAAACGATTGGGTTAATTTCTTCTTCTTCAAAATTCGGCTCAAGTCCTAAGTTCATAAGCCCTTTATTCGCATTGTAACGAACGAAACGATTTACATCTTCTACAAGACCGATAGAAGTGTAAATTTCTTCTGTATAGGCCATTTCAATTTCATATAGTTCCATTAATAACTCTTGTGTTTCTTTTTGCACTTCTTGTTGCTCTTCTGCAGAAAGTTCTGCGAAGATTTGTTGTGCTAAAATACCGACGAATACGCCGTGAATTGACTCATCACGAATTATCAAGTTAATAATCTCACCACTTGCTGTTAGTTTTCCTTGACCAGCTAAGTAAAGCGGATAGAAGAATCCACTATAGAATAAATAACTTTCTAAGAACACACTTGCTACCATTGCCATATATAGCTCTTTTTTCGTTACTTCAGGCTTTAACAAACGACGATAGTAACCAGTAATAATACCGGCCTTTTTCTCAAGTAATGGATGATTGTCTACCCAGTCAAAAATATCATCAATTTCTTCTTCAGTAGCTAACGTTGTAAAGATATGACTGTAACTCTTCGCATGTACTTCTTCCATAGCTCCCATGAAAGCTAATACACTTTTCGCTTGTAAATTTTCAAGATGAACAAGTACAAGTGGCATTCCTTCGCCACCTTGTTTCGTATCTAAAAGTGTTAAACCACCTAATACACGCTTATAAGCAATTTGCTCTTCTTTCGATAATTGCACCCAAGTATTTTTGTCAGACGAAACCGCAATTTCTTCTTCTGTCCAAAACTGAGCGATGTTTTGCTTCCAAAACATTAAACTAAAATCATCTTCTTTTTTGTTCCAGTTTACCGCACGCATTAAATCGCCCCTTCTCTAAATATGATAACTAAGCATGAGCAGGGTTCAGAAAACCCTGCTCATCATGTCTCACTTTTTATATTAAACGGTACAAGCCACACACTCTTCCACACTTAATTTACGTGTTCTCGTATAATACAGACTCTTTAAGCCTTTTTTATGTGCATAGATGTAGTAACGTGCTAATTCACGTGTTGAAATATCACTATTAACGTAAAGAATTGTACTAATTCCTTGGTCAATATGTTCTTGAATTTCTGCGATTAAATCAATTAATTTAAACTGATTCATATCGTAAGAAGATTTATAGTACCAGAACGTATCTTTTGATAAATACGGCATTGGATAATATGTTGTCGCGTTCGCATATGTTCTTGATTCGATTTGACTTACGATCGGCATTACGCTTGAAGTTGCATTTTGAACGTAACTGATTGATTGTGTTGGAGCAATGGCAAGACGATATGAGTTGTATAAACCATTCTTTTGCACTTGCTCTTTTAAACTTGTCCAATCTTCTTTTGTTGGAATATGAATTCCTTCAAATAGTTGCTGAACTTTTTCAGTTACTGGGCTGTAATCTGTCGTTTCATACTTTTCAAAGTATGTGCCATTCGCATAATCAGATTTATCGAAGTCTTTAAATGTCTCGCCTTTTTCTGTAGCGATTTCCATACTTTTCTCAATAGAGTAGTAATTTAACATCATAAAGAATGTACGAGCAAACTCTTTCGCTTCTGCACTTTCATAAGCGATTTTATTTTTTGCTAAATACCCGTGTAAATTCATTGCTCCAAGTCCAACTGAATGAAGCTCGTCATTTGCTTTTTTCACGGTTGGTGCATTCGGAATGATCGTCATATCTGAAACAGCTGTTAAAGCTTCCATTCCTGCATGAACCGCTTCACGAATTTCTTTATTTTCCATTACGTTTACGATATTTAACGATCCTAAGTTACAGTTAATATCACGACGGATAATGTCATCTGTACCGTAATCATTTATTTCTGAAGTTTCTTGAAGCTGGAAGATTTCTGTACATAAGTTCGACATCTTCACAGTTCCAATATCCTTCAATGGATGTTGATTATTTGCATTTGATTTAAACATTAAGTATGGGTAACCAGACTCAAGCTGAATCATAGCGATTTTAATAAGCATATCACGTGCACTAATATCTAGTGGCTTCTTCTTCACTTTCGGATTGCTCATTAATTCATCGTACATTTCATCAATATCAATATCATCTAAATGCTTGCCATATTCTTTATAAACCGTATAAGGTGCGAAAACATGGAAAGGCTCATTTTTCTCAGCAAGCTCAAAGAACTTACTTGGAACGATAATTCCGATTGATAGAGACTGAATACGGCTCTTCTCATCGGCATTTATTTTTTTTGTATCAAGGAATTCAATAATATCCCAATGGAAAATGTTTAAATATACTGCACCGGCACCTTTTCGTTGGCCAAGTTGATTCGCATATGAAAACGAATCTTCAAGCAATTTCATAACAGGTACTAC
Organism: Bacillus sp. GW823-FHT06A10; assembly: GCF_058795375.1. Taxonomy (NCBI): domain Bacteria; kingdom Bacillati; phylum Bacillota; class Bacilli; order Caryophanales; family Bacillaceae; genus Bacillus; species Bacillus sp. GW823-FHT06A10. Next base: position 593,602 of record NZ_JBXAHT010000001.1, on the reverse strand, counting down.
ACCACTTGCAGCGTTGTCGATACCTTTAATTTGCTCACCACGTGCGCGTAGCTTAGATAAGTTTAAAGCTACTCCCCCGCCGATTTTCGATAATTGCATCGCAGTATTAATGTTAAAGCCGATCGAATTTAAGCTATCGTCCATCTCTAACAAGAAACAAGACACCATTTCTCCTCTTCTGCTTCTTCCCGCATTTAAAAAGGTTGGTGTCGCTGGTTGGTAGTTTTGTTTTACAATCATGCTTGCGAATTGTCTTGCCTTCGAAACATCACCGCGTCCTAAGTATAATGAAACAATTGCTACACGATCTTCATAGCTTTCTAAGTATTGTTTTTGATCATTCGTTTTTAACGCATAATCTTTGTAGAACTTAGATGCTGCCATATAAGATTGGAACTCGAAGTTTTCACCATAAGCGATGTTATATACTTCCTCTACTTCCTCCAAGCTATACTCGTCCAGAACGTTGTAATAGTAATCATGTTCTTTCATATACTCCATTCGCTCTGCCACGCTATTAAAAGGAACGGTATTCTCTCTAGCTTCTTCCATAAAGACTTCTAATGCCTCTTTATCTTTATGAAGCTGATAAAAACCGTCCTGCATTTGCGTGATTTCATTATTCAGTTCAATGTGTCGCAATCTCCCGCACCCTTTCCTTAAAATATTCTACATCGTTATTTGTTCCAGATAACTCAAATTTTGATACAATAGGCACTTCATATTTAGTAGAAATCTTGTCAGCACTTGCACCGAACATGTCTCCCCAGTTACGATTGCCGCTTGCAGATACGCCTTTTAATTTTTCATTATTGCGCTCTAAAAAGTCTAAAACACGTTCTGGTACATTGCCAAAACCTGTTGTATACGTAATAAGAATAAAGTCTTCATCTATTACTAGATCTTCATCAATTTGAACGGCCGGCATATTTAATTTGTGAATGAAACGCTTCACGTTTCCTGTCATAGAATCATATGCAACTAACATTTCCGACCCTCCCTCTCAAATCTATATTCTCTATATGTTGTTCTTGATTTCTCTATATATTGTATTACGTTTCAAAATAAGACACAAGATATATGTATAAATTCTTTCTTTTTTTAACTTTTACTTTTCGACATGATAGCCGTTTTTTTTCAATACAATGACTATGAAACAACATTCTAAAACTCATGTCAATAAAGTGCTTTTCAAAAAAGTTGTCAACGAATTTAACCTTATTTTTAAAAAAGTTAACAATATATTTTGTCATAAAACGGTAGATGCTGAAGAAATATATTTCTCCAGCATCACGCAAAAAAGAACAGATATAAAACGATAATCTGCTCTAAAAAACGATTACATTTATCAAATTTACCTTATTAAATATATTATACATATACTTTCGTCTCTCGTTACATACTAAAAGATAACTATTATAGAAAAAGATTATTATTATGGAACTTCAATTTATTTATGAAAAGTTTATTCAGAGTGCTCAATACGCAAAATATCTTTTACAAATATGTGATGTGGATTTTCATCTTTATCAAGCATTGTACATACAGGAGCCTCTTCATCAAAGTATACAATCATTCCTTCTACATACTGATATGTATGTTGAACTTGTACAGTTACTTTAATTTCTATCGCTTCTTCATATGCTCTTTTTATTTTCTGAAGCATTTTTGCTGAACATTTTCGTTTCTCTGGATACATAACCATTCCCATAAATCTATTGCCGGCTCTATCTTTCCACATATAATCCCAATGTGGTAAAATGCCTTGTTTAAAATCGCCCATAATTCCCCTCTCCTTTATCTTTTATTTATTCCGCATTAAACGTCCAGTTGGTGAAGGTTACTAATCAGTGAGGGATGCCCTGCTGATCAAAATTCCCCTTTATGAACGTGGCGTTTCTGAATATGTATAAATCACTTGCCCGCCTCGCTGTGCGTTACCAATGAAATGCTTAAAGTCTTCTCTATTTACAACAACTTCTCTGAACGTATAAAATACATCTTTCGTAACAACATACTCCGTTATTTCACCATTTTTCAGCTGATCTAAAATTGTATTTGCTAATTCTTTATCCATGTATTTCACCTCTCTGCAATATTTTATTCTATCGTATATTCTATAGGTCAACAACTGTAAAATTATCCCGCTATTTGCGGGTAGTCCGATTGGTGTTGACTACTAATCAGTCGTGGAATGAACAAAAAATCTTACTGATTAACATTTCACTTTATCTTGTTGTTATGCCATGATTTTATTTTCGTTATTTCGCAAACAATATCGTTTTACTATATGTCCACTAAATATCATATACTAACATAGCTACTTCTCTATATCAAACATTTCGGCATTCAATTATGCAAAGTTCCATACCACTATGCTACAATATACAAATAGAACTAGGAGGGATACTATGATTCGGAAAGCAAAAAAGACAGATGCAATGGCAATAGCTCCTTTATTGTATAATGCTCTGCATGAAATTGCTGAAAAAATCACAGGTAGCACAGTTGAAGCAGAAGTATTACAAGGACTTGAGACATGGTTCTCAAAAGAAAATAACCGTCTGAGCTACGAAAACTGTTTTATTTATGAACAAGACGAAAGTGCAGTTGGAATTATTGTCGCTTATCACGGTAGTGAAGCAACACAGCTTGACGCACCAATTGTACATCACTTAAGAGAATTACATAAAGATGAATCGATTACGTTAGAAAAAGAAGCTGAGCTTGATGAGTATTACATTGATACATTATCAGTTTCAAGTGCACACGGTGGAAAAGGTATTGGTTCTAAATTAATTGAAGCTGCCGAAATCTATGCAACTGAAAAAGGGCATGAAAAAATCGCTTTACTTGTTAATTTAGAAAACAAACGCGCCTATTCACTATACGAAAAGTTAGGTTATAAAAAAGATGAAATTGTTATGCTAGTAGGCGAACCTTATGCTCATCTCGTAAAACCATTAAACGTCAAAATTTCTATATCTTAAAAAGAAAGCACACGATTTATATAAATCGTGTGCTTTTATGTTAAATTCGTATTTAATATATTTCCATCCATCGCCTCGTGAAACGTATATGTTGTACATCCCCATGGCTTTCTATGCAAAATAGGAGAACCAGACCATCCCATTGCCCTCAGCTCCGTTCCAATCATCGAATTAAAATAATTATGACCTACAAGAGCAATACTTCCATGTACGAGAGCATAACGATGTAACAGGTAAGCCGCTTGCCTTGCCCTCTCTCTTACTTCCTTATAAGACTCAACATCTTTATGGTAGCCAAGTATCCATAATGTGCGCCCAATGAACATCCATACCTTAATTGTGCATTTCAACCACTTCGGAGCAAAAAAGTATGAAGGAACTTCAGCTTCTCTAAAAAGAGAGTTTTGCATAAAAGATAAAGAATCCGTTAATTCAGCTGCTGATTGTACAGCACGCCTTTGATCACTTGTTAAGACAAATTTCGCTGCTTCAATTGCCTCTATTGTTTCTATCGGCATTTTAGCTTTTTGTATCATTGACTCGGAATCATACTGTTTCATCCATTCGTGAAATGAATTAATTGTCATCGGTTCTCTTATACGACCTAAACAACCATGACGAATAAAAGAAATCTTCATTCTTTTCACTCTCCATTCATCACTTACGAACTCTATTATGCACTAGTTCTAAACATCATACCACGCAAGAAAAGAAAGTCATATACCTTTACATCTCCCCACCACTATCATGCGTTATCGAAGCATGGATACCATCCATCCCATCAAAATATGTACTCGTATCATATTGACGAATCTTTTTTAAATGCATATAAGAAAATAAAAATAAAATTAAAGCTATAACACTCCCCACAAATTCAAACATCATTTTACCGCCTCTAATTTCTCCCACTTCAGCAGGTTATTCTACTTTTTCATTATACCTCGATATAAAGATTCCCGCATTTTTGCTATTTTTTTCAAATAACATGGATTTTCTACATATTTTCTTACAAAAAGTGAATATTTTTCGAATTTTTACTTTGGAAACATTTACAAAGTAGGAAATATGGTTCAAAATAGGAGGAAATAAAAAAACCCAAATTTATTCTTTTTTTGGGAAAACTGTAACAAGGAGAGTTGCTTATGCAGATCGCAGAAACTGGAGATATCATCGAATTTAAAGGTGGAATGCAAGGCCGTGTTCAAAAAGTAAATCAAAACTCTGTTATTGTTGATATAACAATTATGAAGAATTTTAGAGAACTAGATATGGAACCTCTTACAGTTGTAAGTCATAAAAACTATACTGTCATTAATCAAAATGCATAATATAATAGAAAGAAAGAGCCTGTATACTATACAGGCTCTTTCTTTCTATTAACGATTATCAATTGTTTCCGGATATAGATCGTGGTTCATCATGCGGTAGTCAGCCATTTGTTCATACTTCGTCCCTGGGCGACCGTAGTTGCAGTATGGATCAATTGAAATGCCACCACGTGGTGTGAATTTCCCCCATACCTCAATGTAACGTGGATCCATTAATTTAATTAAATCGTTCATAATAACGTTCATGCAATCTTCGTGGAAATCACCATGATTGCGGAAACTAAATAAATACAACTTTAAAGATTTACTCTCTACCATTTTTTGCTCTGGAATATAGCTAATATAAATTGTTGCAAAATCTGGTTGTCCTGTTTTCGGACATAAACTTGTAAATTCAGGACAATTGAATTTTACAAAATAATCACGGTTTGGATGATTATTATCAAATACCTCTAATATTTCTGGGCTATATTCAAATAAATATTTTGTATTTTGATTTCCTAATAATGTTACATCTTTTAAATCTTCATCTAATCTTCCAGTCATTTTAAACATCCCTTCTCGTTATACGCCGCGTTTATTTCCCCATACTAACGCATGAAGCTGAGGCAATACTTTTGCATCATTCATCTCTTTACAATTTACAGCTTTATCAATCAGCCACTCATACTTATCTAATAATTTTTTAATAAGCATCGCATCATCCACTGTTTTTGTATCATCGTTTCCTACTTGCAGGAAAAATGGTACACCTGGATAACGTTCGTGCATCTTAACTGCATATTCAAAATCATGATCATCGAATACTACTACTTTTAAACTAATATCTTTTCCTGCTAGTTTCTGAATAATAGCATCTAACTTCTGAAAATCTGTTTTCATCGTCGAACTTGGTGGTTTTGGAGAAATTGTTACCTCATCAATTTGAAGTAACCAATCTTGCCATTTACTCCCTTGCGTTTCAATTGCCGTTCGCATTCCATTTTCTTTTAATATTGAAAGAAGAAACTCAATATTTTTCAGTAATGCCGGATTTCCGCCTGAAATCGTAACATGAGAAAATTTTTCTCCTCCAATTGCAACAAGCTCATCCCAAATATCTTCTGGTGTCATCTGTCTAATTTGATCTTTAGCTGATCCATCCCACGTAAAAGCAGAATCACACCAAGCACAGCTATAATCACAACCAGCTGTACGGATAAACATTGTCTTTTGCCCTACAACCATTCCTTCACCTTGAATAGTCGGACCGAATATTTCTAAGACAGGGATTTTACTCATCGAGCATCCACTCCCGTCTTACTTCCGCATAACTAGTCGGCGTCTCAAATAGACGAACAAATTCAACGCGAGCTCCTTTATATTCGTTCACTCGATTCTCTTTTGTTAGTGCTTCTGCCATCTTTTCATAAATCCAAACGACCATATTTTCAGCAGTCGTATTCATTGCAGGTAACGTTTCGTTTAAATAACGATGATCTAAATAAATTTCGATTTCATTCTTCCAAATTTCTTTTATATCTCCAAAGTCAATTGCAAGACCTATTTCATTTACATATCCACTAATTCCAAATACAACTTTATATGTGTGACCATGTAAGTTTTTACATTTCCCTTCATAACAATGTAAATGGTGTGCTGCATCAAATGTAAATTCCTTGCTGACCATTACTCTTTTATTATGGTATTTGAGTTGTTTACGCTGAATATCCTGGTCCATTTTTTGCAAATTCTCTACGATGCGAAATCCAAAAAAGTTATCCATTAGTTGTTCGCTCCTTCGCGTTCCTGTAGGTACGTATCTAATCCTGCTTTACGAAGTTGACATGCTGGACATTCACCGCAACCATCACCAATGATTCCGTTATAACATGTTAATGTTTTTTCCCGAACAAACTCAAATGCTCCAAGTTCATCTGATAATTTCCATGTTTCAGCTTTATCAATCCACATAAGTGGCGTGTGAATGACAAACGGGTAATCCATAGATAAATTTAAAGTAACGTTTAACGATTTCACAAACACGTCACGGCAGTCTGGATAACCACTGAAATCAGTTTCACATACACCTGTTACAATATGACGTGCTCCAACTTGTTTTGCTAATACAGCAGCAAATGATAGGAAGAGTAAATTTCGTCCATCTACAAATGTCGATGGCAATTCACCTTCTTCATGTGTAATCTCCATATCCGTTCTCGTTAACGCATTTGGAGCAAGTTGATTTAATAGACTCATATCTAGTACCGTATGCTTTATTCCTAGCTCTTTTGCAATTTCCGCTGCACAATCAATTTCTAGCTTATGACGTTGATTGTAATTAAATGTTACAGCTTCTACCTCTGCAAACTGCTCTATTGCCCAAAATAAACATGTCGTACTATCTTGTCCTCCACTAAAAACAACAACTGCTTTTTCTTTTTTCATTTCACTCATTCTCCTTCTCTACTATAAATAAGAAGAAAGAACGTTCTTGAACTGTCACAATAAAAAAACAAAACAATACCTAAAGATATTGTTGTTTCCATAGTTTTTTATAGAGGGAGTTCGCGAACCTCTCCCGCGCGGTGCACGGAATTTCTTCTTTCATTGACACAGCTTATTGTAACATATTGTATACTAGCGTAAAAATTTCTGATTTTTCCGCTATTTATCATTTCATTTCTTTCATTTTATAGTATGATTAATTTAATATAAGAAGAGAGGAGGCATCCCACTGAAATCCTTTATTATTTATCTCTTTTTAAATATATTATTCATCCTGATTACAATGCTCGTATATCATTTATTTTGGAATCAAAAAGGGAAACGCTCTCCTAAATTAAATTCAGCTATATTCATTGTACTCTGTTGCCTCGCTACCGTACTCTGTATTACATTTGCAGCAAAAACAAATAATGGTTTTCAATTTGATATGCGCCATATTGTATTAATTGTCGGTACATTAACGGGAGGGCCTATTGCTGGTGGTTCTATCTTAGTTGTATTAAACATATATCGCTTATTATTAGGTGGGATCGGTGTTTTCCCATCTCTTATCGGTTCTGTTCTTCTATTTATTGTTCTACTATTAACATATAAATTTTTCAATCGAACTTCTAATCGTATAAAAATAACACTTGCTATTATCTACAGTCTCACATACGGATTTAGTTGGATACCCTTCTTCCTTTCAAAGGTTACAAATAAGACTGATTATATACCGCATATTATTGTGTATGAGTTATGTTCAATGCTTGGTACGATTCTAATTTTATATTTACTACACATATTACAAACTCAAGTTCGTCTCCAAAACGAACTTATAAATGCTGAAAAATTTCATTTAATTGGTGAAATGGCAGCGTCTATCTCTCATGAAATTCGCAATCCATTAACTTCAACAAAAGGGTTTTTACAACTGTTACAATCAGATACATGCACTGAGCAGGAACGAAAATTATATATCGACATTGCCATTAACGGCATTGAACAAGCAAATCATGTTCTTACAGATTATTTAACCTTTGCTAAACCAAGCATTGAAAAAGAACAAACATTACAGTTAGAAGAAGAATTACTACATGCATTGTCGTTAATTACACCGCTTGCTAATTTAACAAATGTACGTACTCATTATATAAAGCAAAGCACTTCTTTTTTTATCGCTGGAGAAAAGCAAAAACTAAATCAATGTTTATTAAATATTTTAAAAAATTGCATTGAGGCTATGCCAAAAGGCGGTGATCTTTATTTCACATTAGTTCCTGATCATAAGCATATTCAGTTATACATAAAAGATACAGGAGTCGGTATGGATTCAGAACAAGTAAAACGTCTTGGCTCGCCTTTCTATTCAACGAAAGAAAAAGGCACTGGACTTGGAATGATGGTCGTATTCAGTGTTGTTCAAGCTATGAATGGAAAAATTGATATTATAAGTGAAAAAGGAATCGGTACAACCTTTTTATTAACTTTTCCACTCATACAAAAAACGTGATGAGATAATCATCACGTTTTTTCTGTTCCTTCAACTAATTCAGCAAAAGCTTTCACTTTCCCGTGCGGTTGTTGATTTTCTTTACGCGCTTTCCAGGCGCGCTCTTCTTCTCGCTTCTTCTTAGACATATTTTTTCAACTCCTTCTTTTCTTTCTCCATGTAGTATTCCAAAATAAGAAAGAAAACTATGCACGTATCAAAAAAAGAAGTGGTTTCCCACTTCTTCCACTTTAGCGCTGCAAAATTGCATGTTTCGCCTCTTTTAATTGCGTAAGATGTCTTTGTTCATGCAAATCAAGAAATTGAACCCATTGATACAAATTCAGATCATTAAAAACAGGATGCTTTAATCCATTTTCAAATAGATCTTTTTCATCTATAACACTATGAAGCGCATGTAATAGTTCTTGTCGTGAATGTTCTAGTAATTGAATTCCTTGCTGTTTTTTCATTAAAGTTTCTGTTGGTTGCATTTGCTGAGGAGCTTCTCGTTTATGTGTGCGATCAAGCGTAAGTTGGAGGTCTTTAAATGGAGTCATGTTTCTTTCATTTTTTTGTAAAGCATATACAAGGGCAGACGTGACAGATTGTTCAACTAAATGCAAGTGGTGTAAAATTTGAATAATACTCCATTTATCACGGCGTGGCTTTACATTCACTTCTGTATCATTTAACATTTCAATTTCTGATAATAGCGTGCTTCGAGTAGACTGTAATGAGCTTACTAAACTTTCTAAACTCACATCCATATTAGATTGAAGCATACTTCTTTCCCCCCTTTTTGTTGGTGAAAAGAGGTGCTCCTTATTAGAAACACCTCTTTAGTATTCTGAATTTTCTTTTATTATCTCATCATTTTCCCATTATGTCGATGTTAAACATGTGAAAAAAAGCGCATGTTTTTTACAATTTTGTGTCGTCAATCGCATGTAACCATGCTTCAATTTCTGTAATAACACTTTTCACACAGCCTTCAGCAAATGGTGATGTTAAATTTGCAACTTCTACTAATTCTAAGAACGATTTACTTCCACCTTGTTGGCACAGATTCACATAATCTTCCCATGCCTCTTGTCTATTATCTCTTGCACGTTTCCAAAATTGTAGCGCACAAATTTGAGCAAGCGTGTAATCAATATAATAGAAAGGTGAGCTATAAATATGCCCTTGACGTTGCCAAAAACCACCGCGCTCTAAATAATCATTATCCTCATAATCACGATGCGGTAAATATTTCTTCTCTATGTTACGCCATGCTGTCTTACGCTCTTCAGGTGATGCTTCAGGATTTTCATATACATAATGTTGATATTCATCAACAGATACACCATAAGGTAAAAACAGAAGTGCTGAACTTAAGTGAGAGAAGTAATATTTATCTGCATCTTCTTCAAAGAATAGCTTCATCCATGGCCATGTAAAGAATTCCATACTCATAGAGTGGATTTCACATGCCTCATATGTTGGCCAATTATATTCTGGAATTTCAAATTTACGACTTTCATATACTTGGAAAGCATGACCTGCTTCATGTGTTAATACATCAATGTCACCAGATGTTCCATTGAAGTTTGAGAAAATAAACGGCGCTTTATAATTCTCAATATATGTACAATATCCGCCACCAGCTTTTCCTTTTTTCGCAACTAAATCTAATAAATCGTTATCTAGCATGAAATTGAAAAATTCATCTGTTTCAGCCGATAACTCTTTATACATCGTCTTTCCATGATCAACAATCCAATCCGCATCTCCTTTTGGAGTTGGGTTACCTGTAGCAAACTCAAAGTTTTCGTCGTAATAAGCTAACTTCTCTACACCGATACGTGCTTGTTGTCGCTTTCTTAATTCCGTTGTAACGGGAACGATATAATCCAGCACTTGCTGACGGTAATTAGCCACCATCTCCGCATTATAATCTGTACGGTACATTCTTGCATATCCAAGTTCAACAAAGGTTTTGAAACCTAAAGATTTTGCGATTTTCGTTCTCACTTTAACAAGCTCATCATAAATACGATCTAGTTCTTCCTCATTTCCAGCTAAAAATCCGTAGTATGCTTCACTTGCTGCTTTACGTTCGCTTCTTTCTTTTCCTTGCATAAACGGAATCAATTGCGATAACGTTCTTTCTTCTCCAGCAAAGTCAATTTTTGCGGATGCTAATAACTGTGTATATTGCGACGATAATTTATTTTCTAATTGTAAATCTTTCACGACTTCATCTGAATATGTTTTTAAATCACATTCTGCTAGAGCAAATAATTGTTTTCCATAATACGCCTCTAATTCTTCACGAAATGGAGAATTAATAAGTGCCTTATAATATTTTGTACCATATCCTTGTACAACTGGAGAGTATTCATCAAAGAAATCCTGCTCCTCCTTATAAAAAGTATCCGTCGTATCAACAGAATGGCGAATGTAACAAAGGTTTCCCATTGTCCCAAAATCGTTGCGAATTTCATTAATTGAATGAATGACTTGTTTTTGTTCTTCTACAGTTTTTGCGTTATCAAACTTCTCTAAAGCAACAGTAAATTTCTCTTTTAACTCTTCAATATTTGGGCGTTTATATTCATAGTCTTTAAATGACATGAACGAGCCTCCTCTCCATTACATACCTTTATTATAATTCAATACGTATTCTCGAATTCCCTCTTAATTTTCAACAAAATTCGGCAGTGACTACTCTGAGTTCATTGCAAATAAAAAAGCCCTGGATTTATTTATCCAAAGCTCCTTTGGAACATATTATTATTTTTCATACTTCCCAATTTTTTTTAATAGATCAAGTAATTCATCTTTTTCATCTTTCGTTAACATTTCAAAAGACTGATGTATAACTTTCTCATGCCCCGGAAAAATAGAAGCAATAAAGTTCTCGCCAGACTCAGTTAATTGCGCGTAAATAACACGTCTGTCATTCGGACATGGGATTCTCTTTACTAATCCCTTTTTCTCCAGCTTATCTACAACATATGTAATGCTGCCACTGGCTATTAAAATGCGCTCACCAATTTGCTGGAGTGGTTGACCGCCTTTATGATATAGCAGTTCTAATACAGCAAATTCAGTTGGATTTAACCCGTTACTTTGTATAGATTTATTTGTAGTATCCATAACAGAACGATGTACACGAGATAATGCAATAAATACTTTTAAAGATTGAGAAATATCTTCTCGTTCATTATTTGATGTCATACAACTTTCAACCCTTCACTTAAATTCTCACCAATAAAAAGAAAATGCCACTTCATACTTCATGTGAATTCCGAATGAGCATTCACTCATCCATTTCCTCTCTCCTAATATATTAAGAATCATTCTTGAATAAAAACATGACAATTTTAACATAGTTTATATATAATGATAATAAAAAAAGAAGGAGTACCACATTTGAAAGTCAAATTCCAAAGCATAATTATATATATATTGCTTGTTATCCTACCGACAATAGGGATTGGTGCTACATTTTATTCGTATCATACATATAAAATGAAACAGGAAAACAAATTATCCGCTCATACAGTTCTCTTTTTATATAGAGATTATTTAGATCATCATCTTGGTGAAGCAATTTCTGCTTTAGACATGCTTGCAAAAGTTGTAGGCACCGAGACTGGTAATATAAACGGCATTAAACAAATTGTACATGATACAGATGGGAACGATGCACGCTTTTCTGGTTTATATTACGCTACACCAGAAGGGGTCATTACAATCGCATCTGAAGATGAATCAAAGCCTATAGATGTTTCAGACCGTAAATATATTCAAGACGTGCTACAAACTAAAAAAACCACTGTATCATCAGTCATTACTGATCGCGTTCTTGGACATAAAGCTATTATGATTGCTACCCCCATATTCAATAAACAGAAAGAGCTCTCAGGATTATTATTAGCTAGTTTACGCTTTGATTACATTTCATCTTCTTTAAATGCCATTAAACCACAATACCATTTTGAGGTAACTGATAAACATGATGTAGTGTTTCTAACCGATGATAATAACGACACAAGTGATACGCATTCTAATATGCTTACTACCCCACTCCAAAGATTAAATTGGAAGGTCTCTGTTTCTCCATTACCTATTCATCAGAAAACCTTATACCAGTGGGTTGCAATAGAGTGTATCGCTACTTTATTTTTAATGTCTATTTTATTTTTACTTGCTCAATATATGTTGTTAAAACGTCAAACAAAACTTGAAAGACAACAAAACGAACTACAGAAAATTGAATTAGTTGGAACTTTTGCAGCAAGTACAGCACACGAAATCCGTAATCCTCTTACTGGAATTAAAGGACTCGTCGCTCTATTAAAAGAGAAATATAAAGATGAACAAGATCAGTTCTACTTTTCCGTAATTGAACAAGAAATAGAGCGAATCAATGAAATTGTAAGTGAATTTCTTATTCTCGGAAAGCCAACCGCCATCATCGAACAAACATATGATGTAAGAACAATTCTAAATGAGGTAGCATTAATTATTCAATCTGAGGCGAATTTACATAACATTGTATTCCATTTACATTTGCCAGACCATCCTGTTCATATCCGTTGTTCGAAAGACCATATGAAACAAGTGGTTTTAAACATTACAAAAAATGCAATTGAGGCTATGACTTCTAATGATACACTAACCATTGTAGTAAAAAACAATGAAACACATGCACAATTGCAGATTATAGATACTGGGAAAGGGATTCCACAACATATTCAAAAACACCTCTTTCATCCGTTCTTTACTAATAAAGATACTGGAACAGGTCTTGGACTTGTCATATGTAAACGAATTGTAGAGATGTATAATGGGCATATTTTTATTGACAGTACAGAAAACGAAGGAACGACAGTTCATATCGAAATTCCGTTACACATAGTATAATTATCCTTATCCTATAAGGGTAATTATACTTATTTCATAAAACCAGCGACAAGCATTCGCCAAAAATTATTTGATTTTCCTTCATACCCGATTTGGAAAATAGGTATTTTTATAATTGAAAACCATTTCGGTGTTTGTTTTTCTTTATAACACTGATATTGTAAAATAAGCTTGTCCAATTCTTGACTAACTTGAATTGTCTCCTTACTATTTAGCCCACTTGTTAATCCTAGTTGAATCATTTCTTCACGTTTCATATGAATATCACGTGAAAGCTTTTCTAATGTGTACTTCCTTTTTACAGTAAACATCCATATCCCCCTTATTATACTTCCATGCTCTCAAGTTCACTTCTCCATTGACTTTTTTAACTACTTAATCATATGCAAATTTGAAGAATCAGAAAATTTAACATTTTCTCCCTGTAATTTACAAATCTTTACCCTCACTTTGAGAATTATTACAAATTATTCTATCTTTGTAAATACATTCGCAATAATAGACATTTTTTTCATCTTCTTTTTTTACAAATTCTACGTAAACCGGGGATTCTTAATTTTCCACCTACTTTTCTTCGACATTTTTTGTTTAATTTATATAAAAAAGCAAAACATAATGATGATTGATAAAGTGAAACTTTCATCAGTGTTTTTTGTTCAGCCCCACTGATTATTAGCATTCACCAATCAAGCGTTTATTGACAGTGAATCTCCCACCTATCCAGCCCAATGTTGAGGTGGGAGTCTTACTACCCACAAATAGCGGGATAACAAGAGAAAGGAAATATTTATATGCGAAAATATACGATTGCATTATTCATCATTGTTTTGTTTTTACCGTCCTTCTTATTTCCTATTCAAGCAACTGCTCATACGAATAAAGTTGCTATTGTCATTGATGATTTCGGCAATAATATGAAGGGGACTAATCAAATGTTGTCACTTCCAATTCCACTAACTGTTGCTGTTATGCCTTTTCTTCCTTCCACAAAAGAAGATGCAATAGCTGCCCATAAAAAAGGTCATGAAGTTATTATACATATGCCAATGGAACCTATTAAAGGTAAAAAAGAATGGCTTGGACCAAAAGCCATTACAACCGATTTAAGCGATGAAGAAATAAACAACCGACTTGAACAAGCAATTCAAGAAGTTCCGCATGCAATTGGAATGAACAATCATATGGGGTCAAAAGTAACAGCAGATGAAAGAATTGTTCGCCTTATACTTGCTGCTTGTAAAAAACACGGTTTATTTTACTTAGATAGTAAAACGAATCCTAATAGTGTCGTCCCAAAAATCGGAAAAGAATTAGGAGTTCCTATTATTGAAAACCAACTATTTTTTGATGATGTGTATACAGCAGGACATATTTCAAAACAAGCCCAATTACTCATCAAAAAAATTCAAGAAAAGCCTATTATGGTAGCTATCGGGCATGTGGGCCCCCCAGGTGAAATTACATCACGCGTTATTGAAACTTCTATCCCTAAAATTCGTGAGCATGCAGACTTTATTTTTTTATCTGATCTAGCATTATCCCCGCCTCCTGTTTCAAAATAAAGTTCATTACTCACATATAACCAGCCCTCACCAATCGGGCTTTTACGGGAAGCCCCCCATTGCTTTCACTGAATTTTGAGGTGGGGATCTTACCGCCCACAAATAACGGGACAAAAAAGTACCTATCTGTATATAACAGATAGGTACTTTTCTTTTTAACTTAAATATAATCTACATGACTCACTCTGAATCCTTTTTTCTCTATTTTTCCGATTAATTGCTTTAATCTTGTTTCATCTAACTCATCTGATATATTTACAATAACCCGACGGATATATTGATCACCGTTATCGAGTGTAAACAAACCACCGATATTATATGCTTTTAACAATGTCCCAAGCTCTTTAATCGTCCCCTTACAATCTTGTGTTGCAATTGTTAATATATAACCACCTGTTCGCATACCAAATGAATCTTCAATAACATCAAATATATTCGAATGCGTTAACATACCGACAAATTCATTATAATCATTTAGCACGGCTAAAAACGGAAGCCGACGAATTACATAAAAGGCTCTGAAGAAGGAATCCTTTTCAAAAATAAATGCATCGGAATTGTCAAGCATATCTCCTGCACTTACATG
This sequence comes from Bacillus sp. GW823-FHT06A10, assembly GCF_058795375.1. NCBI lineage: Bacteria > Bacillati > Bacillota > Bacilli > Caryophanales > Bacillaceae > Bacillus > Bacillus sp. GW823-FHT06A10. Next base: position 578,261 of record NZ_JBXAHT010000001.1, on the reverse strand, counting down.
ATCTAATCCGCTATTGCATTTTTTTTCTAATAAATCTACTTTATAAATAATCCCCGTGAATTTCTTCTCATCTTCTGCTAATACCGGGATGGCTCGAAATCCCGTTTCGTTCATCATTTGCAGTGCCTCTTCACCAGAATCATTTATTTTGCAAAATGTTACTTGCTGCTTTGGCAGAAAATGATATTTAACTCGCAAAATATGTTCCTCCTTACATGTCAACATGTAATCTATATATAATAAGGAGACCTATATTTTATGAGTGAAATTATTTTTAAAACGCTTTCATTTATTTATTAACTTGTATCCATATCACATACATTTTTATATAACAGAGCTCCTTGCGCCCTTAATCATTAATAACTTTACATGATAGTTCATTAAATATTCTATACCCTCTAGCCATTTTTTCGATTCTTCTGGCGTTTTCCCCCACACAATCATGCCATAATTATGAACAAGAACTACTCCTCCACCTTCAATGAAATTCGGAACATTACTTTCTAATAAATCAGCGAATTTTTTTTCATCTTCTACAATTGGAATTGTCATTTCTGTTATACCTTCTTTTCCGAAAACACGCTCCACACTGCGTTTATCGAACGTTACTTCTCCTTCTTCTCCATATAACTCTGATATTAAATGACTATCTACAGTCTGCACTTGTAAAATACATCCTGCACTACTTTTTTTATAAATATCTGCATGCATAAATGACTCTGCAGCTGGTTTTTCTTCATTTTCAAATACTGACTCGCACATGCAATTTACGACAATAAAATCTTCTTCCGAAAATAGCCCTTTATCTCTTCCCTCAATATTTACTAAGAATGTTAACGGCTCTTTTGACGTACATAGCGATAAACTAATTTTGGTACCATAAAACCAATCACGAAGTGCCAATTCAGATTTCACATCTTTTAATTCATTCCATTTCTTCAGAAAAAATAACATTTCGTCACCCCCGGCATAATATTCATATAAGGTTCGAATCCTTTCTATGTAAAAGGAATATTTTTTGATTATTCTAAAAATTTAATTGAATTATCACATGAGAACGCTTTTTTGTCAATATAGTTTCGTGGTTCTTCTTTAAAATAGGCTATTCATATGTCTATACTTCTATCTATTGCCTATTTCATTTTGCACATAAAAAAATACGCTATTCTTTAATTAAAGAATAGCGTATTTTCCTCATTTTTTATCCCGCTATTTGCCGGACAGTAAGACCCCCACTGATTAAAGTTTCACCTTATTTCCTTATTGCATTATATAAAAACTGTGCGTATTGTTCACGTGTTACGAAATTATCTCCTAAAAAGTTCCCTTCCCCGTCACCTTTTGATATTTTATTATCTACTAAAGCTTTCACATATCCTTTCGCCCAATGGCCATTTGGTATATCTTTAAAGTTCTCTGCACTATTTTCATTTTCTTTTAACTGAAATACTCTTTGTAGTACTACTGACATTTCATATCGAGTTAATACTCCATCTGGACGGAATGTATCATTTCCATACCCTGTCATAATACCAGCTTGAACTACTGCATCAATAGCCGTTTCATACATATTTCCTTTCGTATCTGTAAATGTCGTTTTGGGTTTTAGATTATTTTCTAATTTTAAGTACCTTTGTATTAGAAGTGCTACTTGTCCACGAGTAATGTTATCCCCAAATCCAAATTCACCATTTCCATAGCCTATAAATAACTTTTCTTTCGCTAAGTAATTAATTGCTTCTTCTGACCAATGTCCTTTTGGTACATCTTTAAATTCTACCACTTCTGTTTTCTCATCTTCTTTAGATGTATTACCGTCTTTACTTTCTACTACATTTTGAATAACAGATCCTGTAAAGAAGATTCCTGTATCCGCGAATGGATCTTTCACACCAAATTCATATACTTTCTCACCTGGTGTACTCCATTTCACTACACCATTACTATATGTACCGTTATCGCTCTTCAGACGGATTTTCGTAGAAACCTTACCATCTTTTTCATATATAGGTACTTTTACTTCTTTATTTACTTCTGTTTCCTCTAAAAATACTTTTTGATTTTGGACATTAATATAAGCCGTCTTACTTAGTTCTATAACTGGTCGGACATCACGGATTTCATTTGCAACAAAACTTAGAAATACTAATTTTTTCAAATTGCTCACTGGTGATAAGTCTGAAATATAATTCGCTTCTAAATCAAGCTTTTGTAAGTTTACTAGACTTGATAATGGCGTAATATCCTTTAACTCATTGTTAGGTAAGTGTAATTGTTTTAACTGTGTCATCTTACTTAGAGGAGTAACATCTTTTATTTCATTTTTCCCGATCCACAATTCTTCTAATTGCTTCATTTGCTCAATGCCGGATAAATCTTTAACTTTATTACGTGTTAATACTAAGTCTGTTAAAGGTAATGAATATAACGCTTTAATATCTTCAATTTGATTACCTGCTAAAGTTAAGTATGTTACATTTTTCAAAGCGCTTAATGGAGCAACGTTCGTAATTTTATTATTTGCTAAATTCAAGTAATCTAGTTGTTCCATTTTCGCTAATGCTGTTACATCTTCTATTTGGTTGCCTGATAGATATAAACTTTTTACATTTTTCATTTCAGTTAGTGGTGCAACGTTTGTAATTTTATTATTACTTAAATCAAGAGATTCTAAATTATCCATCTTAACAAGTGGCGTTACATCTGCAAATTCATTACCACGCAAAGCTAAATGATTTAATTGCTTTAAGTTCGCAAAGAACGACGGGTCTTTTATCTTCGCATTCGCAACTGTTAAAGATTTTAAATTTGGCATATATTTTAATGCACTATAATCAAGTATCTCATTTGTATTTAAAAATAAATCCTTTACTTGTAATAACTCTTCTTTCGTAATTGGTGTATTTAAATCTTTTCTATTAAATACTTTTTTATTCACAAGTTCTCTTAATTTGTTATCTGTTATCATATTTTGATTATCAACTGGATTATCCGTTTCCGTATTGCCTGAATTAGAGTTATCATCTGGTTTCTCTGTTTCTTTGTTACCTACAGTTGGATCTTTAATTTCAAATTGAACTTGATATTTGTGATCATATCCAATAGCTGGAATAAGTATATGCATTTGCATATTGTGCTTCTTCTCAAACTCGCCAATTTCAAATTGGACTACTTTCGTTCCGTTCTTCCTCTTATCTTCTGACAAAACCTTCACATCATGAAATACACCAGGCTGGTTTCTATCTTCTATTCTAAGATATTGAAAATAATCGCTATCTTGCATTGTTACAGTGACAATTTTTTTACCAGCTGCAATCGTTACTTTAGGATCTTTTATATATTGAGAAACCATAGATGGCTCGTCTTTTTGGTCCTTATATATTTTAATTTCAGTATCATACGTGCGATCACTCGCTGCTGCTACCGATTGATTTGCTTCAACTTTTAATGCCGCTAATGCTGGAGTAGAATACGTAGCAAATGGAATTGCTAATGTTGTCGCTACTACTAGCGCCTTCATATAATTTTTTTTCAAAATAATATCCCCTATCATATACAATTTTTATAATTGATAACCCTTATCAATTACCTACAAATAAATGATAATGAATATCATTATCATTGTCAATGAGAATATTACATTAAATTTATATTTTTAAAGATAAAAAATAAAAAGCCCTTTATTCAAAGGGCTTTTTTACCTATCGTATGAAGAATTTCACTTTTTTCCTTCTCATTGATGACACCAATTTTTTGCAAAATATTCGCGTACAATACAAGTTTATTATATATTCGTTCTGACATGTTCTCCCTTCTTTCCTTCGACCAACTTTTTTTGTATTGGTAAATTATATGAAAGAGATGAGAAAATGTGTCCACTTTTTGCATAAATGCAAATCTTTTATTTTACGATTTGCAGACAATAAAACTCCCTCCTAAAAATTAGGCGGGAGTTTAGGTACTTTCACTTTATTTAACAAACTGTCCACTGAATATTATGCTTCATAAGTTCTTCTTCAAAACTATATGGCATTTTTTTATCACAAATTACATGTTGAATACGTGAAAATGCTGCTATACGATAATTCCCTTTCACGCCTACCTTCGTATGATCACATAAAATATATGTCTTCTCAGCTAATTTCATCATCGCCTCTGACAATTTCGCTTTCTCTAATTCAAAGCTGGAAACTCCAAAACTAGGTAATAACCCATCAATCGAAACGAACGCTTTATGAAAATGGAATTGCTGTATTACTTGCTGAGAAATAGACCCTGATACACGCGAATGCTTTGGAGATACTTTTCCACCTATAAATAAAACTTCACCGTGAAACATCTTTTTATTAATAGAAGAAATTAATTGTGTTGCGACTGGAAATGAACTTGTTACAATCGTTAAGTTTTTACGATGAACAAGGTATGGAACCATTTGAAGCGGTGTACTTCCATCATCAATTGCAATGACATCACCATCTTCTACAAATGTCGCTGCTTTATAACCAATTCTTTTCTTCTCTTCTATATGTAGCATTTCTCTTTCTAACATCGGTGCCTCTACCCCAGCGCCTGGAAGTTGAACAGCTCCACCATACACTTTTTTCAGCTTCTTTTCACGATCTAATTCTTCTAAATAACGACGAATCGTTTCTGTTGATACAGCAAATTCTCTCGCTAATTCTGAAACCTTTACTTTCCCTTTAAATTCTACCTTTTCAAGAATGGTTCGCTTTCTTTCTTCTCCTACTACAGACATAGCTTCACCTCATTTATATCTCCCTCATAAGCTTCCTTGCTTATACAAAGTTATAATTTTCTTTGTAAGTAGAAACTTCTTCATGAATATGAATACCGCGCTTTGCTAGCTCATCAAAAATTAATTGTGGATTTTCAAAAGCTTCTTCAGGCGTAACAACACCCACCCTATTTACATTTCCAGTTGCAATTAACTCTGCGGCAATCCCAAATGGAATACCGACGTTTCTCGTATACGCTCTTAATTTTTCCCATCCTACAACAGAACCATCAGATAACGGATGTGTATGATATAACACATGTCTTTGCTTCTCATTATTTTTCATACCTATTACTTCTACATGAAGTGCATAACCATAAAGCTCTGTTTCTTGTCCTTCTTTCGATTGCAATAAATACTGCGAAATACAATCCATAATGCCTATTTCTTTCCCGTTTATTTCAATCTGATCATTACGCAATATGCCGTAATCATATAAAGCACGTACAAGTTGCATATTTTGCTTCGGCCAAGTTCCTCTCGTCTCTATCAGTTTGACACCTTTATTTTCTAGTGCCTTTGCTAACGTAATCGTTTCAGAATGCGGAATGATATACTGCGTTTCCTTACCATAAGGCGCTGGCAATTCTATTTCTCTCGGACGCGCAAACGGAAGTACTTGTTTAAATTCACCATCTTCATACACTGTACGTGATGGTAAATGTGGATTATATTCATATGTCGTTGTCTCTGTAATTGAAGCAGAAAAAGCAATCGGACGATACGAACCGTGACTTACGCGGACAGACTCTACAGTATCCAGTTGATTTGCTGCATGCATTGCCATCATTTGCGTTACACCTGGCGTCATGCCAAACCCAGGCAAACATGTTTTTTCATTTTGAACAAATATAGCATGCGATTCATTTTCTTCACCAAATCCATTTAAGTTCACACCGTGGCAGCCTGCTTCTGCAATACAGCGAGTCGACAATCCGTTTAGCTTTATCGTCCTACCGTCCAATACAATGTCATAACCTTTCATTTTTGCAACCGTATCCTCGTGATTCGTTACATCTACTTTTACAAAATCAACACGAGAATCGTTGAGCCATTCTACTACTTTACGGCCTTCTTCCTCGTTAAAATCGGCTACAGTAATCGTCTCAAAAGATGAAAATTGAACTAAATCCAAAATAGCTTCACGACAAATTTTACCTGCTCCACCTAAACAAAATACTTTCACCCAATAACAGCTCCTTTAGCAATACTATCAACTAAGCGATTAATATCTTCTTCATGTACATCACCTATATTTCCAATCCGGAACGTATCTACTTTCGAAATTTTCCCAGGGTAAATAACAAATCCATAGCATTTTAATTCGTTATATAACTGTTGAAACTCGAACTCCCCTTTTGGATAAATGAAAGATGTAATAATAGGAGATTGATATTTCTCATCTACTAGTGGCTTAAATCCGATTTCTCCCATTCTATTCACTAGTAGTTTTTGATTGTTGTAATATCGATTGTAACGCGCTCTTACTCCACCCTCTTTTTCTAGTTCAAGTAGTGCTTGATAAAAAGCATGTACAACATGTGTAGGTGAAGTAAAACGCCATTTCCCATTTTGTTTTTCCATCGTTTCCCATTGATCATATAAATCAAGAGATAAAGAGCGTCCTTGCCCTTTACACTTCAATAATTCATCACGTTTTGCGATTACAAATCCGAATCCAGGAACCCCTTGAATACACTTATTCGCACTACTAATTAAAAAATCAATTTGTAAATCAGCAATGTCTATTTCAATCCCGCCGAAACTACTCATCGCATCAACAATTGTAACCTTTCCATACTGCTTTCCTAATTTACATACATCTACAATTGGATTTATAATGCCTGTCGTTGTTTCACAATGAACAACTGCAATATGCGTAATATCTTTATCTTCTTCCAATAACTTTTCTACTTCTACAATATTAGTAGGTTCCCACTCTTCTGTTTGGCTGACCACTACATCAATCTGTAACATCTCTGCCATTTGTACAATGCGCTTACCGTACGCACCATTTGTACAAACGAGAAGCTTCCCATTTCCCGGAATAACAGAACCAATTACTGCTTCAACTGAAAACGTACCGCTTCCTTGCATTAACACTGTTGTATATTTCTCTTCTTCCTTCGTCGCTAACGATACAAGTTTAGCTCTTACTTCTTGCACCATCGTATTATATTCAACATCCCACGTACACCAATCGTATAGCATAACTTCTTTTACTGATTTTGTTGTCGTTAATGGTCCTGGTGTTAATAATAAGTAGTGATTTTCATTCATGATCCCGTACCCCTTTTATGAAATAATAAGTTCTTGTTTCTCGATATGTTCCATTACGTTTTCGAGCTCCTGCATCGTTTCAATCGTAAAATGAGCCCCATTTTCAACAAACCGATTACGAACTATTTCTATTTTTTCACGAAGCTCTACCGAATCCATACTCTCCACCTCCTCTTCCGTTAAACCGAGCTCACTACTTCCAAGAATTACACCAACTGTCCACATTCCAGCATTTCTACCTTCTTTCATATCTGATACTGTGTCCCCTACTTTTATCATATGGTTCATCGGATACACACCAAGTTCCATTGCATTTTTATAGCACATCCATGGGTATGGGCGGCCTGCTGGAACATCATCTGGCGTAACAAGAAAATCAGGTTTATATCCTTGTAACGCTGCTTCCTTTGCTACAATATCCATCATTTCTCTCGTATAACCAGTTGTTGAACCGATTTTAATGCCTCTCTTACGTAAAGAAGCGATTACTTCTTTTACCCCATCAATCGGCTTAGCATAATTTGGCAAAATAGAAAAGAGAATTTCTTCAAACTCTTCATACATCTCATGAATGTCTGCTTCTGTTGGTAAGTGACCAAAGACACGTTTCCACTCATCCGCAATACGAGGCATTTCTGTTAGTGCCCTTACATGATCTATTTTTAATAATCCCATTGGCTTACGTGCTTCTTCTGCTGTAATTTCAACGCCGCGTTTATGAAAAATCTTCATGAATACTTCTAGTGGTGCAAAGCATCCGTAATCAACCGTCGTACCTGCCCAATCAAAAATAACTGCTTCAATTTTCATTCTGTCCATCACCCTTCTTACTTATCTTTTTTGCCATTGTGAAGTTCGGTTACGAAGTGCTTTCGTTCCCCATTCATATACAACTCTCACTACAATATTTGTAACAACAATAAGTACACTCATTGCAGCTGCTGGCGCTACATTTCCTGCATCATCCATATTTACGATTGATACGGCAGCTAGTTTAAAATCAGCTGCATATAGGAACACAACTGCCGATACAGTTACCATTGAATTTACGAAGTAGTACATTACCATTTCTAAAATTGCTGGTAAACACATTGGTACTGTTACTCGGAAGAATGTTTTATAAAACGGAATACCCATCGACTGCGAAACAAGCTCAAACTCTCGGTCTAATTTCTTTAAGGCAGTCGTTGCCGTGACAAATGTTACAGAATAAAAATGAATGATATTTACTAGTACTAATACAGCGATTGTTCCGTATAAAGAATGAAACGGATTCGTTACTGATAGTCCAAGAATTTGAATCGTTGGTTGACTAAAGAAAAAGACATATCCTAATCCGAGTACTAAACCTGGTATCGCTAACGGCACTATAGAGAAAAAGTAACCTGTTTTTCTAAAAAATTGTAGCTGGTCTATTTTCTCAATTGCATATGCGAATACAAATGTTAAGATCGCCCCAATAACTGCTGTAACTGCTGAAACAATTACGCTATTTTTAAATGCTTCAAGTCCATCTCCTGTTAAACTGGAAAAATTAAAATGCTCAAATGTAAAACTCATATTATATGGCCATACTTTCACACTTGCAGCAATACCAACTGCAACAAATAATAGAATGATCATAAGGGTAATCACACTACAATATATGAATGAGATTACATCTCTTTTCTTATTAGCTATTATTCTGTATGGTACTGCTTTTGAAGATAAGAAATTCGCCTGCTTTCTTTGCGTAATACGATCAACCACAAATGCGAATATAGCTGGGATTAATAAAATCATTCCGACAGTTGCACCCATCGGCATATTTTGCTGTCCAATTACTTGTTTGTATACGTCAGTAGCAAGCACATTATATTGCCCACCAACAATTTTTGGTGCCCCAAAATCAGTAAAACTAAGTGTAAACACAACAAACATTGCACTAATTAATCCGTACTTTACACTAGGTAAAGTAACCGTGAAAAATTGCTTTGTTTTACTGGCTCCTAACATATTAGAAGCTTCATATAAACGATAATCAGATCCTTGAAAGGCAATTAGCAATATGAGAAAGGCTTGCGGAAATGTATACATAACTTCAGCTATTACAATTCCTATTGGTCCATATAAAGGGATTTGTATACCTTCAAATAAACCAAACATTCCTTTCGTTACTAGCCCTTGATTACCAAATAAATATGTAAGTGCTATACCGTGCATCATCGTTGGTGCAAACAATGGTAATAACGCTACATACTGAAATACGCGCTTTCCAAAAACATTCGTACGGGCAATTGCATATGCGTAAACGAATGCGATTGCAACTGAAATCATTGTTGTTGCGCCCGAAATCCATACTGTATTTTGTAAAGACTGAACTAAAGTTGGTGTTGTGAAATATTTACTGAAATTCGCTAAACCAATGAAAACTCCATCTTTATTATAAAAAGCTTGTGTAAATAGTTGTAATAGCGGTAATACAAGTATGATAAGGAAGGAAAGAATCATACCGATAATTACGAGCCTTTGGATCCATTCCTCTTTCCCTATACTTCTCTTAATCTTTTTTTTCGTACTTTCTACCTTATAGTTTTCTAACATCTCCATCTATACAATGACCTTCTTTCCATATGACAACATATGATTTTCTGAGAAAGAGATTTGAATCGGCTTTCCTTTTCTAATAGCCGTTGCTTCTACTTCTGATGCTAATATATCCACTACAATTTTCTCATTATAAAGGTGTGTGTTTTCTTCTACGACTCGCACTTCCGTCCGATATACAGATCCGCGAAATTCCATACTTTCCACAACTGTTTTAATACCGTCCTTTTGTACAATTGTTACATGTTCAGGACGAATTGCATGTTCTTCGTTATTTTTCGAAAAGAAATTAATAGAACCAATAAAATCTGCCACAAACGGATTGGCTGGTCTTTGATAAATCTCCTCTGGTGTTCCAATCTGCATAATTTCCGCATGATTCATTACAACAATTTTATCAGCCATCGTTAATGCCTCTTCTTGATCATGCGTTACCATAATCGTCGTTATTCCTATTTTCTCTTGCAAATCACGCATTTCCCTACGTAATTTTTCACGCACTTTTGCATCTAAAGCTGATAACGGCTCATCGAGTAACAAAATATCTGGAGACAGAGCGAGCGCACGTGCAAGTGCTACTCGCTGCTGTTGTCCACCAGACATTTGAGCAGGATATTTATCTTTTACATTCAGCAAATCTACAAGTTTTAACGCATCTAGCGCTTTCTCTTTCACTTCTGCTTTCCCATATTTTTTTGTCTTTAAGCCGTATTCAATATTTTCAAGTGCTGTTAAATTCGGAAATAAAGCATACGATTGGAAAACCATTCCGAAGTTTCTCTTTCCAGGAGGCAATGCTGTAATATCTTTTCCATTCACAGCTATACTGCCAGTCGTTGGTTCCTCTAGTCCCGCTAAAATGCGAAGCAACGTCGTTTTCCCACAGCCACTCGGGCCTAATAAACAAACAAACTCATTTTTGTTCACAGTAAAAGAAATATCTTTTAACGCTGTAAATGCATCAAACTGTTTTTGAATGTGTTGAATTGATAAATATTCGCTCATTTTTCTCTCTCCCACTCACTTACTTTTTCGGTTCTGCTTTTTGGCCAAACTCTTTTTCCCATTTTTCTAAGATTTTGTCACGATTTTCTGCTGCCCATTTAAAGTCATTCTTTTTATATAATTTTTCAGTAACATCTTTCGGGAATCCCTCTGGAAGTTTATAATCATTTTTAATTGTCGCAAATCCATTTTTCTCAAAGTATAACTTCATTACATCATCAGTAATTGCCCAATCTAAAAATGCTTGTGCTAATTTATCATTTTTCGCATTATCTTTCTTAATAAGTGCGTTCGCTTCTACTTCCCACCCTAATCCTTCTTTCGGCAGTACAACTTCAACTGGTGCACCTTTTTGTTTCTCTTTTAAAGCACTATAAACCATTGATACACCGACTGGATATTCACCTGCTCCTGCTAATTTCGCTGGTTTTGATCCTGAATGCGTATAACTTGCCATATTATCATGAAGTTTCTTCATGTAATCCCAGCCTTTATCTTCACCCATGATTTGTAGCCATGCAGAAACTGTTAAAAATCCTGTTCCAGATGATGCTGGATGTGGCATAACAAGTGTTCCTTTATACTCTGGTTTCGTTAAATCTTCATATGATTCTGGCATCGGTAAATTTTTCTTCTTTAACTCTTCTTTATTTACAGCAATCCCCGTCATAAATGCAGTATTTCCTACCCATTTTTCAGGTTGCTTATCATCTTTAAATTGTGGAAGAACACGATCTGCTCCTTTTGGAGAGTATCCTTTTAACATATCTTTTTTATCTAAAGCTAATAGACTTGATGCCGCAGTTCCCCATACAACATCTGCTTGTGTATTTTTCCCTTCAGCTAGCAATTTCGCAGTAATAACTCCTGTTGAATCACGTACAATGTTCAATTTCACATCAGGATATTTCTTTTTAAAGGAATCAAGATAAATTGGTACAAGCTCTTCTTCAATTGCTGTGTAAACAGTTAATGATCCAGATAATTTGTCATCTTTCACTTTCGCTCCAGCACTTTCTTCCTTCTTTGCACCACACCCCATTAATAACGAAAATACCATTCCAGTCGCTACAGCTTTAAAGATTGTTTTTTTCACTGTTTCTCTCTCCTTTTACAAATCTTATGTACAACTCAAATATAAACAACTAGTGTAAAAGCAGTATTAAACCAACATTAATCTTTTGTTTGTTGTTTGTTTTTGTGTAATACGTTGCTACTTCTATGTTTTTTCGCATTTTTCTGCTAATAGAAAACACTAAATTTACAAATAATTAAAAAAACCTTTATAATCCCACAAAAAAATGAGGCGTTTGTAAAAAACGCCTCATTTTTGTTTCCCTTTTTTTGAATTACGATTAGCATACTTTGCGCTATTTTCCCCTTCATACTCTAATGCAAATTCTGCATCTGGTAAGCTTTCTTTCGGAGTTTTATTATTATTGATTGCCGCATTTTGTTTCACTTTTCTTTTTACCAATACATTCACCTGCTCTCAAGAAATCACTTTCTACTCTAGTTTGAAACAACTTAAAATAATTATTACTGGCAAGTGTTAACAAGTACATAAGGGGCGTTAGATGGAAATACTACATATGAAGAAATCATTATAAAAAGGAGCGATAATTTTGAAGAAAAAAGAAAAGATTCAATCACCAATTTTAGACGAAACGCTCCCGCATCAAATGGATTTTCCATCTTTTAAAGGAACAGGAAAAACGATGCAACAACCTTTTGTGAATCAATATAATGTTGTAATTGGAGACAGTAAATATAATTCCGAGAACAGTCCGCTTAACAATTGGAGTGATGAAGTAGATCCTGCCATTATGGCTGGCGATGAGTGGATCCATCCGACAAATGATATTGGGTGGATTTCAGAAGAAAATCAAGAGTTACTAAAAAACGAAGTGGATAATAAAAATGAAGCTTTTATGCATCCACAATTTGGTATTAACGACTAAAAAACCATTCTACCTAACGTAGGTAGAATGGTTTCATACTATCCAATAATAATCCGCTCTTTCGGGTATTTATAGCGAGGTGGTTGTTCCCTTCCACCACTAGCTAAAATAAATGTTAAAATACCAACGCGTCCGATAAACATAAGCACAATGAGTACAAGTTTCCCAACAGTTGTTAAATCAGGCGTAACACCTGTTGATAGTCCCGTCGTTCCGAAAGCAGAACAAACTTCAACAATTAAGCTCATAAGCGGTACATTTTCCGTAATAGATAAAATGAATAGCGCAGTAGCACATAACAAAATCCCCATCGTCATAACGACAGATGCTTTTAGTACATCCTCTTCATGTAGCTGACGTTTGAAGACTCTAACTGTTCTACCGCCCCTTGCAAAGGTGTATAGTGACAATATACTAACAGCAAATGTAGTTGTACGTATTCCGCCCCCAACCGAACTTGGAGATGCCCCTATAAACATTAATATACTCATAAATAAAAGCGTCGGTTGTGACAATTCACGTATATCCATCGTAGCAAGTCCACCACTTCGCGTCGTCACAGATTGGAATAATGTATAAAATACCGTTTCATGCCATGACTTTCCTACTAAAAAGTGATTTCTCTCCAGTAAAAAAATCATAATTGTACCAACAACAACGAGTGCAAAAAATGTTGTTGTCGTCAATTTTGTAAATAATGAAAAACGAAATAATTGTTGTCCTCTTTTACTAAGGAATTGCTTCACTTCCATTAGCACAGGGAAACCAATCGCCCCTAAAATAATTAGTAACATATGAATCATTTGAACAATATAATCTTTTTTATACGGAATTAACGATTGTCCTGTTAAATCAAATCCACCGTTCGTAGTCGCACTAACTGCTGCAAAGAAACCGTGAAAATAAGCTTCTTGCCAAGTCGGAAAGTAAAGTAAAAATCTTGTACCTAATAGGATTGCTCCAATAAGTTCTATCGAAATAATTACAATTAAAATAGAACGCATCAATTCTACAAGACCCGATAAATTTCCTTGATTATGGTCTGCCATAATTAATCTTCTTCTTTGCAAACCAATCTTTTTCCCCGTAATGATCCAAACAAATGTACCAAGCGCCATAATTCCTAAGCCGCCTAATTGTAAAATAAGGGCTAAAACAATAATTCCTGCTGTAGTAAACGTATCTGAAATCGTAATAACAGACAGCCCCGTAACACTTACCGCACTAACCGATGTAAAAAGGGCATCTATAAATGTCCATTTCACACCAGGTTTCGTAACAAACGGTAAACTAAGCAAGATTACCGATACAACTACTGCTAATAAATAAAATAAAACAATGAGTTGTACTGGACGTAATTTTTGTAAAAACTTTTTTATATCTCTCATTCCATCACTTCGCTACCTTTTTTCTATCGATTAAATAAAGAAAAATCTTCCCTTTCTTTATTTGTAAATAACTGTTCAAATAATTTGGCAAAGACCATTCCATATACAGTTCCATTACCTCCATACGGCAATGCGTAAAACAAATTATGTATCTTTTCGTCTTCTTTTAAAATGGGGAGACCATCATGAGTACCACCAAATGCGGCTGCCCAATAGTAGTCTGCCTGTATATTTTTATACTGCGGGAACATCTCTTTTACAATATTAATAAGGATATCACGCTTATGCAATAATTTCGTATCACCGATTGTTTGAATTTGCATCGCTTCATCTAATCCGCCTACAATAATGCGGTTTCGATACGTTCGAAAATATAAGTAAGGCCGTTCCGTTTCCCAAATTAACGATCGCTCATGCCAGCCTTCAAACTGATCTATTTCATTTGTTACAATTGCATAAGAAGTTTCTACTGTTGTATTTTTTTCTTTCTTTCCAAAAAGCGCTTCATAACCTGTCGCCATAATAATATTCTTTGCTACAATTTGATTTCCTGTTTTCGTGTAACAAATTAAATCATTTTGGCGTTTTTTTATATGTATTGCCTCTGTATGTTCATATATATTAGCTCCTATTTGGTTTGCTTTATGCAAAAAACTATGCGCTAATAAATACGGATTCACCTCAGCATCACCTTGCGTATATAACGCTGCTTGTTTTGCAAAAGAATAACGTTTCTTAATATCAGCTTCTGTAAAATATTCAACTGGAAATCCATAATTCTGTAACGTATTATATTCCTCTTGTAAAAATGAGACATCCTCACTTTTACTTGCATAATATAAACTATTTCGCGGAATAAAATGGGGATCAATATCAAGAGTCGGTATAACCTCTTCCATTGTTCTTAGCGCTTCATAACAAAGCTTATATGCTCGTACCCCTTTTTCTTTACCAAATGTATGGATAAGGGAGGTTAACGATTTATCATGAAGGAATTGTAGTAAACCTGTATTAGCAGCTGTGCTACCACACCCAATTGCTCTTTTTTCAATAAGCGTAACACTCATGCCAATTTTCGCTAACGAATGCGCTATATGAGCACCAGCTTCGCCGCTTCCGACTACGAGCACATCACATATCATATCATTTTCTAACAGTGGATAACAAGGTACAGAAACTCCTGTATTCCAAAACAACTTACCATTCATAAGTTTCATAATTATACTCCTAAAATATAAGTTTCTCCTTTCTATGTTTTGTTATTTTCCATAAAAAAATCCAACTAACATAGGCTAGTTGGATTTTTTATTTTTAATTAGAACGCTCTTCAAGCCAATTTCCAATCGTCGGATATGTTTGTTTTACAGCTGTTCCACCGTAAACGATAGACATATGCCCTGTCGGTAAACATACATATTGTTTATCTGTGCTAGAAATATGGTCTAGTAATGCTTCTACTTGACATGGCAAAGCAATATGATCACGTTTCCCGGAAATATTTAAGACATTCGCCTTAATATTTGCAAGGTCTACCTTTTGTCCGCGAATAACGAGTTCACCCTTAACCAGTTTATTATTTTGATAAAAATCACGAATCCACTGTCTGTATGATTCACCTGGGAACGGAATACCATCACCAACCCACTTTTGAACCAATCTCCAGCTTTCGACGAAGCGCTCATTCTCTGAACGATCTACTAAAGCAACATATGGACCGACAAAGTTCGTAATTGGTTTTAACATTTTGTTTCCGAAATCAATCATTTCTGGCGGAATATTTCCAAATGTATCAACCGCTTTATCTAAATTGAAGTATTTCTCATCTAACAAAGGACCATACAATCCTGTTTCAGAGAAATCAAAAGGACTTGTCATGAAAATTAAATTACGAATTGGCATGTGCGGATGAAGTGCTGCATAAATAGAAGTTAGCGTTCCACCCATGCAATAACCAAGTAAAGAAATCTCGTCCGATTTTGCAGTTCGCATTACTTTTTTTACTGCTTTTGCAATATAATCAAACACGAAATCATCAAATTTCAAATGACTATCTTCTAAACCAAATGTGCCCCAATCAAGCATATACACATCAAAACCACGATCCACTAGATATTCCACTAAACTATTTCCAGGAGTTAAATCCATAATATATGGTTTATTGATAAGAGCATATATTAACAGAATTGGAACTCTTTGTGTTTTTTCTTGTTTTGGAATGTAGCGATAAAGCTTCGTCTTATTCTTCGTCCAAATAACCTCTTTCGGCGTTAATCCTACTTGCGGCTCTGGTTCACGTAATAAAATTTCACTCGCCCTTTTCACTCGGCGGTATGCTTTTCGGTACTCTTCTGGGTATAGCTCTAATTGCTTTTCCCATTCTGTTGCGAATGTAGTCATTTTTTTATCTCCTTTTTGGTCGATTTCCTTCTTAAAAAAAGAAGTGCATTCCTGCTATGGATATGCACTTTTTTCTTACTTCATTACATATATAATCCGCCGTTAATGTTTAATTGCTGACCTGTGATATACGCACCGTCACGGCATAGGTATACTACACCTTTTGCAATTTCATCAGCTTGACCAAAACGTTTTTTCGGGATTTTTGCAACGATTTTTTGACGTACTTCTTCTGGCACTTCTGCTACCATTTCAGTATCAATAAATCCTGGGCAAATTGCATTTACAGTGACATTTGTTTTTGCAAGTTCTAACGCTAATGATTTTGTAAATCCTAACATACCCGCTTTTGCTGCTGAGTAGTTTGTTTGGCCAAATCCACCTGCTTGACCAATAATAGAAGAAATGCTAATAATTCTTCCTTCTTCCGCTTCCGTTATGTATGGAAGAACCGCGCTTGTCGTATTAAATACGCTACTTAAATTCACGTCAATTACGCGCTCCCAATCTTCACGATTTAACTTTTTGAATGTACGATCTCTTGTAATACCAGCATTATTAACAAGAATATCAACTTTACCAAAATGATTCACAGCTTCTTCTACAAGTCGATTTGCATCTTCTACTTTAGAAACATCCGCTTGCACTGCATAAACGTCATGTCCGTCTTTTCCTAGTTCATTTACTAAGTTTTCAGCTGCTTCTTTACTGCTATTATAGTTAATAACAACTTTAGCGCCCTCTTGTGCTAACGCTACTGTAATTGCTTTTCCAATCCCTTTTGCTCCACCTGTTACGATTGCTACTTTTCCATTTAATTGAACCATTTCTTTTCCCCCTTAAATGAATTTGTGAACGATTGTTATGAATCATTTTGGTACTCATACTGTAGAGTCCCTATATAATTATGTTTCGCCGTTTACATGTGAAAAGAGATTCTCCCTCTCTCTTTTGCCTGTTATAAACAAGCGCTTTTATCATTTTTTATTTTCCGGCTTATTCGCAGGCTTTATCTCTTCTTTTACAGGTACTTGTAGTTTAGCTAGTACTGCATTTTGCTTTTCTAGCAATTCTAAAATTTGATCTACTTTTGTTTCAAGCGTACGAATATCTTGTTTCACTTTTGTCACATCACGCTTTAATGTAGGAGCTTGTCCTAAAGAATCTACTTTCTCCTCTAGAAACTCCTCAATGTTATCTACTTTATTTTCTAAGTTAATAACAAGCGTAGCCACTCTTGCGATATCCTCTTTCGTCGGCACATTTACTTGTTCTAAATAGTTTTTTGTCGTATCATTTAATGCTTTTTGATAAAACAAATTCAAATCTAGAACGCTGCCCATCCAAGCAGAATATTCTTCTGTTTTAATTGTTTCATTGAGCGCTTTTCCCCAAAATGTTTCGGTTTGTTCATAAGCATTTTTCCATGCTTGTAGTGGATCGAATTTTTGATCAATCACTTTACCTACACTCCCTTTTTCTTTTTTGAAACAATTCAACCTATTCACTATTTTCTAATATTCCGAATAAAACTTCAAGTCTATATTTTATTTTTTTCTATTTTCTAACAAATGTGTTGACTTTAAAAACAGATAGGTGTAAATTGCACTTATAAGCAAAAAATTCCATCTAACTGATTCATGAGGTGATGCACAATCATGCTACAAAATGAACCAGAACAACGCGAAAGTTTGGAGAACAACCAAGCGAAACAACCAAACTCCATGCCAAAAAACTTCTTAGTTCCCTTCTTACTTCTCTGTCTAAAAGACTGGAGTCTTCATGGTTACAAACTTATTCAAATGCTAATGGATATCGGCTTTTCTTCTGTTGACCAAGGTAATGTTTATAGAACACTACGCAAATTAGAAAAAGAAAACCTTATTTCTTCTACTTGGGATACAAGCGATGGAGGGCCGGCAAAAAGAATTTATTCTTTAACTGAATATGGAGAGCAATATTTAACAACATGTGCGACTTCTTTTGAACATTATCAAAATATGTTGCGGACGTTTTTCACGTTATACACCAATGCATTCTTTCCATTTTCTACTTCTCCAGAAAAGGATGAAAAGGATTCTTCATCTTCACCTGGTGGTACAGCAGAGTAATCTGCGTTCACAATATGTAAAAAAACATTTGGGGGTCAAACAATGGAAACTAAACCATACGAATTAGTCGATGCATTTTGGAAAAACTGGTCTCAATCACTTTCCCTTTTTTCTTCAGCTGGGAAACAATTAGAGCAACTTACTTTAGAAACATTAAAACAACAACAAGACGCTTTGCATAAATTAACATCAGGAGTAGATGAACTAGAAAAAGAACTACAACAAATCACTGCTCAGTTCAATAACCAATATACAGATTACGTGAAACAATTAACTGGTAACTCCTTAAATGATCAAATTAACGAGTGGCAAGACAAGTGGAAAGAACTTTCTGCTCATATGCAGCAGCTTACTGTTTCTCCTACAAAAACATCTTTGTCAATTCTTACACAAACAAGCGGTCAATTTGAAGAAACAACAAAACAATTTATTGAGCAACAACAATTACAACGTGAAGAGGCTCAAAAACAGTTAGAGGGTTTTTTGGAAGAGTTCAAGTCAAAACAGTTGGAACTCGCAAAAAAGTTCGAGGAAAACTCAAAAAATCTATTTACTTCCATCAAGTAAGAAAAATGTGGGAGCTAACTGCAGCACAAACAAAACTCTTTCTTCCTCCTACTACATCAAGATGGCTAACATTTTTCGATATGGAAAAGAAGGAGGACAAAATGAATCCATTTCAAGAAGCACAAACTGTTCCGGAGCTTCGTTATGATGAGATTCAAGTCGGTGATCAAGCATCCCTTACAAAAACAATTACAGATGAAGATGTTATCAATTTTGCAAAATTGACTGGAGATGTGAATCCTATTCACATTTTAGATTCTTTTGCAAAAACGACAATGTTTAAAGAACGTATTGCTCACGGTATGCTCGTTTCGAGTTTTATTTCTACCATCCTTGGAACGAAACTCCCAGGCAAAAATACGATTTATTTATCCCAAAATGTTTCATTCCGTGCCCCTGTCAAAATCGGTGATACACTTCGCGTTGTGGCAGAGGTTATTAAGAAGCGTGACGATAAAAAAATCATTACGTTGCAAACAAACATATATAATCAATCAGATGATATTGTCGTGGAAGGAACAGCGACAATACTAAAAAAAGAGTAGCAAAGTTGCTACTCTTTTTTTCTATCCAAGAACTTCTAATCGCACCGATTACTTCCGCGTATGAGTATGTCATTTCCACATAAAATAACGTTACCAGTTTAGATAAGAACTTAGCTGAACTGGACTACTCATAAGGATGTGTATCAACATGGTAAAAACAAACAAATTATTAGTTCCAGGTGCAGAACAAGCGCTTGAACAATTTAAATATGAAATTGCACAAGAATTTGGTGTAAGCTTAGGTTCTAATACAGCATCTCGTTCTAACGGTTCAGTTGGCGGTGAAGTAACAAAACGTCTTGTTGCTTTAGCTCAACAACAATTACGTGGATAATTATATAACATATGGCTTAGAGGCAGATATTATCTGCCTCTTTCTATTTTCAACATACATAATAGTGCTTTTTCACATACTAATCAAAGCAAAACGAAAGGAGCAATATGTGACATGAAACGGATTAATATTAGCATGAGCCCTCCCCGCGTTCTTACTTTATCTTTTATTGTATTATCAGTTGTCGGCACATGCTTATTAAAACTGCCAATTGCTACGACAACGTCCATTTCATGGCTCGATGCCTTATTTACAACCGTTTCCGCTTGTACTGTTACTGGGCTTGGTGTTGTGGATACTGGAAAAGTGTTTACTTTATTTGGACAATGTGTCATTTTAACGCTTATACAAGTTGGCGGGCTTGGCATTATGAGCTTTGCGGTCTTAATTGCTATTATGCTCGGAAGAAAAATCGGTCTTCAAAACCGTATTTTATTACAACAAGCATTAAATCAAACGAATATCGGCGGCGTTATCCGTCTTGCCAAAGCATTATTTTTATTCTCTTTTACAGTCGAATGTATCGCTACTTTAATTCTTTCTTTTGAATGGGTACCCAAATATGGGGTTGCCAAAGGGATCTATTATAGTTTTTTCCATTCAATCTCAGCCTTTAACAATGCTGGTTTTTCTGTGTGGAGCGATAATTTAATGTCCCATTCTCATAGCATTCTTGTCAATTTCGTCATTTCCTCTCTAATCATCTTAGGTGGAATTGGTTTTACAGTAATTGTAGACATAAAAAGAAAGAAAAACTTTAAAAACCTTACACTACATTCAAAACTTATGCTCACTTCTACTCTAATCGTCAACATTATTGCTACCCTTTTTATTTTTATATTCGAGTTCCATAACTCCCTTTCTATGAGAGGTTTTACCCCATTTGAAGAAGGAATGGCCTCTTATTTTCAAGCAATTTCAACACGAACTGCCGGGTTTAATACTGTTGATATTTCTACATTGTCAAAACCTTCCCTCCTATTAATGATGCTCCTTATGTTTATTGGTGCTGGTAGTGCTTCAACGGGTGGTGGGATTAAGTTAACAACATTTTTAATCATATTTTTTGGCGTATTTAAATTTTTACAAGAACAAGAGGATATTGTCGTATTTAAAAAATCCATTAAAGATACTCTCATTGTCAAATCATTAACCATTACTATTATTTCCATTTCATTTATCTTTTTTGCTATTTTAATTTTGAGTATTACTGAGCGAGTTCCTCTATTGATGAGTGCTTTCGAAGTATTTTCAGCATTCGGGACTGTTGGCCTCAGTATGAACTTAACACCCCACTTAACTATAATCGGAAAAGCTATTATTATCTTTATGATGTTTTTTGGCAAAATGGGGCCTTTAACATTGGCTTTTTCATTTGCTCGTAAAAAGAACCGGAAAATAAAATATCCTAATGAAGATATTTTAACAGGTTGACAACCGTATCAATTATCCATATAATGAGAATACAATAACATATCTCCAAAGGGGAGTAGCGTCCAAGAATATTTCTTGGAAACAAAGTCGTCATTACGTAGAACTTAGTTCTTCCGGCTTTGTTGGCATTTTTATTACATATGTCTAGCAAGACCTTTGCCTATTAACGGCAGAGGTCTTTTTTGTATTCATTTCCAAATTCTTCCAAAGTTAATAGGCAGGAGTATGGGGAAACTAAATAGTGGGGAAATTCTTCACTTATTTAGAACTTATAGAGATGAGAGGAGAATGTACATGGATGTATCATTATTATTGGAGTATGGTTGGGTATTACTCATCCTAATTGCACTTGAAGGGATTTTAGCGGCTGATAACGCTCTTGTTCTTGCAATTATGGTAAAACATTTACCAGAAGAAAAACGAAAGAAAGCACTATTTTACGGATTAGCGGGGGCATTTGTTTTCCGATTTGGATCGTTATTTATGATTTCGTTCTTAGTCGATGTATGGCAAGTGCAAGCAATCGGTGCCATCTACCTTATGTTTATCGCTGGTAATCACTTATTTAAAACATATGTTAAAAAGAATACAGATGAAGAAACAGAAGAAAAAGAAGCAAAGAAAAAACAAGAGAACTTCTGGTGGACTGTATTTAAAGTTGAAGTTGCTGATATCGCCTTCGCAGTTGATTCAATTTTAGCTGCGGTTGCACTAGCAATGACTTTACCAAAAACAGGATTAGGTACAATTGGTAGTCTAGATACTGGGCAATTCGTTGTTATCTTTGTAGGTGGACTTATCGGATTAATCATTATGCGATTTGCAGCAACTGCATTCGTACAAATCTTAAAACGTAAACCAGGACTTGAAACTGCAGCATTCTTAATTGTAGGTTGGGTTGGTGTGAAGCTAGCAGTTTATACATTAGCACACCCTGCATTAAATGTAATTCCACATTCATTCCCAGAATCCACTCCGTGGAAGCTTACATTCTGGATTGTATTAGTCGGAATCGCAGTTGGTGGTTGGTTCTTCTCAAAAGAAGTAGAAGTAAAAGTAGAAAAGAATTTAGACGAAAAAGCGCTGTAATTACAGCGCTTTTTCTTTTTCCTTTCTTCCTCTCAATGTCCAGAAAAAATTCCATTATACTACCCTTTGTAAACGTTTTCTTAACGTATGTATGTCCTTTTTGTGAAACATTGCACAAACTTATTGAAAGTGAGAACAATTCCATGTACTTTATTCATATAAGGAGTATTTATAGAAGATTTACTAAAGGAGCGTATTACTCATGCTAGAACAAGGACTAGATTATGTTGTCAAACTGGCTAAAAGCAAAAAGAAAATGCTAGATACAAACCCAATGCAATATTTCATTCGTGCTGCACTTGCGGGTATTTATATCGGTTTTATTATTGTACTATGTTTTAAATTAGGTAACTTTTTTCACATTGCAGATTCACCAGCAACTTATTTAGCTGCTTCTATGTTTTTCGGGATTGCTCTCGTACTTATTATATATGGCGGTGCTGAATTGTTTACTGGAAACACAATGTACTTTACTGTAGCAACTTTAAGAAAAGAAACAACGATTTCTGATACACTTCGTAACTGGGTTGCTTGTTATGCAGGTAACTTAGCCGGCGCGTTATTCTTTGCCTTACTATTTTACGCAACTGGAATTTTTGAAGCAATTGATCACGGTCACCTAATGAATAAAGTCGTTGAAGGAAAGATGAACACACCTACAATGCAGTTATTCTTTAAAGCCATTTTATGTAACTGGCTCGTATGTCTTGCTTGCTTCTTACCATCTCAGGTTAAAGGCGACACGGCAAAAATAATGGTCATGATGCTACTTGTTTTCACATTCTTCTTATCTGGTTACGAACATAGTATTGCAAACTTGTCACTCTTTGCTTTATCTTTAGTTTCACCACATCCTGAGACAATTTCTTTTTCAGGTGCTATTCATAACTTAATTCCTGTTACAATCGGTAACATTATTGGCGGATCAGTATTTGTCGGTATGGTATACCACTACTTAACAAAAAAAACACCTGAAGTTCAACAGGAAGAAACTGAAATCGCAGCAGCTCAACAAGAAGAGATTATTCCTTTACAAGCACATATGAAACATTAAAAACTCCAAAGTTTTACTTTGGAGTTTTTAGCTTCCCACGTATTTAACAACAAGGTGAGGATTAATTTCTCCTTCTTCCTTTCCCTTATCCATTCTCTGTTTCATCTTGTGCATACCGATGACATCATTCGTATGAAGGTGAATTTCATTTACATATAACCCCTCTGT
Source organism: Bacillus sp. GW823-FHT06A10 (assembly GCF_058795375.1). Lineage (NCBI taxonomy): Bacteria > Bacillati > Bacillota > Bacilli > Caryophanales > Bacillaceae > Bacillus > Bacillus sp. GW823-FHT06A10. The sequence goes on along the minus strand of NZ_JBXAHT010000001.1, from coordinate 554,547 downwards.
ACAAAAAGCTTCTACAAAATCCAGTCCATTTTTTGCTCCCCACCCCATATTAAAATCAAGGGAAAGAATATTCACATCATAATCCCGAACCATTTGCAAAGCACATTCTACTGTAGTTGCGGGCACATACCCGAACGGGCAACTTCTTTGATCATCCATATATACGTTCATTTTCTATTCCCTCTCTAATTTGAATATGCGGCCAATACATAACATATTGCCCCAAGACTAATAAAAGGACCAAATGGAATTGGTTTTCGTACTTCTATACGTTTTAATACGATACCCACCCCAAAGAAACAAAGACTGAAACAAGATGCTAAAAATAAAATGATAAAAACGCCTTTCACTCCTACTATAAACCCAAGTAACGAAAGTAGTTTTATATCACCTCCGCCAAGCCCTTCTGGATATATCTTTTGCATGCAATATAACAAAATGAATATAACACCACTACCAACTATACTATCTGTCCAAGTAACTAATTGTACAAAAACACTTTCAAGAATGAGTAAAACGGCAAACGAAATTAAAATACAATCAGGAATTAACATATATAAGTAATCTGTAACTGAAATAATAAGAAGTAGCGAAAAAAGGGATAAAATGATAATAAGCTCTCGTTCTATTCCAATCATATACACGGTAAGAAGAAATATACTTCCTGTTATACATTCAAATGCTACATACATAATTGGAATTTTCCTCTTACAATTCGTACAACAGCCTCTTTGTATATAAAATGAAATGATGGGGATTAGTTCTTTTGGCCTTAGCACATATTTGCAATAATAACAATGTGAACGCGGGGTAATAATAGACGCACCTAATGGAACCCTCATCGCAACTAGCATAAAAAAAGAACCAAACACCATCCCTGCTAACAGTGCATATAAATAAGTGAACATCCCTTCCTCTCCTTTCCCAAAAAACATAGCAAAAAAAGGAGAGAACTTCTACTTCATATTATCCTTTATTCTACTAAAAAGCAGGCCATTTTCTGGCCTGCTTTCCCCTCTTTTATACGATGAAATATACTGCTTTTAATGGTCCATGTACTCCGACAACAAGATTCATCTCAATGTCAGCCGAGTTACTTGGCCCTGTAATAAAGTTAATACAAGATGCCGCTGTCTCCCCATTTTCTACGCGTAAGTTCATATCCTGAACTGCTTGTGTAATACGAGGCACAAGTGTTTCACGTGGAATAATAGCAAAATATACAGTCGGTAAAAAGTGTAAAGAACGTCCTTGCCCTTTATGACTTTGTACAACAATTGTACCAGATTCAGCTAATGTATAATCACTAAATGCAATACCAATATTCGCTTTTTCAGCTAAACACATATTTTCGTCTTTTCTCTCTGGATCCCATACGTTTACTTCAACGTCTCGCTTTGGAAGTTCTTCTTTAAATAAAGATGTTAAACCATATGCATCAAAACGATCATCTGCTGATAATAAAATAGGTCCACCGCCGTTTTCCATGATTACTTTTTGAAGGTCTTCACCTAATCGGTCATTTGTCGTTTCTACTACAGTTGTATGAATGTTTGTACATTGCTTTTTAAACACTTCTAGTAATTCTTCTTGTGAACAATCTTTTAACGTTTCTATATTCACATTACTTTTCCATACTGGTCGCTCTACATCTTCTGTTTTACGCGCGCGCCCAAGTTCTTTTGCAATGTTATCTAGAAAGGCATCACGGTTTTGAATTAATCCTGTCATTATTTATCCCCGCCTTTCTTATGATCTTTATACCAATCACGGAATCGCTCTTTACTTGGAGCTGGGAATTCCCGAATATCCGTCCAGTTTTTAAGTGGTCCAACACCTTTTGATACACGATTACCAGATGTAAATGGACTCATTGCCGCTGGTGCCATTTTTGACCCCATTTTATATAAAGCAGCTGAAGAAGCACCCATACTAAACATTTTCATCGCTAGTTTTTCTGCAAGTGGTGCACGACCTTCTTGCTCAACAATAACTTGACGATGTTTTAATAATAAATCATGCAATGGAATTTTTACTGGACAAGCTTCTGTACATGCTCCGCATAAACTAGATGCATAAGGAAGCTCTTTGTAATCATCATATCCACCTAGAAGCGGTGTTAATACCGCACCGATTGGTCCTGAGTAAATCGATCCATATGAATGTCCACCAACGTGACGATATACAGGACATACATTAACACAAGCAGCGCAACGAATACATTGTAATACTGAACGGAATTCAGATCCCAGAATTTGAGAGCGACCATTATCAACAACAACTAAATGGAATTCTTCAGGTCCATCAACTTCCTCTTCTTGAATTGGTCCTGCTACCGTTACATAACTTGTTAATTTTTGACCTACTGCACTACGACATAGTAAACCAACTAAAACATCTAATTCTTCCATTGTCGGAACCATCCGTTCCATACCCATTACCGCAATTTGTGTTTTCGGAATTGACATAACAAGATCTGCATTACCTTCATTCGTTACTAGACAAAGAGAGCCAGTATTTGCAACAGCAAAATTACAACCAGTTACACCAATTTCTGCATCCATAAATTTCTCACGAAGTTGTTTACGAACAAACTTTGTCATTTCATACGGTTCATCAGAATTTTCATAGCCTAGCTTTTCTTTAAATACATCGCGAATTTGCGTTCTATTTTTATGAAGTGCAGGTGCAATAATATGTGAAGGTGGATCGTTATCTACTTGCAAGATATACTCTCCTAAGTCACTCTCTAACACTTCACAGCCAATCTCTTCAAGCGCATGATTCATACTGATTTCTTCTGTTACCATCGACTTTGATTTTACTACTTTTTTCGCTTGTTTCTTTTTGGCAACGTCTTGAATATACTTTGCTGCTTCCTCTTTCGTCTTCGCAAAGTACACGTGTCCGCCTCTTTTTGATACATTTTCACTTAACTGCATTAAATAATAATCAAGATTTTCTAACGTATGTTGACGAATTTGTTCACCTAGTTCTCGCCACTCTTCCCAGTTTCCTAATTCATCTGCGGCTTTTAAGCGATTCGTATATAAACGCGTTTGTGCAGAAGAAACTGCTCCGCGCATAAACGAATCTTGAATTCCATCACCAACGCGATCATTAAATTTTTTCTCACTGATTTTCATAGACATAGCTTATGTTCCCCCTTCATGAGCGACTATTCAGTACCTCAGCAATATGCATTACTTTTACTTCTTTTCCTAAACGCTCAATACGTCCGCCAATGTTTAACAAACACCCACAATCTGCACCGATTAAATAATCTGCACCTGTTTCCATTACACTATCTACTTTTTCGTCTACCATTTGCTCAGAAATTGGAGTCATCTTAACTGAAAACGTTCCCCCAAACCCGCAACAATTTTGCACGTTTGGTAAATCTCTCACAGTTAATCCTTTTACATTTGATAATAAAATTCCTGGTGCTTCTTTTATTCCGAGCATACGTGTCATATGACATGATTTATGAATAGTAGCTATCCCTGGTAAACTTGCACCAACATCTGTAACTTTTAAAACATCTACAATAAACTGTGTAAATTCATAGGTTTTATCAGCAACTTTTTGTGCACGTTTAGCCCACTTTGGATCATCTTTGAAAACATGCGGATACTCATGAAACATTGTCGCACACGAACCAGATGGCGTAACGATATATTCTGCATCTTCGAAAGTTTCAATCATATGTTTCATCGCTTCTTTTGCTGCTTCTACATGGCCACTATTATAAGCAGGCTGGCCACAACAAACTTGTGCTTCTGGAAATTCAATTTCACAACCTAAACGCTCCAACACTTCAACTGTTGCTTTGCCGACATTTGTTTCGAACATATCGACTAAACAAGTAACAAATAAAGTAACTTTCATAACTATTACTCCCCCTTTTTACAACTTCGCCAACAAACATATGGTCATCAGATGACTGAGTAGAGAAGAAATAGGCTCAACCATAGCCTATCCTCTCCCTCTTCTAAAGAAAACGCTTACTTAATCTTTCTCTATTTTATCAGAAAATTAAATTTTTAAAAGATTAAATTACGAATTTATATCGTTTTTACCTGTGACAATATGTTCTACATTTGTTAAATGATCTAGCATTGCTTGCTGCGCTAATTCTACATCTTGTTTTAACACCGCATCATATATAACTTGATGCTCTTCTATAAGTCGTTCTGATGTCGTTTGTTCACCATATAAAATAATGCGTCTTGATTCACCAATCGTTTCAGCAATCATCTCTGAAACATGATTCATGAGTTCAAGCAAAATGTTATTATGCGAAGACTCTGCAATTCCCATATGGAATTGAAAATCGGCTTTTTCGCCAGCCTTTTCATCTCCAATGCTCTTTGCCATTTCATCTAACCAATGTTTCATATTTTGTAAATTATCTTCCGTACGTTTTGCCGCCGCTACTCGAACTGCCCCCACTTCAAGCACCTTTCGTACTTCTAATAAATTCAAAATATCTTCTTTCTTCATTAATAATCTATTGTTTAATGATTTCGTTAATGAAGAAGAATCGAAGTTCTTCACATATGTACCTTCTCCTTGTTTCATCTCAATTAAGCCCATCGCTCTTAGCGCACTTAGCGCTTCACGAACAGCAGATCTACCAACTTGAAACTGCTCAGCTAATTGATGCACAGGGAGTAGTTTGTCACCAGGTTTTAACGTACCATTTTTAATCATTGTTAAAATAGCTTCAGATACTTCTTCGTAAATTTTTTTCGGTTTAATAGATTTGTACTCCAGTTAAATCACCTCAGTATCTTCCAAACAACAATTGAAACGATTTATAAGAACTTTGCATCATAACTATTTTAGACCGAATTGATAAGAAGTACAAATGTTTTGTTCATAAAATAGTCAAATTTTCGATATTTATTACATATTAATTTATATTTTCACGTATAAAGTGAAACTTTAATCAGTAGGGGTTTTGTTCATCCCCCACTGATTATTAGCCCTCACCAATCGGGCTTTTACGGACAGCAGGGCCTCCACCTAACTTCTTTGCTTCCGTTGAATTTTGAGGTGAGGGTCTTACTGTCCGGCAAATAGCGGGATAAATATTTTCTTCAATATAAAGAACATGTCCTAAAAATTAGAACATGCCCCCCTCATCCTGTACATTCAGTTTAATAATAACCGTTGCTCCCTTATCTTTTTCACTTTCAATTTTCCAATGTCCACCATGTATATGAACAATTTGTTTCACAATAGCAAGGCCTAAACCTGTTCCACCGTGTTGACGACTTCTCGCTTTATCAACTCGGTAAAAGCGTTCCCCAAGATTCTCCAAATGCTCTATATCAATGCCAATTCCTGTATCTTTTATTTTCAATTCACAGTAATCATCGATTTGCTCTAAAGTTATAACGATATTTCCGTTTTGATTTGTATACCGTATCGCATTATCTAACACATTATGAAGCACTTGTTGCATACGATCCTCATCAATCATGACAATGATCTCTGGATTTAAATTGGTTGAAATATGAAGTTCCTTTTCTATAAACTTAATCTCATACGTATCTAATACGTCTTCAATCAGCTGTGAAAAAACGATAGGTTGCTTCTTTAACGGAAAGTGCTCACCTTCTAATTGTGCTAAGTCTAACAAGTCATGAACGAGACGCTGCATACGACCTGCTTCTTTATGAATTAGCTGCGTTACTTTTTCCTGCTGCGGTCCCTTGGCAACGCCATCTAAAATAGCCTCGCTATACCCTTTTATATAACTAAGTGGTGTTCTAAGTTCATGCGAAACATTTGCTAAAAATTCCTTACGCTTTACATCTTCTGTTTCTAATGAATTGGCCATTTTATTAAATGCTTTTCCTAACCGTCCAATTTCATCCTCTGAAGAAACTGTAATCCGCTCCGAGAAATCTCCCGTAGCCAAATGATTTGCAACCCGTTCCATTTGCGAAAGTGGCTTCGTAATTGCAATTATAATTTTTCTTCCAACCCATATAGTAATTAAAATCATAGCAATTGCTAACGGTGCTAAAATAAGACCCATATCATAGATTAAATCTTTTATACTTTTTAAAGGAATATACGAATAGACAATTCCGACTAATTTTTTATTTTCCAATACAGGGATGACAACCCCCATAATATTACGGTCAAAATGTTCTTCATATCCTATTTTTGTCACAGTTTTCCCATCTAATAGCGTTTGCCTATCTCCTTCACTTATAAGGGAATGATGATGCACATCAAAAGGCAAACATGCACTTAAATCACGCGGATTAGACACGAAAATAACGTCTGAACTAGATATTTGATCAAACGATCTTACTTTCTCTTCAAAAGTTGATATTCCTTCGTGCTTATCATATTGGGCAGCAAGATTTTTTCCTTCCATTACTAATGAGCCTTTTAAATTATCAACGTATAGTTTTTCATACGAGTATAAAGATACGAAATAAAGAAAGGACACTGTTACACATACTGCACATACTACTGTAAGCCAAAGTTTTTGTACCATTGTAAACATACGTTACACCTCGAATTTATAGCCTACACCCCAAACAGTTTGAATGTAGTTTCCACTTTCTCCAAGCTTCAAGCGCATCGTTTTCACGTGCGTATCTACTGTTCTTGTACTTCCGGCATAATCATATCCCCATACCTTTTCAAGTAATTGCTCCCGGCTAAATACTTGTCCTGTATGCTGGCAAAGAAAATATAGTAAATCAAACTCTTTTACAGTAAGAGAAATCGACTCACCATCCGCCTCGATTCTTCTACTTTTTTCATTGATAAGAATTGGTCCAAATTGAATCTCTTCTTGCTGTTCTTGCTTTGTATATCTTCTTAGCACAGCTTCCATACGGGCAACTAATTCACCCGGACTAAACGGTTTTACAATATAATCATCTGCTCCCATACGTAAGCCGTTCACCCTATTCCACTCTTCACCTTTTGCGGTTAAAAATATAATCGGCACATCTGACGTTTTTCTAATTTCTTTACAAACTGAAAGTCCATCCATTTCTGGCATCATTATATCTAATACAACGAAATCATAATGATCCGTTTCTAGTTTTTTAAGAGCCTCTTTTCCATTCTCAGCTTCTCCCCACTCATATCCAAAGTTATCCAAATACATTCCAACAAGCTGCCTCATATCACTTTCATCATCTACAACTAGCACTCTATATTTATTCATTGTCCTTCCCTTCTCTCTCTATGAGTTGAAACGGTCCTTTTCCGACTTTAATTGTTTGTTTTATTTTCAAATTCTTCATATCCATAACGCACACTTCATCACTATCATAACTTGCTACATATCCTTCTGCTCCGCTCTCCAAAAATGCAAATGGATTTGATCCTACTTCTACAGAAGCTATTTCTTTATATGTGCTAATATCAAACTTTCTAAGTGTATTCGACCCATGACTTAATGCATATACGTACTTACTATCCTTCGTTATATTCACAGGCATAAATGGAGCATGTAAAGAACGTACCATTTCTCCATCCTGCAAAGAATATACTAACACTTTCTCATTTACTTGATTTCCATCACCATGTCCGCCAATCCATATTTCTTTCCCATCAGGACTAATCGTTGCTCCTGTTGATGCTGGTGGAATCATAAAGGATTGAACAACCTCTTTTTTCTTCGTATCAATTGTCGTTAGTTTCGTATCATAAAAGTTTAATACAGATAACCGATTATGATACTCTACCATCGTTATAGGTCCTTTGCCTGTTGAAACATTTCCTGTCTCTTTCCCATTTATCGTAAAGAACCTTACCTTTTGAACATTTTGATCGGCAGCAAATAATTGTTTTTTATCTTCTGATACGACCACATTTACAATGCCCTTTCCAGTTTTATATTTTCCCACTTGCCTTCCTTCCGTTAGTGAATATACATACATATATTCTAATTGCTTACCGTATACAAGTATTTCCTCACCATTTGGAAGCAGTGTGATTCCGGCCATTGGCTCATTTAGTTCCCATGTCGTGATTAACTTTTTATCTTTTTTATCAATAAAACTAATACTGCCTTCTTTTATATTCGTTGTTATAATAACATTTTTATCTTTAGCAATTGGTGTATACGAACTTCCTTGACACCCTACTAATAGAAATAAAAAACAGAGAAGAAAAACATACTTTCTCAAAAGATTCCCTCCATCTTCGGATGATTTCGTTATAATTGTAAAATAACAAATAAATGTGTGGAAAGTGTGAAATTTTCCTTTCTTACTCAATTTACATATATAATGTACAACAAATAGAATTTGAGGTGTGTCAATTATGCTATTTCCTGATTTAGCGAATAAAATTGTACGAGAAGTACGCAGACTAATTACAGAAAATATTATTATCATTAATATAGAAGGCGTTATTATCGCAAGTACAGATACAGAAAGAATTGGTCAATTTCATGAAGGTGCACTCCGCTGCGCCAAACAAAAGAAAACCGTCATCATTACAAAAGAAGATGAAAGGCGATTGCAAGGTGTAAAGGCTGGGATGAATCTTCCTTTATTATTTCATGATGAAGTAATTGGTGTCATTGGAATTACAGGAGATCCTGAAAATATTTCACGCTACAGCGAAATATTGCGTAAGATGACCGAATTATTAATTCATGAAAACTACTTTTTAGAGCAACTAGAACTTGAGCACCGTTCTTATGAAGCTTTTGTCTTTGATTGGCTTCAAAATACAGAGTGGTCCCCGAGTTTTCTTGATCGCGCCAAAACACTTGGCATTGATTTATATAAGAAAAAACAACTTATTTTGTTTTCTATTGGCAAAAATGACACGATGCTCCAGCGTAAAATATGGCAACACATACGTAATATTTTAACAAAAGAGCATCTATTTGTTCGTTGGGGAAATGATCGTTTTATTTTATTTACAGCAACGAGCTCCAAAGAGCAAACTTATCAATTTTTAAAACGGTTAAAACAAGACTGCGAAACTTTATTTTCTATTCCTTTATATATCGGGATTGGACAAACAGTTACCTCAAACAATATGAACATATGTTACGAACAAGCATTACGCGCTCTTTCTGTATCATTGGAAACGAAAAAAATTGTATTTAATGAAGATTTACGTTTAGAAATGTGTTTACAAGATATTTCTGCCGAAACGCGTGAACAATTTCTAGAGCGTACCATCGAAAACTTATTATCATTTCCTGAGCTTATGCATACTTTGCGCTTATTTATCGATTATAACCAATCTTATAAACAGACGGCTAAACAATTACATATACACATTAACACATTACATTACAGGCTAAAAAAGATTGAAGAACATACAGGACTTGATCCAAAACAATTCAAAGACTTACACGTTTTATACTTCGCACTCCTCCTATTAGATAATCACACAAAAAAGAAGGATAAAACAGATTAATCTTCAGATGATTACACATAGAAAGAATCCCTCGACTTTTTTATCATTATAATGAAAGCACTGTTACCACGATGTTTATTATAACTAAACACGTTGACAGTTTGAGGGGGATTTCCAATGTTAGAAAAGCAAATTATTCATTCATTCATATCTATTGTTGGCGAAGATAATGTAGATACATCCAATATGGGGCGTTTAACTTATAGTTATGATGCCACTCCAAACTTCCAAGCAATGCCTGATGCAGTCATTGCTCCTCGTAATACAAATGAAGTAGCTGAAGTGTTAAAAGTATGTAACACTCACAAAATCCCTGTATATGTGCGCGGGTCTGGAACAAACCTTTGCGCAGGTACATGTCCACTTGAAGGCGGTATCGTCCTTATTTTCCGCCATATGAACAATATTTTAGAAATTGATGAAGAAAACTTAACAATTACTGTACAAGCTGGAGTCATTACACTTGATATTATTAAAGCGGTAGAAGAAAAAGGTTTATTTTATCCACCAGATCCAAGCTCGATGAAAATTTCTACAATCGGCGGCAATATTAATGAAAACTCAGGTGGATTACGCGGTTTGAAATATGGCGTAACACGTGATTATGTAATGGGGCTTGAACTTGTCTTACCAAATGGCGATATTATTCGCACTGGTGGTAAATTAGCAAAAGATGTAGCTGGTTACGATTTAACTCGTTTATTTATCGGTTCTGAAGGAACACTTGGCGTGGTAACAGAAGCTATATTAAAACTTGTTCCTATGCCTGAAACAAAGAAAACAATGCTTGCATTATATGAAGATATTAATGAAGCTGCACGTGCTGTTTCTTCTATTATTGCAAATAAAATTATTCCAGCAACACTTGAGTTTTTAGACCAACCGACAATTGAAGTTGTAGAAGAGTTTGCACAAATCGGTTTACCAACTGACGTAAAAGCAATTTTATTAATCGAACAAGATGGCCCGCCCGAAGTAGTCAATCGAGATATTGAAAACATGGCTAACGTTTGCCGCTCTATGAATGCAGTTGATGTTCGCATTGCAAAAGATGAAACAGAAGCAGATGCGCTTCGTACTGCTCGCCGTAGTGCTCTATCAGCGCTCGCACGATTAAAACCTACTACAATATTAGAAGATGCGACTGTACCACGTTCACAAATCGCTCCAATGGTTGAAGCTATTAATGCCATTGCAAAAAAATATAATATTCCTATTTGTACGTTTGGACACGCTGGTGATGGTAACTTACATCCAACTTGTATGACAGATGCTCGTAATGCAGAAGAAATGCACCGAGCTGAACAAGCTTTTGCTGAAATATTTGCGAAAGCAATTGAACTTGGTGGCACAATTACTGGTGAACATGGTGTTGGTGCAATGAAAGCTCCATATTTAGAAATGAAATTAGGTAAAGAAGGTATTGCAGCTATGCAAGGAATAAAGCAAGCTTTCGATCCAAACAACATTATGAACCCTGGAAAAATGTTCGCGAAAGACACTCGAAAAAGAGTGGTGGTTGAGCGATGACCACATTAAATAAAGAAAATATTCAAAAAGAATTTAAAGAACGATTAAGTGAAGATGAGCTACTTAACTGTATGCGATGCGGTTTTTGTTTACCTACTTGTCCTACCTACATTCAATCCGGATATAAAGAGTCACATTCACCGCGCGGACGTATCGCATTAATGAAAGCAGTCGTTGATGGTTTAATCGAACCAGATGAAGATGTTGAAAATACATTAAACGTTTGTCTTGGTTGCCGTGCTTGTGAGCCTGTTTGTCCATCTGGTGTAAATTATGGACATTTATTAGAAGAGGCTCGAGATATTATTAATCAAAATAAAAAATTCTCAATGCCAGTGAAAGCTGTTCGAAAAGTCGTTTTTGAAGGATTATTCCCCCATCAAAATCGAATGCGAAAATTAACCGGACTAATCGGATTTTATCAACGTTCTGGTTTACAAACGCTAACACATAAAACAGGTATTATGAAGTTATTCCCTGAAACACTTGCAACGATGGATCTCGTTTTACCAAAAGTCCCTAAAATGAAAGCAATGAAAGATCGTCCTTCATTTTTACCTGCAGAAAGTACAAAGAAAAAACAAGTTGCATTCTTCGCAGGCTGTTTAATGGATACGATGTTTTTAGAAACAAATAACGCAACGATGAAACTTCTTCAATTAGCTGGTTGTGATATTGTTATTCCGAAAACACAAAATTGCTGCGGTGCATTGCATGGACATGCTGGTGAAAAGAGTGGAGCAAAAGAATTAGCAAAGCGAAATATAAAAGCATTCGAAGATTTAAACATCGACTATATTATTACGAATGCAGGAGGTTGCGGGGCTTATCTTGTAGACTATGATTATCTTTTAAAGGATGATCCGGATTGGGCTGAACGTGCTAAGCAGTTTGTTTCTAAAATTAAAGATATTACTGCTATTCTAGTAGAACTAGACTTCCATAAGCGAACTGACTTACGACTCACGCCGCAGGTTATTACGTATCAAGACTCTTGTCATTTACGCAATGTTATGCGCACATCTTCTGAACCTCGTATGTTACTAGAGGCTATCCAAGGTGCAACATATCGAGAAATGAAAGATGCCGATCGCTGCTGTGGCTCTGCTGGTATTTACAATATTGTTCATTCAGAGTTATCAATGGAATTTCTAGATTACAAAATGGACTGTGTGCATGAAACAGAAGCAGCAACCATTGTTACTGCAAATCCAGGTTGTTTATTACAAATGAAATTGGGCATTGAGCGAGAAGGGCTTTCTCATAAAATGAGAGGAATTCACATTGTGGATTTATTATTAGAAGCAATTGAAACTAACTCGTAATAACTCGTAACATACGTAATAATAGGAAAACGGCTATCTCCTTCGTCTATGTAAAGAGATAGCCGCTTTTTTGTCTGCTACAACATTAAAAATATGTTACTTTATTATAAAAAAGAACAACAGAAACATTACAGTTTTGTAAAAATCAATCCATTATATTCCTCAAAAAATTGCTCAAACCATTGATACAATAGGATTCTTCATTTTCTATTTAGGTAACTTTATCCAAAAACCCCCTCTTAAAACCAAGTATAAAAACACTATAAATTCCTTTTATACTCTATATTTCTCTTATTTTTGCTCCCTTCTTCTCTTAGGATAAATTAGGTAATTTTAAAGTCTATGAATTTTTTTCCATCTTTTTTCTCGCAAATTGTATGCTACGATGAATTTGTCAGTCAAACAGGCTGTCAAAAACAAATCGTGTGAAAACAAATTAAAACTTTATATAGGGGGACACACATCATGAAAAAGCGTGTTTTATTATCTGTAGCTGCTGCAACAGCTCTTACTTTAGGAGTATCTTCTCTAGATGCACAAGCTGCAACAGTACAACCATCTAACATAAAGGTTCAAAATATTCAGCATTCAAAAGTGATGATGAAGCAAATGAGCCAACAAGAACTACAAGCATTCTTACAATCTATGGGAGTTGAATCATTAGCACAATGGCAACAAGGAAACTTCCAACCAAACTGCTTCATTCCTGGTCAACAACCTACTGAAAATGTTGTAACTGAGCAACCAACAGCTAAGCCAGAAACTCAAAAGCCTGCTGAGCAAAAACCTGCCGAGCAAAAGCCTGCTGAAGAAGTTCAAAAACCAGAAGCTCAAAAGCCTGCTGAAAACAACAATACGCAAAAACCTGCTGAACAAAAACCTGCTGAGCAAAAGCCTGCTGAAGAAGCAAAATCTTTAAGCGAGTTCGAACAACGTGTTGTTGAATTAACAAACGCTGAGCGTGCAAAACAAGGTTTACCAGCACTAAAAATCGATACTGAATTAAGCAAAGTAGCACGTATTAAGTCTGAAGACATGCAAAAAAACAACTACTTTGATCATAACAGCCCTACATACGGGTCTCCGTTTGACATGATGAAGAAATTTGGTATTTCTTATACATCTGCAGGTGAAAACATCGCTCAAGGCCAACGTACACCTGAAGAAGTGGTACAAGCTTGGATGAACAGCGCTGGACACCGTGCAAACATCTTAAATAACGGCTTCACTCACATCGGTGTTGGTTATGTAGAAAGCGGCAACTACTGGACACAACAATTTATTACAAAGTAAATAGATTAAAAGAGTCTTCTCATAATGAGAAGACTCTTTTTTAAGTTTCATAACTTTCTATTATGTATGAATAGAAAATATATAACATAAATAGCATAGATCCACAGCTTATTACACTAAGCAATACATAAAATCCCCACTCTAAGTTCAAAAACAATGAAAACAATATGCCACATGCCATCACTTGAAAAATCTGTCTACTTACTAAACGAATTTTTTGTAATTTAATTGGGTCTTTTTCTTTGCCTTTTATTTTCTTAAATTCTTTACTCAGCATAAAAAGAAACATACTAATCCCAATCGTTAATCCTGTTTGAAAGGATATCAAATCCTCAAAATTAATAAAGAGGATAAGCATATGAATAAACAACATAAATAACGTAATTTTCTTTATAAATCCGTCTATAATACCATGCTCTCTTTCATTAAACTTAAATATATTATGTGAAATAATATACAAAAATCCATATGAAAAAATAATAAAACAAGGAATAAATGCTACAACAACTTGTTTACTCATAAACTCGTTTGGCTCACCATTTACATTCCAATGTACTGCCATACGAGTTGGTAAATAGGGATAGAGACATAGAGTAACTAAAAGACAAGCGAAAAATATTCCAAGTACATACTTATATTTGATCAAGTGATTCTCACCTCTCTTTTCTCTTAACGGCTTCGCTCCTTTTAGAGAAATCCCTGCAAAAATCTACTTTTTTCAAATTAAACCTTATACTTTACGCATTTTCTTTTTGAAATTCTCTTATTTTATTATCTAACTTTGTAGGAAACGGCACATCAACTTCAATCGCTTCTTTCGTAATTGGATGCAAGAAATTTATCTTCATCGCATGCAATGCTTGACTGGACATATATTTTGTTTGTCCACCATATAATACATCCCCAACTAGTGGATTACCATTATGGCTCATATGAACACGAATTTGATGCGTTCTACCCGTTTCTAATTGTAACGTTACGAAAGTCGTGTTTTGCTTCTTAAAATACTTTTCTACTTTATAATATGTGATAGCTTGGTCACCTTTTGGAGAAATACGACGCCTTGTAGCATGATGGCGATCCCTTCCAATAGCAGCATCAATCGTTCCTTGTTTCTTCTTTACTTTCCCTTCAACGAGCGCTGCGTACGTCCTTTTAATTTTTCGTTCCATTAATAAACGATCCATAATTGCACCAGCAATTCTATGCTTAGCAAATACGACACCACCTGTCGTATCTTTATCTAAACGATGAATATGACGCACCTTCGTCTCTAAACCTTGCATTTGAAAATGAAAAGCAACAAGATTTGCAAGCGTCCCGGTTCCACCTTTTTCAGCAGGATGTGTGTCCATTTTCTCTGGTTTATTTACGATGAGTACGTGATCATCTTCGTATACTACATGCAATTCACCATATTCTGGATCCACACCGTACTCTTCCTCCGCAAACATATGAACTTGTAACTTATCGTTCTCTTTTAAAAGCTCGTTCCATCTTCTTTGTTCTCCGTTAACCGTAACACCTTTTCCCATACGAAGCTGATGTAATAGCTTTTTCGATATTTCCCATTCTACTTTTAATACCGATTCAATACTTATACCATTCCATTTAGCTGGAACGGTAATTTCACACCATTCGCCCTTTTTCTTTGTTTCCATACTGTTTATCACCTTATTTCTATTGATTCTCTCATTGTAACGGAAAACACACTTTGGTGCACCGTCAAAAATAGAGGACAGTCTTATAATAGACTGCCCCTCAAGCTCTAAGTCTTTTCATTTCTAACAATACTTCTTCAGCTTTTTGTTCATACGATAAATCTTTAAAGAAATCCGCCAACCTTTTATAGTCATTGTAAGCATCTAATAAATCGTCCATCCTTTCTATTTTCATCACTTGTTGTTTTTGTTTCATCTTTACTGGATAACGATAACCTGATACTTCTTGTATTTTGTAATACTCATCCTCTACTTGAACGACCTTTACAAGTTCTTCCTCCTCTGCATCCATCGTATACCCGTCAAATTCTCTAAGTAGTTCATAAATGATATGAGTCCATTCATCTTTTGGATAAAATCCCTTTTCTAACCGATAACCGACAATGCGATACATATGCCCATCGTTTTCTGCAAACTGTACTGTATCATTTAACTTAAACTTAAAATAACGAAACATTGCCTTCACCTACTTGTATGTAATGTTCTTATCACATACTATTTGCAAAATGTAGGTCTTGCTATTCATAAAAAAATGCTCATCAATATGATGAGCATTTTTTTACGATGATTTTTCTCGTTTTTTTCGAAATGGTAACCACCAATTCCAGTCTCCAAATAACTTCATTAAGCTTGGAACGAGCATAAGACGAATAATTGTTGCATCAAGAAATATTGCTAATGCCACGCCAAGCCCCATCTGCTTTACTGGTAAAATATCAGTAAATGCGAATGCACCCGTTACAACAATCATAATTAATGCAGCTGATGTAATGATTCTACTTGTTGAAACGAGCCCTTCTAACGTTGCTTGATCGTTATCTCCTGTTTCTTCATAGAGCTCGTGAATACGTGAAATAAGAAATACTTCATAATCCATACTAAGCCCAAATACGAGGCCAAAAATGAAGATTGGTAAGACAAACAGAACCGGACTCGCTTCTAAACCGAAATGACCACCTTCAAATAACCAAACAACAATTCCAATGGTTGCACTCAAACTAAGTATATTCATAATAATTGCCTTAATTGGAATGAGTATAGATCGGAATGCAAATAATAATATAACAAAGGTCGATCCAAATATAACAGACATACCAATTACAACTTTATCTTTAATTTCATCTTCTAATTCTTGTTGAAACGTCGTCATTCCGCCTAGATAATACGTAACATTCGTTTCTTTATAGTTCTTTTTAAAGTCACGCACCCACTGTTTTGCAGTCTCTGTACGTGGTTTTGTTTTCAAAAAAACTTCTATCGTCGTCTTATTCCCTTTTGTGTATGCTTCAAATACAGGAGTTAGTTTTGCTGCTTCTGGCGACTGCAATATTCCAGCAACTTGATCTGCTTTCATTCCAGTTAACCCGTCGTATAAACTTCTTACTTCATGTACTTTTTTATCATCTTTTAACTTTTGAACGACTTCTTCTATCTTTTGTAGACTTTCTTTTTCTTTCATATCTTTTTTCGTCTCTACAACTAACGTAACATCAGCGTGTGTTTTGACAGTTTTATTAAATGCTTCTTCATACTTTTCATATGCAATCCTTGTATCACTCTTTTCAGGTAAAGCTTCAACACTAGGGAACTGCAAATTAGCTGTACGTAACGGTAATAAGCAAATAACAATAAATGTTGTAACAACAACAATCATTGCAATTGGATGTTTCATCACAAATTGTGCAAATTTACGCCATGCTTTTGCCGGCGTATGTGCTACTTGATTCTTTTTTAATATTTTTTTACCGATTAACGATAATAACGCTGGAAGAAGTGTGAGTGAGAATAAAATACTCATAATCACAACAATCATTCCGCTAATTGCGACAGATTGAATATAATCTATCTTAAAGAAAAACAAACCGGATAACCCAACAAATACGCATAATCCTGAAAATACAATTGCACGTCCTGCCGTCTGATATGTAATTGCTATCGCTTCTTTTACCGTTCGTTTAGCAACTTCCTCTCGAAAACGGTTCACAAATAATAGCGCAAAATCAATAGATAGTGCAAGTCCAATCATCGGTGCAACGTTTAACACGAAAATAGATAGTTCTTTATCCACACCGATGAAATACAATATACCCATCGTGCTAATAACACTAAGCGCTCCATTCAAAATCGGTAAAATTGATGCCAAAAGGCTACCAAACGAAAATAGTAATACAAGAAACGCAATTGGTAATCCAATCATTTCTGCTACTTTTAAATCATTTTGCGTTCTTTCATTAATTTCTTGATTAATTTTCGGAAATCCTGTAGGTGTTACTTTTAATGCTACATTACTTTCTTTCTCAATCTCATTAGCAAATTGTAATGTCTTTTCCATTCTTTCTTTATTTGTTTTCCCGGAAAATAAAATTGTCGCATAACCGATGTCATCTTGTAGCATTTCTTTATTTTGGATTGGGTGATGGAAAGATTCATAGTTCTCTTTCTCTTGAACATTCTTTACAATTTCATCTATTCGCTTTTTAAATTCCTCATGCGAAGCATCTTTATTTTTCTCAAAAACGAGCAGAAGCGTATCTTGAGACTTCTTAAAATCTTTATCTAAAATTTCTTTTGTTTTTTGATAGTCTCCTTCCGTTTGGAAACCGTCACCACCTAATACTCCCGGTAGCTTTGGAGCAAAAATCCCAAGTGCGATTGCAAGCAACAGTAACGCTACAATTACTGTATAACGAAATTGATACAAAAAAGCTCCTAACTTCCCCCACTTATCAACTTTATGAACATTTGTCTTCACACATTTTCACCTACTTTAAATAATTCAATTGTCACTTATACTGTATCATATCTTTATACAAACAAAAAACGCCTAGGAACACTATAATGATAGTTTTTCCAGGCGTTTTTTCTATCTCTCTTTATTAAGCCCCAATCTCTCAGTAAGTAAACGATGATAGTAAATAGCGATAACTAACAAAATACCACCTACGCAGTAACCAGCTAAAATATCAGTTGGGTAATGTACATTTAAAATGACTCTACTTAATCCAATCGATAGGATTACTATACCCATCAAAATCGTTATGACACATTTCCCAGCTATGCTTTTCAAATTAGCAGCAATGATATAAGCAAGAAATCCAAATGTCATAATCGATAGCATTGCATGTCCACTAGGAAAACTATATCCAAGTGCATCTAACGCTTCATTTAATGATGGACGTTCTCTCTTTACAATCTCTTTTATCCCTTTATTCACAAGATGTGTTATTAAAATTCCCATTGGATACACAATCATCGCAGCATAATAACGCTGCTTCCAAAAAACAAGCAAACTTATAACGAGCGTAGCAGCTATCCCAATTGCTGACCCCAATTTTGTAAAGTACGAGAAAAATGTAAGGGAACTTTCCGTTTGTAGCCCTTTTACTAATCCGCGGACATATGTATCCATTACTGTAACGCCACCTGCATGTACGCGCCAAGCAACAATACTAAATACAGCAAATAATAAACCGATACATATTACCTCATACTGATGTAACTTCTTCTTCAAACGATTTCCTCCTACTATGAAAAAATGCGATTTCTACTTTAGAAACCGCATTTTCTTACTTATTTACCTTTTGTTTTTAGCTCTGTCCAGTAACGATCATAGTCTTTTAACTTATCGTCTACATCAACAAGCCATTCTGTACGATCTAACTCTTCTTTCGTTAAGAAAATCATGTGATTATCACGGTATTCTTTACTATGAAGAGGATGAGCTTTTTCATTTGGATTACTGTAACCAATTGACTCGTAGTTTTTCACACTTACTTTTTCATCAAGTAAGTAGTTCATAAACTTCTCAGCAAGCTCTTTATGTTTTGCACCTTTTGGAATTGCTAACGTATCAGCCCAAATTGTGCCACCTTCTTTTGGTACAACGTATTCTACATCTTTATTATCTTTTGCGATAAATGCTGCATCTCCAGACCAAACTGTTCCGATCCAAGCATCTTCTGTAATGAATTTTTGTTTAATGTTATCTGTATCAAATGCTAATAAGTTTGGAAGCAGCTTCTTTAAATCATCCGCTGCTGTCTTTAACTCTGCATCTTCTTTTGTACTGTTTGAGAACCCGTGCTTCTTAAGACCCACTCCTAATACTTCACGAGAATCGTTTAACAACGTTACATGTCCTTTATATTTCTCATTCCATAAGTCAGCCCAGCTTGTAGGTGCTTCTTTCACATACTTTTTATTGTATGCAATCCCTGTTACACCCCAAGTGTACACTAAAGAATATTTATTCTCTGGATCAAACGCAGGTGTTTTGAAATTAGAAACCATGTTTTCGATATTTGGGATATTCTTTTTATCTAACGGCGCTAATAAATCCATTTTTGCCATTGTTTTAACCATGTAATCAGATGGTTGAATTAAATCATACTTTGCGCCACCAGCTTGTAATTTCGCAAGCATTTCTTCGTTACTTGCGTACTTATCATAGTTAATTTTCACATTATACTTCTTTTCAAAATCTCTTAGCACTTGCTCATCAAAATTGTCAGCCCAGCTATAAATATTTAATTCTTCTTTCTTTTCACCACAACCAGCAAGCACACCAGCAACAAGGCTAAAGCTAATTGCTGCGCCAGCTATTCTTTTCATTAATTTCATCGGTTTATTACCCCCTCGTACTTTCTATATCGTTCGTATTATAAAGGAAGGTGTCCTCCAGAGTTTTCTTCACCATCTGCACCTTTGTTACGGAAGATTTCAGATAGAACCATTAATCCTACGATAGCAACAATTAAAATTGTAGAAAGAGCATTAATTTCTGGTGATACTCCGCGCTTAACCATACTGTAAATGTATAATGGCAATGTTGTTGATCCTGGTCCTGATACGAAGAAACTAATTACAAAATCATCAATTGATAATGTGAATGTTAATAATGCTGCTGAAATAACTCCCGGTGCAATTGCTGGGAACGTTACAAAACGAAACGTTTGCCAAGGCGTTGCTCCTAAATCATTTGCAGCTTCTTCTAAGTCACGTCCCATACTTGAAAGACGCGCAGCTAAAATAACAACAACAAACGAAATACTAAATGTAATATGTGCAATAATAATCGTTGTTTGTCCAAGTTCCATTCCTAGCTGACTGAAAAGAATTAGTAAAGATAATCCCATTAAAATATCAGGAATTAAAATTGGTAAATATACAAGGCCATTAATAGCCCCTTCGAAACGATATTTATAACGATGTAAAGCAATCGCAAAGAATACACCAAGTACCGTTGTCACAATCGTTGTTATAACTGCAATCGTAATACTATTTACAAATGCATCAATAACATCTTGTTTTTGAAATAAATCTGTATACCAATGGAATGTAAAACCTTCCCACTCCGCATTAATGCGAGAGTCGTTGAAAGAATAGACCATTAAAACCATCATTGGAAAATACAAGAATAACAAAATTAACCAAGAATAAGAAACTAAAAACTTCTTCATCTTTGCCTATTCCCCTCCGTTCTCATTATATTTATATACTTTCGTTGCACGATAATATAAGTAAATTAACAGAACAGAGAATAGAACAACGATAATCGATAACGCAGATCCAAACGGCCAGTCACGTGCACCTAAGAATTGGTTTTGAATAACGTTTCCGATTAATGCTACTTTCGATCCGCCCATCACGTCTGATACAACAAACATTCCGATAGAAGAAACGAATACTAAAATAGAACCAGTCGCAATTCCTGACATTGTCATCGGCACTGTTATATTCCAAAATGCCTTTATTGGTGTTGCTCCTAAATCATAAGCCGCTTCTAGCTTACGCTTATCCAGCTGCTCAATTGCTGCATACACTGGTAAAATCATAAATGGTAATAAAGAATAGACCATTCCGAGTATTACAGAAGGCGTATTATATAATAAATTTAACGGTTCACTAATAATGCCGAGTTTTAATAACAACGTATTCACAAGACCTTGTGAACGTAAAATAACAATCCATGCGTATGAACGAACAAGAAAGTTAATCCAAAACGGGATCGTTGCCAATAATAAAAGAATAGAACGATATTTGCGGTCAACAATTGTAATTGTATACGCAAATGGATAACCAATTAATAAACATATTACTGTAGTAATAACTGCAATCTTAACAGTTTCCCATAACGTTCCTAAGTACAATGGATCAAACACACGGGATATATTCTCCAGCGTAAATTGCATTTCTACTGTCCCGTAAGCTCCGCGCTGCATGAAGGCGAATCCTAATACGAATACGAGCGGGATTAGGAAGAAAATTAACAGCCACGCGACTGTAGGTAGTGCGAGTAATTTCCCTTTTTTCAATTTAAGGTCACCTCGTCCTCTTGCTCCCAGCCTACATATACATTATCTCCAATGCTCCACTGCGCTGCCTCTTCAGCAGTTTGATATGCCATTAGTAATTCTGATGTTTTCTCATCACGTACATAAAGCTTCTCCATATTTCCGACAAACTCAATATCTTCAATATGTCCAAGATGGTATTCTTTTAAAATTGGTTCTTCAACCGAACGTACTTTCACATTTTCAGGGCGAATTGCTACATAGCCTTCCCCATTTTTCACAATATTATTTTCACCGATGAATGTCGCAACGAACAATGTTTTCGGCTTATTATAAATTTCTTTCGGCGTTCCAATTTGTTCGATATGGCCTTTATTCATAACGACGATACGATCGCTCATGCTCATTGCTTCTTCTTGATCGTGCGTTACGTATATAAACGTAATTCCTAAATTACGTTGTAAGTTTTTCAATTCACGTTGCAAGTCTTTTCGTAACTTAAAGTCAAGCGCTCCAAGTGGCTCATCTAATAGTAATACACGCGGATTATTTACAATCGCTCTTGCAATTGCAACACGCTGCTGTTGTCCACCAGAAAGCTTAGCAGGTTTACGATTACGGAACTCAAGTAACTGCGTTAAACGCATTGCCTCTTCAGCACGCTCTTTCTGCTCTGCTGCTGATACTTTCTGCATTTTCATACCAAAACAAATATTCTTCTCTACTGTCATATGCGGGAATAGTGCGTAATGTTGGAACACTAGGTTCATATGACGCTTATATGGCGGCAAATCGTTAATTCTTTCATCATCTAATAAAAGATTCCCTTTAGTTGGAGTTTCAAATCCTGCGATCATACGAAGTAAAGTCGTTTTCCCGCAGCCACTCGGCCCTAAAATTGTTAAAAACTCTCCCTCTTTAATATCTAAAGAAAGAGGTGGGATAATCACTTGATTTCCAAAATGTTTTTCAACTGCTTCAACTTTAATAATCTTTTTCATTTTCCCGTCCTATCTACCTTAAATTTTAAATTTTTATATTCATGAATAAATATTTATGTTCTATAGACTATTTTTTGTTTCGATCCAAACAAAAATGGTTATTTAGCAAGCGTTCGTTTCTATTCTTTATGTAGTATGTTTGATTCATTTTCGCATGATACATAACGTCGAACAGAAAAACCCCTTCCATCGCGAAGGGGCTATTATCATACGGCTACGCCTACTGATAAACACCATCATCATTTTAACAACTTTCGTATGAATTTTAAAGCACTTTTTGTAGAAGAGTAACGAATTTTCATGTCGAATGCTGTAGATTGGGCTAAAATGCTTTTATAATGTGAAAAAGTCCGAAAACTTTCTTTCCCATGATAACCCCCTAATCCACTACTTCCAACACCCCCAAAAGGTAAATATGGCGTGGCAAGATGGTAGACAACATCATTAATACAGCCTCCACCATATGAAATATTACTCGTCACTTTCTTTTGTACTTCTTTATCTTCCGAAAATACATATAACGCTAACGGCTTCGGATGTTGCTGGATTGTGCCAATTACATCTTCTATATTGTCGTACTCTATGATTGGTAAAATCGGACCAAAAATTTCATCTTCCATAACAGCATCTTGCCATGTAACATCCGCTAGCACTGTCGGTTCAATATGTAATGTATCTTTCTTATAGTTTCCACCAATTACGACTTGACCATCTTGTAAAAATCCACATAATCGTTCAAAATGACGCTCACTTACAATACGCACGTAATTTTCATTTTGCAAAGGTTCTTTACTATACTGCTCTGTGATTTCATGTCGCAGTGCCTCAACTAGCTGTTCTTTCACGGAAGAATGCACGTACATATAATCAGGCGCTACACATGTCTGCCCTGCATTTAAAAACTTACCCCAAACAATTCTTCTTGCTGTCATCTCTATCTTTGCATCTTTATGTACAATACAAGGACTTTTCCCGCCAAGTTCTAACGTAAGCGGCGTCAACTGTTTCGCTGCTGCTTCCATTACAACTTTTCCAACGCCAACACTACCAGTAAAGAAAATATAATCAATTGGTTCCCTCAGCAAAGATGTACTCTCTTCAACGCCACCTTCTACTACCGCTACAAGCTCTTCTGGGAATAATTCATCTAACATTATCTTAAGCACTTTTGAAACGCTTGGCGTTAACTCTGACGGCTTTAAAACGATTGTATTTCCAGCTGCCAGTGCCCCTACAAGTGGTGCAATTGCTAATTGAAAAGGATAGTTCCACGGTGCAATAATAAGCGTCACACCATACGGTTCTGGCACTACTTTTCCTTTTGATCCAAAATGAGTGAGTGCTGTTCGAACTCGCTTCGGTTTACTCCATGATGACATATGTTTCAATTGAAAGGAAATTTCTTTTAATACATATCCAACTTCCGTTGTAAACGACTCGTGAACTGACTTATTTAAATCTAATTTCAACGCCTGAAATATTTCTTCTTCAAAATGCTGAATGCCTTCATAAAGCTTCTTCAAATTATTCTTTCTTATTTCGATGCTTCTCGTATGCCCTTTTAAAAAATATTCCTTTTGCCTACTTACAATAGAGGAAATACTCATTCACTCACCTTCTCCCACTATTTTTATCCAATTCTTTCATTATTTATATAAACTTCATATATAACAAATTTCTATTCTTAAAGTTACATTATATATGACTTTTTCAGCTATATAAAATTCATTGCTCACAAAAAAACTACCGAAAAAAAATCTCTCGGTAGTTTTACTGTATTAACGATATAAACGAACAGCACCTGCAGAATTATCATCAGCTTGTCCTACTACTTCAAATTTCAAACCAAGCTTCGGTAAAATACGTCCTGCATCTGGAATCTGTTGATTAATATACGTTTTAGAATCATCAAACTTCGGTACGCCTGCTAAGCCATCATACGTAAATGTTCCACGCGTTGGAGATACAACTTTCCAAGCTGGCGTTTTGTCGAATGAGAACGCAGCATCAGCGATTTGGAATCGTGTACTGCTCTTAACTGTTGGTTTACCATTTAAAGTACCAACAATTGCTTCTGGATGAGAATCAACAACACCAAGGAAACCGTGTCCTGGATGTACACCAACCCAGTTATCTGTATAAGCTGAATCTGCATACCATACAACCATACCAGTGTTAAATACTGGACCGCGAGCAAATTTCAACGCGTTATCTGCCCCAGCATAGTTTCTCCACTCAACATAGTAGTTATGTTTTTTCTTTTCTGTTCCGTTAGATACAACGAAACCATCTAATTTTAATTGTGGTGTACCTTCTGCATCATCAGAGAATACTACTTTACCATCTACTGTTAATGAAGCATTATCAAGAGCGAATCCATTTAATGCTAAACCACCATCAGTAATGTAATCAAATGTTAATTTTACTTTCTTGCCTTTGAATTGACTTAAATCATATGATTTGTCAATCCATTTTCCATTTGTCGAATCTGCATTTCCACTAGTTGCTTTCTCGCCAAGTCTTTCAATTAACGTTTGTTTACCATCTTCTGTTACAGCGTGTACTTCAAGGAAATCATAACCTGCTTCAATCTCATATAATGACTTGAAATCAAATTTTGCATTCGTTGCATTCGTTAAATCAAACAACGGTGTTTCCATCTTCGTATGAAGATCGTCACCTTTTGTGCTGTAATAATATTGTTTACCAAATGCTGGCTCAATTGTTTTAACATCTTTATCTGGTAAGTTAACACGGATCATACCTGGTCGATCTGATTTCGTAACACTTTGATCCAAATATGTCGCTAGACCGATACCTTTATTTAATTTCTCGTAATCTACTTCTACGATATTTGCCCAGTTACCACCAATTGTTTTTTGGAAAAACTCTTTATTTTGTGGTGAGAAACTCGTTGGCGTCGTTCCAGCGATTTTACCAGCCCAGCTTCCGCCACTCATAATAGACCAAGCTTCAATCGGCTCACCTTGACCACTATATTGTGTATCGTACTCATCTGGAAGACCTAAATCGTGACCATATTCATGTGCGAATACACCAACCGCTCCATCTTCTGGTTCAATTGTGTAGTCGAATGCTGCCATCTTTCCGCCCCAATATGGAACTTTCGCTTGTGTACCTTCAATTGGGAATGGCTTTGGTCCAACTGTCCAACGGTGCGACCAAATTGCATCATCGCCTAATTTACCACCGCCTGCTTCTTGTCCAACACCCGCATGAATAATCATTAAGTGATCGATTAAACCATCTGGTTGATTTTTATTTCCATCACCATTTACATCGTATTGATCGAACTGATCGAACTCTGATAAATCAATACCGCTATCTACAGCCGCTTTTAATGCATCTTTTACTAAATCACGTGGCCCTTTTGGTCCTTTATTATCATGGCCGCCGCTAGCAGCATCTGCACCGTAATCAGCAGCTTTACCAGGAACTGTTAACCATTTTGTAACTGTTCCGTCCACTGTGTAACTACCACCAGATTGCTCTTCGTAATATTGTTTAAATGTTTCGATTTTGCTTCCATCATCTAATGTGAATGGCTCGTTGCCGAATAACATTTTTTCATAATGTTCTTTATTAAAATCGTTAGAATACATATATCCAGGCTCTTTGTCGATATTATTATGTTTAAAGTCAGCGTACTCTACAAGTAAAACGAGTACTTTGTCTTTTCGAACTTCACCGTTATAGTCTTTTCCCTTTGCTGGAGAAGTTGGTACTTTACCATTTAGTCCGCCTTTAACTGGGCCTGTCGCTGCAGGTGTCCCTGTTGCTGGTTCATTTAATTTTTCTTTCGTGTCTGCTTTCGCATCTTTTACTTTCTTTAAAAAGTCGGATGCATCTTTCGTAAGCTGGTCCCCATTTGCTGCTTCTTTTCCAGGATTTTCACCCTTTTTGTTCTCTACATACTTTTCGACTGCTTTCTTTGTTTCTGTCTCTGAAGCCTTCGAATCAATTACCCCACGTTTTTTTAGCGCATCTGCTAAACGTTCTTCCGGAATTAAATGATCATCAACTGGGCTCGTAGCTGTTTTATTCACAGGCGTTTCAGCATATGCAGATTGAGTTCCAGCTCCGAATGAAAGGCCTAATACAGCTGTCAAAGCGATTGATGACAAAACTTTGAACGGTTTCTTGTTCATCCCATATTTCCTCCCCTAATAAATAATATGTATTACAAATTGAATTTTATTAAAAATTCAATATTTTTTCAATATTTAGTCATATTATGTAATGTTTTTAATATATTTGTAAAAATTTCATAGTTAGCATACGAATATATCACAATTCAACAATGTTTTCTGAAAATATTGAAAGTTTTTATCGAACAATTTATAATTTCCATAGAGGGAGTTTAATGGGGATTTTATCTTTGTTTCATCTACACAATATTTGATAATTCATTATATAAAACACAAAATCGGATTTCATTATCATGTGTTCTGTAGCAGCAATTATGACCGATAATTAGGGAGGAATTACATTTGTACAAAGATAAGACAGACGCACTGGATCAAGAATGGATTGATTTAATACTTGAAGCTCTAGATGCTGGTATCGCCATGCAAGACATCGAGCAATTTTTCCAACGTATGAAGCCATCCAGTCAGGCTCAATAGGTTTGTTCTTTTTAACGAAGTTTATGTTATAATAATGACATCATAAGACAACTACATATTGATAGAAAGGTGCGCAAATATGATTGGAGAACGTATAAAACGCCTTCGTTTACAAAAAGGTATTTCATTAACTGAACTTGCCGAAAAAGCTGGCGTTGCTAAATCTTACATTAGTTCTATAGAACGAAATTTACAAAAAAACCCTTCCATTCAGTTTCTTGAAAAGATCGCAGCAGTTCTACAAATTCCAGTTGATACTTTACTTCATGATGAAACAACAAAGGAAACTAACCTAGACTCCGAATGGACACAACTCGTTAAAGATGCAATGAACTCTGGTGTCTCCAAAGAACAATTTCGTGAATTTCTTGAATTTACAAAGTGGAAGCAAAATCAAAAATAATAATAGAAAGAAGTGCTTACAACCAGCACTTCTTTTTCTTTATAAAAAAAAGCGGGAATACCCGCTTTTTTATTATTTTTCTTCCCCAGCTTCTTGGTTAGCATTGAATGTCCATTCTAAATTCAATGTATCACCTTGGAAGATATTTTGGTCTTTTCCATCATCTACAAATTCAAATTGCACCCATAGATAATCCTCTGTACCAGCTGCTAATCCACCCTTTTCTCCCCACTCAGGAGCAAAGATGTCTTTAGCTAAAAGATCTGGATCCACATTTTGTAAGTCTGCTAAAGTTGTTTCGTATACAGGCTCACTTTGTTTATCCCAGTTCCAAAGGAATTTTACTTTAACGTGCTTACCAAAGTCTTCACCAGCATTATCACCTTTTGCATCTTTAACAGTGTACTTTGTTGCTAATTTAACGTCTTTAATAGTTAACGAACCGCTGTTTTGTAATAAGAACTCTTTCTTAACAGAATCCCCTGGTTTTAAATCTTTAATATCTACAAGCGTCTTAGGGTTTAATGTAAGGTCTAACGTCCCAGCTGCAAATGTATTGTTTGATACTTCTTTATCGCTAAAGAATGCAAATGTTCCTCCACCAATTAAAGCTAACCCCAATGCTGCTGATGCAACTCCCATACCTAATTTCTTTTTCAGACTCACAATCAATTCCCCCTAGCTTTTTTTTATATTTTTATCACTTATTTTTCAATAAGAGATGTAAAGAAAACTATATTAGCTTAGCTAATATGCGTTCTTTTTTAAAAACCTTATGTTCATTATAACGAACAAACCTATATAAACACAACACATATTTATTAATATTTTCAGTTATTTTTATTTCTCAATATTATTTAGACTTTTCAGAAAAAAGAATGATAATTTATTTATTTTTTCACGCTCAAATCATTTAATACTATAAGAAAAAAGAAAAATAAAGAAGTGAGGGCTAACGTTCCCTCACACTCGTATAAATATTACTAGTCTTACTTATTCGTTCACTCTCTCTTACACCACATTCTTGTTTTCTGACTGTTTCACTAAAGCAGTTACTCCGCTTTCTTCTGCTCTTCTAGCTTTTTCTGTTCTTCCGCTTTCTTTTGTTCTTCTACTTTCTTCTGTTCTTCGGCTTTCTTTTGTTCTTCTACTTTCTTCTGTTCTTCGGCTTTCTTTTGTTCTTCTACTTTCTTCTGTTCTTCTACTTTCTTCTGTTCTTCTACTTTCTTTTGTTCTTCTACTTTCTTTTGTTCTTCGGCTTTCTTCTGTTCTTCTACTTTCTTTTGTTCTTCGGCTTTCTTTTGTCCTTCCGCTTCAATTGCAATGTTTAATTGTTGCTGAAGAGCCTGAATTTGCTCATCAATAGCTTTCAAGCTAATTTCTTTCTCAATATAGTCACGCTTCTCTTTGATACTGCGGAAGCCTTCATTTACATATATGGACACTTGCTGCATCGACTCATCTTTATTTACCTTTAATTCTTCTTGTATTTGATTGTAAGGAGCTTCTATTTCAGTATATACATTTTGCAGGGCTTCCTTCTCAGCAACAATTTTCTCACGCCCTTGTTGCCATACAGAAATCGCCTGTTTTATTTCTTCAATAGAAGTTGCTTTCGATTTTCCCTTCATCGTTCCATACTCACGCTCAATAAACTGTTTATGTTTCTCGGATTGCTCTTTTAACGTATTAACTGTTTTCGGAAATATAATTGCTGTAGAAAACGTCGCTTCTACTTTCGTTTCATGAATGAACGCCGCTTCTGTATGCGTCATAATTTGAGATCCTAAATAAAACGTAATAGAACACATACACGGCAATATAAGCATCTTTTTAAAATTACGCGGTCTTTTCAGCATCTTAATCTCTCCCATCGAACATTACGTTCTTTATACAGAACATTATCTATATTATAGTAAAGAACTATTAAAATTGATAGACAAATACTAGAAAAATAGAAAAAGGGCTATCCATGTGATAGCCCTTTTTGTTATTATCTTTCTTCACCTGCTGTTTGTTGTGCATCAAACGTCCAATTTAATTGTAACTTATCGCCTTGGAATTGATTTTGATCTTTTCCATTATCAACGAACTCAAATTTCACTTTGAATTTATCAGATTTACCTGCTGAAATACCTTTTTCATCCCAGAACCAAGCCGATAAATCATTATCTACAGCTGTAAGTGTGTCACCTTTTAATTTATCTAAAGTAGTTTGTTTCACAATTGTCTCATGCTTATCTACATTTTTTAAGAATGTTACTTTAATATGTTTACCAAAATCATCTTTATTATCTTTCTTTACATCTTCTACATTATAATCTGTTTTCAGTAAAACCTTTTTAATATCTAAAGAGCCTTTATTTTCTAGTTTAAATTCTTTTTCAATTGTATCCCCAGGTTTTAAATTCGATACGTTAACAACTGTTGATGGATTTAATGCTAAATCCAGTGTCCCAGCCGCAAATGTATTGTTTGACACTTCTTTATCACTGAAAAATGCAAATGTTCCTCCACCAACTAACGCTGCTCCTAGTACTGCTGATGTAATACCCATTCCTAATTTTTTCTTTAAAGTCATGTCCATATCCCCTTAATATATATATATTTGTTAACTTCCTAAACGGAAAGTATAACCAAACGAACTAGACGGATTGTTCTACTTTTTTATCTTTCTTTTCTCCGTCAATGCTACGAATAGCCCCAAAAATAGAAATCGCGGAATATCCAAGTAAAAAGACTCCTGGAATAATAAGAAGTAATGCTGCTCCCGCTTTTGAATTCGCATAATTCAGTAAATAACCAACGTACGGAACTGTAATATCTGCATACTTTCCAACTACATTTTCTGCAAGTACTGGCTCTAAATCTGGTCCGTTGTTGTTATCCCCTTTTGTTTCATACATTACTTTTCCATTTGTATCTTTCACACCGATAATACGGTGAGTGATAATTTTTTGATCTTTCTCTTTAAAGGTAATAACATCACCTTTTTGATATTTAGAACCATCTTTGTTTGGTTCTATTGCAATGATTGATCCTGTTAAAAACGTCGGCTCCATTGATCCTGAAAGAACGCTCTTAAATTGATATCCCATCACTGTCGGATCACCACCGCTCGCTTTTGAAGAAATAACTACAAAAGCTAAAAAAACCATCAATGCAAATAAAACAAATGAGATCGCGTTGCTAATTACCTTCCAAATTAATTTCATCGTCTCTCTCCCTCTCCGTTGTTTTATATTATTTGAAGTATGCAATATCCATTATGTTCTTTAACAAGAACACAAGTAAATGATATAACGAACTTTAAGTTATTGCAATAAGAAAATTTACAATTATTAGTTATTTAAAGTATAAAAAAAAGACTGTGCCAAAATTTCACACAATCTTTATATTAGTAATTTATTTACCTTCTGATTTCATTCCTTTTGTATTTCGGCGCAACACTACATATAAAATTGCTCCAAATAATACAATCGCACCTATCCCAACACTTATTACTTTAACATTTGAGTCTTTTACTTCAGGCATAGTTGTATCTTTTTTAGGCATCGCAAAAGTGACATCTTCTGTTGAAAGAACATTTACCGTCGCAATTGTTTGATTATTTTTCGTAATATCAACTGCACCAACTACCTCACCACGATGTATTCCTTTATGATATAAAGATTCTTTATCTAATGAAGCCGCCCGGAAAATAGTTTTCACATTTTTTCCTTCATCTTTCTTAAGCATAAGCTCCGCACTTTGTTCCAACTCAGAATTAACATCTTTATTTAAATATGTTGTTTTTTGATGCCAATTATGTTTATCCAGCACCATTTGCTTCGTAAATTGACCGAAAGAATATTCCGCCATCTGCTTCAAATCTTCATAAATTTCAGGTCTTTGAGAAGCCATTACTACGCTTATAATACGGTTTCCATCTTTCTCATTTAATAAAACAAGCGTATTACGCGCTTCATTCGTAAACCCTGTCTTACCGCCAATGCTATATGGATTTTCAAAAAAATTAGATTTATTAAAAATAGACACCGTCTGCCTAGACGTCGTAACTGTCGTTCTTTTCGTATTCATCGCTTGTAAAATTTCAGGATACTTTTGCACACCCTTCGTAATCATAGCCATATCATACGGCGTCGTATAATGGTTCGGATCATGCAGTCCATTCGGTGTTACAAAGTGGCTATCTTTCGCCCCTAATTGCTTCGCTTTCTCATTCATCATATTAGCGAAATTCTCAACACTCCCGCCAATCCGCTCCGCAATCGCATACGACACATCATTCGCACTCAGCACCATTAAAATCATAAGCGCAGTATTTCTATTAATTGTCTCTCCAGGTTGAAACTCAATTTGATAATTACTCTTCTCTTGATCTAATGCTAATTGTGAAAATGTAAATTGATCCTCTGGCTTTGTATGCTCCATGAGTAAAATCGCTGTTAACACCTTCGTCGTACTAGCAGGATATGCTCGGTGATATGCGTTTTTGTCATACATAACATCTCCTGTTTTCGCATCAATTGTCGTTGCAAACTGACTAAAAACATTCGGTCCTTCTGCAGGTGGTGGTGCAACTTGTTCTGGATTTACTCCAATATTCGTCTCAGCACGCAATGTCATAGGTGTCAACAAAAACAAACAAATAACTGTAATAAAAACCAAAATTTTCTTAAAATTTACCATATGACTCTCCCTTTTCCATTTACTCCTCTAACAAAATAAGAAATCTACCAATCATATGTAATTTGTATTAAACTGGAAGAATTTTCACTATTTTTTACTATATCATATTTTTACGATAAAGAACATAAATATACAATAAAAATAAGAAGGAATTACTCTTTCTTATCCTTCTCATCTATCAACGAATCTATTAACTTTTGACTAGCTTCCTCGGGCGTAATCTCATCGGTTATCCCCATAAACGACCAACCTTTAGAATCGACCCACTCAACAAACTCTTGTAAAAATTCATCATGTGTAACATCCACATCAAGAATCGAGCCATTAATCGAAATCGTTCTATTTTTAGACACGCGCATCTTGAACGTTTTTCTTACCATTACAACTTTTCTCCCTCTACTTCTGAATATTTATAAAGTGAAACTTTCATCAACCCTCACCAATCGGACTTTTACGGCCATCCCGACCCCAACCTAACTTCTTTACTTTTGCTAAATTTCGAGGTAAGGGATCTTACTGCCCGCAAATAGCGAGATAAAATAATCATGTATCTCTGTTATACATGATTTTCAGTAAATTGTAAAAAGGATATATTGGCCAATTTAAATAGCAAAAATGAAAATCTCTTACCTACGTAAACGTAATACGACATACAATCGCTCATAAATTATTAAATAAATCCATAAAAATATACACTTTAAAACATAATTGAGTAAGCCATTCTAGTCTTTTGGAAGATATTATCTAAAATAGTATACTAAACGGATAAAGGATATTTGAATAAAGAAACTGAGGCTTTCTATTTAGCTGGACTCTTAAGTTGTAGACTTAGAGACTGATGCCGGAATTCATATTTAATTTCTATTTCTGTACATAATATCGTAAGAAAGAAGGTAGTACTGTGAAAACAACAGAAAATTTTACTGACAGGGCCGATATATATGCAAAATATCGCCCTAGTTATCCTAATGAATATATTGATTACTTGCTTTCAGCTAACCAACTGAAAGGGAATCGGATTGTGGCTGATATTGGTTCAGGTACAGGGATATTTAGCCACCAGCTGCTTGAAAGTGGTTTACATGTTATTGGAGTTGAGCCAAATGATGATATGAGAAAGATGGCTGAGCAATCGTTAAAACTATATTCTCGTTT
This sequence comes from Bacillus sp. GW823-FHT06A10, assembly GCF_058795375.1. Lineage (NCBI taxonomy): Bacteria > Bacillati > Bacillota > Bacilli > Caryophanales > Bacillaceae > Bacillus > Bacillus sp. GW823-FHT06A10. Next base: position 521,065 of record NZ_JBXAHT010000001.1, on the reverse strand, counting down.
TCAATCCATAAAAGCAACTGCTGAACATACCACTTTAAAAGAAAATAGTGTAGATTTAGTAACTGTTGCCCAAGCATTTCATTGGTTTAATAAAGAGGCTTTCAAAATCGAATGCCAACGAATTTTAAAACAAAAAGCAAATGTTGCACTTGTTTGGAATAGTAGAGATTTAACTAGTCCACTTATTAAAGAGAACGCAGAAATTTGCCAGAAAACCTGCCCAAACTTTAAAGGATTTAGCGGTGGAATAGATGAAACTCCAGAAATATTTAATAGCTTTTTTAAGGATGGAAAGTATGAGTTTAAAGAATATCAAAATGATTTACTTTTTGATTATGAAGGGTTTTTGGGAAGGAATTTATCAGCATCTTATGCTCCGAAAGAAAATGACGAACAGTATAAAAATTTTATTTTTCTCCTATCAGAGCTATTCGAAAAATACAGTAAAAACGGAAAAATTATTCTCCCGAATTTAACACGAAGCTATCTAGGCAATGTATAAACAGCCTGATACAAAGAGACTTTGAACGGAATTAAAACAAGCCTAGCCCCTTCCTGAATGTAGAACGAGGTTAGGCTTGTTTTGCATTTTACCACATCAAATTCAAATGACTTTCGTACAATAAAGTAGAATATATTAGAAAACACCTTAAACTGAGGAGGAACTCAATGGCGCGTTGTACGTATTGTAAAACGAAATGGAAAGTAAAAGACGTATGGTCGATACTCTTGGCATTTGAAAAAGATTGTCCGTATTGTTTTGGGAGGCAATATCTATCAAAAAAAACAGTGAACGCTATGCCAGAACTTATAAGCTTACCTTTACACTTCTTGTTCCCTTTTCGTGTTGATTTGAGTGATGAAGGTCCTTTAGATTGGTATCGGAAATAATATAACCTCTGCATCTAAAGACTACTTTCTACTAAATTCGCTTCTCATCATTATTCCTTCATACATTACTCTCATAATCGCTTATACTTTCCCTTTTGAAAATCCCGTATCTCAGCAGAAAGGGCGTCCCCTGGACAAGGTTTATCAATTATGACTTTAATAAACGATGATATATGTATAAGCATTAGGTTCCAATCAAATATTAATTGAAACTCAACACTGCTTGTATTCTGTAATTCAGAATACAAGCAGTGTTTTTTATTATGCATTTTTGCATACAGTATGATTTTCTCTTGTAAATAGATAATAATGGTATATAATAAAATCAATGTTTTACCAATAAAAGGTAATAAAAAGTAGTGGGATAAGCAATTAACCAAAACGTATTAACAGATTTGTTCTATGTAAATCATGATACATATATGGAATCAAAACTATGAAATTTTATGTAGAGATTAGATTACTACAAGATGAAAGATTCATAGCGAATGCACTCGAGGAAAAAAGTGTTCGATTAGATTAATGTTATAAAACTACTTAATGTGATATCTATGGAATGAATTGAGAATATACTTAGGGGGAATTTCAAGTGAAAGCATTTAGTAAAGTATTATTAACAGGAGCTTTAGCTTTAGGCGGTTTAACAGCTATGAACATTGATACACCGAAGGCACATGCTGACGGAGCAAGCGAGTTCTGTCGTTATATTTGTGGTCCTAGCGAAACGTTGAATGGTTTCACAATTCAATTACACGCTACAGAGTACAGCTACGGCCAAAATATGATTGCAAAAATCACAAATGATAGAGCTGAAGATGTGCGCTATCGTGTAACTATTGAAAAGAAATGGACAAGTGGCTGGGGTTACTATGAAACTGACTTCAATTTTGGCTCCGAATTACCAGCTGGAACAAACGAAGAATTTTACAATACCACTGGTTGGGGTGGACAACTTTCAGAAAACGGGGAATATCGTTACAAAGTTAAAATTACAAATGTTGACGGTTCTGTAGATACAATTTATACAGCTTCAATGACACTTACAGGAAGATAGCTCATGAACAAGCTCCATTATTTATGCTTGTATTTTTGATGATTTCATTGATAATTGCGGTGATATTATTATTATTATTGAAATAAGCTCTTCGGGGCTTATTTTTTATATACAAATTGGAATGATAATATTCAGAAAATTAAATCTTTACACTATTAAAGTTTGTTGCTATTATAGAAATACATCAAATGTTACAATATTCAACAGATTATACAAATCCTCCGATTACACGAATGAAAACACATTGCTGGTCGTAATATTTATAGTTGGGATCCCGTAGCTCAGCAGGGAGAGCGCCACCTTGACAGGGTGGAGGTCGTGAGTTCGAGCCTCTCCGGGGTCATATCCTATTGTATCAACTGTTGATAATTTCATATTTTGACCAAAACTAACGGTGAGTACCGCTCAAGTTTTGATTGAAACTCCTCCTTTAACTCTAAATGAGAATGAAGGAGGTTTTTTTATGTCTTTAACATACTTCACTGAAAAAGAAATCGTAAAAAAACGACAACCCCACAAACGAAAAACTAGCAAAATTTCAAAAGAAGATTCTGTTGAACGTGTATTCGAAAGATTTGTTGACAGTAAAGTGAAACAGAATTTACGCCCCAAATCATTGAATCAATTCCTTCTTATGTTTAATAGCATTAAGGCATTTCATAGAACACAAAATGCTCACACATTTTATATGAATGAGATTACAACAAACTTCATTTCTGACTGGGTCTACTGGTTAAAAAATGAATATATACGCTTTGAAGGTCACGCTTACGTGCCTGAAAGTGCTCAAACTGTTGGATTAGCGGATGAAACGATTTCTAGTAGGATTAAGCGATTGAAAACATTTATAAATTGGTGTTTACGCCAAGAAATCATCAGCAAAAATCCATTCAATAAATTCGAGGGATTCCGTAAAGATAACACACAAATTGACATTCTTTCGATTGATGAATTGAACAATTTATTGAAGGTGGCAAAATCGTACTCCAATAAAAGTTTCAAACATTTTCGTGACTATGTATTGTTACACCTTCTCATTGATGGCATGTTTCGTATAACCGAAGCATTGTTGTTATCACCATCAAATATTGACCATACAAACCGAGCGGTAATTATACAATCCAATAACGCCAAATCACGAAAATCTCGTACCGTACCATTATCAAATAAAACATATCGTCTACTTATGCAATTGCTAGAGGAAAATGAAGCATTTGAAGGCGATGTTGATGATTTAATTTTCTTATCATTAAGCGGACGTATGTTAAGCAAAAACAATGTGCTTCGTGATTTTCGTAAATACGCTATTGAGTCCAAAATTAAAAAGCGATTCTATTTGCATTTGATACGTCATTCAGCGGCTACTCATTATTTATCATCTTCTGGTGATATTGAATCATTACGAAAAATCCTTGGACATGCTGATTTACGAACTGTTCTTATATACAGTCATTTGGCGGATAGTACCGTTCAAGAGAAACATGCGACTTATGGATTTTTTGGCAGTGAAAATGTAATCAATCGTAAGCGAAGTAATAAAAGGAAATAAAATAAAACCGTCTACTCCCCCACCGACCAAAGTTTGGGAATAAACGGTTCACCACAAATCCGAGAAGGACTTGCTTATTTAATTGTAGCAAAGTTTCTTCTCCATGAAAAGGAGAATACTTATGTGTATTAAAAGCGATATTAATTACATTCAGAAACGTTTGCTTGAACGACTGAACGTTAAAACTGGATCCACTTTATTTACTATTATCGAAGCGATTTCTCAACAAGCGTACGCAAAATGCTCGTTCGTAGTATCACAAAAAAATTCAACATTAGCAGTTAAATGTGATGTTACCGCTTCTACAATTTCACGCAACCTAAAGAAAATTAAAGACAGATGCGCTGATTTAATTCAAATTGAACAAAATCGTAATGTATCGGAACAATTCGCTTCATTAGTATTTACGTTCATTCCACTAGCCAACTGTAAAGAAAATTTACAGTTAAATGATAAATGTCAAACGGATATGTCAAACGGTGAACAAACGGAGGAAGTCAATGATGATACGGTATGCCATGATATTGTTGAATCGCCTTCTAGAAGTTTTTCTAATCATTCCGAAGTATATATTTCTAATCAAAATAAAGTTATAAATACTAGTACTGTTAACAAAGAAGATGTTATACAAAACGATATTATTCACGAGGAATATGTATTTGCACGTGAAAATGGAATCAGCAAAAAGGTGTTCTTCAAGGTCATTGATGAAATCAAAAATAAAAATAATATCAGCAATCTCAAAGTATATATTCGTGGAGCAATCAAAAACGTAATAAACCATATTTCATTTCGGAATGGAACACGTACATACGATAATCCACGAAATCAACTGTTTTATGATTGGTTAAATGGTGACGGACACGAAACGGTATAGATTTTGCATTTCTATTAATACTTTTATAAATAATTGCCGTTTGCTGTCCGTGAAAAGATGTGTATATACAGCAAGATCCCACGTACCAAATGAATGATACGTGGTTATAATGAGTAATTTAATTATGGACAATTTAATTTAAAAATTATAAGAGAATGTGAAAAATGAAATCGTGTTTTCACCTACCTTTCATAATACTATTATATTGTGTTTATTTTCAGTGTAAGGAAAGAAATCAAAAAAAATAACGCTCATTAATCAATAAATACAATGAGCGTTATATGGTAAAATTTCTATTTCATAAGAACAAAGAAAACAACTGCATAGAATAGCTATTGCTCAATCCATTTTTATTTCGTTTTCAAGTTTGTATTTAAAAATGAGCTCAACAAGCTTATACCCATCTATCAATATTATATCTTTGCATCTTTTTATTTCTTCTACATAATCATTAGCCTTGCGAGCAAATTTCCCTGTGGTAATATAGTAACCTTTTATACACTTATATGGATCTAAATATGGATCTAATGCACCTGAGAATTGTTGCACTAATTTTCTACCAACATTTCCATCATTGTATCGTTTAGACTCAAAGTAAATTTTAGAGTTTTTATCTTTTCCCAAATGAACGATACCATCAATACCACCATCATTGCTTTTGGGGGTAATTTCTACGCATTGTAAAAAATCTACATTATACATTCTAGATAGAACTAATCCGCAAATTTCTTCAAAGTAAGTATGGTGGACTTTTTTTAATTTCTGGAGATATTTCTCATATCTTTTAAAGATCAGCTTTTTTTCTAACTCTTTCTCTCTTTGAGCCTTTAAAGTTTGCTTCCTCTTAATCAATTCATTAATATCATGATTTGTAATCTTATTTGATTTTTTCGCTAATACTTTTCTTGCATTATCAGTTGTTCTAAAAGGTTTTATACCTTTAAAAACTAGCCCCGCTTCAATTAATCGCTTCATAGAAAAACTTACTTGTGAGTAGAATTTCTTCCCACCAGATTTAACTCTTTCATTCAGTTCTTCATCAGTTAAACCGAAAAAATGTGCCAATACTTCTACTGCCTCTTTCAAACTCTTAATGGGATACGTATCAACTAATGTCAATAACGGCAAATGAACATCATCATACATACTAGGTAATCCCATTTACAACATCCTTTCGATATATTTTTATTATGTAATCGAAATAATATTGTGCATTTACCCCCAGTATAATCCGTTACTTACCTAATCCACAACACTCACAATAAAAAAATCCATTCATTTTAACACGATATATTTTCAATTATGCAAAATGAATGGATCTTAAATTAATTTAACACTTCTTCTTTTACTGTAAAAGTTTCTTGTAATACAGATTTCATTAGCTGCTCGCTCTCGTGCTTAGATTTTTCAATATTTGCTTCTAATTCATCGCATAAAATCATTAGCCTGTTGACTTTCTCAACTATACGTTGTTGCTCATGTAATGGTGGCAAAGAAATTAAAAATTTAGCAATATTACTCATACTTAAATTCGCTCTAGCACTATCTACTTGTTTATCATACATATAACTTATACATAACGGACTGTTAAAAAAGAGCAGTAAGTATTCTTTAATTACAAGTGGAGTTAGTCGAATTAAACACACAGCCTGATTTATATTGGCACAAGCATCTTCATTAAAAATTGCGGTTCTTCCTATAGAAGCCCCAACGATATTCATTAGCAAATCGCCTTTTTGTAATAATGACCTCGGCGCTATCTCATTGAATTTTTTCTCAACATATTTCTTTTTCTTTAGGATGAGATTGAATTTCCCGACATTTTCACTTGTAATAAATAAAACATCATCGGGATTTTCTGTATACTCAACACCCTGCCATTTTGGTGAAGAACCTTTAGTTATTAAATGTGATATGTCCTGTAGCCTTACCCATTCCCATCCTTTAGGTACGTTAAAAGGTTTCTCCTCATTTGTAATTTGGGATAATGGCTTCTCTCTTTTTAATTTCTTTTCTCTAATTAATCGTTCTTTTTCTTCTGCTATTTTTTCTAATAACATACTTGCGGGTTCACCATTTTCATTTTTGGTTACAAGTTTCCCTTTCACAGCAAGTGATAAAATGGAATTCCGTAACTGTAATACATGTTCCGTATCTGTACAAAGTAATTGTAAATTAGATATAACAAATTGCAAACTTCCTCGTAGTTCGGCTTCCGTTGTTGACTTTTCTAAAGAAGAGAAAGCAGATTTATTTAATCTATCTTTTCTTCTTTGTTTCTTTTCTAATTGTTTTTTTAACATTTCGCAAAAATTCATTAATCGATCTACTTTTTCTACAATACGCTTTTGTTCACTTAAAGGAGGGATAGGAATTTTAAATTCAATAAGTTTAGAAATACTTAAACCTTCCCTAGATATACCAACTTGAGTTGACATAATAGTCTTTTGAATATAATTTGAAATTAGACAGTAATGTAAATAGTGTCTTAATGTATCGTTATCATCTACCAATCTTATAATTGATACATGTTGATTTACATTTCCAATATCAAAAGTAGAAGGTACGATACAGCATCTTCCAATTGAAGCACCAGTAATATTCAATAGTAAGTCATTTGGTTTAACTATACTTCCTGACATCTTATTATTGATTTCTTCTGTAATACAAGCAATATCTTTTAAGTATAGTCCATCATTCCAAACGTTTTGTGACCTAATAAATTTAATACCTGCATCTACATAAACTGCCCTTCCCCCACGAGGTGTACTTCCTGCACCAATCTTTTCAATTAAATATTGTAATCTAACCCACTCCCACCCCTTAGGTAATTCAAAAGGCTTCTCTTCTTCCGTAATTGGAGGTAATGTTTTTTCTTTTTTTATTTTCTTTTCTTTAATTAATTTTTCTTTTTTTATCTTGATTTTTTCTAATAATACACTTGCTGGTTCATCATTCAGATCTTGCGGAACTAGTTTCCCTCTTACAGCCATATCTAAAATAAGCTCTTGCAATTTCTTTGTGGATTCTGGAGAGTCAAAAATAGTATCAAAATGTTCTAGGAGCAAACTCATTTCATTCCCTCCAAAATAGCTGATAGTTCTTGTTTTAATGTATTTTTCACTTTTTGTACTTGTTGCATAGCTCTATCATATTTCTGTAGTGCTTCTTCTGGGGAAAGCAACTCATCTTCTTTACTATACGGCTTTTTAAAGTCTAAGTTATAATTTCTTACCTTCACTTCATCGATTGTTACTTTCCATGCAAAATTATTTTCTTCTCTATTATTCCACCATTCACGTTCAGCATCAAATTCTTCTAAACGAATTGGTTTTGTTTTTGTATAGTTCTTATAACCCTCTGGTAATTGATGCTCATAAAACCAAACTTCTCTTGTTGGTCCTATTTTATCGAAAAATAGTAAATTTGTGTTAATACCTGTGTATGGGGCAAATACACCATTAGGTAAACGTATAATTGTATGGAGATTAAATTCCTTCAACAACTTTTCTTTTATATTTCTTTTTACACCTTCTGTTCCAAATAAGAATCCATCAGGTAATACAACTCCAGCTTTACCATTTTCTTTTAACCGTTCCATAATCATGACCATGAACAAATCTGCTGTTTCGGCTGTTTGGAATTCCTTTTTAAAATTAGTTTGAACAGATTTTTCCTCTACTCCACCAAATGGAGGATTCATTCCAATTTTATCAACTTTTTGTTCATCTGAAATATCACGAGTATCAATCTCTAATGAGTTATCACGTTTAATCTTAGGAGCATCTACACCATGAAGAATCAGGTTTGTAACAGCCAATAAGTGCGGCATTGGTTTCTTTTCAATTCCAATTAATCCGTTAAATACGGATTCTTCGCCACCTGTACGTTTATATTCTGGTTGCTTTTTCATGTGTTCTAAAGCGCAAGTTAAAAACCCACCTGTACCACATGCAAAGTCAGCAAATTTTTCTCCTACTTGCGGATCTAACATTTCAACAATAAATTCCGTAACTGCTCGTGGTGTATAATACTCCCCACTATTCCCTGCACTCTGCAGGTCTTTTAAAATCGTCTCATAAATGTCATTAAAAGCATGTCGCTCTTCATAAGAACCAAAGTCAATGTTATCTATAACATCAATAACTTGACGAATTAATGTACCGTTTTTCATGTAGTTATACGCATCTTCAAAAACATATTTAACAATAGCTGCACGTTCTTCTGTTTGCTCATCAATTTCTAACTCTTTTAAAGTAGGGAATAACTTTTCATTAATAAATTCAACAAGCTCACTACCTGTCATAGCTTGTCCAGTTTCTTCATCCGTTTTTGCCCAATCACGCCATTTCAAACCTTCAGGAATGATTGAAACATAATCGTCTTCAAATACTTCCCACTCTTCTTCTTCCTTTGCATCATATATTTTTAGGAATAGCATCCAAACTAATTGAGAAATTCGCTGAGCGTCTCCATCGACACCAGGGTCTTGTCTCATTATATCTTGTATAGATTTCACGAAATTTGTAATTGACATTCCATCTAACCTCCACTTTTCAATATGTAAATTATAACACAAAGACTATATCACAGAACCAAAAAAATAAGAACACACGTTTTATATCAACATGTGTTCCAATCAGCGATTTAACTAATGTCAAATAACTCTCTTTCTAATTCCTTTACAGCCTTATTCCAACCACCTTTTCCGCCAAATGCTTGAATCAAATCTTTTGGTTTTCCAATTTCACAGAATGGCTCAAGTCTTAAAACTTTGGCATCGTCTAAGTTATAGACTCCTTCATTCATGTACTTTTCTAAGAGATTTTCTAATACCTTTTGTGCTACTTCTGAATACTTACCGAAATAATTTCGTTTTTTTACATTATTAGCCCGTTCCTTTCTAGTCAATGGCTTCATATCGTATGCTATATGACAAATCAAGTCAAAATCATCAATTTCATTTAGACCTGTTTCTTCACGCAACGCATCTAAAATAACACCATGTTCCTTTAACTCCTCAATAATTGCTTCTTTTCGTTCTTCGGAATTCCAACGTCTTAGAAACTCATTTAAGTCGGCAAACTCTTCCTTTATATTACGTTTAGAATAATCTTTGAGCGACTCCGTTACTAACTTACCATCTTTATCATAGTACTGAACTCGTTCATGTAACAATATTACTTCTACATCATTTACATATATTTTTCTTCTCGGTTCTGTACCTTCTTCATCGTCATTGCCACCATCATTACCTTTTCTTCCGCCTTTTCCTTGACTACCTTTTCCATTTTCTCCGCTTTCATCATCACCATTATCAACTAGAATAGGATCCCCATCGAAATCAGGGTCAGCAAATTTATTAGAAACGTCTCGGAAATCCAGTAAATTAAAGTACAGTTTATCATGTTTCTCATTGATTCTTGTACCACGACCAAGAATCTGTTTAAACTCAATCATAGATTCAATCCGTGAATCTATGGCTACAATCTTACAGGTTTTTGCATCTACACCTGTTGTAAGTAATTTTGATGTCGTTACAATAGTTGGATACTTACTATTAGGGTCTATAAAATTATCTAATTGCGCTTTACCTTCGTTATCATCGCCTGTAATTTTCATGATATATCGTGAATCTTCTTTTACTAAATCACTATTTTCATTTACTAATGCTTGTCGCATACGTTCAGCATGTTCAATATCAATACAAAAAACTATCGTTTTCATAAATCTATCTTGCTTTTTAAGAAAATCCGAAATAACTTTTGCAACTAATTCCGTCCGCTTTTCTAATACTAAATTTGTATCAAAATCCATCGTATTATAAATACGGTCTTCAATAACTTCTCCATTTCTATCAAGTTGCCCCTTTTTAGGCCTAAAGCCCATTAAATCCTTATCGAATCCATAACGATATACCTTATATGGAGCAAGAAACCCATCTTCAATCCCTTCTTTTAATGAATAAGTGTATACTGGCTCTCCAAAATAGCCAATATTAGAAACATCCTCTGTTTCTTTTGGTGTTGCTGTGAGCCCAACTTGTACAGCATCTGAAAAGTATTCAATAATTTCTCTCCATTGTGAATCTTCTTTTGCAGAACCACGATGGCACTCGTCAATTACAATCAAATCAAAAAAAGAAGGAGGGACTTGCTTATAAGTCTTATCCTCTTCACTAGGACCTGTTATTGCTTGGTACAATCCTAGGTAAACTTCATAGCTTGTATCTATCTTACGATTTTTAATTTTTGTCATTACGGTCTTAAATGGCTTAAAATCTTGATTCATTGTTTGGTCAACTAGGATATTCCGATCTGCTAAAAATAAAATGCGCTTAGCTTTCCTTGCTTTCCACAAACGATAAATAATTTGGAAAGCAGTATATGTCTTTCCTGTCCCTGTTGCCATGACTAACAATATTCTATTTTGACCTTTTGCCACACTCTTAATCGTTTCATTAATTGCGTTCATTTGATAATATCGAGGTGTTTTTTCACCAAGTTGAAAATAGTACGGCTCTGTAATTAACGTTTCCTCTTGATTATCAATATTGTTATGCTGTTTATAACGATTCCATAATTGCTCTGGACTTGGAAATTCATCTAAACCTATTTGTCGTTCCTTACCTGTTAATCGGTCATGTTCAAGAAAGCCATCACCATTTGAAGAATATACAAAAGGCACTTTTAACATCTCACCATAACCAATTGCCTGTTGAATGCCATGACCAATTGAATGTTTATTATCCTTAGCTTCGATTACAGCAATAGGTAGATTTGTTTTATAAAATAATACATAATCTGCTCTTTTCTTCGTTCCTCTAGCAACAAGACTTCCCCTCACAATAATTCTGCCGTCCGTTATTTGATATTCTTCTCTTATTTGTCTATGTAAATCCCATCCAGCATTCACAATAGCTGGTGTAATATATTTTGTACAAATATCACGTTCGGTCATTTTGTGTTTGTCCATTATAAATTCTCCCCTCATAAACTTTCCAAACAAATTTATATTTATAATATCAAATTTTACCATATACATATGCAAATAGTATTGGAATTTATGGAAAACAGGGTATTTTTCATATAATAAAAATTTTATAGTATTTTCTATATAAAAACCTTAAAATTTTCGTTAAAAACGTGCAATTTTCTATAGATTTTTGCATAAAAAACGCATAAAAATGACATAAAAATCGCATGTTTTTTATCCAAGTTGGGGATAGAAACCCATTAGTGGTGCGGTTCTACGCAATTTTTCACATCTAAAAAACGTCATTTTCTCGATTTTTTTGATTAAGGGGGTCGATTTTTTAGTATTCTCCCACCCTTCTGTCCTTTCGTTCCCCTTAGTTTTTTTCTTTTTTGACAGGGGCTATTATTTGGTTTCTTTGATATATTTACATTTCCTATATTTTCCGTATTTTTGAGTTATACTATATATATACATTTCTCGAGCACACAAAAACATAGTTGTTTACTGTGCTATTTGCATTTGCATTTGCATTTGCACTCAATTAAATGCTCACATGCTTTACAATGCTTTGCTTCATATATGCTTAATATATAATATGTTTCATCTGTATATGAACCGAAGCCATAGTTACCTGCATATGTAGAATATACTTCATTCAATGTTCGGTCATCGTATTTATTCTTGATTAATCCTTGAGAGAATAGTTGCTCCTGTTTTACCTGTTGTCGTTTGATACGTCGTTTATGTGAACACTCAAATACAAGATGTTCGTAACGAGTGTTGAATATATCATTCGGATTCTTTTCATATAACAAATGTGCATAGAACACATCTACTTGATTATCCGACAGATCCTGTAAATAACCGTATTTCTTTTTTAATCGGGCAATCTTTCTACCTTGTTCAATGCGTTTGGTACGTTCACGAGCTTCTTTACTTGCTTCCTCGGACTCTTCAAACAATCGTATAATCATATAATCTTCACCAGAGTTGATATTATATTTATCTAGTATCGCAAACACTTCTGTAATTTTATTTGCCATCATTGCTTCACTCATTGCCAATTTAACGTTTTCTTCCATGATTCATTCTCCTTTTTATTACGGACAGTAAACGGACGTGCTTTTTAAAAAGTATTAATACTAGTTCAAAAAATGTCCGTCTTGTGTCCCATACGATTTATGTTCTTTCAATCGTCCAAATTGTTGTTTTTTCCTTATCAATCGTTTTACGTGTTTTGTTAACTTTAAAACCATGTTCTTCTATAAATTTGTTTATATTCGTAAAACTTGCTAATCTTTCACTCTTTTTTGATGCTCCATAGTAATAACTGATCTGCGCTTCAAAATCTCGCTTGGCTTCATTCATCAGTTGGATGCCTTCAAGAGATTCCAAGTACGGTGCTAATTCATTTGCTACACGATTGTTAAATTCTTGTTGCTTTGCATCATAAGTGCTTGACCATAACAACTTGGATAAGCGCCCGAACAATTCTTTTACTAGAGTTTGATAATTGCGTACAATGGACTTTTTCATAACAGATTTTGAAGCTCCTGTTGCATCTGTTTCTTCCACTTGGTCTTCCATTAATAGTGGAATGATATATTTTTTCTGGAATGTTAGTAATCCCACGTAATGTTCATTTTGTAAGTGGTGACGATTCAATTTTAATGCTACGATTCTTTCTTCCATTTCTTCGTCTTCATATTTCTCCAAGAACATCTTGTACACTTTCTCCAAAGTTGTTTTTTCTAATTTCTCGTCGGTGAACTCTACTTCATTCATTTCAAATTCCACCTTAGTTGAATATCGGAATTTATCAATCATATCATCGTGATAATTTTTGTATTTGAAACAAATTTCGATTGCATCAGTCAGCCTTTTGTATGTGTTGCTTAAAACGGGTTTCTTTTCAGTCGTGAACCAAACTGTTAATCTGTCGTTCTCGTCATCTACGTCAAAACGCTTACGACCTATCATCTGTTGTAATTGCACATGGTCGAATTGATTCAGAAGGATGATATGTTTTAAGTCCTTGTCCTTTAAATCAATGCCATTATCAATCGCTTTATTTGCAAGCGCTCCTTGAGTTTTGAAACGTTTGTCTTGTACCAACAATCCGATTTTATCCTGCATTTCTTCATCTTTCTGACCAGTAAATTTACCATCACGTGTTTGAATCCACATAGAATGGTAGTATTCTACGTCATATCCTTCTGTGTTTAATTGCTCGCACAATCTCTTTATCATTTTTCTGGATTTGCCGTTTTCCACAAACACTAGCCATTTTTCACCTTTAGGAATGTCCTTCAGGATTTCCTTTAATGGTTTGTTGGAGCAAATGAAGTCCATTCTGTTTTCCCAGCCAAGTTCTTTGCGGTAATCCAAGAATGTATTCAAATGGAGACTTCTGAACTTGAAATATTCGAGGATCAATTGTGGCGTTGCGGTAAACAGGATAACAGGTTTTGTTTTTGCTACTTCAATGAGTTTTAACATGATACGAACAGTTGTTAAATTCCAAGCGTCTGCAATGAAGTAATGCGATTCATCGCATATAATAACGTCTGCTTCGTCAATATCATCAATTGTTTTCTTTGTTGTTGATACCTTTTGATAACTGTTTACATCGACACTAGACGATGAGAAGATGCCCATTTTTTCATATAAATTCGTTACATCCTCTTCGGTCTTAATCCGTACCGCTGTTCTGTTAGAAAGTAACAATGAATTTGCGCTGGCGAAATCGTGATACTTTCCGCTTCCAAATCCGTACGTTTTATTTCTGAACATCGGTTTGATTAAATCCTCGATGATAAATGTTGATTTGCCTGTTCCTGTGGGTGAGGCGATTAGGCTGAAGCCTGGTTTTAAAATATCTTCCACATTTTCTTTGGTGATAACATCTGTAATGTAATTTTTTTTCATTATATATATCCTCCATCTATGGGACAGTAAACGGACAAAGTTTAGATTTCTATTAATAGTTTCTCAAACTCTTGGGCGTTTATTGTCCGTGTTGTTTAAAATTTTTTCGTTTCGTTTTTACATAACACCGCTATTATATTGAGAAGTTTTGCGATGTAAACTTAGCCACGAAATTTTTTTCGATTCTTATTTAAGAATTATTCCAAATGTATTATAATATAGAAAATGGAATAAATTAGGAGGTTGGTTGAAAATGAAAAGACAAAATGTTCATTCAGCAATAGGAGCACTGACGACTCTATTTTATGTACATCAGAACACAGAAATGGGGATTAGAACATTAGAACACTACATTGAAATGGGACTATTAAATGATAAGAGATTGCTAGCGGAAATATTCGAAGAAACAAGGAGTTGCGATTTACTTCATGTAATAAAGTTGTTTGATATGAGAGCTGCTGAACAGATAGAAGACATCTTGAAAGGTGTTAAATCCTAAGGTAGTAACTTGATTACTACCTTCAACATCGTTGCTGACGATGTTAGATTCCAAACGTGCAAACCATGCACATTAAGATTTTAGAAGTGTAAGTTATGCACCTCTGAATTTTCTGATGTGCATAACTTACACATCGAGATTTCAATAATGCAAACTTTGCATGATAAGATTTCCGACATGTAAGTTTTGCATGTCGGATTTATTTTATATAAGGAGCGATACCATGAACGACGTATACATATTACAAAAATTTGATAAACAAGAATTTGCTCGTACAGAAATTTTGGTCACTTCGGAAGCAATTGAAATACTGGGTATCAGTCGTTCACGCATGAATGCGCTATTGAAAAAAGGTCAACTAGAACCAATCAAACGGACGACAGGCGTGAATATATTTTTACGTGATGACATTATGAAAAAGAAAGAAGAACTCATTAGGAAACGCAAGCAATACCGTCCATATGATGATTGATTAAAACTATCAAATTACTAAAGGGGAATATGATATGGGAATTAAGATGATTTACAAAAAAACACTTGCTATGGATTTAATAAAAGCGGGACACGATTTGGAATATACGACACGGAATCGGAAAAATAAAAAATACCAATGTTACGCTTTTGAGGACTCAGTTGAATTGAGAAAGAGCATTGCACGAATAAATAATCAAAGTTACAAGGGATAAGCAATGAAACGGAATAAGAAAGTGTTACTATCGGAACGAATAAAGACGATCTTGTTATTTCTGTCAGTTGTAATAATGATGATGTTATTTATTTATAATGTGTGGGTCAATTTATTTGCTAAAGATGATGAGACGAGACGACAAGAGCGAGAGCGTGAAGAAAGACGGATTCAACGTGAAGAATGGTTGAAAAATATGGAGTCAAGGGTCTTGCATTATGCAAGGCCTCTTGTTATCTCAAAGGAAGCCCTAAATTTGGGTCTCCTTTTATAGCAAAAATAATTTGCAATTGGAAAGGGATCTCCGTTTTAGAGCCCCCTTGAAGGGTGTCGTGAAACACGACTCCCTTATGTTGAACACAGTCGCTATATACAGTGTATAGAATGGGTAGCGGTAAAACACCGCTTCCTTATATATATATGCGTAAACATTCATTACGCATTAAGGTTCGTAATACTGTTACGAACCCTCAAGGGTACATATACTACATGTATCCCTCAAGGATACGAACAATCTTCGTACCCTTAACTGTGAAAAAAATTCACAGTTAAAATCATGTTAACTGCGACAAAATGTCGCAATCCAATTGTAAAAAAAATTTACAGTTGAAACACCAAATGTGAATTATTTTCACATTTCAACCTGTGTTCCTGAAACGCTAGTTGGGTATGTAACCGTAAGTTACCTACCTATTTCACAAATTCCACGTATTCGCCTAATGCCACATTATCTACTTTCCATTGAGCATTTAACCAAGCATTCGCCTGTACATGTGTTTTATCATCTGACCACCATGCTTTATGCGTAGATGCAGATTTCGGTAGTTTGTCGGATATAATCGCTTCAATTTCTTCGAAACGTAATCTGATATGATTTCCTTCATGTTTGCTTAAATAATCGCTTAATGGTGCATATTTGCTCATGATTACACTTCCTCCTTTTCTAACGTTTGCAACATAATATTTTTTAAATTATCAACGCTTTCTAAATTGACAACACATTCTTTTATATCACCAAGATGTAATTCTAACGAATCACCTTCTACAGGGTGCGAAGTTATAATTCGATATTCTCTTTGTGATTTAAAATAATTTTCCTTGTAAAAAAATGCTTTTGTAATATCGTTTTCATATTCTTCTTCTGTTAACGGATAACCTTTGTATCTATCGAAATAATTAACAAAACCACGTTTGGCACCTATATCAGCGGTTTCAAAAGCATCTTTTACTTTATCAAAAAATGTATCTTCATCTGAAATTAATACAGGCACTCTACCTTCAAAATCTTTTTTTAATTCTTCTATTAACTCATCTTTTATTTTTTGTTCGCTCTCATTGATATTTTCCATATCATCTAAAGTGATCGCTGTAAAGCAAGTTAATTGCAATTGACGAACGTTTTCATATCTTGATGTGGAAAAACCTCGAGTAATATTCAATTTGTGTTTTTCCTCCCCATCACCAATACTTATGTAAATTTCATGTGTTTGCGGATTGAATGGAGAAAAGAATGAGCCTTCATGCTTATCGCCTATTCCTTTATTTCCTCGTTTTTCTTCTTCGTCTATAAAGTAACCTGCATTTTTAAAATACAACATACCATCTAAAAACTGTTGAACATGCTCAGGTCTAAAAAATTTAATTAACATTACCGTGCCCCTTTTTCTTTCCGATTTATTCCATAGTTTCTATGCTATATCGGAACCCAATTTGGAATTTCCCTTTTTTTATTGTCCCAAGATTATATGCGATATCTCTAATATTCCCAACATCTAATAATTTGTCGTTATCTTGAGGCGTTTTAAGAATATAACGAAATTCTTTTTGGAATTCAAAGAATTTACGTTTATAAAGGAGCGTTCTTACAGGATTTGATTCTGCTTCTTCTCGAGATAAAGGGTGACATTCAGTTTCGTCATCATAATATGCAACTCGTCCACGCATCCATCCAAGTTTTTCTTTTTTACAAGTTGCATCCATTCTTTCAATAAATTCATCCATATTTGTAATAAGAATTAAATCCCTACCAGCAAATTGTTCTGATAGTTTTCTTTCGACTTCTGGTTTCAGAGTTAATATACTTTGTTCTTCATTTACAATGAAATCATTTTTTACAGAAAGCATTACAAAACAACATATAGGGCAATGTTTTAATTCACTACTTGTTTGACGAAAAACACATCTATTATAAGTAAAAGGTATTTCTATTCCATCTTCGGTAATAAAAGATAACTTGTCCTTTTTCGGATCCAACACACGACTCCATACGCCTTCCCTTTTATCACCAATACCTTTATCAATTTGTTTTTCTTCTAAATCTATAAAATAACTATTCCTTGCAAAATAAAAATTCCCATCTAATATACTTTCTGCAAATTGACTTTCTACACATTTTAGCAATACAAAAGCATCTCTATTTTCAGTCAAATAACACTCCTCCTATGTATAAATATCTAATTTATTCCATTATATCACACCAAAAGGAATGTATGTTCTGTATTGTTGTGTATTTAATTTACATATAAAGAAATATTATGGTGAAAATGACATGAGATATGTAATAGAATAATACGTAAAGATATTTGCATATTAAAAAGGAATGAGTGTTAAAAATGAGATTAAGATTTTCAGATTGGTTAGATAATCAAGAAATAGAAGATGAGGCGAAAGATTTATTCAGTGAAAGTGTAAAATGCTACAAAGCTTCAGCATATCGTGCGGCTCTTCTTTTTTCATTTTTGGGTTTTCAAACTGTAATTAAACATCGAATGTTATTATCAAAGACGCCAGAAAAGTATGAAGATCAAGAATGGAGCAACATTCAAATACAATTACAAAATGATGAAACGTGGGAAAAGCATGTTATAGAATCCATAAAGGCAAAGAAAAAACCAGTTTTTAAAGTATCTAACGATTTATACGAACAATATTTTTATTGGAAAAATAGAAGGAATGATTGTGCACATGCTAAAGGAAATGCCATAGATTATCCACATGTAGAGAGTTTCTGGTTATTCATAGAATCTAATTTATCAAAATTTGTGGTTAATGGCGGAAAAGCACATGTCATTGAACAAATTATAAATTATTTAAATCCATCTATTACTCCAAGTGGAACAGATGTTGGACCGATTATAAAACAAGTTCCTTTTGCTATAGAACTAATTGAATATAAAGGTTTTTTAGAAGAGTTATTAAAAATAACATATGGATCAAAAAAACGTTTTGCATTCATGGATACTCCTGAGATTTTAGTGTGGTCAGAACTCTTTACATTACCAGAAGAAAGAAATAGAATCCTTATCGATTTCTTAAAGGATAATCGTAGATTTACCTATTTCCTCTTGAGAGAAAAACCTAATCTTATTCAGCATTTCCATAAAGAACCTGGATATGTAAGAAGCTTATGGAAAGAAGATTTTGCAATTGCGGTAGATTATAAGATATTTATAATGATGATTCAAAATAACTTAATTCCAAAAGAACAATTAGATGAATTATTTTTGCACATGTTTAATAATATTCCATCAGACATATTTGGTGAAGATCAATTTTTAAAAGAAGAATTCCCAAAAATGTATTTGAAGGATAAAGGATTCTTTGATAGCTTTTACAAACATGCTTTTAAGGAAAGAGAAATAAAGCACGATTTTAATTGGGGTAATAGGAATAAAGATTTGGTATTATATTACCTTGATAATTTTGAACTTGATGACACGATAGTAAAAGCTTTAAATAGCGCTTTAAACTCTGTATATTCTCCTAGACATTTGAAAGAAGTTTTAATAGGTTTTTATAAAACAAATAAAAAAATATGGGATAACTATAAAAGTATTTGCGATGATTTAGGAGAAACAACCCCGGATTGTCTAGCGCAAATTTCTTTTGAATCTGAATAAAATATTTTATTTTGTACATGCTCATCATCTTAATTGATGATGGGCGTATTTTTTTAGTTTCTTCTTAAATATTGTTGTTAAAATCCCTTGTAGGGTGTCAATCAAATATGTATAATTGTGTTAATAGAGTTATCGGAAAAGTTGAGTTATCAACAATTATACATATAATAATACCCCCATATTCACCCTCAAACCTTGACAGGGTGGAGGTCGTGAGTTCGAGCCTCTCCGGGGTCATAAACAAGAGACACCATATCAACCTTCTACGTGATATGGTGTCTCTTGTTATCTAATTCAATCACTTTCCACCAAACATCTTCTCCAAAGACTTCGCATTGGCAAACAATACTTCTTTCAAGTTATCGTCAGCAACGATTTTATAGTCGCCATCTTTGTCTTTCTTTAAGTTCAATGTAACTTCGCGAGTTGCCATTGCTGCATCTTTATCTGCTAAGTTTTTGACGATAGTTGATGTCATTGTTTTTTCGATTGCTTTTTCAGATTGTTCTTTGTCTTCACTAAAGGCACTAGCGAACGCCATTGGCATAACTTCTCCCACTGCTTTTGTTACAGCAACGGATAGATCTGCAGATGTAATTTTCACTTTCACTTCTGCTTTGTCATCCTTTTTCGATACTTCTTCTAGCTTTTCAAATTTAAAGTTTTTCGTAATTGCACTCAGCATTGCTTTTGCCTCAGCATCATCTGTTTTTTCATTTAGTTTATTAAATTCCTTGTCACTCTCAACAAATGTACGAGCCTTTTCTACATCACCTTTTTGTATCGCTGTTAAAAATTCTTCTGTAGTATCTTTCGGATTTGCACACCCTGCTAAAACACCTGCTGTTAATCCCACTACCATCATTAATAGCAATAATTTCTTTATCTTTTGCACGTTCATTCTCCTCTTATCTTTTCTAGTAAGTCAGCATCATACAATATTATGAAACTGACATTACAAACATTTTTTAGTATAGCATTTATATGATTAATTTTCTATTAATTCCCAAAAATATAAAGAGCCTTGCAGCATTCCTACAAGGTCCCTCTTCTATCAATCTGTATCCGTAGCACAAATGAACCACATTTTCTGCTCCCTACTACCCGCTACCATCCACACACTCCAATCAAAAATCATAAGTGACAGCCAACATATATTAATAGCAGCAAATAATAAATATAAAATGAAATCTCTCTTTTGTAGTCCCCCTCTATTCATTACAATGTAAATTGCACCGATAGGAGACAAAATAAAGCAAAGGAAAAAGTTTTTCTTAACACCCACGGATACGAAGTTACTGTCTGCATATGAATCCCCTTTTCATCATAATACTTGCTTCAACATCGGCCTCACTACCCTATATTCATCACTATAAGTTTCCTTTATGATTAAAGGTGATTGAGGACCTTTTTCTTCCTCAATCATTGTGAATACTTCTGTTTTCTCTTGTAATGTATTAGATTCTCTATTTTTAATAGGTTTTTTACTTGTTTTAATTTTTTTTGTTACTTCACCAAGTTTTTGCCCAACTTCTTCTACTTTGGCAGGTTCATTCGTAACATAGTATTCTTGTTCGTCCCATACTAATATAGGTGGCACTTGTTCTCGTTTGTTACATATTATATAAGTAGTACTAGCTACAAGTAGTAGACAAGTTAATAAATAGAAGATAGTTTTTTTATTCATATACTACACTCCTTATCTATCATTTCATTGGATTATATAATACAAGTTATTTATAGTAAATGGATTTAATGGTGATTTTTAGGTTAAATAATAAAGAAAAACCTTACCGAAGTAAGGTTCCGTTTTTACATTCTATAGTGACTGACTTATTAAAACGATCATTACAATAATCGCTATAAACATAACAACTAAGCAGCCGATCATTTTATAAAATCCTCGTTTCGTTAACGTCCCGCCTTGAACGTCTTTACGAATAAATAAGAATACAGCTAAAAATAATACAAGCCCAATGCCAAAAGCATACATCATTTGCATATGTTAATCTTCCTTTCTCTCTTCCATCTTAATATCTTTTTGCCAAAACAACAAATGAGATAAAAACGGTACTCATCGTAAGTGCCATAAGTATATTCAATAATTCAGTAGCAGATAGTGTAAGTATTTTTAAGTTTAAGCCGATAGAGAAAAGAAGATAATATGCTGTTAATGCAAAAAAGGTTACAAACATTCCTTTATAACGAATAAGTTTCATTCGCTCGTCTTTTTCTTTAAATTGCGGGTGCAAGTAGCTTAGACAGAAACTCATAATCATCATCCCAAGCAATGGATACGTTATAGCTGGCGGTGCAGAATGCGTCATTATACCTGTTAATATCATAAACCCACTCATAAATAGAAAAATAATCCCCATAATTACAAAGTACTTTTGTGAATAATTCACCCCTATTCCCCCTCTTCTTTTTCTTCATAAATAAATACATGTTCTATCGTTGTTTGAAATGTTTTTGCTATTTCAAATGCTAGCGGAAGTGATGGATCGTATTTCCCCTTTTCAATTGAAATGATGGTTTGTCTGGAAACTCCAAGTTTCTCAGCCAACTTTTCTTGAGATAGTCCAAATTTTTTTCGGTATTCGACCATTTTATTTTCCAAGGAAATTTCTCCCTCCTCCCATATATCGAGTATATATGTAAAGTAAACTTTACGTCAAGGTTCCTTTACATTTATCCCAATCATTTTTCACTCTATTTATATAGAAGAAACTTGTTCGATTTAAGCACGTCTATTTTGTAATAAAACATGGAACACTGTATGTAATCGTTACTATATTTCCTCCTCACCTTTTTTAAAATTTAATATCTTCATATTTGTTTTATCCTTTTAAAATATTTCATTCTCTTCTTTATTAGATGAAATGTGTTATTGGTTTTACGGTGTTTTTCGTCATATTTATAGAAACTAACGGGTTATGAACCATTTTTTATGTTTAACAACTTTTTTTGTAGAAATCCTTCATTTTCCTTTCGATATTTAACACTATCGAAATAAAGTTTACGCTAAATTCATAATTTTTTATTTTTTATACTATATTCCGTTATATTGTTGTATAATATCTATGAAAGCGCTTATTATTTCAATATACATAATTCAAACTAAATTTTATCAAAACATTCTAACTATTGTTCCTATATTTAAATGCAACAATTATAGCTATTAGTGTAGGCATACCAAATATATCCACCCCATTTTTCTGTAAAATTACTTTATAAAGTGAAAGATTAACTTGGGTGATAAGTTATTGTGAATGTTTTTTTACAAAACAGATAAGTAATAGTGTTTGGTATTATGTAAATTATTGTAATAACATAAGAGTAAAGAAAACATTTACATTGATTATTGATTCATTACTTATTGAAAAAGAGCAAAATGCACCTTTGTATGGAAAAGGATTATATGCATTGGGAGGTTTAAACAAATGACGAGGAAGAATACAACGACAAACCCTTGGGCCAAGTTCCACGGTCCGAACCTTGGTTATGTTATTGAGCAGTATGATCTTTACGTAACTGGAGCAGGTTCTGTTGATCCGGAATTACAAGAGCTTTTTGAAATTTTTGGAGCTCCTTCGTTTCAAGATGATGTCGTAACAGGGGACAACACAGCAACACATTTTTCTCCTCAAAACACAGGTAACATTGAAAAAATTCTTAAAGTCGTTCAACTTGTTGAGCAGATTCGTTCTTTCGGGCACACGTTGGCTCACATTAACCCGATGGAAGATGCTGCAAATGGACAATCACTTCTTGAGAAAGCAATGAGTGAACTGAGCGATGCTGACTTGAAAGCGATTCCAGCGAAAACAGTATGGCAAGATGCACCAGAAGGTATTCACACTGCACTTGATGTAATTCATAGATTAAAAGACGTTTATACAAAATCTTTAGCTTATGAATTTTCTCATATACAAGATAGTGAAGAACGCGCGTGGTTGCATCAAATGGTGGAATCAAATTCATTGCGTCAACCACTATCAAATAAAAAACGAACTGCTCTTTTAAAACGTTTAACAGCTGTTGAAGGTTTCGAGCAATTCTTGCATAAAACATTCGTTGGGCAAAAACGTTTCTCTATCGAGGGCGTTGATATGCTTGTACCTGTTTTAGATGAAATTGTTCTAGAAGGTGCTAAGAACGGCGTAGAGGATGTCATGATTGGTATGGCTCACCGCGGTCGTCTAAGCGTACTTGCTCACGTATTAGAAAAACCATATAGTCACATGTTTGCTGAGTTCAAACATGCAAAAATAGAAGGCGCAGTAGCCAATTCTGGCTGGACTGGCGACGTAAAATACCACTTAGGTAGAGAACAAGTCGTTAGTAACGAAGAAGTTAGCACTCGCGTGACACTAGCAAATAACCCGAGTCATCTTGAGTTCGTGAATCCTGTAGTCGAAGGTTTCGCACGTGCTGCTCAAGAGAATCGTAAAAAATCTGGTCTTCCAGATCAAGACACTTCAAAATCATTCGTAATTTTAGTTCATGGTGATGCTGCATTCCCTGGTCAAGGTATTGTATCTGAAACGTTGAACTTAAGCAGATTGAACGCGTATCAAACAGGCGGAACGATTCATGTTATCGCAAACAATGCAGTTGGTTTCACGACTGATAGCTATGATTCTCGTTCTACGAAATATTCAAGTGACCTTGCAAAAGGTTTCGATATTCCGATTGTTCACGTGAACGCTGATGATCCAGAAGCTTGTCTTGCAGCTGCTAACCTTGCGATTCAATATCGCATGTTGTTCCAAAAAGACTTCTTAATCGATTTAATCGGTTACCGTCGATATGGTCATAACGAAATGGATGACCCAGCGGTTACGCAACCACAAGTGTACAAAAAAATTAAAAACCACCCTACTGTAAGAGCAATTTACGCAGATCAATTACAAGCTGCTGGTGTTCTAAATGCAGATGAGGTTGAAACAATTACACAGTTTATACAAGAGCAATTAAAATCCGATTATGCACAAGTACCACCAGCTGATACGAGCGATGCAACAATTCACGTTAAAGTGCCAAATGTTGTTGCAAAAGGTATTCAACCAATCGATACTGGTATTGAACTTGACTCACTTCGTGCAATTAACGAAGGTCTACTATCTTGGCCAGAAGGATTTAACGTATATCCAAAAGTGAAGAAAATTCTTGAGCGCCGTAAAGATGCTCTTGAAGAAAACGGTAAAATTGAATGGGCACTTGCTGAATCGTTAGCATTCGCTTCTATTTTACAAGAAGGTACGCCAATTCGTTTAACTGGTCAAGATTCACAGCGTGGTACATTCGCACACCGTCATATCGTACTGCACGATACAGAAACAAATGAAACATATTCACCGTTACATCGCTTACCAAACATTAATGCATCGTTCTCTGTTCATAACAGTCCGTTATCAGAGGCTGCTGTTGTTGGTTACGAATATGGTTATAACGTATTTGCTCCAGAAACTCTTGTTATGTGGGAAGCGCAATATGGTGACTTCTCAAATACTGCGCAAGCATTATTTGATCAATATGTTTCAGCCGGAAGAGCAAAATGGGGTCAAAAATCTGGTTTAGTTCTTCTATTACCACACGGTTATGAAGGTCAAGGACCAGAGCACTCTAGTGCACGTCCAGAGCGTTTCTTACAGTTAGCTGCTGAGAATAACTGGACAGTTGCAAACTTAACGAGCGCGGCACAATACTTCCATATCCTGCGTCGTCAAGCATCTATCTTAGGAACAGAAGCTGTTCGACCATTAGTACTGATGACACCGAAGAGCTTATTACGTCACCCACTTACGCTTTCAACTGCTAGTCAGTTAAGCGAAGGACGTTTCCAACCTGCTTTAGAACAAGAAAACCTTGGCATGAAACCAAATAAAGTAAAACGTCTTGTTTTAAGTACAGGTAAAATGGCGATTGACTTAGCAGCAGAAATCGAGTCTGGTAAACACGAGTACAGCTTAGACGAAGTTCATGTCGTTCGTATTGAGCAATTGTACCCATTCCCTGCTGAGAAAGTTCAATCTATTATTAAACGCTTTAAAAACTTAGAAGAAATCATTTGGGTTCAAGAAGAACCTCGTAATATGGGCGCATGGCATTACATGGCTCCAATTCTGTTCGAACTTGCTGGAGATAAAGTGAAAACAGGTTACATTGGACGTCCTGATCGCTCTAGTCCATCTGGCGGCGATCCATTCGCTCACAAAGCTGAGCAAGAACTAATTGTTGCACATGCTTTAGATGTGAAGTATAACTTCCGTCAAGATAAACAAGAAATTGAAGTTTACAGCAACTAAAAAGTAACAATGAAGGTTTCTAGCTTGTTCCTTGGGCAGAATATCTGCCCAAGGCCAGGCTAACAAATGGAGATTACCGAAGACAAAAGAAGAAAAAACACACCGTTAGGCAAATAAGGGGAGGACATTTAAAATGATCGAAATTAAAGTACCTGAGCTTGCAGAATCTATTACCGAAGGAACTATTTCACAATGGCTTATCAACGTAGGCGACAAAGTTGAGAAAGGTGGCAGCGTTGTTGAGCTTGAAACTGATAAAGTCAATGTAGAAATCATTGCAGAAGATTCAGGTATTGTATCGAAGTTACTAGGCGAACCTGGGGATACAGTTGAAGTTGGCGCAACTATCGCAATTTTAGATGCTAATGGAGCACCAGTTGCAGTAAGTACACCTGCTCCAGCTGCTGAGCAACCAAAACAAGAAACAGCTGAAGCACCGAAAGCTGCGGCTCCAAATGCTGAACAAACTACGGGTCTACAAGGCTTACCAAATACGAACCGTCCTATCGCATCACCAGCTGCTAGAAAAATGGCTCGTGAATTAGGAATCGACTTAAACGACGTACGTAGCACAGATCCACTTGGACGCGTGAGACCACATGATGTACAAGCTCATGCTGCAGCACCAAAAGAAGCACCAGCTGCTCCAAAGAGCCCAGCTCCTGCTCCAGTTGCAAAAACTGAATTCGAAAAACCAGTTGAGCGCGTGAAAATGTCCCGCCGCCGTCAAACAATTGCAAAACGTCTTGTAGAAGTTCAACAAACATCTGCAATGTTAACAACATTTAACGAAGTTGATATGAGCGCGATCATGGAATTACGTAAAGAACGCAAAGATGCTTTCGAGAAAAAACATGATGTACGTCTTGGCTTCATGTCATTCTTCACAAAAGCAGTTGTTGCAGCATTAAAACAATTCCCATTATTAAATGCTGAAATTCAAGGTGACGAGCTTATCATCAAAAAATTCTATGATATCGGTATTGCAGTAGCAGCTCCAGATGGATTAGTTGTTCCAGTTGTACGCGATGCTAACCAATTAAACTTCGCTGAAATCGAAAGTGAAATTCGTAATTTAGGTATGAAAGCACGCGATAACAAACTTTCATTAAAAGAACTACAAGGTGGTACATTTACAATTACAAACGGTGGTGTATTCGGTTCTCTAATGTCAACACCAATCCTAAATAGCCCTCAAGTTGGTATTTTAGGAATGCATAAAATCCAAGTACGCCCAGTTGCAATTGATAACGAGCGTATGGAAAACCGCCCAATGATGTACATTGCTTTATCTTACGATCACCGTATTGTTGATGGTAAAGAAGCAGTTAGCTTCCTTGTTGCTGTTAAAGATATGCTTGAAGATCCAAAATCATTATTATTAGAAGGTTGATAGATTAAAATCTATTAAAGGCTGTAGAATAAATCATTCTACAGCCTTTTTTTATTGTGTTCATACGGGACAAATTTCATGACATAAAGTAATAATGTATGCCTAAACGTAAGGAGGATTAAAATGAATAACCTTCCAATTCATGCAAAACTTAAAGTAAATAAGGATACTTTTTTCCTCCCCGATTCAAATGGGGGTGTCTATTTTCGAAATAACGCCAGTTCATTTCGCATGGACGGTGATGGAATTTATGACTGGATTGAAAAATTAATGCCAATGTTTAACGGTAATTATTCTTTAGCAGAAATAACTGATGGTCTCCCTCTCCCCTATCAAAATCGTGTATTTGAAATTGGAGAGGTTTTATATGAAAATGGTTTCGTTCGCGATGCAAATCAAGATGCACCTCATGAATTAAACAGTACATTACTCGACAGATATGCTTCACAAATTGAATTTTTAGAAGCTGATTCTCATTCTGGTGCTTTAAAATTTGAAACGTACCGCGGAGCAAATGTCCTTGTACTTGGCTCCGGAGATATGCTTACTTCCTTAGTTTCTTCTTTGTTAGAATCTGGTTTACCTACATTTCATTACCTTGTTACAGATCGGGATGAAACAAACTATGACAGAATACATGAGCTAATAGAACGTGCATATGAAGTTGATAACAGTGTACTCATTCAAGAAATCGATACTACAATTGACCGTCCCTTGCATGAAGTATTCGAACCTTTTGATTGGATTTTATATGTTTCCCAAAACGGAGACATTGACGGTTTAAAAACAGTTCACACTATTTGTAGAGAAACGAAAAAGAATTTCATACCAGCTATTTGTTTATCAACACTCGGTATAGCTGGACCTGTCGTAACAGAAAATCGTGATGAATGCTGGGAATCCGCATGGCATCGGCTACATGAAACGACTTTGCAAAATGAAAATTCATCGGATTCCTTCTCACCAATTACATCTGCAATGTTAACAAATGTAATCGTTTTTGAATTGTTTAAACATGTCGCGGATGATTCATATCGTGAAAAAGAATCACAATTCTTTTTATTAAACTATGAAACACTTGAAGGAACGTGGCATCCTTTTATAAAACACCCTCTTGCAGCTGATGAAAGTTTTACAATTGATACGATAGAAAATCTTTCTGAAAAACTTGAGCATCGGTCCAACCAACATACTTCAACTGATGTATTCCGATTTTTTGACTCATTAACTTCTAAAGAAGCCGGTATATTCCATGTATGGGATGAACAAGATTCATATCAATTACCGTTATCACAGTGCTATATTCAAGTAGCCACTCCACTATCAGATGGCCCAGCTCCCCTTCTGCCTCTTATGACTCGCAGTGGATTGACTCATAATGAAGCACGCCGAGAAGCTGGTTTAACAGGAATTGAAACATATGTAGCAGAAATCATTCACCGCCTTATTCCTGAACATAATGATATCGGTATCGGTGCTGGAGAAACGATGACAGAAGGATTTTACCGGGCACTACAACAACATTTAAATAATAAATTGTATGAGCGGCAGTCACATATGCTAGAAGAACTTACAACGATTGATTTAACTGATATTCACGATAAACATTGTAGATTTTATTACGATGCCCTCGCTACAATTCATGAAACACCTAAAATCGCAATGAGTGAAGAGATTCTCAGTTTTCCAGTCGTTTGGGTTGGTATAAATGATAGATGGTACGGTGCATCTAATATTAATATGACGTTAGCGTTACGAAACGCACTACAACTATCACTCTTTCACATTCAAAATGAAGAAATTCCTTACAGAGCTAATATTTTGTATGACTCATCTATTATTTTATATGACACTGATTCTCTTAGAGTGGAAATACAACCAGAAGAAGAAATTCCAAGCGTACAATCTTTACAACTCGCCTTACAACATTTAGAAGAACATAATTTTTATCCTTTCGTGTTTGATTTAGCAATCGAACCCTTTTTGAAAGAAAACTTAGACGGTGTGTATGGGGTATTAATTGCAAAGGAGGACGGTTTATGATTCAAAATATATTGCTTATAGGAGATGGCCTTCTTGCAGACTATGTACATGATCAATTATGCAAACAATATTCCATCATTCGTCAGCATACCCTTACAGAAGAACTTCCTGAAAATATTCATCTTGCTCTCGTATTACATGATGGATCTCCTTCTACTATTCATCATGATGCTGAGCTAATTTTTCGGTCAAATCATATTCCGTGGCTACGTGGTTTTACTTCATTTGGCGAAGGTATTATCGGTCCTTACATTCATCCTCTTACGCCCGGATGTTCCCATTGTTCTGATGGACGCCGTTTTATCGCTGGCTTTGATCAAAAAGAAATGTGGGAACTACAGCGGAAATATGCCTTTAAAGCAGATAATGTAACGAGGCGTGATGTACGTGCCACCCAAAATGGAATGTTACAAATGTGCCATCTTATTTGCGCAGAAACAGAAAAAATATTAACTCATAACCATTCTTCTTTAGAAAATGAACTTATTTTACTCAACTTACAAACATTACAATGTACGCGGCATTCTTTTCTTCCAGATCCTCTCTGTCCTGTATGTAGTAATTTACCTGATGATACTGCGGATGCGGCGGAAGTTTCTTTACAACCGAGTTTAAAAGTAAGCACCGAAACGTATCGCTGCCGTTCCATTCATGAATTAAACACATTTTTAACGAGAGACTATTTAGATTATCGGGTCGGTATGTTGAACGGCAAAATGCAGCATTCTTTATTACCATTCGCTGACGTCATTATAAACATGCCATTAATGTTCGGAAATGAAGGTGTTGCAGGCCGAACTCATTCATTTGTAGTGAGTGAAGCAACTGCTATTTTAGAAGGTTTAGAACGATATTGCGGTATGTCGCCTCGCGGGAAGAAGACAAATGTGCATGGTAGTTTTCATGATTTAGAGGAACATGCACTAAATCCCCTTACACTCGGTGTACATACAAATGAACATTACAATCGTGATAATTTTCCATTCAAGCCGTTTGATCCTGATTATGAGCAAAACTGGGTATGGGGATATTCTTTATCACAAGACAGACCGCTTTTAGTTCCTGAATCAATTGCTTATTATAGCCTCGGTCATCGAGATGCTTTCGTGTATGAAACATCAAATGGATGTGCAATTGGCGGTAGTTTAGAAGAAGCGATTTTTCACGGTATTTTAGAAATTGTAGAGCGTGATGCCTTCTTACTCACTTGGTATGCCGAATTACCTCTTCCCCGCCTTGATCTGAGTTCAGCAAATGATACAGAATTACAATTAATGATTCAGCGGTTACGTACGATTACCGGATATGAATTACACGCTTTTAATGCGACGATGGAACACGGCATCCCGAGCTTATGGGTAATTGCAAAAAATACACGTGAAAATGGAATGAACGTTGTTTGTGCGGGAGGCGCTCATTTAGATCCTATTCGAGCTTTAAAAAGTGCCATTCAAGAAATAGCAGGCATGTTACTTATAACAGACGATGAGCTCGAGCACAAAAGAGAATACTACGAAAAGTGCTTACAAGATCCTTATTTTGTTAATAAAATGGAAGACCATAGTATGCTGTATGGATTGAAAGAAACGGAAGAACGTCTTCACTTCCTTTTACGAGAAGATGCACCGGTGCAAACGTTCCAAGAAATGAATGTATCACAATCATTTGATATGGATTTAACTTCCGATCTCCACCAACTTTTAGATCGTTTGCATCAATCTGACCTTGAAGTAATCGTTGTAGATCAAACTGTTCCCCTTATAGAAAAGAACGGACTACACTGTGTAAAAGTCATTATTCCAGGCATGCTACCGATGACGTTCGGTCACCATCTCACTCGGGTTACAGGACTGGACCGGGTATATACTGTACCAATGACACTTGGATATACAG
The DNA here is from genome assembly GCF_058795375.1 of Bacillus sp. GW823-FHT06A10. Classification (NCBI taxonomy): domain Bacteria; kingdom Bacillati; phylum Bacillota; class Bacilli; order Caryophanales; family Bacillaceae; genus Bacillus; species Bacillus sp. GW823-FHT06A10. The sequence goes on along the minus strand of NZ_JBXAHT010000001.1, from coordinate 490,065 downwards.
ACGAACCTTTAACGAATGAAAGATTAAATCCACATCCACATCCGTTTCCATAGTAAAGGAGGGATTTCATGCAGCTAGATACTTTTCTACATCATCTCCATTTCTCTATTGATGAAATTATGCCGAATCATGAGGTGGACTGGAAAGACGCACCGCTTCCTTATAAATTATATCGAAATGTACCTACCATCCCGCTCTCCTTAGAAATCCCGTTATCTTTATCGAACTCTTCTACTACACCTACTCTAAATGAGATTGGTCACTACCTTTGGTATTCATTTGGTGTAACACAATTATGTCAGCTAAATAGCGAGAGAAATGTATTACGCAGATCCATTCCTTCAGGCGGTGCTTTATATCCGAATGAATTGTATATCTATTTAAAGATTGACGATTATCCAGACGGCATTTACCATTATGACGCCGCGCATCACCGACTTATTTTACTTCGCGAAGGAAATTTCGATTCTTATTTAGCAGACGCACTCGGTAATCGCTGTAATATACATGATTGTTTCGGTGCCGCATTCGTATCCACTATGTTTTGGAAAAACTTCTTTAAATACAATAACTTTTCATATCGCCTTCAAGGATTAGATAGCGGGGTTCTCATTGGACAATTACTAGAATGTGCAAAACAGTTCGGTTATACGAACGGCGTATACTTTCAATTTCTAGACCGTGCACTGAACCATTTACTCGGATTGTCAGAAGGTGAAGAAAGTGTGTATGCCGTTATTCCTTTAAGTACAGAGCCAGAAACTAATTGGTTTCACAATGATTACCGTGAAAATAAAACAGTTACTTCTCATGAGTTGTTGCAACAAATTCCGCCGTTAGCACATGAACATTTCGTTCGCTCAAAACATGTAAATGAACATCCGATGATAACAAAAATAAATGAAGCTTCTATGATTGAATCGACAGAACACTTCCAAACACTACATCATGAAGAGCACTATCAACATAATACGTACGCTGTACAGCTACCGAAAGTAGAACGGTTATCGTATGATTTCCTACAACTTTGTAAAAAACGATATTCTCCTGATGCGGACTTTATTTTAACGAAATGGGATGCAGCTGAGCTCGCTACTTTACTACAAGAAGCAAGCCTCTCCTTCCCCTATTACAACGACCTTGATGGTAAGTATGTAAATGAAAATGCGCGCGTCTCCTTATATGGATGTTTTTATAACGTGAAAAATATTGAAAACGGGGCTTACGCTTATAACAGTAAAACACATTCCATACAACCAATTCGATATGGAGACCTTCGCTACCCACTTCAGTCTAGTATGACGATGGATAACGTAAACCTTTTTCAAGTACCACTTTGCTTACATGTAGTCGGAAAGAAAGATTATTATACAAATGCATTAGGCTATAGAGGGTACCGTATTCATCAAATGGAAGCAGGTATACTCGTTCATAAACTCGTTTTTGCATCGACCGCGATGGGGATGGGCGGGCATCCTTTACTTAGTTTTGATACAAATTCATGTGATCAATTGTACGGAATAGATGCTGGAAATGAAACATCTCTTATTCAAGTTCCAGTTGGGGCATATCGGGCGCGGAATTGGTTAAAAGGGGCTTTGCATAGTTAAAAGCACGCCGATGAACGGCGTGCTTTTTTACTAGATTAACTTAAAAATACTCTTAATTTGTCTAGCAAATAACCAATTTTTCGTACCGTAGTTATCATTTAAACTATCTAAATTAATAGATTGTCCGTTAGCAAACTTTAATTCTAACGTTGTATTTTTGTCATTTGTTTTTAAATTACTATTTGTAATATCATCATACTTTAATTTTTCAATCTCAATATATTCGTCTTTTTCTTGTCCGATCACGACATGGTCTTGGAAGAAGAAAAATACTTCTACTTTTTTACCGAAACAAAATACATTTTTCGTATAAATTAATGTCGCGTTATCAAGTCCGACACATACTTCTTTCATTTCTTCCACAACGTGTCCAAAGTCTTCTTCATGTCTTGTATTTGATTCAACAATCCATTCTTCGATTGTTTTCATATTAATTGCCATACTGCGCCCCCTGGTTCGTTCATTGCTTCGTTTAAAAAATAAATACTATATGAAAATATAAGCGATTAGTAATATGTTTTCAAGGGGGAACGGTATATTCAAAATAAAGTGAAACTTTAATCAATAGGGGTCTTCATCCCCACTGATTATTAGTTGAACCAATCGGGCTTTTATGGGCAGTTGATCCCCCCACCTAACTTCTTTGCTTTCGCTGGATTTTGAGGTGGGGGTCTTACTGTCCGCAAATAGCGGGATAAAGTTAAATTTCAAAGTAATATAAAAGGAAAACCAATTTCATTAAATTTTAAACGTTTGAACGAGACATTCTTCATCATCAATTAACTGCTCTCTCTCATCAAATTCAATGTTCAGTTTTTTATATACTTTCTTCCAAAACGACACTGCTGGTACATTTTTTAGAAGTTCGATAACGAAATATTGTCCTCTTTTCTCTTCTAGTAAATTCTCAACAGCTTGTTTACCGATTCCTTTTCCTTTATATTGATTCAATATGAAAATATCATTAATACCAAAATCATTTTCCTTCTTCAAAAACGGACGTTCCAGTAGTAATAAGAATCCTACAATACTATGATCAACTTTTATAAAATACGGCGTGATTCCGTCATTTTTCCAAACCATATGCAAATCTTCGTATTCAAAAAATCCGTTCGCTCCGATAGTTATATTCATAGTGAACTTAGAAAGGTCATGAAGATATAAAGCGTACAAATTACGTAATATTTCTTTTTCTGATTCTTGAACCTTTTGAAGTGCTACAATCATAAAAAAACTCCCCTTCCTCATATGTAACTATTTCCCGATCCTCTTCATTCGACAAAAATGATAATTCCCCTTTAACAAAAAAATAGCACTTTAAAAAGTGCTATTCTGCTCTCCTTGCCGCTTGCTGAATTGGGTCCCACACGCTGTTATATGGTGGTGCATAACTTAAATCGACATCTTCTAAATCATGAATGCTCATTTTATTGAAAAGTGCCATCGCGATCACATCAATACGTTTATCTACGCCTTCTTCTCCAATTACTTGCCCGCCCAATAATTGTTTCGTATCGGAGCGATATAGTAATTTCAAGTAAAGTGGTTTTGCATTTGGATAATAGCCCGCCATATTTGTAGAATCTACTTTGACCGTTTTATACGGAATGTGTAGCCCTTTTGCTTCTTTTTCATTTAACCCTGTTCTTGCGAGTGTCAAATCCATAAATTTAATAATGCCTGTGCCTAACGTACCTTTAAAAGCTCTTCGTTTATCAAGCATATTCAGTCCAGCAAGTCGCCCTTGCTTATTGGCAGTCGTTCCGAGCGGGATATGATCATGAATTTCCTTTATAACGTGGTAATGTGTTGCGCAATCACCAGCTGCATATACGTCTTGCACATTTGTTTGCATATATGCATTTATTTCGATTGCTCCTTTATGATTCTTACGTATATTTGTCCCTTCAAGAAAATCAGTATTTGGCTTCACTCCAACCGACACTAAAACAAGATCTGCTTTATACGTACCTTTATCCGTTTCGATTGCTTCTACTCGTTCATTTCCTTTAAATGCTTTTACATTTTCATTCGTTAAAATTTCAATATTGTGTTTATCTGCTTCTTTATGTATATATTCAGCCATATCTGCATCATAAATCGTACCGATATGATCATTTCGCTCAATCATTCTTACTTTCTTACCAAGTTCGACGAATGTTTCTGCCATCTCCAGTCCAATCGCACCGCCGCCAATAATGGTTACATCTTCAACTTTATTCGTTTCTAACGTTTTTAATATGCGCTCAGCATCCGGAATTGTTTTTAAAAGATGAACGCCTTGTAATTCCCTTCCTTCCCATTCTGGCATAACAGGACGTACTCCAGTCGCAATTAATAATCGATCATATGGAAATTCAAAGACATCCTTCGTCTTCGTATGCTCTGCGTACACCATTTTCTTTTCCGTATCTACTTTCGTTACTTCATGACGCACTTTCGCATCAATTCCATATTTCTCACGAAACGTCTTTACGTTGCGCGCGATTAACTTTTCAGTTGAAGCGATAGCACCACTAATGACATACGGTAATCCACACTGAGCGTATGAATAAATTTCACCTTTTTCTAAAGTTACAACATTTGCATTTTCATCGTTTCTAACAATTTGCATAGCTGCACTCATACCAGCTGCATCTCCGCCAATAATGACATAGTTCACTTTACCACTCCTTCTTTTTTACATACTCTTTACGTTTTCCATATTTTATAGAAATAACACCTACTTCCATTGTAAAGAAAGAGAATTTCATCTTCAAATTTGGTGCACAAACTTATGTATGAATAGGTAACTGTCGTGTCTTATAAACAACATGTTTAATATGCTATAACAGTAACCAATTGAAAGTAGGTGAAATATACATGTGCGCTGGTCTTCTCGCTCAGTTTCCAGAGGAACCGAAAGAACCAAAACCCGCCTTGTCGCTTGATCAAGAATTTTCTATTAACGCAACCATTTATAGTGCTCGTGCTTGGTTATCTAATGATGAAACTTTTCCACAAACGATTTGGAAAGGCTCTCACTTTGCTTCAGCATCACACGCTGGCAAGTCCATCTTACCAATCGGTACTGTAAAAATTTTGAACTTATCTGATGATACAATAACAGTTACTGCATCATCAGAATCAGATGATACTCTCAAAATAGTCGTACCCCCTCATTCTGAAGGTGTTTTAACATCTAACGCATTATCTGACGTGCAAGCAAGTACATCAGGAGGAGCAAGTAAAGTCACATTCCTCTTTCATATCTTTTTCTCAAGGGATCCTGGTTCAGATAAAAAACCATAAAAAAGGTACAGTTATGCACTGTACCTTTTTCCATGTGTTCTATTCTCTTGATTTAATCAGTTCAATATTATAAGTTTCGATATCTGTTAACTTTCCTTTAAAATAAGGATTTTCTCTATACCAAGACTGTGTTGCAAAATACGCTTGCATATCTTTCGTTTGAAAAATATGTCCATGCCTTGCATATATTTCATTTCTAGCAATTTTCAACTGTTCTTTCGATAAATAGGTTAAATCTGTGCTCGTTAATTTTCGAATATCACTATCAGGAAAGATGAAACCATTATATACATACCCAGTCGTAGGTGGCGGGGTAACATTATAAACAACTGTTTTTTCTGTACTTTTGGTTTGGAATGGAAGATTATAAGACGAAAGTGCCGTTACCGTCTCTACTTTTGTCGTTTCCCGTCCATTTTCTCCATTTCGTTCTAAATAAATTTTCGCGCTTCCATCAGTCGCTACAGGCCCCCATGTAATTTCTTCTCCTGCGAGCGCTGTAACTGGTTTTTGATTTACGTACAATGTTGCACCAGGCGCGTTCGTTTGAACTGTAATATATTGACCTTGCAACGTTAAATCTATCGTTACGTTATTTTGGCTTTGTTTCATAAGTACAACCTTTTCCTCACGTGATAGTTTTACATAGTCATTTTTATATTCTGATTGAAACACTTGATTTCCCGGAAGAAATGGCCCATATTGCTTCTCAAACTTTTTGTCATCTGTCTTATCAATTTCTTTTCCGTTCATTTTTAACGATACGCCTTTTTCATTTGTAAGCAAAGTTGTATAGTACGTCTTCGCTTTCAATTTATACCGATCAAATATAAAGAAATACTTTCCGTCTTTCGTTAATGAAAAATCAGCTCTTTCTATTCCGTCCCGTTGTTTTTCACCTTGTCTCAAATATCCTTTTAATTCATTTACGTAAGATGGATTTTCTTTTATATATGAAAATAGAGGCGTTAAACTCTCTCTCGTTATCATAACCGACGGATCATCTGCCGTAACGATCTCAGCTAATTTCTCTCCGTCCCGCTCTTGTAAAATCGTAATCATCCGGTCTACTTGTGCCACCTGTGTATAATACGATGATCCGTACAAATACAATCCAATAATCGCTATAACAAATAGTGCTAACAGTGTAATGCCAACTTTTGTACCACTGCTCATGTTCTTCTTTACTACAGGACTTCCCCTCTTCATCCCGCAGTTTTGACAAAATTGTACACCATCTTCAAACTGAACTCCGCACTTTGTACATACATTCATTCAGTCAACCACCTTTTCATTAGAAGCCAGTTATTCCCTGTGTTAAGGCTTGAATTATCGTGCTAATGTAAGACCAAAGTACAATGAACGTTGCAATTCCAATTAAAACATTTGCAATAATAAGTGTGTAAACGAGATCTAATCCGCCATTGTCTAGTTTTAATACGGCTACAGTTATACTAATCCCTATATAAGTTGCAACTACCGATAATAATATCGGTAAGAAAAAGATTAATAAAAAACTAAAAAGAAAAGAAAGAACTAATATGACAATAGCCGGCGTCGCTATCGTTCCCCATATACCAAATACTTCAAGAAACGAAAAAGATGATTTCATCATCTTACCACTTACAAAAATAATAAATCCGACAAATAAAGTTAAAATTAATAAAAAGAAAAAGACCGTTATAGATTCTCCAAAAAACGTGGGAGTAGATATATCTGGTGCAAATGTTCTCGTAACTGCTGATGCTGCACTCATCATTCTATAAAAAATACATGCTCCTAAAAAACAAATAAGAACAAGACTTACAATTCCATTTCGCACTTCAATAGTGCCGCTTTTCATAATCGCTGTCGGTGCTTGTAATGCATGTTTAAAAAATTGAAAATAGCCGCTCGCAAACCGCTTCGCTTGTTCTACCGTTTCATTTGGACGCGTTTCCTTTTCTTGTGCCGCGCGCGCTTGTTCCTGCCCTTCTTCTTTGCCACTACTTGCCACTACTTCTTCCGTTAACGAATGTCCACAATTCCCGCAAAACTTTGCCTCTACTGCATGTTCTGTATGACATGACGGACATTTCATTCTCTTATCCCTCCTTAAGCATATACCTTATAGGGTGTTACAAGTTCAATATATGAATTTGTACATAAAACATGACTACAAGAAAAAGATTCTGAAATCCTTCTTCCGAAAGAAAATATATGTGCTAGCAATCTTGAAAAAAAATGCTATTATGAAACAGAATAAATAATATTTTTAACAGATTGGATGAAAGAAAATGGAATTGGTAAACTCAATTTTTCAAATACTCCTTACAAGCGTAATCCAATTATTATCTTTAATTGGCGTTATCATTGTAATTGGATTTCTATTAGGCCATTTAGAATCTCTCACACGCATGTATTGGTCGAGAGCTTTTGGAAGAAAAGGATTCCTATTAACGGCTTGGATCGGTGTTCCGATTCACGAACTTGGACATGCCATTATGTGCGTACTGTTCCGTCATAAAATTGTGGCGACTCAGTTCTTCCCAACAGATACAAGTCAAGGGGCTTTAGGTTATATACAACATCAATACAATCAAAAAAGTGTGTATCAACGAATTGGGAATTTCTTTATCGGTATTGGGCCTATTATTTCTGGTATTACTGCATTAATCCTTTTAATGCGCTATTTCGTACCAGAATCATATTTTTTATTTAATACAACTCTCGAAAAAACGATTGCTTCTACTTCTATTAATGTAGAAATGATTCAAAACATGCTCTTGTCGACGTTTGTATTATTGAAAAGCTTATTTACAATCGGCAATTTATTGAATCCTTCCTTTTGGTTATTTTTATTTATCGCCATTTGCATTTCCGCACATATCGCTTTAAGTAAACCAGACATTAAAGGATCAATAGACGGTGTTGTCGTCATGTTTATCGTGTTATTTTTATTCAACATAATAGCAGGACTGTTTCAATACGACAGTAATCAGCTAATTGGACAGGTTATGAAATATAATATGTATCTCATTGCGTTTTCTAGTGTGGCACTGCTGTTCTCTTGTCTTTCTACACTCGTTAGTTTTTCGTTTTATAAAATAAGAAGAGGGCGTTCCTTTTGAACGCCCTCTTCTTATTAATTATTCCCCTTATAATCACAATGCTCAACCGGAACACGAGCATGCCCCTCTTCATCGGTACACCATGACTGTGATTGGAAGGCAAGAAAGATACCAATCCATTCTTCTTCCTTTTCAAAGTGAATAAGTATTCCTCCATCTTGCCAGATGCCATCATCACCTTGCCATTTTTCTACATTCCCTTGATTCATGTGAATATCATGTATACCGTTTCCTGGTTTGAAATGAAAATAGGAATCTGGTGTGTTTTCTTCTGCTCCCCATCTTTCGCCAAACGCGTAAATAATTGCTTTTTCTTCCATCGCTCGCTTTATATAACGTTCTATTTTTTCGTTTAAATCATTATCTGCTCCTGCTTTTTCGGGAGGCAAAGGAATCATTTGTTTTGAGTCAAATAGATTTCCTCTTACATAATCTAAAGCCACTTTCGGTTCATTGTTTTTTACTTCCGTAAAACCAAATGGTAATGTCGGTAAAATGTGAATCGCCTCTGACCGAATATCGTTACTCGCAAAATATAAAACTTCTGACGGATAACTTTGCGACTTTACGTTAATAGCAATACGATAATCTACTCCAGTCTCGCCCTGTAAATGAACTTGATAATGAGGTGTTTTCCCTTTTCCAATCTTTGATTGTATAACTGTACCTTTTAACACACCGTAGTTTTTTAGGGGCATACATTTCATCTCCTATTCATTTAGTAGAAGCTATTCATATTTAAATCATTATCCACTCATAAAAAAAATCCTCCTATTTTAGGAGGATTTTTAATTTCTCAACATATACCAAACAATAACTTCTACCATTACAAGCAAAACCGCACCAAAGATCATTAACGTCGTCTTCTTTAACAGTTCATTTTCACGGTAAGGGATATTACATAAGTAAGCACCTAGTGTAATCCGTGACGGGCAAGCGATTGTCGCTACTGATGATGCGGTGTTTTGCAGTGTTGTGACGTATTGCCACGGGAGTGCTACGTTTTGTGCGGTTTGCATTTGTAGTTTTATAAACATTGCATTTGATCCTGCGTTACTACCTGTTAAAAATCCACCAATAGCACCAATAAACGGAGCAACGAAAACAAAAAATGTTCCAAATGTATCACCAGCTGTCTTTGCGAGTAATGAATGCATGCCTGATGCACCCATTAGTTCTGAAATGGCGATAAACATTGTCGTCGTAATCGCAAAAGGAATCCATTGTTTGATCGTTTGCGAGAGTGATTGTTTAATAATATTAGACGGGATGCGGAAGAAAATAATAGTAAATAAGCAAGTCATACCGAGCCAAAATCCTGGTGAATATAGTAACTCTAGTTTGTAAGAGTATGATTTCAAATCAAGAACCGCATATGATCTGAACAAATCATGTAATGCTGGAACGAGGCGAGAAAGTAAAATACAAACTGTTAGAAATATATAAGGGCTAATAATTTTTATAATGGATACTTCTCTCTCCGTTGCAGCCGCATGTTCTATTATAAGATTTTGCCCACTTTTTCCTTTTAATTTAATGATAAGAAAGCCAAATGTAATCGTAACGATAGAACTTAATATCCCGGCTAGTTCAACACTTACGTACGCATTAGAAAGATAGATTCCGAGAGAAAATAATAGAAAGAATCCTACTCCTTCTTTCCACTTTTCTATAACCGCTTGCCAGCCGCCAACAACGTATAAAGAAAGAATAACAAAGTAAGCAAACATCGGAATACTTAATAGCGCTGTATTTGTACCAAGTGTTGTAAGAGGCATATTTATTAGCTGCGAACCGATAATCGTACCAGTTGCCATTGCGCCCCATGAACTAGCTAGTAAGCCGATGAATGAGAGCAGTACAGCTTGAAATGGTTTATATCCTAGTGAAAGAAAAATAGGTGCTGCAACCATGAAGCCGATACCGAATCCACTTACTGATTCAATAAGCGGGCAAATGCCAAAACACATAAGCAGCATTTGTAATAAGCGATCCTGAGTAACTTCTTCTAGAAAACGTGCTACTTGATCGATGTACCCCATTTTGTTCATGAGGTGAAATAAAAAAATACCGAAAAATAAAACGTACCCGACAATAAAACAAATTAACCACCCTTTAATCGTTGCGTGCACAGTTTCACTTATCCCTAATTGAAACGTTGGCGAGAGTAAAACGATTCCAACACATACAGCATAAGAAATTAACGAAGACCTTAATGACGTTTGTTTAAATAAAAATAAACAAATGAAAATCATCATAATTGGGATAAGTGCCAACAATATGGCCATGTTATCATCTCATTTCGTTTAAAATACAATTTTTAACTATTATATAACAGATGTTGTAATTTTCAATTGTTTTTAAAACAGATTTAAAAAAGGAGGCAAACGGCCCCTTTTCATTCACTCCCATTTTCTATTATCCTGAAAAACTGTCTGCTGTCCGATTATTTTTTTCAACACAACAAACACAATGTAAGTACATATTGCTTGCAATGCAATATTCCAAAATTTCATTAATGTAAATGAATGAATCCGTAGAAATAATTCGTTTAATAATACAATCGAAACGATACTAAATAATTCTATACTAATCGAAAATAGACATATTTCTAAAATAGACTGTTCTTGAATGCGATTTAAGTTGGAAAAGATAAATACATATCCTAAAAATAGAGCCATTAACTCTATTTTCGTCATGCTAATGAGCCAAGCGTATAGCGGTACAGTTAAAAATAGATATAGTAGTTTACGTCTTAGCATGCCTTCTCACCCTCTAAATTATATGTATTTTCTGTATATTTTAACATTTATTACGCAAAACAAAAAGAAGAGACTACGCCTCTTCTTTTTGTTTTGTTGCATATATTAATTCACATATTTCTTCTTGCTTTTCATTTTCTAAAAGCTCAATGATCTTACTTCCAACGACAACTCCGTCGCATATTGTAACCATTTCTTCTACATGTTCTTTTGTTGAGATGCCAAATCCAGCGACTACTGGTAAGTTGACGTGTGATTTTACTTTTTCTAAGTAACTATGAATCTCCTCTTTAAAGTTTTGACGTACTCCCGTTACGCCCGCTACTGTAACAGCATAAACGAACCCTTCTGATTCACTCGTAATTTTTTCAATTCTTTCAATAGGACTCGTTACGGTAACGAGTGGAATGAGCGCAATGTTTGCCTCTCGAAGTAACGGCGCAATAATATTTTGTTCTTCATACGGTAAGTCTGGAACGATGATGCCGTCTACACCTGCTTCTATACAGTTCTCAATGAATCTCTCTTTTCCGAATGCAAGTACCGGATTTAAATATGTCATAAGAACAAAAGGCATTTGTACTTCTTTCCTTACCTCTGCTAACGCTTGAAAAATGCCTTTTAATGTTACGCCGCTATCTAGCGCTCGCTTTCCTGCTCTTTGAATCGTTGGGCCGTCCGCGACTGGATCTGAAAACGGAATACCAATTTCAACGATGCTTGCTCCAGCTTCATCTAGAAAACGAATTCTTTCTTTTAATTTTTCAAGGCCGCCATCTCCGCCCATTACGTACGGAATAAATGCTTTCTTGCCATTTTCAAACGCTGCTTTAATTTTTTCTACTCCCATTTTTTACACCTCTTCCATATAACGTTTTATACTCTCTACATCTTTATCACCACGGCCAGATAAACAAATAACAAGTCCTTCATCTTCCTTCATTTTCGGAGCTAATTTTAATGCATATGCGACAGCATGTGAACTTTCTAGCGCCGGGATAATGCCTTCTTTTTTCGTTAATAATTGAAATGCTTCTAATGCTTCTTCGTCTGTTATCGAATGATAAGAAACACGGCCAATATCTTTTAGCAAGCTATGTTCTGGACCAACACCTGGATAATCAAGTCCTGCTGAAATAGAGTGTGCTTCTTGAATTTGTCCTTCTTCATTTTGCAGAAGATACATCATTGATCCGTGTAAAACACCGACGCTTCCTTTCGTTAAAGTTGCTGCATGCTTTTCTGTATGAACGCCTTTTCCAGCTGCTTCTACGCCGTAAAGAGCAACTTCATCATCATGTACAAATGGATAAAACATTCCCATCGCGTTACTCCCACCACCAATGCAAGCAACGACTGCTTCTGGTAATTTCCCCTCTAATTCTTCATATTGTTTCTTCGTCTCATTCCCAATTACGCTTTGGAAATCACGGACAATTTGGGGGAATGGATGTGGTCCGAGAACAGATCCCATAATGTAGTGCGTATCATGCACATGTGAAACCCAGTAACGAAGCGCCTCGTTTACCGCATCTTTTAATGTACCGCTACCTGCTGCTACACTTTCTACTTTCGCTCCGAGTAATTCCATTCGGAACACATTTAATTTTTGACGTCTTACATCTTCTTCTCCCATAAAAATGACGCATTCTAACCCGAGAAGAGCACATACAGTAGCTGTTGCAACTCCGTGTTGTCCAGCTCCTGTTTCAGCGACAACTTTTTTCTTCCCCATTCGCACCGCAAGTAGTGCCTGACCGATTGTATTGTTAATTTTATGAGCTCCTGTATGGTTCAAATCTTCACGTTTTAAATAAATCTTTGCACCACCGCAATACTTCGTCATATTTTCAGCATAATATAGCGGTGTTTCTCTTCCGACGTACGTTTTTAAATAATGATTTAATTCCTTTTGAAATGCTTCATCTTGCATCGCTTCTTTATACGCTTCTTCTAGTTCTAGTACAGATTGCATTAACGTTTCTGGAACATATCGTCCTCCGTATATACCGTAATGTCCTTTTTCATCTGGATATGCGTAGTTCATTTGGAACACTCCTTCGCTTTTATAATAAATTGTTTTATTTTCTCTACATCTTTCTTTCCTTCTGTCTCTACTCCGCTGCTCACATCGACCATGTATGGCCGAACAGTTCGAATTGCTTCTTCTATATTAAGAGCGTTTAATCCACCAGCTAATATCGTTTTCTTTCGCAATTCTTTTGGCATATGCCCAAGTAGTTCCCATGAAAATGTCTTTCCATTTCCTCCATGAAACTTTTCTTTCGGGCTATCAAATAATATATAATCCGTTTCATACCTTTGAGCGTTTTTCATATCACTCTCTGAAGTTACTCCTAGCGACTTTATACACAGAATATTCAATCTTCTAATTTGATAATTGTCTTCATCCCCATGTAGTTGTACATGTGTTAACCCACACTCATCTGCAATTTTCTGGATCACTTCTACTGATTCATTTACGAAAACACCGATTTTTAACACGTTGGCTGGAAGCTCCTGAATGATTTCTTTCGCTCTCTTTGGAGTGATTTTCCGTTTACTTTCCGCAAAAACAAATCCGAGTGCATCTGCGCCATATTCACACGCACTTTTCGCTGTTTCCACATCAGTGATGCCGCAAATTTTTACTTTCATATATTCACCTTACAATCTTCAAAAAAACTACTAATAGAAGATGATGTCATAAGCGCCTCTCCAACTAATACACCTTTGGCTCCAGCTCTTTTAACACGAATAATATCTTCTTTTGAATGAATGCCACTTTCACTAATCCAAAGTAATTTCTCCTCATTCAATCTTTTTCCAAGCTTTTCAGTTTGGCTTAAATCTACTTCGAACGTTTTTAAATTACGATTATTAATGCCAATAACGTGCGGATTTAATACAATCGCAGTTTCTAATTCCTGTTCATCATGAACTTCAACAATCGCTTCCAATCCTTTTTCTAACACGTAGCTATACAACTCTTTTAACTTCTCTTTCGTTAACGCTGCTACGATTAGTAAAATAATATCTGCTCCCGCTTCATACGCTCTATCGATTTGAATCTTATCGATTATGAAATCTTTACATAAAAGCGGAATGTTACTTTCTTCTCTTGCTGTTTGTAAATCGTGAAACGATCCTTTAAAAAATTGACCATCTGTTAAAACAGATACTGCTCCTGCACCACATTTCTCATATGTTCCCACTTGTTTTCGTACGTCAACGTGTAAATTGATATCTCCTTTTGATGGTGATGCTCGCTTTACTTCTGCAATGACAGTAAACTGCTGTAACGCTTCTACAAGTGAATGTGTCTTTCTTTTTGTTTTTACTGGTGTATATATTTCATATAACTCCGCAACTTCCTTTTTCTTCTGTTCTAAAATTTCATCTAAAATCGTCCCCACTTTAGTTCACCCTTTCTAATTTTTCGTTGCTTGCTACAATTAATAAGTTTAATTTGGCTAATGCTTTTCCAGAGTCAATGCTATGTGCCGCGAGTTTAATTCCTTCTTCAATCGTTTCCGTTTTTCCATTTGCGAAAAGAGCTAGACCTGCATTTAATAAAACGGTATCGCGATAAACACTCTTTTCTCCGCTCAATACGCCGACTGTAATCTTTGCATTTTCTTTTGAATTCCCCCCTCTAATTTCTTCATTTTTCACTCTTGAAAAACCATACTTTTCTGGATCAATAATCATTTCCACTATTTCATTATCTTTTAAAAGGACTACGTGATTTTCCCCTTGTAATGATGCTTCATCTAAAAAACCACTTCCATTTACGACAAGTGCTTGTTTCCGGCCTAACTTTTGTAATACTTGCGCAACTGGTAATAACATATCTCGTTTATAAATACCGACAAATTGTGTTTCTAAATTCACTGGATTTGTTAAAGGGCCAATTAAATTAAAGATCGTCGGCACGTTTAACTCTTTTCTTATTTTCATAATGCGCCTTAGTGCTGGATGCATCGCTGGTGCAAATAAAAATGCAATGCCCACATGCTCTAGTAAATAATCAATTTCGATTGGCGTACTGCTAATATTTACACCTAATTCTTCTAATAAGTCCGCACTTCCTGTTTTACTAGAAACAGCTCGATTACCATGTTTTGCAACCTTTACGCCAGCTCCTGCCAGTACAAATGCCGATGTTGTACTAATATTAAACGTTTGGGCACCGTCACCACCCGTTCCGCAATTGTCCATCGCTCCTTGTATATGGTTCGAAAATGGTAGTGCCTTTTCGCGAAGAGCTCGAACAAGGCCGTATATTTCTTCTGCAGTTTCACCTTTCGCTTTCAGTAAGACTAAGAAAGCTGCAATTTCACTTTCTAATATGTTTTCACTTAATAAAAGTAGTCCTGCTTTATACATTTCCTCTTCTGTTAAATGTTGACCCTCCACTAATTTACGAAGATAGTTATTCATACTCTTTCCTCCTCTTTTACTTCTGTTAAAAAGGCACGTATTAACTTTCCGCCTTCTTCTGTTGCGATTGATTCCGGATGAAACTGTAATCCGAAGAGCGGATAATAATTGTGACGGACTGCCATTATTTCTCCATCGTCCATCGCTGTCGCTAATATGTCAAAACACTTTGGCAAGCTCGTGTGCTCTGCAACAAGGGAATGATAGCGCATCGCCGTTAGCGGCTGTGTAGCGTATGAAAAGATTGACGTTCCGTTATGTTTCACACGCGATGTTTTTCCGTGTTTAATACGTTCTGCTCTAACAATGTCTCCTCCAAATGCAGCTATGATCGCTTGGTGGCCTAGACAAATCCCTAATATGGGAACGTTCTTATAAAAATGGCGGATGACGTCGATACAAATGCCGGCATCCTCTGGTTTTCCTGGTCCTGGTGAAAGTACAATTCCTCTTGGATTCATCTCTTCTAACTGTTCTATCGTTATTTCATCATTTCTTACAACTACAATTTCTTCTTCATGTTCGCCTAACAGTTGGTACAAGTTATATGTGAACGAATCGTAATTATCGATAAGTACAATCATTTCATAACCTCCAAAAGCGCTCTCGCTTTATTTAATGTTTCTTCATATTCAGCTACTGGATCTGAATCGTAAACGACTCCTGCTCCTGCTTGAACGTATGCTTTTTCATCCTTTACGACCATCGTTCGAATGGCGAGCGCCATATCAAGATTTCCTGAAAAACTAACGTATCCAACTGCTCCGGCGTATACATTTCTTTTTTCATTCTCTAGCTCATTTATAATTTCCATCGCTCTAATTTTCGGAGCTCCCGACACTGTTCCTGCTGGTAGGCAATACGCTAATGCATCAAATCCGCTCATTTGTTTCCGCAATATTCCGTAAACTTCAGATACAATGTGCATAACGTGAGAGTATTTTTCTACTTTCATATATTTATCTATCGTAACCGAGCCGATTTCGCTCACTCTACCAATATCGTTTCGCCCAAGATCTACAAGCATCATATGCTCTGCTCGCTCTTTCTCATTGCCTAACAGTTCTTTTTCGATTTCCTCATCTTCCCTTTTCGTTTTCCCCCTCGGTCTTGTACCAGCAATTGGATTCGTCATCACTTTATTCTCTCTTACTGATAGCAAACTTTCCGGTGAAGAACCGAGTACAACATAATCTTGAAAATCGATATAGAACATATATGGTGATGGATTTGCAATTCGAAGTTTTCGGTATAACGCGAATGGATCACCAATACATTCACTTTGTAAACGCTGTGACAGTACGACTTGGAATATGTCTCCAGCTCTTATATGTTCTTTCGCCATTTCTACCATCCCACAAAACTCTTTTTCCGTTATAGAAGAAGTGAATGATAATGTGGATTGTATTGCATTTACTTCAGTTTCTTCTCCTTGTAGCACTTCCTCTTTGTATACTCGTAGCCTTTCGTATACTTCCTCATAATCTGCTGAATCATCTTCCCTGCATACATATACAAACGACAACCTTTGGCGTAAATGATCGTAAACGATAAACTCACGATATAGTAAGAGGTGTACTTCCGGAATATTTAATGGGTCGTGTAAATCCGCTCCAATGTTTTCATACTGCCGAATGACATCATATCCAATATAACCAACTGCTCCTCCGCAAAATGGAAATGGGCTGTCTACTTGTGATGGTGCGATTATTTCTTCTAACACTTGTAGTACGTTACCTTGTAACTTTTCTGTTTGCCCGAAAATCGTTCGTTCTACTTCCGTACCAACGCTTTTTACTTCTTCATAAGGATTACATCCTAAGTAAGAATAACGCCCTTTATCTTGATGAAGCTGTGAACTTTCTAATAAAAATTTCTTCTTTCCTTTCATACGTCTATATAAAGAAATTGGCGTAATGCTATCTCCTTCTTCTTCAGTAATTACTAAAAATGTCTTTCTCTCTCTTTTTTGTTTTATAAATTCTTCTTTCGTCATCATGTCCTTCACCTCACTCTGAAAAATAAAAAAGTCCCCTACATATCGAAAATATGTAGAGGACGATAAATATACCGCGGTACCACCTCGTGTTGGATGCAAAAGCATCCCGCTTTGTTCAGGTACAAATTTTATACCTTATCCTTGTAACGGCGGAACCCGGGTTGCCTACTAAAAATAATTGTTCAGCATACCTCTCGTAAGCCCATTCCGTATATGGCACCGTACCGGGCTCCCACCTATTCCCGGCTCTCTGTAACGTCTCCAATATACGTACTCTTCTTACTTAAACGATTTCATTTATTTAATTTTTTATACACAAAAAGGGAGTACTCATCCTATAGAAAGGACGGGTACTCCCGTGGTGCCACCTTAATTCGTTACAAATGTAACGCACTTTACCGTATCAAAAACAATACGTGTCTCTTGTATCGATGAGATCATGTCGCCAAAGCCTACTTCTTTCGTTTCGGTTTGGAAGCTCCGAAGCCCATTCCACATCAATTCCATACTGATTCGCACCAACCATCAGCTCTCTGACATGTTCATCATGTGTACTCTTCTTCATCAACGCTTGCATTTTTTTAAGTTGCACTCATTATAGACCTGACTTTTTTCACAAGTCAATACTTTTTTAAAAATTTTATTTTTCTTTCCTTTCAATATTATATTGACAAAACAACCTCTTTTTATGTAAATATAATAAATACTCTATTAAAAATAAGGTTTTTTGTATGAATATTATATATTAAAAAAGTAAAATAACATCAAAAAACGCTTACATTTCTGAAAATTCGTATTTCTATATGGATTTTTCAGAATAATCATGATAGATTATAAAGTGAAACTTTAATCAGTAGGGGTTTTGTTCATCCCCCACTTATTATTAGTTGAACTAATCGGGCATTTACGGGCAGTTGATCTCCCACCTAACTTCCTTGCCCATCCAATTTTAAGGTGGGAGTTTTACTGCCCGTTCATGCGGGATAAATATGCATAACGCATCAAAAGACATGACAAAAGAAAGGGGAACTACATGAGTACGCAGATGTTAATTTTAACTTCTATCTCTATTTACATGCTTGGGATGCTAATTATCGGCTATTTCGCTTATAAGCAAACATCCAACTTAACAGATTATATGCTTGGCGGGCGTACACTAGGCCCCGCAGTAACAGCATTAAGTGCTGGAGCAGCTGATATGAGTGGTTGGCTTTTAATGGGCTTACCCGGTGCAATGTTTAGCGTTGGATTAAGTAGTAGCTGGATTGCGATTGGCCTAACATTAGGCGCATATGCAAACTGGCTTTATGTCGCTCCTCGCTTACGTACCTACTCTGAAATTGCAAATAACTCTATTACTATCCCAGAATTTTTGGAACACCGTTTCCACGACAAATCCCATATGCTACGTTTAGTATCTGGACTTGTTATTATGATATTTTTCACGTTTTATGTAGCTTCAGGATTTGTCTCTGGTGCTGTATTATTCGAAAATTCATTTGGACTCAATTACCATGTTGGTCTTCTTATCGTTGGTGGAGTTGTCGTAGCTTACACATTATTTGGTGGATTTTTAGCTGTAAGTTGGACAGACTTCGTGCAAGGAATCATTATGGTAGTCGCTCTTATTCTTGTTCCAATCGTAACAATTATGCACGTAAATGGACTTGGTCCAGCATTTGAAACAATTAAATCTATCGATCCGGCATTATTAGATATTTTTAAAGGTACTTCTGTATTAGGAATTATTTCATTATTCGCATGGGGCCTTGGTTATGTTGGACAACCACATATTATTGTACGCTTTATGGCGATTTCTTCTGTAAAAGAAATTAAAAGTGCACGACGTATTGGTATGAGCTGGATGATTTTCTCTGTTGCTGGAGCTATGTTTACTGGCCTTATCGGTATTGCATACTATTCAAAAGCAGGTTTAAAACTTTCTGATCCAGAAACGATTTTCGTTGAACTTGGCACTATTTTATTCCATCCACTTATTACTGGATTTTTATTAGCAGCTATTTTAGCAGCTATTATGAGTACAATTTCTTCTCAACTTCTCGTTACTTCGAGTGCAGTAACAGAAGACTTATATAGAACATTCTTTAAGCGTGATGCTTCTGATAAAGAACTTGTATTTGTCGGTCGTATGGCTGTTCTTGTTATCGCTTTAATTGGATGTGCATTAGCGCTTAAACAAAATGATACGATTTTAGCTCTTGTTGGATACGCTTGGGCTGGGTTCGGTTCTTCATTCGGACCTGCTATTTTATTAAGCTTATATTGGAAACGTATGACGAAATGGGGCGCGCTTGCTGGTATGATTTCTGGTGCCGCTACTGTTATTATATGGACTCAATTCAAATTCTTAAAAGATTTCTTATATGAAATGATTCCAGGTTTCGCTATTAGTTTACTAGCCATCGTAATTGTTAGTTTATTAACACAACCTTCAAAAGAAGTTGAAGAGCAATTTGAGGATTTCGAAAAACAACATCGTCATAATTTATAAAAAAATCTCTGCTGTTATCGTAACAGCAGAGATTTTTTACAGTTCGACAATCTTCTTATCAAATTTAACAAATTCTTTATGTTTCGTTAAATTTAACATAACACTACTCCTTTATAGTATGAGTATCAGCACTTATACAGAAAGGGGACTCCAACATGTTAGCAGCTTTCCAGCAACAACAAACACGAAAATTTTCACCTATCACAAATACTTCTGCGTCTTGTTTAAACATGCAACCTAACCCGCCTAAAATTTCAATTGCTCCTTCTGTTATTTCAGTCATCGGTGTTCATATGGAAAAACATAAATTAAAAATAAAAACGGGACAAAACATTGTGTTAGCAGCTTCCATTTTGCCAATACAAGCAACGCATAAAGAGCTTATTTGGTCAAATATGAATTCTGATATCATCACCATATATCCAAAAGGCGACACCGTTACAATTACTGGAAAAAGCGCAGGTAGAGCAGTCGTAATTGTCACAACTGCTGAAGGCAAATTCCGTGACCTATGTGTCATTCATGTACAACCTTATATGACAAATCCAAAGTAAAAGAGTGGCTTCGTAGCCACTCTTTTACTTGATTTCAATATTTTAGTTTTTACTTTTTACAAGGTTAATAAAAAATTGGATATAACCATACATTTTTTTTGATGGAAATTCTACTAAACTTTCCCCGTCTTGATTTAAGTCAATGAATCTCCTCCTCTTCCCTATTACAATGAAAACAATATTAGAAAAGGAGGACATATTATGACTGAACGAAAGTACGCCTTATTTGCTAGCACATCTCTTCTTGTTATGGCATTCATTGCATTTTTCTCTTACGGTTTTGTTCATGGAAACCTCGTTATACAAGGAGATGCGAGTACAACATTCCATAATATCCAAACTTCAAATTCACTTTTCAAAGCGGAAGTTTTTGGGTGGATTATCATTTTTATCACTGATATTGTCGCTGCGTGGGCTCTTTATTTCTTTCTAAAACCAATTCATACTAGCCTCTCATTACTAGCCGCTTTGCTTCGTCTTATGTATACAGCTATACTTGGGATTGCTATATTCAATCTAATATTGGCATTATTGCTTTCAAAAAATACAATTGCAAATCCAGAAACATATACAATGTTGTTTCTCAGTGCATTCGAATACATTTGGTCTGTAGGATTGATCATTTTTGGATTACATCTTTTCGTTTTAAGCTATGTAGCTTTTCTCTCTATACAGATACCAA
Source organism: Bacillus sp. GW823-FHT06A10 (assembly GCF_058795375.1). Taxonomy (NCBI): domain Bacteria; kingdom Bacillati; phylum Bacillota; class Bacilli; order Caryophanales; family Bacillaceae; genus Bacillus; species Bacillus sp. GW823-FHT06A10. The sequence goes on along the minus strand of NZ_JBXAHT010000001.1, from coordinate 469,102 downwards.
AGTTTATTAGTATACTGCTGTTCATTGCTGCTACCGGTTATATGCTAATTCACGTCATGAATACAATGTTTACACAATACGATACAATGATTTCACTCATACAATCACTATTCCAATTACCTATGATTGCAGGTGAATTAGGACTTGCGATATGGCTACTATTGAAAGGTGGTAAACACTCTAATTAAGCCGTTTCTTAATTCTACTTAATGATTCTGGTGTCATGCCAAGATAGCTTGCTAGCTGATATTGTGGAACGCGATGAATTAAATACGGGCGTTTTCGTAACAATGTTTTATATCGCTCTTCTGGTGTCGATGAGATAAATACAGCAAGTTCATCTTGTACTTCACCGAAATTGCACTCGATCATTTTACGCGTCATTTCTTCTAATTGTAAATACTTATTATACATGTCCTTTTCACTATGTAGATCACCAACAACTACAGTACAATCTTCTAAACACGTTAACGTATATGATGAAGATTTATCTTGTTTATGATGGTTGAAATTCGAAATTGCCTGTTCTTCTGTATAAAAATTTGATGTAACTTCTTTCCCTGCTTCATCTATACTATGTTGCCTAACGCATCCTTTTAATACAAAATAACATTTTAACGGAACATTTCCTTGTCTTAGGAGCACTGTTCCTTTTTTATATTCTTCAATTTGTAATTCACTGAGAATCATTTGCTGCTCTTCTTCACTTAGTGTTGTAAATCTATTCATATACTTCTTTAATATCTCTTCCATTTTCTTCCCCCCTTCTACGCCCGTATTTCTATAAAACAAAAAGAGAAGTATCACAACTTCTCTTTTCTCCCCTAACACTATAATTCCTGTGTGTACACCGGCTCGTTTACGACATTTTTTGCTGTTCGCTTTTGTTGCTGCAGTAAGAAAACAGATACACCAAACAATACGAGCATGCTACCGATAATTTGCATTGCATTTAATTTTTCTCCAAGTAAGAAGAACGCAAGTATAGATGCTCCAACAGGTTCTCCTAAAATACTCATTGAAATTGTCGTTGCATTTACATAATTTAATAGCCAGTTATTAATTACATGTGACACTGTCGGCACAACCGCAAGTAAAAGAAAAACGGTCCAATCCCACTTCGTATAACCTGTAAAGGGTACTTGCAATATGACATTATAAATCCCCATAAAAAGACCTGCGAATGCAAAGACTGTAAAGCTATAAATCCAGTGTGATACTTTCTTTACTGTCGTTTGCCCGATAAATAAATAACCGACAACTGCTATTACACTTAGAAAGGATAATATGTCTCCATAAATTGCTTGCTTACTTAAACCTAAATCTCCCCAACCAATGCACATTACGCCTAGAATAGCGATTCCCATCGTTGCAATGGCTGAATATGTTGTTCTTTCTTTAAACAGAAAAAAACCTCCAACTAAAGATACGATCGGTTGAAGTGCCAAAATAATTGTTGAACTAGCAACTGTTGTATGCTTTAAAGATTCAAACCATAAAAGAAAATGAAGTGCTAAAAAGAAACCAGATCCAATTAAAAAGCCCCAATCTTTCATTTGAATCCTATTAAATTCCTCTCTTTTTTTCCATACGATAGGCAGCATAATAAGTACGATAATCCATAAGCGGTACATACTTAATATTGAAGATGGTGCTGAGGACATCTTTACAAAAACTGCTGCAAAGGAAATAGCAATTATAGAAATAGCCAATGGTAGTGCGATTGATTTTTCTTGTTTCAAACCCTGTCTCCCCTCTCACCTGTCAAAAATCCCACTTCATTATATCCGTTTTCTTTCGTAACTTAAATACTAATTTTTTAGATTCTTCGTACCATTATGGTAAAATAGAAATTAAGGCACCAATTAGTGAATATTTATTTCCTTTTTCACTACAAGCGTCGCTCTTACAATCGTTACAGTAAATTTTTATTTAGGGGGATCTACATGAGTCAAACAATAGGGAGAATTGAAGAAATTTCATTTTATAGCGCATCACTTCAAGAAGACGTTACGCTTCTCGTTTATTTGCCAGTAAATTACACACCACTGCACAAACATACAGTTGTAATTGCACAAGATGGTAGAGATTATTTTCAGCTTGGTAAAGCGCACCGTGTAATTGAGCGCCTTCGTGAAACTGAAGAAATTGACCGTACAATTATTGTCGGTATTCCATATAAAAATGTACAGGATCGTAAAGAAAAATATTTCCCAAGTGAAGTGAAAAATGCTGCATATATTCGTTTCCTTGCTCATGAACTTGCACCATATATTGATGAAAATTATCCAACGTACCAAATGGGAAAAGGTCGTGTTTTAATTGGTGATTCTCTTGGCGGAACAGTTTCCTTTATGACTGCACTTATGTATCCGCATACATTCGGTAAAGTCGTTATGCAATCACCATTTGTGGATGAGACAGTGATGAACTTAGCAAAAGACTTCAAAGATCCACAAGCATTAGAACTGTATCACGTCATTGGTACAGAAGAAACGGCTGTAAAGCGTACTGATGGACAAGTATCTGATTTCGTAGAACCAAACCGTGAGTTAAATACACTTCTCACAGATAGAAATTTCATTACGCATTACGAGGAGTTTGAAGGTAATCATACTTGGAAATATTGGCAAACTGATTTACCGAAAGCCTTCTCTCATATTCTATCAATGAAATAATAGAGAGCAGTATTCAGAATAATTTGATATAATAGATAAAGAGATTTATTTATCTCAAAATCTAACTAGACTTACAAAGGGAGGAATTGGAACATGAAATTAGGCATTGTAATTTTTCCATCTAAAATGATTCAAGATAAAGCGAACGGATTGCGTAAGCGTTATGACCCGCACTACGCATTAGTTCCGCCACATATTACATTGAAAACACCCTTTGAGACGCAAGATGAACAATTAGAATCGATTGTAAACGAGCTACATACAATCGCAGGTAAAACGAATCCTTTCACCCTTCATGTTGGGAAAGTTGGTTCATTCGCACCTGTTAATAACGTCCTTTATTTTAAAGTAGAAAAAACACCTGAACTTACTTTCTTAAATGAAGAAATGCATGGCGGGTTATTCACACAAGAACGCGAATATGCTTTCGTACCTCACTTAACAATCGGACAAGGCTTATCAGATGCAGAGCATGCTGATGTATTGGGTCGATTACGTATGAAAGATTTCTATTATGAACAACCAATTGATCGTTTCCATCTTCTATATCAATTAGAAAATGGAACATGGACTGTACACGAAACATTCCACCTTGGAAAGGGGAACAACTAATTTGCACGCACAGATTGTACAAACGGACGAACAACTAAGAGATGCATTCTCTGTACGTAAACAAGTGTTTGTAAATGAACAACGTGTCTCTGCTGAAGAAGAGTACGATGAGTTTGAAGAAACTTCAGCACACGTTGTTATATATGACAATGATGTTCCAGTTGGTGCTGGACGTTTTCGCACCCTTGATGGTATAGGGAAAATGGAACGCATTTGCGTGCTAGGTTCCCATCGTAAAAAAGGTATCGGAAAAATTGTTATGGATGCGCTTGAAGCGTATGCAAAAGAAAATTCGCTACCAAAATTGAAACTTCATGCTCAAACACATGCTGAAGATTTCTATAAAAAACTTGGCTATGTAACGAGTTCTGATGTATTTATGGAAGCAAATATCCCGCACGTCGTAATGATAAAAGAATTGTAATTTGAAAGCAGGAGGTGACCCCTCCTGTTTTTTACATTGCTATTTTCTTTTTCTTCCGCTAAAGTTAAATGTTGATGCTATAGTTTTGAAGGTGAACATATGACACAAGAAAAATTTTCACAAAAATCGTTAACACACGCCGATATTCCGCGTGCGACATATCATATTCCGAAAACATCTACCCATTTAATTATGGAAGAAGATGTAGATGCGGCTTATTTCCGCGCTCTCGAACAACAAAATGTTTTTTTAAATGAAAAACAATTAGAAGCCGTGCGCACAACAGAAGGTCCTGTTCTCACACTAGCTGGTGCTGGAAGCGGGAAAACATCTGTTTTAACAACTCGCGTTGGTTATTTAGTAAATGTAAAACAAGTTCATCCACGAAATATTTTATTACTTACATTTACACAAAAAGCAGCTGAAGAAATCCGAAGTCGTGTTGCGAAGTTACCAGGTATGAATCATGCAGCAAGTAGCTATGTTGTTGCTGGTACATTCCACTCTGTTTTCTTAAAATTGCTTCGTAGTCAAGGGTATAATCAGCAAATTTTAGCAAATGAAAAACATAAACAAATTATGATAAAGAAAATCTTAAAAGAATTGCGTTTAAAAGACGATTATGATGCGGAAACGATACTCGCGATGATTTCACTTGAGAAAAACAAATTAAATCGTCCGAAAGATGTAAAAGCGAAAACACCAGTGGAACAAGAATTTAAAGAAGTATATGAACGTTTTGAAGAAGTAAAACAACGATACAATTATATTGATTTCGATGACATCTTATTGGAAACATATTATATGTTAGAAAATAATGCTCCTTTACTAACTCAATTACAACAACGTTTTCACTACATTGAAGTAGATGAGTTTCAAGATACATCGTATGCACAATATGAAATTGTAAAATTGTTAGCCACACCAAGAAATAATTTGTTCATCGCAGGTGATGATGATCAAGCTATCTATGGCTGGCGAGGGGCAAGTCACCAAATTATTTTATCTTTTCCAAAAGAATTTGATAACACAACAATCATTGCACTAAATACGAATTATCGATCCAATCCCTTTATCGTCGGGCTTGGAAATGAAGTTATAAAATTAAATCAAGAACGTTTTGATAAAGAGCTATACTCCGTTCGTGAGGAAGGTGTACAACCTTTTTATTCAAGACCTGCTACGACTCTTGATGAAGCAAATCAAATTTTACAGCTCATTCAAGAAAAAGTGGATAGCGGTGAACGAAACTATAAAGATTTTTGTTTACTGTATCGCACACATTCTGTAAGCCGTTCGTTACTTGATCAGCTTACCATTCATAAAATCCCGTTTATTAAACACGGGGCGAGCCAATCATTTTATGAACATTCTTTAATTAAGCCTGTATTAGATCATTTAAGACTCGTGATTGAGCCGTTTCGACTAGAATCACTTTCAAACATATTGCCGACGATGTATATCGGACGTGATGATTGTATTTCATTTATTGAACGTGAACAATGGAAATATGGTGAGGGGCGCTTCCCTTCTCTTCTTCATTTCTTACTATTAAATCCAAGCTTAAAACCTTTTCAAGTGAAAAAGGTAAATGAGCGCATCGATTTTATTAAGTTTATTAAAGAATTAGAACCGAAAAAAGCATTAAAAGAAATCATTCATGGTAAAGGAAAATATTTAGAGTACTTACAAAGTAACGATCGTTCTTCCTTTACGATGCATAAAGACATACAAGAAGAAATGTTGGAAGAATTAATGGAGTCTGCAACTCGTTTCACCGATATTCCAGCTTATTTACAATTTATTGACGAAGCGATTCAAGGTCAAAAAGAAATGGAAGCATTAAAAACAATGCCGCAAAAAGATGCCGTTTCACTTATGTCAATTCATAACGCAAAAGGCCTTGAATTTCCATGTGTCTTTTTACTTGGAGCGAGTGATGGGATCCTGCCGCATACTTCTTCTTTAAAAGATGCAAATGATCGTGTTACGGAAACTTCTGAAGCATTAGAAGAAGAACGCCGATTACTTTATGTCGCCATTACACGTGCGAAAGAAGAACTTTACATTTCTTCTCCGCAATTTTTCAGAGGAAAGAAATTAGATATATCTCGTTTTTTATATACTGTGCGAAAAGATTTACCTGAAAAGACATCCACTAAATAAGGATGTCTTTTTTTATAATGCGTTATGTACATCCCTCCTATATAAATTCCTTGTTTTTATCATAAGAATTAACGTAATATCAACCATATCCCACTCATATTGTAATAGTGTATGTCAGAACTCACGAGAAGGAGTGAACATAATGAGCTGCAATTGTAATGAAGATCATCAACATGAGTGTGATTTCAACTGTGTATCGAATGTTGTTCGTTTTATACATGAACTACAAGAATGTGCAACGACAACATGTGGATCTGGTTGCGAAGTTCCATTTTTAGGTGCACATAACAATGCATCAGTAGCTAATACACGTCCTTTTATTTTATACACAAAAACTGGAGAACCTTTTGAAGCATTCGCACCATCTTCAAGCCTTACTAGTTGCCGATCTCCTATTTTCCGCGTAGAAAGTATAGATGATGATGACTGTGCTGTATTGCGTGTATTAACTGTAGTTTTAGGTGATGGTACCGCTGTACCACCTGGTGACGACCCAATCTGTACGTTTTTAGCTGTACCAAATGCAAGACTAATATCAACCTCCACTTGCATTACTGTTGATTTAAGTTGCTTCTGCGCTATTCAATGCTTACGCGATGTTTCTATTTAAAACTAAATAATGAGTTAAGCATGGATTGGGTGGCAGATAATTCTGCCACCCAATCCATGCTTAAAGAGTATTCTTATGTAAATTTCTTAAAATTGGGAACTTGTCTAGAACATAGAACCTGTCCTTTTCATTAACTGAAAGTAGAAACAGATAAAGGAGTGAAAAACATGTTCTCTTCTGATTGCGAATTTACTAAAATCGATTGTGAGGCGAAGCCAGCTAGTACACTACCTGCCTTTGGTTTTGCTTTCAATGCTTCTGCACCTCAGTTTGCTTCACTATTTACACCACTATTATTACCTAGCGTAAGTCCAAATCCAAATATTACTGTTCCTGTAATCAACGATACAGTAAGTGTCGGAGATGGCATTCGAATTCTACGAGCTGGTATTTATCAAATCAGTTATACATTAACAATTAGTCTTGATAACTCACCTGTTGCACCAGAAGCTGGTCGTTTCTTCTTATCATTAAATACGCCAGCTAACATTATTCCTGGATCAGGTACAGCAGTTCGTTCTAACGTTATTGGTACTGGTGAAGTAGATGTATCCAGTGGTGTTATTCTTATTAACTTAAATCCTGGTGACTTAATTCAAATTGTGCCAGTTCAGTTAATTGGAACTGTAGACATCCGCGCAGCAGCATTAACAGTTGCACAAATTAGTTAGTAAAAAGCGGTATTTCTAATACAGAAATACCGCTTTTTATATAATAAAAAACACTCACAGTAGCATGAGTGTTTCATTCTTCATATTGTTTTATTGCGTTCTTCTTTTTCCCACAATTGCATCCCTTTTTCTTCACAAATCCTTGTTGTTGTAATTGTTCTTGATATGCCTGTTGTTGTGCTTGGTGTTGTTGCTGTATATGATACCACTGCTGCAGGTCATATGAATTTTGCCTTGGATTATTGCTCACAGCAAACATCTCCTCTACTGTCAATTCTGTCTATTTACTATATGAACAACTCTTTATTTCCGTTCCCTGATTCTTTTAAACTCCGCTTTTTCTCTTATTATGAAAAAATATTATTCTCCCATAAAATATCCTGTAACTGTTTCAATGATTGCTGCTGCACCTGCAATGGCTAATAATGCAAGTAACGGCTCCGCAATGATAGGAATCCAATTATATAAAACTAATAAAAAAGCACTAACCCATACACCTGTACACCAATAACAGCTTAACAATTCACCAATCCACTTTCTTAATCCTTTACCTTTTACTTTTGTAAATGTTGATACACTTCCATCCGGCTCCGTAATCTCTAATTCATCAATAAATGGTCTTCGCAAAAAGGCTGTTATTTTATCATATACAATTAAACGAGTGAGCCTAAAAGCAGCTAACGCAAAAATAAAAAATAAAAGCCAGCTTGTAAACAGCATAATTCCACCTTCCCTTATCCTCTTTCGCCTATTTAAAAAAAAAGGTCTTGAGATTGTGACCAAATCTCCTCGACTCCAATATCTTATTAATGTAAATACAAACAAGAAGATAAGGAGTGACATTAATGAGTTGTAACGAAAATAAACACCATGGCTCTTCTCATTGTGTAGTTGACGTTGTAAAATTCATCAATGAATTACAAGATTGTTCTACAACAACATGTGGATCTGGTTGTGAAATCCCATTCTTAGGTGCACACAATACTGCATCAGTAGCTAATACACGCCCTTTTATTTTATACACAAAAACTGGAGAACCTTTTGAAGCATTCGCACCATCTGCAAGCCTTACTAGCTGCCGATCTCCAATTTTCCGTGTGGAAAGTGTAGATGACGATAGCTGTGCTGTACTACGTGTATTAACTGTAGTTTTAGGTGACAGTTCTCCGGTACCACCTGGTGACGATCCAATTTGTACGTTTTTAGCTGTACCAAATGCAAGATTAATATCTACAACTACTTGTATTACTGTTGATTTAAGCTGTTTCTGTGCAATTCAATGCTTACGCGACGTTTCTATCGTTAAGTAAACTAAAAAACTATTGGGGTGGTAGAAGCTTTCTACCACCTTTACATATTTAAAAGCCAGCCATACTAATCGATTGGATATCATCTATAGACAACCTAATATCTCTCATACTATTTTGCGGCATAATAGATACAATGCCATTACGATACGATATGATCGATCCAACATAAGAAACTGTAGCTGTTTTTATTCTGCACCTTACTTTCGGAATATAATGAGGGCGGTTTAATAAAAAATGAATTTTTTCATCATTATTCATATCCTTAAATGATTTATTATACGGGACAGTTCTTACTGGTTCTTGTTGTTCTGGTTCTTGTTGTTCTTGTTGTTCTTGCTCTTCTTGTTCTGCGTGTTCTTCTTTTTCTTCTTCTATTTTTTCTTCCCCTTGCTGCTCTTCTTGTTGTTCTTGTTCTGTTACCTCTTCCACAGCACCGCTTACAATATTTTCATGTCTATTACTTTGCTCTTTTTGATCTTCATTTTCAAAGTTTGTCAGGATAATCCTTTTTATTTTCGGTGCAGCAAGTTCTAAACTTACTTGCGCAATATATAACAACGGTTTTCCAACTGTTGAACTTTTATTTTTATTCTTCACACTCGTCCCTCCCACTTCCATACGTAGCTGAATAAATCGTGTACTATTATAGTTATATTCATCACGTGGTAAGAACTTTCGTTAAAAATCGTTCTTTCTCAGAACAAATAAAAAGGACAATCTCAGCATTTAGAGATTGTCCTTTAAAAATTAATATTCTATTTATCCTAGGATATGATACCCTGAATCAACGTGAATGTTTTCTCCTGTTACTCCACGTGCTAAATCACTGAATAGGAATACTGCTGTATCGCCAACTTCTTCTGGAGTTGTTGTACGACGAAGTGGTGCGCGCTCCTCAATTTCTCTTAAGATTGAGTTGAAATCGCCTACACCTTTTGCAGACAACGTACGAATTGGTCCTGCAGAAATAGCGTTGACACGAATACCATGTTGACCTAAATCGTTCGCTAAATATTTCACGCTCGCTTCTAATGAAGCTTTCGCAACACCCATAACGTTATAATTTTTCACAACGCGCTCGCCGCCAAGGTATGTTAACGTTAAAATATTTCCGCCTTCTGTCATTACTTTTTTTGCTTCTCTTGCTACAGCTGTTAAAGAGAATGCACTAATATTTTGTGCAAGTAAAAATCCATCGCGAGAAGTATCTACAAATTCACCTTTTAAGTCATCGCGATTTGCAAAAGCAATACAATGTGCTACACCGTGAATAGTACCTACTTCTTGTTTAATTGTTTCAAAGCAAGCTGTAAGTTCCTCATCATTCGTTACATCACAAGGTAATACAAGTGATTCTTGTCCTTCTAATGTGTCCGCTAATTCACGAACGTTTCTTTCTAAACGTTCTCCTGCATATGTGAATATTAATTTTGCACCTGCATTATGCAAAGAGCGAGCAATTCCCCATGCAATACTTCTTTGGTTCGCAACGCCCATAACAACAAATGTTTTCCCTTGTAATAGTTCCATGATATATCCTCCCAGAAATACTTATACTTGTTATTAGTACCTGATACTATAATTATAGTACCATAAAACCGCTTAAAGGCAAACAAAAAAGTCATTAACAGAAATTTGTTAATGACTTTTGGTTTCTATAAAAAACCGCTCTAATCCTTCTTCCCAAGAAGGCATTTGTGAAAAACCATTTAATCGTAGCATGTTGTGTTGAAAAATAGAATATTTGGGCCTCGCAGCTGCAGCCCCGAATTCTTCCGTTGAAACAGGTAATACATTCACTTTCATATTTGCATACGAAAATATCTTTTGTGCAAATTCAAACCAAGAGCATGAGCCTCTGTTTGATACGTGGTATGTACCGTATAAAGAAGTATGAATGAGCTTATTAATAACCATATTTAAATCCGCCACATACGTAGGCGAGCCAACTTGATCCGCTACAACAGATATTTCATCTCTTTCTTTTCCTAATCGCATCATCGTTTTCACGAAATTATTTCCATATTTACCATATAGCCACGATGTGCGAACGATAAAATATTTATTATGTAACTCTTTGACGAACTGCTCCCCCGCATACTTAGAGGCTCCATATATATTTATCGGCGCTGGACTATGAAATTCGTCGTATCCATCTGGTCTGGCACCTTGAAATACATAATCAGTACTAATATAAACTAGCTTCGCCCCTACTAATTGTGAAGCAACCGCTACATTTCTAGCTCCGATTGCATTTATTCTATATGCAAGATCCTGTTCTTTCTCCGCATGATCTACTTTCGTATAGGCAGCACAATGAATAATTATATGTGGTTTTATTTCTTGTACCACTTGTTGTATTCGGGATATATTTGTCACATCTAATAACTTTTTATCAAATGGATATATATCATATTCTTCAGAGTTTAACTCTTCAAATAGTTGCTTTCCTAATTGACCGTTTGCTCCTGTTATGATAACCCTCTCTTTCATGTAACATGCCCCTTACTGGTCTTTTAGTGGTTTCCACCATTCCTTATTCTTTTCATACCATTTCACCGTCTCTTGTAATCCTTGTTCAAACGTATATTTCGGTTCCCAATCAAATTCATTCTTCATTTTCTCTGCATCAATCGCATAACGACGATCGTGCCCTAAACGATCTGTAACATATTCAATGTCTTTTTTTGTTTTTCCTAAAAGAGTAATAATTTGTTCCACAACTTCTACATTTGTTTTTTCATTATTTCCACCTATATTATATACTTCTCCTACACGTCCCTTATGCAAAACAACGTCAATCGCACTGCAATGATCCGTTACATGTAACCAATCTCTTACATTTAAACCATCACCATATAACGGTAGTTTTTTTCCTTCTAGTGCATTCGTAACCATTAATGGAATTAATTTTTCAGGATACTGGTACGGTCCATAATTGTTAGAACAACGCGTTACTATAACCGGTAATTGATATGTTTTATAGTAAGATAGAGCTATCATGTCCGCGCTCGCCTTACTTGAAGAATATGGACTATTTGGAGCTAACGGCGTTTTCTCTGTGAACTTCCCTGTTTTTCCTAAAGAGCCATACACTTCATCCGTTGATACTTGCACAAATTTTATATGCGAATATTTTTTAACTAGTTCTAATAAAGTGACCGTCCCAATTACATTTGTATCATAAAAAGGAATCGGATTTTCAATACTACGGTCCACATGTGATTCAGCTGCAAAATTTACAATCACTTGTACGTCCCGCTCTTTTATAACGTGTTCTAATAGCTCTCCATTTTGAATTTCTCCCTTTACAAAAAAGTAATTCGGGTGATTCTGAAGAGATTTTACATTATTTAAATTCCCGCTATATGTTAATGCATCGTAATTAATAATTTTATATGTTTCATAACTTTGTAGCATGTAATGAACGAAATTACTTCCAATAAATCCAGCCCCACCTGTTACTAATATATTCATAAACAACGCTCCTACTTAAAAACTATCTTCATATTCCTCTAATAATGGTAATATCTGATCCTTATCGGACAATATAGGATCGGTTACTGGCCAAGGAATTGCTAAATCTTTATCTTCCCAAAGTAATCCAGAGTCATGCTCTGCGCTATAATATTCATCTACTTTATACATAACGATAGTATGCGGGACAAGCGTGCAAAATCCATGTGCAAACCCTCTTGGCACTAGTAATTGCCGATGGTTATCTGCACTTAAAATATACCCTTTCCATTGTTTAAATGTTGGTGATTTTTTTCGTAAATCAACGATAACATCATAAATTGCCCCTTGCATAACTTGAATGAGTTTCGTTTGTGCTTTCGGTTTTTTTTGAAAGTGTAGTCCTCGAATCGTTCCAGCCTTAGCCGAATAAGATACGTTATCCTGTACAAATGAATACGTAATCCCTAATGTTTCTAGCACCTGCTTATTATAACTCTCTGAAAAAAAACCACGCTCGTCTCCAAATAACCTCGGTTCTAACAATTTTGCATCGGTAAAATTTGTTTCTATAACTTTCATATTCTCACCTATTCTCCGTTAAACTGTTTCCCAAAGTTAATATCCCGTGCTAACGTATTCGCCTTTTGAAGCGAAGCATGAGTTCCCGCATCAGTCCACCAGCCGCTCATTTCATTATAAGTAAGTACCCCTCGTTTTAAATACCAATTATTTATATCTGTAATTTCAAGTTCTCCCCGTGCAGAAGGTTTTAATTCTTTAATATAAGAAAAGACTTTCGAATCATACAAATAAATTCCCGTAACCGCATAAGAACTTTTCGGCTCTTTCGGCTTTTCTTCAATTTCAACTATTTTTCGATTTTGAATATGTGCTACGCCAAATCTTTCGGGATCTTCTACAGATTGTAATAGCACTTTCGCACCTTCTTTTTGATTTGCAAACTCTTCAACATACGGAAGAATATCATCTGAAAAAATATTATCCCCTAATATAACTACCATACGATCATTCCCGACGAAATCTTCACAAAGCCCTAACGCCTGTGCGATCCCGCCCGCTTTATCTTGCACACGATACGTAAAGGACACTCCAAATTCATGACCACTCCCTAAAAAGCTAACAACATCCCCCATATGCTCTTTACCTGTAATAATCATAATATCTGTAATATCGCATTGTTTTAGCTTATATACCGCATGATAAATCATCGGATACCGACCAACAGGAAGTAAATGTTTATTCGTTACTTTCGTTATTGGATATAATCTCGATCCAGTACCACCTGCTAAAATAATTCCTTTCACTTTGCATCTCTCCTTTATGATGGAGATAATATATCTTTGTAATGTTCTACAAACACTTTCCGGTACTTCTCATATGTATCCGCATCAAACTCATCCCCGTTGTAATGAATACACCATAAATTTGCTTGATTTGGGATACCGATTAAATAACCAGCCCTTTGAAACTCTAAAGACTGTGATATATCATAAAAGTGAAACCCTTGAAACAAATCTTCTCGCCACGGAATATCATACTGCGTTGCCATAAATAAACCATCAATTGCCTGAACTGACAAAAATGGTTGATTACCATAAAAAACCTGATCTAAATTTAATAATTGATAATTCTGTCTTCTATACTCAATCACTTTCCCTACTAAATTTTTTCCTTCCCACCATATCCCGTTATTCGGTAAAAACTGAGCCCCAGCGACTCCTATTAAACCAAGCTTTTCATTTTCTTTAAAAAGAGATATAAGTGTAGAAAACATGTCTCGATTAATAAGATATGTATCTTGATGTATATACACTTTGTATTTCGCTGGATATGAAAGGGCTCGGTTGTATGCACTTGCCATACTTTGCGCATCTCGTATCGGAAAAATTTGCACGACATAACCAGGGGGAACAAAAATGTTTCTTATTTGGCTCTCACATTGTTTGAAAAGCTCCTCATTATTTACACAAACAACGACTAATATTGTATGATCTTTCATTTTTGTCCCCCCTTTTATTCTTCCTTATTTACATCTGACATATAGTGTTCCACAAATATTTTTCGATACTTTTCATAGTTCGTCATATTCACATCAAAATGATAATGGATACACCAAGCATCGCGCTGTACAGGCACACCGACTGTATATCCTGCTTTTTTAAATTCAAACGATTGAGATACATCATAAAAATCAAATCCGTCAAATACGTCTTCTCGCCACGGAACATCATATTGTGTCGCCATTAATAAACCGTCAATACATTCTACAGGAATAAATGTTTTTGATTCATGATACGGTTGTTCTAAACTTGCCATATAAAACAAATCATTCATATAACCAATGACCTTCCCTACAATTCCACGCCCTTCGTTCCATACACCAGTCGGAGGAACATATTGCGCTCCAACCATCCCAATCATCCCAAGGTGTTCATGTTCCTCAAATAATTGAAGTAATCCGTATAAAAAAGCCCTATTTATAATAAAAACATCTTGATGTAAATAAACTTTATACTTCGCAGGATGCGAAATGGCTTGATTGTATCCACTCGTCATACTTTTCGCATTTCGAATCGGCATAAATTGGACAATATATCCTGGCGGTACTAACAATTGCAATATATGTCGCACGCAGTTTGCATACAATTTCCGATCATTTATACATGTAACAAATAATATTGTTTTGTCTGCAGCACTCATAATTGTGATTTTTCAGCTTCAATAATATACTGAAATACAACTGTCTCAGCCATGAAGCCACTTCCAAGACGATATTTTTTACAAATTCCATATAACTCCTCAATAAGTGGTTCATACATTTTATGATCAACATATACACGATCTACTTTACTAATTGAATATCCTGCTTTTAAAAACATTCTTAGCATTTCATTGAATGTAAAGAAACGAATATGTGTTTTATCTAATAAACCATATTCTGTATACGTCCAATTTCCAGCAAGTAAGGGAGCTAATACTGAAATATGAGCAACGTTTGGTATACTTGCTAAAATCACACCATTTTGCTTTATATATGGCTTTACTTTTTCTATTACAGCCCACGGATCAAATAAATGCTCTAATACATCCCCAAATATGACGCAATCAAATTGCCCCTCCTCATAAGGAAGATCTATTTTTTCTATATCCCCTAAAATAACATGATCTAGTCTTTCTTTCGCTTTTTCTGCCGCCTCTGGAAATGCCTCAATTCCTGATACACGTGTACCATTTTCTTTAATAGCCGCTCCCAATGCACCGCTCGAGCAACCAATATCAAGAACTTCTTTCCATTCCTTTTTTATATGCTTTAATAAATTCGGATTCGCTGCATTATAATAATGCTCGGATTTTTCTTCATATAAAGAACTTTTTTCGCGATTCATTTCACACACTCCTTATGCAAATTGAATTAGAAATATAAATCTCATATGAATTCTATAAAGTGCAGATTTTTTTCATCCCCCAATGATTATTAGCCCGCAAATAGCAGTATAAAATCTTTTATTTATATTGGTTACGTTACTGATACTCTAATATATAACCAATCTATTAGAGTTAGAATAGCGATAAATCATTTCTAAAAAACGAAACCTATTACACTTTATATGGTTTATCAAAAACTCCCCGAAAATATTTACGGTTATATTCAATTGCAGCATTATTCGGAACATAAGAAGCTGCTAATTCATTGTAATAATACGCTTTATCCTGCTCCCCTAACCTGCTATAACAAATACACATTTGTAAATAGGGTAGCCATGTGTAGCTAGCTGGACTATGGAAAGGGCTTTCCGTTGCCATTGGTACTTCCGTAGCAAGTTTAAACCAAAATATCGCTTCATTATATTTTTCTTGTTCCATATATATATATCCTATTCTTGTACAATTCTCTCCTCTAGGGACGTCATACCGAAACGACTTCACACAAGATTCGATTGCCTTCTCCCACATTCCGAGCTTCGCATAGCAATCTCCTAGCTTACCACATGCATAAATTTTTTCTTCATACCATCCTTCGTCTTGATTAAGAAATGTTTCATATAGAAGAACTGCATCATCATATTTTTGGTTATCCGTAGATTCATTTGCGTAATAAAATAAATCTCTCGGACTCAATTCTTCACCTGCAGCTACAGTATTTTGAAAAATTTTCAAATTACGATCTGTTACTTTTTTTTCTTTTTTATGTGTAATAGCAACATTACTACTAAAAACCTCACCAGAAATAGCCAAATACTCATGAACCTTTCCAAACCATTGAAATTGTTTTTCACGCTTTACAAGTCGATTTCTTTTTGTACAATATAAAGGTTTCCCGTTAGAATCCATTGCAAGGTGATAAGGCATCGAAACAGCATCAATTTTAGGATCTAATTCTCTTTTTAAAAGTTTCAATGCTTCTTGAGCATCTTCTAATAATACGTCATCTGCATCTAGCCACAATATATACTCTTGCGTCGCTTTTGAAAAAGAAAAATTTCTTGCTGCTGCAAAATCATCAATCCACTGGAAATCATATATGTTAGAAGTGTATTTCTCTACGATTTCTTTCGTTCGATCGACGGAACCTGTATCAACTACTATAATTTCATCCACAATTTTTTCAACTGTTTCTAAACAACGGGCTATTGTCTCCTCCTCATCTCGAACAATCATACATAAACTAATTGTAATTCCTTGCTTGTTCAACATAATCACCCTCTTCCAAATCAATCATATGTTATACATATACTAAACTTTCCATTTTTTTAAATTGTTCAAGTAGTTTAAGATTTCTTTTCAATAATTCAAATGTCCGTGTCATTTTCTTTCGGTTTTGCATCTACTATATAATGAACGCTTTATGGAGGTGAATTTATGTCAAATAATAATTATTCAAATGGATTAAATCCCGATGAATCTTTATCAGCTAGTGCATTTGACCCTAATCTTGTAGGACCTACATTACCACCGATACCACCGTTTACCCTTCCGACTGGACCAACCGGGCCTACTGGACCTACTGGACCTACGGGCCCTACTGTACCTACCGGGCCTACTGGACCGACTGGACCTACGGGGCCTACTGGACCTACGGGGCCTACTGGACCTACGGGACCTACTGGACCGACTGGTGTCACTGGGACTACTGGACCTACGGGGCCTACTGGTGACACTGGGGCTACTGGACCTACGGGGCCTACTGGTGACACTGGGGCTACTGGACCTACGGGGCCTACTGGTGACACTGGGGCTACTGGACCTACGGGGCCTACTGGGGCTACTGGACCGACTGGACCGACTGGACCGACTGGACCATCCGGACTAGGACTTCCAGCAGGATTGTATGCATTTAACTCCGCTGGAATTTCTTTAGATCTTGGACTTAATGCTCCAGTACCATTTAATACTGTTGGATCTCAGTTTGGTACAGCAATTTCTCAATTAGATGCTGATACTTTCGTTATTGCTGAAACTGGATTCTATAAAATCACTGTTATCGTATATACTGCGGCAATAAGTGTATTAGGGGGGCTTACAATCCAAGTAAATGGGGTATCTGTACCAGGTACTGGGGCTACTTTAATCTCAGTTGGAGCACCTATCGTTGTTCAAGCAATTACGCAAATTACGACAACTCCATCATTAGTTGAAGTAATCGTTACAGGACTTGGGCTATCATTAGCTCTTGGTACAAATGCATCTATTATTATTGAAAAAGTTGCTTAATTTTTTACTTAGCAGTAAAACTGTTATCAGTTTTACTGCTTTTTCAATTTTAAATTCAATCATGAAACATTCGCTATCTACATAATCATATTGTTGTATGACATTTTGCAGGAGGCACAAATATGGAAAGTAAATCTGCTGTTCAGCTTTATCTCGAATTGCTAAAGAAGACAATTTTATTTGAAATATGGTTGGAATATGAGGCATACTTACCCGCATCTCTACATATTTCGAAAGAACTAGAATTCGAACCAGTTACAGTCCCCCTCCCTTTATTCATTAAGCAATATGCTGAAAACCATAACTTAAAAATTGTAAAACCAAATGTTTCAAAAAGTGAACGTCATGATGGAATGGATTGGCCAAGAGCAGCACATAGCATGATTGGTCGAGAACGTATGAACCAATTACAAGAGGCAATGGAAACCGTTGTTCGTGAAAATATAGAAGGAGATTTTATTGAAACAGGTGTATGGCGCGGAGGATCATGCATTTTTATGAATGGTTTTTTACAAGCAAACAACATTACGAATCGTAATGTGTGGGTCGCAGATTCATTTGAAGGTTTGCCAGCACCGAATCTAGAACAATATCCAAAAGATTACGGTGATTATTTACACACATTCGATTACTTACGCGTCTCTTTAGAACAAGTACAAGAGAATTTTAAAAAATATGATTTACTAAATAATCAAGTGAAATTTTTAAAAGGCTGGTTTAAAGATACTTTACCAACAGCACCAATTGAAAAAATAGCAATTGCACGGCTTGATGGTGATATGTACGAATCTACAATGGATGGTCTCGTGAACTTATATGATAAAGTTTCTAAAGGTGGCTATATAATTATCGATGACTACGGGCTACCGCCATGCGCTGAGGCTGTGACAGACTTTAGAAACCAACGAAATTTAAAAGCCCCTATTACTAAAATTGATGTATTTGGCGTTTATTGGAGAAAAGAATAAAAAAAGATTTAATCTATAGGGGATTCTATTTTCATTGATCCTTCTCTCACTTCTAATCCAATTAAGTATTCTTTTTCGGAATCTCCTTACATATAACAATTGTTTTCCTGTGTTCTCTCACTAAAAATTGAAAATTTTATTAATAGATTTACTGCATCTTCTCATACAAGAAAGGGGTATACTCATGAGCGAACTTAACAAAGAAATGACTTTACTCCCCCCTCCCGAACTCGTCCAATATGTAGGTGGTGACTTCAAAAAAGTTGGAAAAGAATTCCTAAAGCATTTTATTCAAATTGGCGCTTTAAAATCAAATGAAAAAGTATTAGATGTAGGCTGCGGCGTCGGCCGAATGGCTGTACCATTATTGAATTACTTAAATGATGATGGAGCGTATTATGGATTTGATTTGTTTAAAGATGGAATTACTTGGTGTCAAAATAACATTTCAACTATGCGTAATAATTTTCACTTTGAACATGTTGACATATATAATCAATTCTATAATCCAGAAGGAAAAGAAGATGCCTCTCAATATCGTTTTCCCTATGAAGACGGGACATTCGATTTTATCTTTTTAACTTCTGTATTTACGCATCTTCTCCCAAAAGAATTAGAACATTACGTATCTGAAATTGTACGTGTATTAAAAAAAGACGGGAGATGTTTCATTACATTCTTTCTTATAAATCCTGAATCGTCCTATTATTTAAATGCAGGACAAAGTACATTAGGTTTTTATCATCGAATTGAAAATTGCTACGTTGTGAATAAAGATATTCCGAATTTTGCAGTTGCTTATCCTGAGACAGATATTTGCAATCTATTGAATAAGTACGGCCTAGAAATAATTAATAAGCCGCATTACGGTTTATGGTGCGGCAGAAATGAATATACAAGTTACCAAGATATTGTTCTTACAAAAAAAAGCTTCTGAAAGGAAGTTATGTATGATGAATGAAAAAAATCCACCTCTCGTTTCCATCCTTATTCCCACTTATAATCGGCCTCATTATTTTAAAATCGCTCTAGAAAGTGCATTGGCACAAACTTATTCAAATATTGAAATCATCATCGGAGATGACAGCACAAATGATGAAACAGAAACTTTAATACGCGAACAATACTTACCAAATTATAAAAATATAACATACATTCGAAATATCCCTACTCTAGGACAATTTCACAATGACCTTATGCTCATAGAAAAATCAAATGGTGAGTATATAAATTTTTTAATGGACGATGACGTGTTTTATAAGCATAAAATACAAAAAATGATGGCCTATTTTGAGCAAGATCTCAATAAAAATCTTGCTCTTGTTACTTCTTATCGAGTACGTATTGATGATCATGGAAATCTAATAGGTGATTCCCATCCAACCCAAAGGTTATATAGTGAAGACACTCCATTAAACGGAATATTTTTAGGTAATTGGATGTTAAAGGGCGGGCACAACATTATCGGTGAGCCTACAACTACTTTGTTTCGAAAAGAATTGCTCACGGATCCTTTTGGTACTCTTAAAAAGCGACAATATTCTTGTAGTGTTGATATGGCCTCATGGATTTCTTTACTTTCTAAAGGAAATGCAATATACATTTCTGAGCCTTTAAGTCAATTTCGCTACCATGCTGGACAACAAATACACAATAAGCTCCTTCAAGGTTGTGAAGATTTCACACACCTCGTTATAACAGCAAAAGAATATGGCTTTTTACAAAATACTACGGACTATAGAGCAGCTCTACTTAGTGCTTACCAATGGTGTAAAAGTTCCTTAAAATACTATCTTCATCAACTAGATATTTTTCCTGACGCACATGTACGTCTTTCCCATTGTTTGGATATAATTATTAAAGAGTTAAACAATTAAATTACTCTGCAAAATTAAAAGTGTATGGGCTATATGCGAATCATTCGTATAGTTCATACATTCTTTCTCATACTATAAAATCCATTACTATAAAGAGCATTAGAAAGGAATACCTACATTGAAAGATCCAAATTCTCAATATCAAATAGACTACGTATTGCTATTTATTTTATTTGCCATTGGGATTGTTAGTTGTTGTGCTATTGCAAGTGCGCAAGCCTCTTTACCGCCATTTTTACAAAACGTCAATTTTGTACTAAAGCAAATCCAATGGTATTTCATTGGATTTATAGCCATTGGTGTTATTATGATTATCGATTTCGATCGTTATCAAAAAATTGCTTGGTATTTGTATAGCTTTGCAATGGTACTACTTATTGGACTAGAACTTCAAGTACCAGGTGCCGTTACAATTAAAGGCGCTACCGCTTGGTACAGGCTCCCAGGCATCGGGAATTTTCAGCCTTCTGAAATTATGAAATTGTTTTTAATTATCGTCATTGGAAGAATTATAGCAAATCATAATGAGAAATATTTTCCCCGAACAATGCGTGATGATTTTTTATTACTTGGAAAAATATTTGCGACAAGCTTGCCACCACTACTACTTATTGCAAAAGAACCAGATTTAGGAAACACAATGGTCATTTCAGCGATGCTTGCAGCAATGATACTAGTTTCTGGCATACGATGGCGTTTTATTTTCGGATTAGTTTCAGGTACTTTCGTTGCTGGATCTACATTAATATATATTTTTTTTACTCACACAGATTTCTTTAAAGCACACATTTTAAAAGAATATCAATTAAATCGCTTCTACGGATGGTTAGCACCTTACAAATATGATGCACAAGGCTATCAATTAAGACAAGCATTCTTAGCGACTGGATCCGGAGAAATGCAAGGAAAAGGGTGGGAAAATGGACAAGTATATTTTCCAGAACCACATACAGATTTTATTTTCACTAATGTCGCTGAACAATTTGGATTTCTAGGCGCAAGTGTCATTATTTCTCTTTTTTTCTTACTCATTTTTCGAATGATTCATATTGCTTTAGAAAGTAATGACCCTTTCGGTAGTTACATTTGCGCTGGTACAATCGGAATGTTTACTTTCCAAGTATTCCAAAATATCGGGATGACAATCGGATTACTTCCCATTACAGGGATAACATTACCTCTTATGAGTTACGGAGGAAGTTCACTGCTTACATACATGATTGCGATTGGATTCATTTTAAATGTTCGCTCAAGAACGAAAATCTTTATGTTTAAATGAACAACACAAAAACGCTATATTTTTATCTCTATCCTTTTTTAGATATACTAATGAAAAATACGATGGAGGTTTAAATATGAAATATGACATTATAGGAGATATTCATGGATGCTTCCAAGAGTTTCAAAATTTAACAGAGAAGCTAGGATATAACTGGAGTAGCGGTCTACCGGTTCACCCTGACCAACGTAAACTTGCATTCGTTGGCGATATTACAGACCGTGGTCCTCATTCATTACGTATGATTGAAATTGTATGGGAACTTGTCATACATAGAAAAGAAGCTTATTACGCTCCTGGAAATCACTGTAATAAACTATATCGATTTTTCCTTGGGCGTAATGTAACAGTCGCTCACGGACTTGAAACAACTGTTGCTGAATATGAGGCACTTCCTTCTCATAAGCAAAACATTATAAAAGAAAAGTTTATCACTCTTTATGAACAATCACCGCTCTACCACATACTAGATGAAAAAAGAGTAATCGTATGTCACGCTGGGATTCGGCAAGATTACATAGGAAGACGAGATAAAAAAGTACAAACCTTTGTATTATATGGCGATATTACAGGAGAAAAGCATGCCGATGGCTCACCTGTCCGTCGCGATTGGGCGCAAGAGTACAAGGGGCAAGCTTGGATTGTATATGGACATACACCAGTAGCAGAACCTCGATTCGTCAATCAGACAGTCAATATTGATACTGGTGCTGTATTTGGTGGCAAATTAACCGGATTACGTTATCCTGAAATGGAGACTATCTCTGTCCCTTCTTCGTTACCTTTTGTCGCTGAGAAATTCCGTCCAATTTCATAACTACCTTACTTAGCATTATTTAGGCAGATTTCATATAAAACTAGGTAAAGTAATTAAAAAAAGATGCAATAAAGTGCATCTTTTTTTAATTACCCTACATATAATGTCGCAGGAGGTGACAGAATGAAGAAAAAATCTTCTAAACAAAAAAGAAAATTTCCCCCTTTATATCTGCCCATGTACGGAATTAACAACTGGTGTAGTATTCGGGCTGCAGCGATAGAAGAACTGGAAGAACAAGAGTCATCAAAAAAAAGCAAAGTAAAACCAACATATGTCTCTTTAGAAAATGCTGTGATGAGCCGCATAATCGATCGTAAAAAAATAAAGATGAAACAAAAAAATAAACAGCTCTCAAATCAAAATGAACAGGTACTACATTCTAACCAAACAGAAGAAAAGGCCGAAGAAAATATTTCTGTAGCAATAAATAAAAAAGTGGAACCAGAAATTCCAGCTGCTATTATAAACAAAGTAAAAAAAATAAAAGAGGCATTGGCTTCATCGAATGATATACAAACTGAAAAACCACTCATAATTGAGACACCTACACCTGAAAATACAAAAGTTAAAAGGGGCGGCCGATATGCATATGCGGAGGGGCTTCACTCTCATGCGGAGGGCATGGCAGCACATGCGGAAGGCTTATTAACACACGCAAAAGGTTCTTTCTCTCATGCAGAAGGATCAAACTCAAAAGCAACCGGACATAGTTCGCATAGTGAGGGAAGTGAAACGACAGCAAGCGGTGCTTATTCTCATGCGGAGGGTAAACAGACGATTGCTTTAGGCGAAGCAGCACACGCAGAAGGAACCGCAACTATCGCTAACGGATCCTCTTCTCATGCGGAAGGTCATCATACATCAACAGCTCATTTTGCAGGTAGCCATATTATGGGGCGCTTCGGCACTGCAGAAGAAGCTTATTCTTGGTTTATTGCAAATGGTGTAAACGACACCGACCATAATATCGGGGCTAAATGGCTTGCCCATAATGGAGAAATGTACATTGAGGGCGCGTCTTACAATGCAAGCGGAACGGATTTTGCACAAATGTTTGAAACAGAAGGTCATAAACCTATTGATGTCGGTTATTTCGTTACATTTAGTAGCGAAGAAAAAATTCGGATAGCTACTTCACACGATTCTTTCATTTTAGGAATATCTAGTGCAACCCCTGCACTTATAGGAAATAGCGGGGCTTTAAGTTGGCAAAAACGCTATAAAACAGATAACTTTGGAAAACGCCAATATGTATGGACGGAAACAGAAGAAATACAACCTCTTTTAAATACAGAATGGGATCCAGCTTGCAAATATGTAGCAAGAAAAGATCGCGCCGAGTGGCTTCCAGTCGGATTAATTGGACAAATGTTAGTACGTGATGACGGCACTTGCGAAGCACATGGATATTGTCGTCCAAATGACAATGGCATTGCTACAAAAGCCGAAAGTGGATTTTTCGTTATAAAGCGTACGGGTGAAAACCAAATTTTAATATTATTCCGCTAAGAAAAAAGGGAACAAAATTCTTTATAATATAAGAATTTTGTTCCCTTTTTAAGTATGCCGCAACACTTCTTGCATATCGCTTGGAAGCTTTATAGTGAAAGACATCTCTTTCTCTAAAATAGGATGATAAAACGTCAAAGATTTACTATGAAGTGCTTGCCGTTTCATTTCATCCCTTCTCCCTCCATATAAGCTATCACCAAGTAATGGATGTCCTATATGAGCCATATGCACACGAATTTGATGCGTTCTTCCTGTCTCAAGCTCAAGCCCTACATGTGTCTTATCATATGTACTATCAATTACTTTAAAATGAGTAACTGCCCTTTGTCCATCTTCACAAACCGTTCGCTCAATAATGCTATCAGATTTTCGACCAATTGGTGCATCAATCATTCCTTCTCGTTCTACAATCTTTCCGTGAACAATTGCTTCATACGTTCGTTTCACAGCTTTTTGTTGATGCTGCTTCGATAAAAGATGATGCACGAAACGATTTTTTGCAATAAGCATAAGCCCTGAAGTATCACGATCTAACCGTGTTACAATGTGCACTGTACTTGCAAGATGCTGCTTATCATAATGAGATAAAATCGCATTGGCAACACTCCCTGTCGGATGTTCTCTAGACGGAATCGTTGACATGTTCGCCTCTTTATCAATGATAAGAACCGCATCATCTTCATATACAATGCATAAAGGGATATCTTCTGCCATCATCCCTTCACTTCTTTCCTCGACTGGAAAAAAGACACTTAATTCTTCACCAGCGCGCAACTGATGACGAACACTCGCATGTTGACTATTTACTTCAATTGCCCCGCCGTGAAACTTTATATCCGTTAAAGCGGCTTTAGAAATACCTTTCGTTTTCAAAAATTCCCTAACTAAAGTTCCCTCTTCAGCCAGCCCTATATCCCATTTCAATGTAAATCTGTTCAAATATATAACCCTTTCTATTTATCTGCAACAAACGAGTCACGAACTCGTTTCCAGAACGGGAACGGGCGGAAACGAACAAATCGTACTTTCTCGTTTGCGACGCGATACTGGATTGATTTCACATCTTGATGGACCATTGTTAAATGATCCACTGTAATTTGTAAGTTCATTCCTGCAGCCGGCTTTAACACACATGTATGATGCTTCGGCAATACGAGTGGCGATCCTACAGTACGAAACACACGATTGTTAATGGACGCCATTTCTGCAATTTGAATCGCTTCAATAGATGGGTGAATAATTGCTCCGCCAAGCGCTTTATTATACGCAGTACTTCCTGAAGGAGTAGAAATACAAAGACCGTCCCCGCGGAATGTTTCAAAATATTCTCCACGTATTTCTACTTCTGTTACTAATGTACCTTCTGCACTTTTTACAGTCGCCTCATTCATCGCTAAATACTGTGACTCTTTACTTCCATTCACATAGCGAATAATAACTTCTAAAAGCGGATATTCCACCACTTGGAATGGTGTTTTTGCAATCGCAATTACTAATTTCTCTACTTCTGTCGGTAACCAATCTGCATAGAAACCTAAATGTCCTGTATGTACACCAACAAATGCTGTTTCATCCAATCGATTATAATAACGATGAAACGCATACAAAAGCGTTCCATCTCCCCCAACAGAAATTACAATATCGGGTTCCTTTTCATCCATTATAAATCCAAAATCTAGCAAGTACTCTTTCATCGTGCTTGCCAGTGTATCTGATGATTGATCTCCCTTTGACATAATTGTAAATTTCATCGCCCAACACCCTTTAGTTTATGATTCGGAATCTTTCGTTTCTTGCTTTCTTGAAAAAGCCTTTTGCGCTTCTTGAATTTCAAGACGAATAGAAGACATTTCTTCATCTAATAAAAACGCCGCTTCAGCTGCACGTTGCAAGCGTATTTTAATATCTTCAGGAAAACGTCCACTATATTTATAATTTAAAGAATGCTCAATTGTTGCCCAAAAGTTCATTGCTAGCGTGCGTATTTGGATTTCTACCAATACTTTTTGTTCACCCTGAATCGTTTGAACAGGATAACTAATGACAACATGATAAGAACGATAACCGCTATCTTTCTTTTGCGTGACATAATCACGTTCTTCCACGATTTCAAAGTCATTTCGTTTTCGAAGATATTCTACAACAGGCTTAATCTCATCAACAAATTGACACATCATTCTAAGCCCAGCAATATCCTGCATATCTTCTCTCAATCGGTCTAGCGGTACATTTCTCTTCTCCGCTTTATCAATAATACTTGCAACCGACTTTACCCTTCCTGTTACAAACTCAATTGGAGAATGCTCTGTTAACATTGCAAATTGAGTACGCATTCCTTTTAGTTTCACTTTCAGCTCTGCCACCGCTTGGTGGTAAGGTGCTAAAAATTCTTCCCAATTTCGATTCATTTCAACCACCACCAAAATCAATCCATTTGCTTATAGAAATACTTTTTCTACAGCAGTTACTAATTCTTCTCCGTAATTTGCATTACCTTCAATATTTTCAACTAAATATTCTACTTCTTCTTTTAATCCTTCTAATTCCATTTCAATGTCATTCACGCTAACGAACATAACCACATCGTTATTCATCGCTTCATGCATTACTTCCCAGCATGTGTGCGGAATACTTACATAAATAAAAGATGATTCATTTTCTAAGATATATAAAAATGATAAATTGTCTGAGTCTACAAGTACGTGATTACGTGCACTTAACTCCTTTACCTCTATTTCACTATTTTCCGCACAAAAAATAAGAGCATTCTCTCTCTTTTCTACGCTCTTAACTTGGATTTTATTTTGCATGCTCTAACTCCTCCATCTCAACTTCCTGTCTTACTTAACAGTATTATTGTATCATAACATGGACGCAAACAAATAAAACATTGAACCAAATTTATGAAAAAGCGATAATGTGTAAAGAATTATTTTTCAAAAGGAGATTATACAATGACACAAGAAATTGAAATTGAATTCAAAAATATCGTTACAAAAGAAGAATTCGATACATTATGCAAATCGTTTTCTATTGAAGCATTTACGAAACAAGTGAATCACTACTTTGAAACACCTGACTTCTCGTTAAAAGAAGCTGGCTCTGCACTTCGTATTCGTCATAAAGGAGAAACTTATACGTTAACGTTGAAACAACCTGCAGAAATCGGTTTATTAGAAACGCATCAAATCGTAACAGAAGACGAAGCAAAAATGATGATGGAAACAAACACAATCATTCAAGGAGCAGTAGTAGATCAATTACACAAATTACAAATTCCTGTTTCTGCTTTAACATATATGGGTAGTTTAACAACAGAAAGAGCAGAAACATTATTTAAAGGCGGAACGCTTGTCTTTGATCATAGTTTCTATTACAATCACGATGATTATGAAATTGAATTTGAAGTGCAAGATGAAGAAACAGGAAAAGCTGCATTTATTCATTTATTAACGCAACATAACATACCTGTTCGTCATACAAATAACAAAGTAAAACGCTTTTTCCTTGCCAAACAAAACAAAGCACGCTAAAGTGAAAATTCCACTAGTGAATATGTTTCGCTAGTGGATATACCTCACTAAAAAATTTACATCCGTAGAATAGGCAAAGAATCTTTGAGAAGGCTGTTTATTTGCCCTCTCGAACATTCCATTGCTACAATAGATATACATTTCATGGAAAAAGGAGTTTATAAAGGATGAGCAAGCAACCGATGACACCATTTGAAGCAATTGGCGGTGAACAATGCATTGCAATATTAGTAGATACATTTTATTCCTATGTCAGTAAACACCCTGACTTATCTCCCATCTTCCCGGAAGATTTAACAGAAACCGCTAGGAAGCAGAAGCAATTTTTAACACAATATTTAGGTGGTCCTAATTTGTACACTGAAGAACATGGTCATCCTATGTTAAGAGCACGCCATCTTCCGTTTGAGATTACTCCAAAACGAGCAGAGGCTTGGCTATCATGTATGGAGCAAGCAATGGATGATACTGGAGTGCATGGTCATATAAGAGAGTTTGTTTTTGAACGTTTAGCATTAACCGCTCAGCATATGGTTAATACTCCAAACGAAACAGGTGAAGTGTAATGGATAAGCAGGAAGCAAAGCATATAAATATGCCATCTCCTTCCGCATGCGAGCATAAGTCTGTAGAAGCATATTTATTTATTGATCCACTTTGTAAAGATTGCTGGGAAATTGAGCCTTTTATTATTAAACTATGGCTTGAATACGGGAAATACTTCTCTATTCGTCATATCGTAACAGGAAAAGTGGATGGAACGAACGCTTCCTCACACAAATGGAATAAACCTGCTAATATTCGATTTGTGTGGGAAAAGACAACAAGTTTACAAGGTTTTTCATGTGATGGAAAGGTACATATGCAAGAAGCATCGTCAACACCATATTTAGTTTCGATGGCGATTAAGGCAGCGGAGTTACAGGGCCGAAAAGCAGGTTCGAAGTTTTTGCGAAAACTCCAAGAATACATTTTCCTTGAAAATGTATCAACCCCTGACTGCGAACTATTACTTGCATGTGCGAAAGATAGCAATATTGATGTAGAAGAATTTAAAAAAGATCTACATTCTGCTAGTGCAAAAAAAGCTTTCCAATGTGACTTGAAATTCACGAATGAAATGCATATTACAGAAATACCCTCCCTCGTCTTTTTTCATGCGAACTCAGATGAAGAAGGTATTAAAATCGCTGGAAATTATTCCTACGATGTATACGTACAATTATTGAAAGAACTTGTAAAATGTGAAATTGAGCCAGAACCATTACCACCTTTAGAAGTGCTACTAGAAGCAACACAATTTATATCTTCAAAAGAAGTAGCATTTATTTATGACTGTCCGCAACAAGAAATTGAGCGCGAGCTTAAAAAATTACAACTGAAACGAAAAGTACAAATGATTGAAGTAAAATGCGAACGTTATTGGAAATGGATAGCAAAAGAAAAAGACCTGGTGTAAACACCAGGTCTTCTTCTTTACGGCTTATAAAAATATTAAAGGGGATGGGAGAAATTTTCACGTTCAAACAAAGGGGTATATGTTTGTATGTGAATTCGTTCACGCTTATTATATTACAAGATTCGACGTCAGATGACAACCCCTTTTGTCGAATTTCACACTTTTGTCACATTCTAAACGTTTTCATTTTTGAATAAGCTATAAAAAAGGTCATTTAGGGGGTTTATTTATGAAAAAATCTTATATTGCTCTTCTCTTTCTAGCTGTCATCATTTCTTTTTTCTTGTACATCCTCTCTCTACTACAAGCTTTTCCTAAAATTATTGCCTTACCTCTTTTATTCGGAATCATCGTTATCACTCTCTCTTATTTCAATCATAAAAAACGATTCAAAGGGTTTTAATTTCAAAAATCAGCCGTAAAACTATCCTTTCAGTTAGAAAAACAAAGAAATTCACCTTGTTTTTTCGACATATATCGACATTTAATCTATTCAAAAAAAGACGAGGATACAATCCCTCGTCTTTTTTCATTACTTTTCTTCAAATAATAATGCTTCTAATTCATTTAATTTCTCTTCAAATACTTGTAGTGCCTCTTTTACTGGTTCAGGAGATGCCATATCTACTCCTGCTTTTTTCAGCACTTCAATTGGGTAATCAGAGCTTCCTGCTTTTAAGAACTCGTTAATATAACGTTCTACTGCTGGTTGTCCTTCTTCTAAAATCTGTTTAGATAGAGCTGTCGCTGCACTAAATCCTGTTGCGTATTGATATACGTAATAGTTGTAGTAGAAGTGTGGAATACGAGACCATTCTAAACCAATCTCTTCGTCGATTACTAAAGCGTCACCGAAATATTTCTTATTTAAATCATAGTAGATTTCCGTTAGCATATCTGGCGTAACAGCATGTCCTTCTTGTACTTTCTTATGAATAATATGTTCAAACTCTGCAAACATCGTTTGACGGAATACAGTACCACGGAATCCTTCTAAATAATGATTTAATAAATATAGACGCTCTTTCTTATCTTCTGTCGTTTTTAATAAATAATCATTTAGAAGCGCTTCATTACAAGTTGATGCCACTTCTGCTACGAAGATGGAATAATCACCATATACGTGCGGTTGTGTTTTTCTTGTATAGTAACTATGCACCGAATGGCCAAACTCATGAGCAAGTGTAAATAAATTATTTACATTATCATGCCAGTTCATTAAAATATACGGATTTGTTCCATATGCACCAGATGAGTATGCCCCGCTTCGTTTTCCTTTATTCTCATACACATCTACCCAGCGATTTTCATATGCCTCTTTCAAAATATCAACATATTCATCACCAAGTACGTTTAAAGATTTTAATAAAAGGTCTTGCGCTTCTTCGTATTTCACATTCATTTTCACTTCTGGTACAAGTGGTGTATATAAATCATACATATGAAGCTCATCAAGTCCTAATGCACGCTTACGAATATCGATGTAACGGTGTAATAAATGTAAGTTGTCATTTACCGTTTCAACGAGTTGATCGTATACTGCTTCCGGAATATTATTATTGCTCAGTGCAGCTTGGCGAGCAGAATCATATTTACGAACACGCGCATTGAAATTATTACGTTTTACTGCTCCACTTAACGTACTTGCGAATGTATTTTTAAATTTCCCATACGTTTCATATACAGCTTTAAATGCATCTTTGCGAACACGAGGATCATCACTTTCTAAAAACTGAATGTAACGACCATGTGTAATTTCTATTTCTTCTCCGTCTTCACCTTTAATAGATGGGAATTTTAAATCTGCGTTATTCAACATACCGAATGTATTGCTTGATGAACTCATTACTTCAGATGCTTCCGCTAATAAAGCCTCCTCAGCTTCTGATAATACGTGCGGGCGTTGACGTGTAATTTCTTCTAATGCATGTTCATATACACTTAAATCTCTATTTTCCTTCAAGAATGTTTGCAGTGTATCTTCTGAAATCGATAAAATTTCAGGCACAATATACGCTGTGCTACTAGATACTTGTGAATATAAATTTGTTGCGCGATCATTTAATGCTTGATATACAGAGTTTGTTGTATCTTGATCGTAACGCATATGAGCATATGTATATAGCTTACCTAATCGCATTGAAATTTCATCTTCATATTGCAATGCCTCAAGTAAATTGTCCGCAGAGTCACCAAGTTTCCCTTTAAATTCAGTTAACTTCGGTAATAGCTCTTTAATAGCCTGGAATTCTTTTTCCCATTCTGCATCCGTTTGGAAAATATCTTCTAATCGCCACGTACTTGCTTCTTCAATCTCGTTGCGATCTGGTAATGCTTTCGCTTTGTTTTGTTCAGACATTCTTTAAGCCCTCCTTTAAATATCTCTACTTAAGTACAATTCGTTTTTTCTTATGTAATTCCTTCACAATCATTCTTTATTATATCCCCTTTTCCTCCTCTCATGTTAAAATTTGCCTCAAATAAAGATAGCGCATGTATTAAGCAAATCTCATCATTTTTCATAATTTCCTCCTCTGTTTTTAACATCACGGCATCCCTTATTTTTCGGTACGTATAACTTCCCACTTTATGCAATACACCTATATAGCATAAAAATGTCATATATTCAGTAACTGCCACTTTCCATGTGTGCTGTGAAAAGTACGGAAGTATCCGCCTTTTCGTATACCTTTTTACATAACTACACACATATTGAAGAGAAATACACTCTCCTACTGCAAGCCCCCCTATACACTTCATATATAGAAAAGCTTGCCATATAAATGTGTTTGTTTGAAAAGCAAATCCAGAAGGGAGTGGAACACCAATTTCAGAAGGAAAGCTCGCTGGGGTACATTTAAATTGATATAAGAGGCGTAATAATGACTTATAGTTATAATTCCAAATAGGCAGAGCGTTTTGCCGAAAATAATCCTTTCGCTTCTTCCATTCTCGTTCTAATATTTCCTTTTTGAAAGGAACAGGAGAAAAAAGCATTTCAAAAGTAGTCGTTTCAATTGGTAAATATATAATATGTGAGAAAGAGACGCTTGTAGAAAATGAAGTGATAAATGCACATTTCATAAATGATTTTTCTTTCGAACAGAAGAAAATAAGAAATGGTTGAGGATAAGATTGTAAGGAGAAAGCCATAAGTGAGGAGAATTTCATCCAATATGCCGATTGCTTTTTCAATTGATTTCCACCAACGATCCAAATGACCTGTATACCAGCTCGCCAATATGAATAGGTTCTTTTGTACAGCTGCTCTATAGCAAGGTTTGCACATTGGTATTCAATTGCAATTTTTCTGCCCGCCCTCTCTACAAAAATATCTGGTCGTTGCTTAATTTCCGGAAGGTAGTACTCAATATCCACCTGAAAGTTTTGACGTTTGAACCATCTATATAACAATTCTTTACCGTGCATATGATACGTTGATTCCGCTTCATAAAAGGCAAGACATGAATCCACTTTTTTATGAGCAAAATGCCAACTTTTTTGTTTCCCTAATTTCATTTGCACTTCCTTTCCACAAGCTACACAAAAGAATCGTTCCTGTTGGCGCATACGGCGCAAAAGCTCTTCATTACAATTATAGAGTAAATGAATTTTTTCTCCGTTTTCTCTTTTAGCTATAAATATCGGAATCACACCCTTTCAGCTCCTTATATTCTACAATTTATTACAAATTCCTTTTAAAAAAGAGATGTCCCAATTTCGGACATCTCTTTTTATAATAATGGCGATAATAACCGGTACGTTGATTCAACAATTCGTCTATGCAGACGCCTTTTATGAAAACGATCGACGTGAATTTCACTAGATTCTTCTAAATCGTCTTTAAAGTCTTGAACAAGTCTTTTAATGCTATCTGTATCATATAAAAAGGCATTTACTTCAAAATTCAAATGAAAACTTCTCATATCCATATTAGCTGTCCCAATTGAAGCTAAATCAGAATCAACGATGACAATTTTACTATGAAGAAAGCCTTTTTCGTATTCATATATCTTTACTCCTGCGTCTAAAAGCTCCGGGAAGTACGATCTCGATGCGTAAAAGACAGTACGCTTATCAGGTTTACTCGGCATTAATAAACGAACATCAATACCAGCAAGTGCAGCAACCTTTAATGCGGATAAAATATCATCATCCGGAATAAAATACGGCGTTGCAATCCAAATAGATTTCCGAGCAGAAGCGATCATTGCGAAATATAAATGCTTAATCGTTTCCCACTTATTATCGGGGCCGCCTGCGACTAGCTGTACTCCTCCCCAATGATCACCCTCAACTGCTTTTGCTTGTAAATATTCCGGAGCTAGCACAGCCTCTCCAGTCATATAAAACCAATCTTGAAGGAAAATAAGCTGTAAACTTTGAACCGCTTCACCACGTAAATACAAATGCGTGTCTCGCCAAAAGCCAAAATATTTACTTTTTCCTAAATACTCATCACCGATATTTAATCCGCCTACAAACCCTTCGTTCCCATCAATCACAACAATTTTCCTATGATTTCGATAATTAATCTTATCGTTTAAAATCGGAAAGCGCACAGGAAAGAACGGAATCATTTCTACACCTGCATCGTTTAATTCTTCAATATACGATTTCGATAACTTAAAACTTCCAACCGCATCATATAAAAAGCGAACAACAACGCCCTCTTTTGATTTTTGTATTAAAATATCTTTAATTTCTGTTCCTAATTTATCATCACGCACAATGTAATATTCCATATGAATGTGATGTTTCGCTCGTTTTAACCCATTTAAAATGGCCTGAAACGTTTCATCTCCATTTGTTAATGTCCTCGTTTCAGTTTGAAATGAAATATTTAAAGCACCTAATCGATCCGCTAAACGAAATAACAATTCTTGATGCTTATGATTGCGTAAAATTCGTTCTTCGTAATCTTCATGCCCTTTATATTGTAAAAACGCCTGTTCATCAAGTAACGCCTTCTTTTGAAACATTCTTTTTCTCCGAAAATTTTGTCCAAATAATAAATAAGCAAAGAAGCCAAATACCGGAAAAATCCCTAACACAATTAACCATGTAAGTGTTTTAGATGGATGGCGATTTTCTAAGAAAATAACGCAACCAATTAAAAACGCAGATACTGTAAATAAAATACTAATAATACCTAAAATCGAAACATCTTTTATCCCAATCACATCTGAATAAAATGCTACATCAATAAACATACGTAACGAAACAAATAATGCGAACAATAGCAGGATAAAGAAAATCAGCTTTAACGTATTTTTCATCTCTTACCTCCTAACTAAGAAAGCTTTCCTATTCTTCATATAAAAAGCCGATTTCATACTACAGAAATCGGCCTACGTTTTAGCAGGAAAATTATTGCGAATCGTTTCAAGCGCATGCTCTTTCACAATTTGTTTTCCATACTCACTTACACGATGAATTGTTAAAGTTGATTCTTCCCCATATTCTAAAACAATACTTAAAATACGATCGATTTCTTCTTCATCATGTAGCACTTCATCGAATTCCACATATACATAATAGCGGTCCTCAAATGAATACAGCTCATCTTTTATATCTTCAAAGATAAGACGATGACTTAATGAAATGACATCTTCAAAATCATTAAATTTAATTAAAAAGCCAAACGTACCATCTTCATTAAAGTTTGTTCCTGTTTGTTCTTCTACCTCTTCGACTAACTCTTGTTGGAATAATGATTCGATGCCTTCATCTAGAGGAATATCTATAATTTTGTCTACCCCTATCGGTAGTTCCAGCTTTTGTCCGTCCTTTGAAAGCTCTGCTTTCGTGACAAGTACTTCAATCCCTTTATCGACTGCTTGCACTTGAATCCATAACGGCCCATCAATAAAGAAATCGTCATGATCACGAGCTTCGTCCATCATCTCCCAAAAGAGCTCTTCACTTCGTTCGCGATCATACCAAATTTCTTCACGATTAAATCCTCTATCCTCTATATCAATGTACGTAATAAAAAATTTCATCGTATGATCATTAATTCTTTCAATATCCAAAATACAACTCTCCCTTCCTGCTTAGAATTGTTATGAAGGGATTCCCCACTCATATGACAAATCAATAGATTCTTGTACTCTCATTTTATGATAAGATTCTCCAGAATGGAAATAAAATCGATTTATTTTACAAAAATAGTTATATACCTATCTTTACTCGATTAACTACATAAATATATTATTATAGCGATTTCTTACTTACAAAAAATTTGGACATACATTTCCACATTCCCCCGTACACTGTAATAAAGTGAAACTTCTATTGAAAGAGATTATTTAACAACAACTTTCTGCATCACATACATACAGTTCGCTTATTAAAACATCATAAATGGAGGCAGACGAATGGACTTAGAGTTTTTAACATCCGTACTAATGATTGTCGGTATCGATGTTGTATTAGGTGGTGACAATGCAATCGTCATCGCACTAGCTAGCCGAAATTTACCTGAATCGAAACGAAATAAAGCTATTTTGATCGGTACTCTTTTAGCAATCGTACTAAGAATTATCCTTACTATACTAGCTGTCTATTTACTCGACATTCCATTCCTACAATTGATTGGCGGGGTTTTACTTACATTAATTGCAGTCAATTTATTAACTGATGATAGCAACGACCTTTCTGCCATTCAAGGAAAAACAACTTTATTTCAAGCAGTGCGGACAATTGTTTTCGCGGATCTCGTTATGGGGTTTGATAATGTTATTGCCATTGCAGGTGCAGCTCACGGGAGATTTTTACTCGTCATAATCGGCTTACTCATTTCTATCCCTATTATTATTTGGGGAAGTAAACTTATTTTAATACTTATGGAACGATTTCCATTCCTCATTTATTGCGGTGCAGCAATTCTTGCCTATACTGCAGGGAAAATGGTTACACATGAAGACAGACTTGCAACCTTTTTTCATAACAACCCAAGTTTCACTGCAAGCATTCCTTATTTGTTCATTTTCACTATTTTATGCATCGGCTTTATCGTAAAACAAGTTCGATTACGCAATGTGAAACATTAAAAAAAACCTTCTACTATATAATAGGTAGAAGGTTTTCATATTATTATAATTAATTTACAAGACGTTGTGCTTCACGTAATTGGAACGTTCTTACTGTACGTGGTAAGAAACGGCGAATTTCGTCTTCATTGTAACCAACTTGAAGGCGTTTCTCGTCAATCATAATTGGACGACGTAAAATCCCCGGATAGTCACGAATCATCTTATATAAATCTTGAAGTGGTAAAGATTCTAAGTTTACATTCAATTCTTGGAAAACTTTCGAACGAGTAGAAATAATCTCATCCGTTCCGCTTTCTGTCATACGTAAAATCTCTTTAATTTCCTCAATCGTTAATGGATCTGAGAAAATATTACGTTCTGTATAGGGAATATGATTTTCCTCTAGCCATAATTTCGCCTTTCTACAAGACGTACAGCTTGGAGAACTATATAATGTTACCATACAAAGCTCACTCTCCTTAAAGAGTACAAATTCTGTACTACATACAGTTTTAATTTCTAACTTAAGCAATTTTTCGCGATAACTTGTCTTATTGAAAAGTACAAAAATCGCATTTCATGTAAGCAACAACTTATAATAAACAACAATTACTTTTAATAAGTAACTTCTATAATCATTATACAATAGATTTTGCAAGAAATATACAGTAAATTTCCTGCTAGTTGAGAAAACTCTTCCGTGTATTCCACTGCTATGTAACATGATTACGCTCAATTTAGCTGTACTTGAACAATAACTTTCAACCCTTTTAGTACTCACTTCCTCTAGATTCTTCATATAATATATAGTTATTTATCTATAATCTTCCCTATGAAAAAGAGAACGTTTTCTTACTTTTTCCTGATAAATCAATTAAGAAATGTAAGACTATACAAATGAGAATAAAAAGGAACATTTGTTCTCATTCTAACAAACATTCTCTCTCCTGTCTACACGATTTCTAAAGTAAATTAAATATTTTTCTGACATTTCTTTCTTTTTCATTTTTTATCTCATACAATAAACATACAGACAGGCAAAGGGGGAGTTTTCAAATGATTGCGTTTTTTATTGATTTTATTACGGTTGCTACCCTCATCATCGGAATAACAGCATTAATCGGTGTCATTACAAATAGCATCGGCGAAAAGCTCTTTGGTGGAAAAGAAAAAATGAAGTTTGTTAACAAAAGTTTGGATGTGCAATCCGGCTGGAATCAAGTTGGCGGAAAAGGCATTTATAAGAAACGAACGTATTAAAAAAAGCAGGTGGTTAGCCTGCTTTTTTTATTTTCCTAGGGATGCCCATTTGAAGCTCACATCGGGGCCATATTTATGGTTGTACATATCTTTAATTGTTTCTCTTTGTAAGTATGCTCTACCACGTTGGTATACTGGAACAATCGCAGCGTCATCAAGTAACATTTTTTCTGCCTCAAGTAAGTTTTTCCAGCGAGCATTTACATCGCTTCCATCTTTTTTCGCTTTCATAATGATTTCATCGTATTTCGGATTAGAGTACTTCATCTTATTTTGTGACCCATCTGTTACAAACATATCAAGATATGTAATCGGATCTGGGAAGTCTGCCCCCCATCCAGAGAATGACATGACATAATCACCCGCATCTTCTAATTTTAGTTTTTGTGCGAATGGTTGTTGTTTAATTTTCACTGTTAAACCTGGTAAATTTTTTTCTAATTCACCTTTTAAATATTCACCAGTTTTCTTAGATAACTCTACATCTTCATTTAATAATTCTAATTCGATTTCATTTTTACCAAGTTCTTTTTTGCCAGCTTCCCAATATTTCTTCGCTTCTTTCACGTTTGGTTTTACAATATCCCCGTTTACAGCACGGAAATCTTTTTTATCTGGTCCTTTAATGAAGTTATCAGGAATTAATCCTGTCGCTGCCTTAGAACCGTTATTTAATAATGTATCAACGAACGGCTTACGATCAAAAGCAAGTGAAATTGCTTTACGAATATTTTTATTTGCTAAAGCTGGATCTTTTTGATTTAAGCGTAGGAAAAATACAGATGTCTCTTCTACTGTTTTGAAATCTGGTTTTCCTTTATATTTATCGATGAACTCTGCTAATAACGTCGCTCGATCGATTGCATTTGTTTCATATAAGTTAATTGGCGTAGATGTATCTTTTACAATATTAAAGTTTACTTCTTCAAGCTTCACTTCTTTATTGTCCCAATATGATGAGCTCTTTGTCATTTTAAAACTGCGTTCATGCTGCCAATCGCTTAATGTAAACGGTCCGTTATAAAGTGTTGTATTTGCTTCTAAACCAAACTTCGCACCTTGCTCTTTCACAAATTTCTCATTCACAGGATAAAAGATTGGATATACCATTAAATCTACAAGATATGGAATAGAATTGTCTAATTCTACTTCTAATGTGTAATCATCAATTGCTTTTACACCTAATTGATCAGGACGCATCTCTTTTTTATTAATTTTCTCTGCATTTTTTATATCATACATAATGTATGCTGATTTCGCAGCTGTGTCTGGATTGATCGCTCTTTGCCATGCGTATACAAAATCTTTCGCTGTTAAAGGCTCACCGTTTGACCATTTCGCGTCTTCACGTAATTTAAATGTATATTTTTTACCGTCTTCTGACTTTTTAAATTCTTTTGCTACACCTGGAACTAACTTATCATCTTTTCCAAGGCGGTATAGACCTTCCATCGTGTTGTTCATTACTTTTGAAGAAACTGCGTCAGCTGATAATGCTGGGTCCATCGTTGGAATTTCTTGTGTTTCAATTAAATTAAGAACTTGCTTCGCATCGCTTTTCCCGCTATCCCCTTTTGCGTTTGCTTGCGGTTCATCTTTTTGATAGCTACATGCCCCTAACATCATGCTCATTGCTACTGTTGATACTACAAAAACTGGTATCTTTTTTTTCATACTTCCACCCTCCAAAAAAATGTTAGCCCTTTCATTTTCAAACAGAAAGAAATATATATATGTTCTAACAATTCATATTATACACACAAATACATTTCTTGTATATTTATATTTCTATTTCATTAAAATTTTCTGTTAAAAAATATATGTTTGTAAACGTTTTATACTGCTAATTATCCTTACTAAAGTGCCGAAAATAATTATTTTTATATTTTTCTAAATTATCAAATAAAAACAAATTTTATATTTCATAATACTTTATGTATAATTATCCCACCCTTTTTAACATAAAATAGCAAGCCCTTCATATTAAAAATATGTAGGCTAAAATGAGTGCAAAGGATAAGAAAGTATGTTACGATACATTTTGCTAAAAATAGATATCGGTAAAGAGGGGACGGACATGACAGCAATTCAGGCAAAAAATGGGACGGCAGAAAAATTAAGTTTATTCTTATTAACATGGCCTATTTTTCTAGAAGTTTTTCTTTTTATGTTGATGGGGATCGCTGATACTTTCATGTTAAGTGCATTATCAGACGATGCTGTATCTGGGGTTGGTGCAGCGAATCAATATCTTCATATCGCGATTTTGGTATTAGAAGTCATCGGGAACGGCGCTGCTATCGTTGTATCTCAATACCTCGGTTCCAAACGCTTTATGGAGGCATCTAAAATATCAGCATTAGCCGTCACATTAAATTTAATAGTCGGGCTCGTTATAAGCGCTGGTTTTCTTTTATTTTCGAAACATATGATGCTCGCAATGAACTTACAAGGCGATGTACTAACGTATGCACAAAACTACTTATCTATCGTCGGAGGGGCTATCTTCCTGCAAGCTATTATTAACTCATTAGCCGCAATTATCCGTGTACACGGTTTTACAAAGCAAGCGATGTTTATTTCACTCGGAATGAATATTATTCATATCGCTGGAAACTACGTACTCATTTTCGGGAAATTTGGTTTCCCTGAGCTCGGTGTACAAGGAGCTGCAATTTCTTCCGCTATCAGTCGATTGATCGCACTTATTGTTTTCTTCTGGTTACTATACCGCGTTATGGAATATCGCGTGAAATTACAATATTACTTCACTTTATCCAAAGAATACATTGGGAAAATTTTAAAAATCGGTATTCCATCTGCATTTGAACAAGTGATGTATCAAGCTTGTCAAATCGTCTTCCTTTATTACGCAACGTACTTAGGAACGGAATCATTAGCTGCTAGACAATACGCTACTAACATTTCCATGTTCACTTATTTATTTGCAATTGCGATTGGTATGGGAACAGCCATTATTATTGGCCGCCTTGTTGGTGGTGGCGAAAAGGATGAAGCATACGAACGCTTATGGAAAAGTGTAAAATGGGCGATTGGTGTAACTCTATGTATGGTCGCTCTCGTTATTACATTCCGTACACAATTAATGGGACTGTTTACAGATAATCCGCACATTATCGGGTTAGGCGCAAGTGTTCTTTTACTAAGTGTACTACTTGAAACGGGACGTACGATGAATATCGTCATCATTAATTCGCTTCGTGCAGCTGGTGATGCAAAATATCCTGTTTTAATCGGTGCATTCTCTATGGTGTTAATGAGTTTACCACTAGGTTACTTTTTCGCCTTTCATTTAGATATGGGGCTCGTTGGTATTTGGCTAGCGATCGCCATCGACGAATGGACGCGTGCCATTATTATGTTCTTCCGCTGGAAAAGCAGGGCGTGGGAACGTTACGCACTTGTGAAACCAGAAGAGCAAGACGAGATTGGTTCTGTTCAGGCACAGTAGTACTTGTTTGATCATGATGTAGTTATTAATAAATGCAATTTATATCGACTTACCGACAACTCATTTATATAGTATAGAAAAAAGCCATCCTTCCTTAAAGAATGGCTTTTTTTATTATTGATAAATCTCTTTATATTTCTTATACTCTGCTTCAGAACATAGTACGAAATGCCCTGGGCGAATTTCACGCATTGTTGGCACTTCGCTACCGTAATCATGCTGCGATGGATCGTATACGATACGTTTACGATTGCGCTCATAATCTGGATCTGGTAGCGGAATTGCTGATAATAGTGATTTCGTATATGGATGAACTGGATTCGCATATAACTCTTCACTTGTTGTTAGCTCAACGATTTGACCACGGTACATTACACCGATGCGGTCACTAATGTATTTTACCATTGATAAATCATGGGCAATAAATAAGTATGTTAACCCTTTTTCTTTTTGTAGCTTTTTCAGTAAGTTTACAACTTGCGCCTGAATCGATACGTCAAGTGCTGAGATCGGCTCATCCGCAATGATAAATTCTGGTTCTACAGCAAGCGCTCGAGCGATACCGATACGCTGACGTTGTCCACCTGAGAATTCGTGCGGGAAACGGTTTGCGTGCTCTTTATTTAAACCAACTGTGTTTAATAGTTCATGAACACGGTCCATGCGCTCTTTTTTACTTTTCACTAATCCGTGAATATCAATACCTTCTGCGATAATATCCCCTACTGTCATACGAGGATTTAATGATGCGTATGGATCTTGGAAAATCATTTGCATTTTACGGTTGAATTTCTTCAATTCTGCGCGTGATTTCTTACCATGTACGTTTTCACCATCGAACAATACTTCACCAGCAGTTGCATCATATAAACGAATAATCGTTCTTCCAGTTGTTGATTTACCACAACCTGATTCTCCTACAAGACCAAATGTTTCTCCGCGGTAAATATCAAATGAAATATCATTAACCGCTTTGACAACACCACCACTCACGTCGAAGTGCTGCTTTACATTTTTTACTTCAATTAATTTCTCACGTTGTTTAGTCATGTTGTTCACCTGCTTTCATTTGAAGAATGCGTTTTTCAACGACTGCCGGTGGTTTTACTTCTGGAGCTTGCTCGTGAAGTAACCAAGTTGCCGCATAGTGTGTATCACTTACTTTAAATAAAGGTGGGTCCATTTCAAAATCAATTTTTAATGCCTGTGGGTTACGTGGTGCAAAAGCATCACCCTTCGGCGGCTTCAATAAATCCGGAGGCGTTCCAGGAATTGCGTATAACTCTTCCTCTGAGCCATCTAAACTTGGCATAGATGCGATTAAGCCCCAAGTATATGGATGTTTCGGATTATAGAAAATTTCATCTACAGTTCCAATTTCAACAACTTTACCAGCGTACATAACTGCCACTCGGTCAGCAACGTTTGCTACTACACCTAAGTCATGCGTAATGAAAATAATTGCCGCTTCTGTTTTTTGCTGAATGTCTTTCATAAGTTCTAAAATTTGTGCCTGAATCGTAACGTCTAGCGCTGTTGTCGGCTCATCGGCAATTAATAATTTCGGGTTACAAGCTAACGCCATCGCAATAACTACACGCTGTCTCATACCACCTGAGAACTGGTGAGGATATTGTTTTAAACGAGCTTCTGGATTTGGAATACCTACAAGGTCGATTAATTCTAAAGCAACTTTACGTGCGTCTGCTTTACTCATCCCTTGGTGTTTAATAAGGCCTTCCATAATTTGATTTCCAATTGTCATCGTTGGGTTTAATGATGTCATTGGATCTTGGAAAATCATCGCGATATCTTTACCACGTACTTGCTGCATTTCTTTTTCTGTTAATTTCGTTAAGTCACGACCTTCAAATACGATCTCACCATTTTTAATGCGTCCAGGAGGATTCGGAATTAATCCCATTAACGCTTTAGAAGTAACTGATTTCCCTGAACCAGATTCTCCTACAATCGCCAATGTCTCTCCTTTTTTCAAATCAAAAGTAACGCCGCGTACAGCTTGCACTTCACCTGCATGTGTATCAAAGGAGACTTGTAAATCTTTTACCTCTAACAATGTTTTCATCTTTGCCTCTCCCCTCTTTTACTTACGCATTTTTGGATCTAACGCGTCGCGTAATCCGTCTGCCATTAAGTTAAACGCTAAAATTAATATACTGATGACAACCGCAGGGATGAACATCATATGCGGATACGTTTGAATAGATTTATAACCATCATTTACAAGAGAACCTAGTGACGCAAATGGTGGCTGAATTCCTAAACCGATGAAACTTAAGAACGCTTCACCAAACACCGCTGATGGAATTGTAAACATTGTCATTACGATAATAGGTCCCATTACGTTTGGAATTAAATGTTTCACAATTAATTGTGTATTTGTTGCACCTAATGTACGAGATGCTAATACATATTCTTGGTTTTTTAATTTCAGGATTTGCCCACGAACGATACGCGACATCCCTATCCAACCTGTAATTGCCATTGCGAGTGTAATTGACCATATACCAGATCCCATAATGATTACCATTAAGATAACGATGATTAAGTATGGAATACCGTTAATAATCTCCATAATACGTTGCATAATATTATCTACTCTGCCGCCATAAAACGCCGAAATACCTCCGTATGCAACCCCAATTACTAAGTCAATTGCTGCTGCTAAAAGAGCGATATATAATGATACGCGTGTACCTTCCCATGTTCTTGTCCATAAATCACGACCAAGATCATCTGTACCAAACCAGAAGTACTCTTTAATATCACGTTTTTCATATTGGTCAACACCATATTGATCTGTACCGTCAAATGGTAACCAATGAACATTTTCAATAACTGGAATTTTGGGTGGCATTTTCGCACGACCTAAATCTTGCTCTTTATACGAGTGTTTACTTACCATCGGTCCAAAAATCGCTAGTAATATAATAAGGCTTAATAATACGAAACCAATCATCGCACCTTTATGTTGGAATAAACGTCTTCTTACATCTTGCCAAAACGTTAAGCTTGGACGGGCAATGACTTCATTATCAACATTATTTTGATTGGCTTGTTGAAATAAATCTGGAGATAATTTTTGTACATCTTTCATCATTTTTTCCCTCCCGCTAAACGAATACGAGGATCAATAATTCCGTATAAAATATCGACAATGAAAATAACTAAAATGAAGATAGCACTATAGAAAATCGTAGTTCCCATAATAACTGTATAGTCATTCACTGTAATAGATTTAACGAATTGTTCCCCAAGCCCTGGTACAGCATAAATTTGCTCGATAACAAGTGTTCCTGTAATTAATGCCGCAACCATTGGTCCTAAAATTGTTACTACTGGAATTAATGCGTTACGAAGTGCGTGTTTGACAATGATAACGCCTTGGCTAATTCCTTTTGCTTTTGCTGTTAAAATGTAATCGGCTTGCATAACTTCAATTAATTCTGCACGAGAGAAACGTGCGATTGTTGCGATAACTGCCATCGATAAAGCAATTGTAGGCATTACTGTAAACTCTGGTCCTTTCCAGAACGCTACTGGGAACCAACCAAGTTTTACCCCTACGAAATATTGTAGTAAAGCGGCGAATACGAATGATGGTACCGACATCCCGAGTACGGAAATAATTGTCGCTCCATAATCGACCCACGTATTGTTACGAAGTGCCGCAACGATTCCTAAAATTAAACCAATAAATGTTCCTAATATAATCGCTTGTAAACCAAGTTGTGCTGATGGTCCAATGCGATCCACAATCATATCTGTTACTGGACGGTTATCATATTGGAATG
Source organism: Bacillus sp. GW823-FHT06A10 (assembly GCF_058795375.1). Classification (NCBI taxonomy): domain Bacteria; kingdom Bacillati; phylum Bacillota; class Bacilli; order Caryophanales; family Bacillaceae; genus Bacillus; species Bacillus sp. GW823-FHT06A10. Next base: position 424,407 of record NZ_JBXAHT010000001.1, on the reverse strand, counting down.
ATACCCCTAAATCACCTTTTGCTAAGTTACCTAAGTAACGCGCATATTGAACTGGTACTGGATCATTTAAACCATATTTTTCAAGAATGATTTCTTTTTGTGCCGGTGATAGCTTCTCCTGGTTTTTAAGCGGAGAACCCGGAAGTAATTTCATCAAAAAGAAAGTCAGCGTAGTAATTAAAAATAATGTCAAAGCCATGTACACGAAACGTTTTAATACATAACGTCCCATAGTCAAGCACCTCCCCGTTTTTCTCAAAAGCAATAAGATAGTTTAAAATATTCTTACTTTTATTTTTTTAAAATAAGAGCATATGCCCATCATAGGCATATACCCCTGTAAACGATGGAAAAAAAGATTATTTTTGTTCAACAGATGCCCATTTGTAAGTTAATCTACCACCATAGTTGATTGGTATAATATCTTTTACAGCATCTTTTACTATATATGCTGAACCTTTTTGGAAGATTGGAGTGATAACTGCATCCTCTTTAATTAACATCTTCTCTACTTCTAAAAGGTTGTTCCAGCGTGCTTGTAAATCTTTTGTATCTGTTTTAGCTTTTAGAATTAACTCATCATATTTCTGATTAGAATACCCTGTTTTATTTTGAGAACCATTTGTAACAAACATATCTAAATATGAGATTGGATCTGGGAAATCTGGGCCCCAAATACCAAACGCAATATCATATTGCTGAGAATCTTCTAATTTATTTTTTTGTGCAAATGGCTGCTGTTTAATTTTAATTGATAAACCAGGTAAGTTTTTTTCCATCTCACCTTTTAAGAATTCACCAACCTTTTTTGCATCTTCATTATCAAAGTTTAAGAATTCTAGTTCGATTTTATCAGTGCCAAGCTCTTTCTTCGCTGTTTCCCAAAGCTTTTTCGCTTCTTTTGGATTCGTTTCAACTAGCTTTCCATTTTCAGATCGGAAATCTTTTTTATTCGGACCTTCAGCGAAATCTTTTCCAACAAATCCATAAGCTCCAATCGCACCATTATTTAAAATAACTTTCGCAATGTTATCACGATCAAAGGACATTGAAATTGCTTTTCTTAAGTTTTTATTACTTAAGTATTGATTACTTTGATTAAATCTTAGGTAAGCAACCCCTGCTTCTTTTCTTGTGTGGAATTCTGAGCTTTGTCTAAACTTATCAACAAATTCTGAAGTTAGAGCCGCACGATCAATCGAGTTTGTCTCATATAAATTTACATCAGTTGACGTATTTTTTACAATATTAAAGTTAATCTCTTCGATTTTAACCGTTTTATTATCCCAATATGATGGGTTCTTCTTAAACTGGAAGCTTTGCTCATGTTTCCAATCACTCATAACAAATGGCCCATTATATAATGTTGTATTTGCCTCTAACCCAAACTTATCACCTTGTGCTTTTACAAAGTTTTCATTTAGTGGGTAAAATACCGGATAAACTGTTAAATCAACAAAGTAAGGAACGGGATTGTCTAATTCCACTTCTAATGTATAATCATCAATCGCTTTTACACCTAATTGGTCAGCAGGTAATTCTTTTTTATGAATTTTCTCTGCATTTTTAATATCAAACATAATGTACGAATACGTCGCTTTTGTATCTGGATTTACTGCTCTTTTCCATGAATACACAAAGTCTTTTGCTGTTACAGGCTCCCCATTCGACCATTTTGCATCTTTTCTTAATTTAAATATGTATTTCTTTCCGTCATCTAGCTTTTGAACATCTTCTGCAATTCCAGGCACTCTCTTTTGATCTTTGCCGATACGATATAAACCTTCCATCGTATTATTTAATGCTGTAGAAGATGCAGAGTCAGATGCTAGCGATGCATCCATTGACGGAATTTCAGATAACTCTGTTAAATTAAGAACCTGCTTTCCGTTACTACTACTCGTAGTTTTTTCTTTCCCTTTTGCTTTTGCGTCATCTTTTTGGTAGCTACACGCACCCAGCAACATACTTGCAGTTAAAGTCGATGCAAGTAATAACGGTATCTTTTTCTTCATGTTGTGTTGCCTCCCCTAATTGCACTTCCTGTACCCTCACTTGTTAAAAAGTAGAATTGAAAGAATAATCTCCAAGTTTCTACAATTTTCATTATACATATAATATAACAATTGTGAATATAGTTTTTTGTTTTTTTGTTAAAATTTTTAATAAAATGTTTATATTTTTATTTTTTTTGTAAAGGGATACGTTAACATTGATACCATCATCTTGAAATCAGACCTTTAATTGCGTATAATTTTCAAAAAATTAATTCTAGTACATATTATAGCTTTTATAGTATAATAATTCTAGTAATATTTTGACGGAGGGGAACATTTTGAATAAAGTTTTTTTTCATACTTGTATACTAATTTTCATAGCGATAATCGCTTCTAGTATTGGCGCATTCCTCATTTCATCGCAATTTTTGTTGAATTTTGTCAACATCTTGTTTTATATTGCACTGTTTTTTATTCTTATCGGCGGTTTTTTATACATATTTCAAAATGGTTTTTTCAATGTAACCATTTACGCATTCCAAAGAGTATTTGGTACGAACAAAAAGATTGACTCTTTAATTGAAGAAGTCGAGGAACCTACAGATAAGAAAGAACGTATTTATAAAACATATTCATTCAAATGGACATATCCAATTTGTATTACAGGTATCGTTCTTGGGTTGTTCTCGATCCTTATTAGCTTTACTATTTTGATGTAGTTTGCAAACACTATCCCATATGATATAATAATCAGCAAAACATTTTGTTATAAAACTTTAGTTCTTTCATATTAAAAGAGCTCAAGTAACAATAAATAAATTTATATGTATGCGATGATAAAGAAGAGTACATATTGAGGCAATTTCAGAGAGCTTGTGGTCGGTGTGAACAAGTAATTGTACAGTATGGAATGGGCTTTTGAGCACCAAACCGAACCGAAAGTAGTAGGCTTTGGCGTTATATCCAAACGTTATTATGGATTAGAGAGATTTCACAGTGGTGAAATAATTAGGGTGGTACCGCGGTCCATTCGTCCCTATAGTTTTTGGGATGAATGGGCTTTTTTGTTTGCCTTCTCTTCCCCCATCACGCATTCAATTTTAGGAGGAATTACTTATGTCAGTTATCTTTTCTGGTATTCAGCCAAGTGGAACGATTACACTTGGAAACTATTTAGGAGCCATGAAGCAGTTTACAGAGCTTCAAAATGAACACGACTGTTATTTCTGTATTGTAAACCAACATGCGATTACAGTACCTCAAGATCCCGTACAACTTCGTAAAAACATCCGCAGTCTTGCTGCACTTTATGTGGCATGTGGCATTGACCCTGAAAAAGCTACTTTATTTGTACAATCAGAAGTACCAGCACACGCTCAACTAGGTTGGATCATGCAATCTGTTGCTTACGTTGGAGAATTAGAGCGTATGACGCAATATAAAGATAAAGCTTCTGGTAGAGATTCAGTTCCAGCTGGATTACTTACGTATCCACCACTAATGGCTGCTGATATTTTACTATACAATACTGAAATCGTGCCGGTTGGTGATGATCAAAAGCAACATATCGAATTAACACGTGACCTAGCAGAGCGTTTCAACAAACGTTACCGTGAAATCTTCACAATGCCTGAAATTCGTATTCCAAAAGTAGGAGCTCGCGTTATGTCCTTAACAGAACCTACGAAAAAAATGAGCAAATCTGATCCGAATCCAAAATCAATGATCAGTATGCTTGATGAGCCAAAAACAATTGAAAAGAAAATTAAGAGTGCTGTTACTGACTCTGAAGGTATTGTGAAATTTGATAAAGAAAACAAACCTGGTATCTCTAACTTATTAACAATCTACTCTTCATTCTCTGGAAAAACAGTTGAAGAAATTGAAGCAATGTACGAAGGAAAAGGATACGGTGACTTCAAAGGCGACCTAGCGCAAGTAGTCGTAGATGCAATTCGTCCAATCCAAGACAAATACAACGAACTAATCAGCTCACCAGAACTAGACGAAATTCTAGACAAAGGTGCCGAAAAAGCAAACCGTGTTGCATTCAAACAACTACGCAAAGTAGAAAATGCAATGGGGTTAAGTAGAAAACGTAGGTAACATATAAAGCGAAGGGCTAGGAGCCGGAGCTGGATTTCATATAAAGCGGAGGGCTTGCTACCGGAGCTAGGTTACTACAAAATTAAAAAACCGCCAATTGGCGGTTTTTTAATTTACCTTTTGCTCATTTTCCATTTCCCATAACTTTTCAAAAAATGGCTGTCCTTTTACGAGACGCTCGCATAATTGTTCATGTTTCTCAGACCAGCCAGCTTTCGCTTCATCATACAGTCTAGCCCAAATATCCTCGAACTCCATATGTTGAACCGTTCCATATGCTGATGGATCCCACTCTGTGTACCAATAGCGAATCTCTGCTGTATTTTTCGTTGTATGTAATTGATCTAACGCCATAAATAATAATTGTTTTAGCTGTCTTTCTTTACGAGTCAAGCCATTCATAATGAAAGGCGATGGTGATAAAATGTGGTGTTCTTTTTCTGTTTCTTCTACTTGGAACTCATACTTTTCTGCTTGTACGTTTTCTACCATCTCATATACCATCTGCTCTTGGCGTGGTATAAGTCTGCTTTTGCGAATTGGTACATTGTAACCAATTGTGTCAATCGCAATAATTCCTTTTCCATCTGTAACAACAAAGCAATACTCTTGCTGCAAACGTTCATGATTTTTACGAATATAAGCCTTATGATGTACGTCTTCCAGCATTTTTTGCGGAAGCTCTAACAATTCGTTCTCGATGTAATGATATAATGTGGCATCTACTTTTAATAATGGCACTTGATCTAATAGCTCAATCGTATCATCTTTCCGCCATTCGTAAAAATGACAAACGTTATACCCATTCTCTTCACCTTCAAACCAATTTACCCATACATCATGTAGATATAACATTCACTACCCCTCACTTCACTACTGTTTGTACCAATCATTATGTTCATTTTTGCTTAACTTTATTCCACTTGAGGAAATATATTCTAATTATTATTTTTTCTTCTATTAATACTAAAAAAAACAGGAAATAGAGCCCCTGTTTTTTTATATATGAAATGTATTTGCTTTATTCAATATTTCTTTTGCATCTATAGATAATAAAGAAAGTGTATCTTCTCCTTCCAAAGTTACACAATCTTTGACAATATGAAATCCAAGCGCATAGCCAAGCATCTTCGGATAAGAGTGAAAGCCATTTAATAAGATGTCATGTTCCCTTGTTCCTCGTTTTATACTTATTCTTTCATGTACAACATTTTTCCAATAATAAATAGCCTCTTCTTTTGAAAGATACTCCGTCCACGGTGCATTATTTTTTTCTGTATACCTTTCTGTTACTGCTTGCTCAGCTAGCCCTTCCATAATCATTGTATCAAGTAATGTATATTCTGTTTCTTTCGTCTCAATTTGATGTAACCTGCATATGTGATGGTATTCATGCGCCAATAACACTTTTAATTCTTCTACCGAATTCCGTCCACATACGAATAAGAAAATAACATGACGCATAGATAATCCAGCCCTACCGTTATACTCTTCTTGCACAGTTCGATTATAAGAATCTGATAATAAAATAAAGACAGGGACATCCGGACCTTTCAACCAATTTTTCAATTTATCATACTCCAGGCTCAACTCTTTCCAAATTTCCTTTTCCTCTAATTCTTTAATTTCCTTTTCCCCGCGCATGATCGGGCGATACATCCCTTTTGAAATTAAAAAGCGATACAACCTTTCTTTTGGCAACGGAATATACTTCGTAAATTTCTCACAAAGTTTCTCTGGCCGTCCATAATATAAATGTAGCCATTCAGCTGTTTCAACAATCCCCATCTTTATCCCTCCTTTTTCTTATGTATATGCTACAGGAGAAAAAGACGTAAAAATAAATAAGGAGTTTTTTCGCAATATCTTGCGGAAAAACTCCTTATTTTATCTATTATTTATACGATTTAAATACTAACACTGCGTTATGACCACCGAATCCTAATGAGTTACTTAATACTGCATTTACTTCTTGGTGTCTCGCTTGATTCGGTACGTAATCTAAGTCACATTCTGGATCTGGTGTCTCATAGTTAATTGTTGGAGGAATTACTCCGTCTGTAATTGATTTAATAGAGAAAATCGCTTCAACAGCACCAGCTGCTCCTAATAAGTGACCTGTCATTGATTTCGTTGAGCTAATTGCTACTTTATACGCATGCTCACCGAAAGTTTCTTTAATTGCCATCGTTTCATATTTTTCATTCGCATCCGTACTTGTACCATGCGCATTAATGTAATCAATATCTTCTGGCTGTAGGCCTGCATCAGCTAAAGCTTGACGCATTGCACGCACTCCGCCTTCACCACCAGGAGCAGGCATTGTAATATGGAACGCATCACCAGTTGCACCGTAACCAGCGATTTCCGCGTAAATGTGAGCACCACGAGCTAATGCGTGCTCTAATTCTTCAAGAATTAAAATACCTGAACCTTCACCCATTACGAAACCGCTACGGTTTTTATCAAACGGACGGCAAGCCGTTGCTGGGTCTTCATTAAATGTTAATGCTTTCGCTGAGCTAAATCCTGCGAATGCCATACTTGTTAGCGGCGCTTCTGCTCCACCTGTAATCATTGCATCAGCATCACCACGCTGAATTGCTTTAAATGCATCACCAATTGAGTTTGCACCAGATGCACAAGCCGTTACAGAACAAGTGTTAATTCCTTTTGCTCCTGTTGCGATTGATACTTGACCTGCTGCCATATCTGGAATCATCATCGGCACGAAGAATGGGCTCACGCGGCGTGGGCCTTTCTCAGTAAAAATCTTAAATTGTTCTTCGTATGTTTCCATACCACCAATACCAGATCCAATCCATACACCAATTCGAGGTCCGTTTTCTTCTGTAATTTCAAGCTTTGCATCTGCAACTGCCATTTTCGCTGCTGCTACTGCATATTGTGTAAAGCGATCCATACGGCGCGCTTCTTTTTTATCAATATATTTCTCGACTTCAAAGTCGTTAATTTCCGCTGCTACTTTTGCTGGAAATAGTTCTGGATCAATTCTTGTAAGTCGCCCGATTCCAGATACACCCTTTTTAATGTTTTCCCATGCTGTTTCAACATCTGTTCCGACCGGTGTAACAGCTCCTAGTCCTGTAATTACGACCCTCTTTTTTTCCATACAAAATACACTCCTTTTTTTCTCTCAGTCCTTATTTACCCCAACGAAGAGCGACCGCTCCCCATGTTAATCCGCCGCCAAAACCAACAAGTATAATTAAATCACCATCTTGAATACGTCCATTTTGCAATTCCTCTACCATTGCAATCGGAATGGAAGAAGCTGATGTATTACCAAACTTTTCAATTGTCATACTCATTTTTTCTTGTGGTAAATTTAATCTCTCTCTTGCAGATTCCATAATACGAATATTCGCTTGATGCGGTACTAAGAAATCCACATCTTCTTTCGTAAGACCAGCTTTATCTAAAACACGAAGACAAGATTCACCAAGTTGACGAACGGCAAATTTAAAGACTTCTCTGCCATTCATCATAACATACTCGTCTTGATATAGATGCTTGCCGCCGCTTCCGTCTGCTCCTAATTCGAAAGATAGAACGCCTCTTCCTTCTGAAACTGCTCCCATTACGATAGCACCGGCTCCGTCTCCAAATAATACCGCTGTATTTCGATCATTCCAGTCTACAATTTTAGATAGCTTATCACTACCAACTACTAATACGTTTTTATAAGTCCCCGTTTGAATAAATTGCTGCGCTGTAATCATTCCGTACATAAAACCAGCGCATGCTGCACCTACATCCATTGCAGCTGCATGCTTCGCTCCAATCGCTTCTTGAATGACACAAGCTACTGCTGGAAACGCACGATCTGGTGTTACTGTCGCTACTAAAATAAGATCGATATCTTCTCCGCTAACCCCTGCATCTTCAAGTGCTTTTTTTGCAGCCTCTACGGCCATATATGAAGTATCTATTGTATCATCGGCAATGCGTCTTTCTGCAATTCCCGTTCTCGTACGAATCCATTCATCGGATGTATCCATTATTTTTTCTAAATCGTGATTTGTGACTACTTTTTCTGGCACATATCTTCCGATCCCTAAAATGCCCACGTTCACATCGCAGCCCTCCGTTTTATATCAATTATTATGACTTGGTACTAATTTTAAAACATAAATGTATTTTTGTCTAGAATATATTTCGCATAAAACAGAAAGCTAACACATTATCCACTTTATTTTTCATTAAAAGAAACAGAATCATACCTTTTCGTGTTTCATTCCAAATAAAAAGGCCCGAACCGCTTCTACTCACGATTCGAGCCTCCCCTCCATCAAAAAAGAAGGATTTTATTCTTTATCTGCTTTCCCAAGCTCATAAGCTTCGTTCATAACTTTCATTAACAACTCTAACACCGGCTGTGCCTTCTCCATATCAAGTGCAATTCCGTTATCATCTAAAATTGCCTTCGCTTCCGGTAAATGCTTCATTGCGATTTGTAAAAACTGCATGCTTTTTTCGTTCATATTATACTCTTCCTCTCCATTAAAACTTTCACATACAATAGTGTAACACGCGTGCTACTCTTCGTATAACTCTTTATATTTTTTCATGTGTGCCAGTTGCTTATTTAAACCGTATTCTAACGGAGTATTTCTTTTTATCGAAATGACTTCAATAGCCTCATCTCTTATTTCATTATTATTTTTATTTACTTTATCATCCGCGCGTAAAAGATTCATACCTTTTTCCCATAATGACTGTTTACCACTAAGTAAATTGTATATACCAAGATGCGCCCCGTTCGTTCCATTTTCCCATAAGTATTCACATACATCTTCAATGTAAAGCAAATCACTTCCTTTTTCCTCACTCGTACAACGGCACTCTTTTTCGTCTAATTCTGATAAAATGAGCTGATGATACATCATAAAGGATGGTTGCCACGGTCCATATAATGTAGGAACTCGAAATACACTATATTTTAAATTCCCTTTTTTCAATCCTTCTTCTACTTTCAAAAATAGGCGCTTATTTTCGGATTCACCTGTACTACTTACTTCAATAGAAGAAATTAAATTTAACTTCACTTTTTGTTCTTCACACATTCTTATAATTCGCTTTAAATATTGTAATATGACTCTTTCATTCCGAAATCCACATTGCTGATTTGGCTCATATAAGCAAAAGTAGACAGTATCGAATCTCTCTTCCTCTACCGATCTCCATCCATCTTCATCTCTTATCGAATAATACGTAAATAACGCATTTCGCCCAATTAACAATAACTTCTCTTCATTAATTTTGGTCATACTATCGAATTCATCAAAATCAAGACCATACACTTCTACTTCTTCTGCGATCATTTTATTCACAAGGTGATAACCTACAAACGTAAGTGCACCTATTATCAGCACGCGTTCCATACCACCAACCCTTTCCCTTTGAAACAAATAGCTCCTCATTTATGTATATGGGAGCTTCACAATTCTTCTTCATATTTTTTAAAGAAATCGGTCGTTTGCCTAACCATTTTATATTTCACATCTTGCAGATGGAATAAGACAGAAGTATCACATTGATTTAATTGCCTCATTTTCTCATATCTCCGCAACTGCTGTTTTCTTCCTCTTTTTTCTTGTGTTGATACGAAAATTTTAACAGGTACACAAGATGGAAGAAGCGTAAATGATTTCTTATTTATTTTTAAATCTAATTCTTCTTCTTTGGAATCATACGCCAAACTTAATTCCTTCACGAGTCTCTTGTAAAAAAACTTATGCTCTTTCTCAAAACCCACATATTCTGGTAAATCTAAACACGGATTTAACATAACAACAGAACGAATACATTCAGGATATTTGTTCATCATTTCAAGTGCCACAAGCGCTCCCATACCATCTGCCATAATGTGCATCTTCGCATTTAACGTCTCTTTTCTCAAAACAACATCATATAAACGTTTTGCCAGACGAACAGATTGATCGTTCCCCCAATGTCTTCCGTATAAATTAGAGGAAAAGACCGTGTAGCCTTGCTCAATAAGACCATGTAAGAAATAAGATTTACCCGCATGTTGTGTCCATAAACTTGTACCATTCTCAATAAAGTAGTTATAATCACCGAGGAGCATAACAGAAAATCCATTTGGCTTCTCCGGTAAATAAATGACACATGGTTCTTTTTCTAAGTAAAAAAAACGTTCCGTAATACTCATTTTTCCCCCGCCTTATTTTCTAAACATATAAAACCACTCTTTTATAATGTATGAACGGAATGCAAATTTGCGTTGAAAAATCTACAAATATTTTTCTATATTCTTTTTTCAATTGTGTTACAATAAGGACAGATTGAACGAATAGAGGTGTAAAATATGCGTTTCATTTGGGCATTAATTTGGTCGTTCTTACTTGTACATATGATGAGCTACGTAATTGGCTCTATGACTGGCGGTACATACGACTTTAACCAAGCGTCTATTTTCTCAGTTGTTCTTGCTGTATTAGTACTCGCAATTTCAGCTGCAATTCCAAACGAGCCAGTAGAACAACACTAAAAAAAGAGTCCGGATTTTATCCGAACTCTTTTTTATTTTCATTTCACATGAACGACTAATTCGTTATTTTCTACATCAACAACTACGTGACTATTGTCTGTAATTGTTCCTGCAATTAATTCTCTTGCTAATTTCGTTTCCACTTGACGTTGTACGTATCGTTTTAATGGACGAGCTCCGTACATTGGATCGAAACCAGCTTCTACAACAAATTCTTTTGCTGCATCTGTTAATTCTACTGTAATGTGACGGTCAGCTAGACGGCCTTGTAGTTCTTTTACAATTTTATCAACAATGCCTTTAATTTCATTCGTTGTAAGAGGTTTGAATAAAATAATTTCATCAACACGGTTTAAAAATTCAGGACGGAAATGTCCTCTTAATTGCCCCATTACAAGGTCTCTTGATTCCTCTTTGATCGAACCATCTTCTTCTAATCCCTCTAGTAAATGAGCAGATCCAATATTTGAAGTCATAATAATAACTGTGTTTTTAAAGTCTACTGTTCTTCCTTGTGAATCTGTAATGCGTCCATCATCTAACATTTGTAATAAAATGTTGAATACTTCTGGATGTGCTTTTTCGATTTCGTCTAACAAAATAACTGAATACGGTTTACGTCTTACCGCTTCTGTTAATTGACCGCCCTCTTCATATCCTACATATCCAGGAGGCGCACCAATTAAGCGTGACACAGCGTGTTTCTCCATATACTCAGACATGTCAATACGAATCATTTGCTCTTCACTATCGAATAAAGACTGCGCTAACGTTTTTGCAAGTTCTGTTTTACCAACACCCGTAGGGCCTAAGAAAATGAAGGAACCAATTGGACGATTCGGGTCTTTAATACCAGCGCGCGCACGAAGAACCGCGTCTGATACTAAGCTTACTGCTTCCTCTTGTCCGATGACACGCTCTGATAAGATTTGCTCTAAGCGTAGTAATTTCTCACGCTCGCCTTCAACAAGTTTAGCAACAGGAATACCAGTCCAGCGTGAAACAATATCTGCAATTTCTTCTTCACTTACTTCCTCACGTAATAAACGATTTTCTTGTTTATTATGCGCGCCCATTTCTTCCGCTTCTTTTAATTCTTTTTCGATTGCAGGAATTTTCCCGTGACGAAGTTCGGCTGCTTTATTTAAATCGTAATTACCTTCTGCTTCCTCTAATTCACGGCGCAGACGTTCTAAATGTTCACGTAAGTCACGAACTTTGTGAATGTCTTCTTTTTCTTTCTCCCATTTCGCTCTCATACCACTTGCAACTTCTTTTAAATCCGATAATTCACGTTGCAATGTTTTTAGACGCTCTTGGCTACCACGATCCGTTTCTTTTCCAAGAGCCGCTTCTTCAATTTCCAACTGCATAATACGACGCGTTACTTCATCTAATTCTGTCGGCATAGAATCGATTTCTGTACGAATTGTTGCGCACGCTTCATCAACAAGGTCAATCGCTTTATCCGGTAAGAAGCGATCTGAAATATATCGATCTGATAAAACTGACGCTGCTACAATCGCACGGTCATGAATATTTACACCGTGATAAATTTCAAAGCGTTCTTTTAATCCACGTAATATGGAAATCGTATCTTCAACAGTTGGTTCTTCTGCTAATACTTGTTGGAAACGTCTTTCTAGTGCTGGATCTTTTTCAATATATTTACGATATTCATCTAATGTTGTCGCCCCGATACAATGCAGTTCACCACGAGCAAGCATCGGTTTTAACATATTTCCTGCATCCATCGCACCTTCTGTTTTACCAGCTCCAACGATTGTATGAAGTTCATCAATGAATAATAAAATGCGGCCTTCACTCTTTTTAATTTCATTTAATACAGCTTGCAGACGCTCTTCGAACTCACCACGGAATTTCGCACCTGCTACGAGCGCACTCATATCTAATGCAAAAATCGTTCTATCTTTCAATCCTTCAGGTACATCCTTTTTCACAATACGCTGTGCTAATCCTTCAACGATTGCTGTTTTACCAACACCTGGCTCACCAATTAAAACAGGATTGTTTTTCGTTTTACGTGAAAGAATGCGGATAACGCGTCGAATTTCACTATCTCGGCCGATAACAGGATCAATTTTCCCGGCTCTCACTTCTGCCACTAAATCACGGCCATATTTTTCTAACGCTTCATAAGTTGCTTCTGGATTTTGACTAGTCACTCTTTGATTCCCCCGAACTGTCATTAAAGACTGTAATAAGTTATCTTTCGTAATATGCAATCTTGCAAATAATTGATTTATATCGCCTTTTTCTTCGGAAAAAGCAAGCAATACATGTTCGACTGAAATGTAATCATCCTGTAGTTTTTCTGCTTCTTTCCCTGCTCTTACAAGCAATTGTTGCAGAGCGCTCGTTACATACAATTTTCCAACCTCTGCACCGCTCCCTGTTACAGAAGGTTTCTTTTTAATTAAGCTTTCAGCGCTTTGCTTTAATGCTTCTATATCAACATTCATTTTTTGAAATATACGTACTGCTAATCCATCTTGCTCTTCTAATAATGCAAGTAATAGATGAACAGTATCCACCTCTTGGTGATGATGAGATACCGCTAAAGATTGGGCACTCATAATCGCCTCTTGTGTTTTTGTTGTCATTTGATTTAAGTCCATCTTTACAGCCCTCCAAAAGTTTGACTTTCTTTGACCTTTGATTTGATTATACGCCAACTTACTTTTTTATACAATAATTTTGCCTATGTATTTTCAAACTTATTATTGGAAAAAGAAAAAGGAAGCATTCATTATATTGTTTTAAAAATACGGTAAATGAAATTATAATGTGTAACGACAAAAAAGCCGCAATAACGATTGCGGCTTCTGTTACGGTTTTCTTTTATATGTCCACTGACGGTTATGATTCGTATTATCTGGAAATTTTTCACCGGCAGTTAATTGTACCATTTGCGGATTTTTCACCATACTTCCCGTTTCACCAATTTCTACATAAATACCATCATTCGGCGCTTTTTGTCCAGAACGAAACCTGCGATTTTGTCCCATTTTCATTCTCCTTCCATGACGTCTTTGCCTCATTAGTATATCCATTTTAAAAGAAAGGTTTTCTGTCATGTTTAGGAAACAGTACTACATCTCGTCCTTGTACATATATATGAATGATACAAGCGTAAGCAGGGATTTCTTTCCTACTTGTAGAAAAAAAAAGAAACCAACCTACTCTAGGCTAGTTTCAAAGGAGAGTCAAACATATACGAGAAGATTACATGTTCATTATATGCCTCATCACACGAGCAATGTAACCCTTTTCACAATTTGTACATAATGAAAGAAACATTGTTTGAACTTTCTAAAAAGATGTTGACTTTTCTTAATTTCCAACGATAAATAGTAGACACCGCAGCACTTTGAGACGTAAGATGGATATATAGTGAAATTTCCATCTATGGTGATTTCACCGAGTCTAACCTCTTATTTCTGCATATTAAAAACGGAAATACAGATAGATACAAAAAAATTATTATAAGAGGTGAAATTATGAACAAACAACATTTAATCGCATTAGACTTAGACGGTACTTTATTAACAGACAACAAAATAATTTCCACTCGAACGAAACATACAATTGCAAAAGCAAAGGAACAGGGACATATTGTTGTTATTTCAACAGGACGTCCATTCCGTGCTAGTTATGATTACTATAAAGAACTTGCTCTTAACACACCTATCGTAAACTTTAACGGTGCTTATGTACATCATCCTCTTGATTCAAGCTGGGGAACACATCACTCTCCTCTTGAGCTAGCAACAGCGCAAGAAATTGTACGAGCTTGCTTTGATTTCGGCGTAAAAAATATATACGCGGAAGTAATGGACGATGTGTACGTTCGTGAAATTGATGAAGATAAAAAACATATTTTCGAATTCGGCTCTCCTAAGATTTTTACGGGAGACTTATTAAATATTTTAAACGATCATCCAACTTGCTTATTAATTGATGCACATGACGAGCATTCCACTGCAATTCGTCAACATTTAACGGATATGCACGCGGAAGTAATCGATCATAGAAAATGGGGCGCACCTTGGCCGATTATTGAGATTGTGAAAAGCGGATTAAATAAAGCGGTTGGATTACAAAAAATTTCTAGTCATTACAACATTCCACAAGAGCGAATTATCGCTTTCGGTGACGAAGATAATGATTTTGAAATGATTGAATTTGCTGGTCACGGCATCGCAATGGGGAATGCCATCCCTGAATTAAAATCACTCGCAAACCATACGACGTTAACGAACGAAGAAGATGGTATTGCTTTATATTTAGAAGAGGTTCTTGGGTTGTAATCTAAAAATTCCCTACTTATAGTTTCCTGCCAAATGTCCATACTATAAGTAGACGCAAGAGACATCGCGTCGATTGTTTTCAGCTAAATAAAGGGGGTTTTTCGAATGGGTAAAAAGAACAAATCAAAGCGTTTTATCCAACAAGGAGCCGATGCTGTTATGAAGCATGATGCAAGATTCCCGTACAGAGGTACATTAGCTGAGGCAGAAAAGGCAAGAAGTAACTCTTCTTTTGGAGGGGTTTAAATGGGGAACTTACTATTCCAACAAGCTAGAGATGCTGTTGAAAATGCCGTATCTTGTTCAAGCGGTACTGAGCAACAAGATCTCGTATATAGAGCAAAAAATGCTTTGCAATCCGCTTACGCAAACTCTTCAACTGCTGAAAAAGTTCAGCTCCGTGAAATGCAAGAGCAATTGCAAAACATTACGAATATACATTAAAAAAGAGGACCAACTTCGGTCCTCTTTAATCTTTCCGAAACAATCCGAACACCCCAACTGTTTGCAGTATATTTGTAAATGCACCTGGGTCCACTTGTTTAATAATCCTCTCCAATTCGTATAACTCGTAACGGGTAATAACCATCATTAACATTTCTTTATTTTCATTCGTATAAGCACCTGTTGCTGGTATCGTTGTAATTCCTCTTACTAATCGCGAGTGAATTGCCTTTCTTACGTCCGCCCCATTCTTCGTAACAATTAATGCTGTAATCTTTACATGACGAGTATGAATTGCATCAATAATTCTCGTTGATACATATAAAGTCACTAACGTATATAACGCTTTTTCCCATCCATATACATAGCCAGCAGCGATAATGATAATTGCATTAAAAAAGAAAAAGTATGTACCGACAGGCTTATCTTTTATTTTTGATAAAATCATGGCGATAATATCTAATCCACCTGTAGAAGCACCCCACTTTAAAGCAATCCCTACTCCAATTGCCGAAATAATCCCGCCAAAAATCGCATTTAATATGATATCATTCGAAACCGCTCTAACAGGGATGATTTCTAGAAACAAAGTCATAAATATAACACAAAGAAAACTAAAAAAGGTGAAGGCCTTTCCAACCTTTTTCCACGCTAAAATAACGACAGGAATATTAAATAAGCTAAACAATACTCCCGTAGATATGTGAATCGATAAAAAATCACCTAATATTTGTGATAATAATTGAGACAATCCAGCAAAGCCGCTCGCATACACTTTCGCTGGCGTTAAAAATAAATTCATCCCAATCGCGTTTAATAAACCTGCGATGATTACAACGATTAACTTCTTTATAAGTTCAGTATAATTCAACTTCAAATCCATTTCGAATCCACCTTTACCCTTCATAAATGCACCGCTATACATAGTCTTTACGAAAAAGGAAATGATAAACGTACAACGTTTAGAAATGGAGTTGATACATATGCCACATACGAGTGATAACGACAAAAAAGCACGCGATAATAACGCAAAACGCACACAAAAAAATGAGCAAGAGCAAAAAAATATTCAGCAAGGTAAACGTGCATACTCTAAAAAGACCGATCACCTTTGATTCCATCGTACATCAACAATTATGTTGATGTACTTTTTTACATTTTAAAGGAAAAAAACATTAAAAATTCACTTCATGTTCACTTCTATATTCTACAATAGCGATAACATATTCGGATGAGGTGTTGGCATGAGAGGGAAACATATTTTCATTATTACTGCACTAATAAGTATATTGATGCTATCTGCTTGCGGACAAAAAAACGGATCAGCTACAGTCGCCACAGCAACAGACTCGACTGTTACAAAGGACGACTTCGAAAAACAATTGAAAGATCGTTACGGAAAAGACATGCTATACGAAATGATGGCACAAGACGTCATCACAAAAAAATATAAAGTACCTGATGAAGAGGTAAATAAAGAAGTAGAAAAAGTAAAAAAACAATATGGAGATCAATTCAAAAAAGTATTAGAAAATAATGGTTTAAAAGATGAAGAGGATTTTAAAAATCAAATTAAGTTCAAACTTGCTATGAATGAAGCGATTAAGAAAAGCATTACAGAGAAAGACGTAAAAGACCACTATAAGCCAGAAATTAAAGCGAGTCACATTTTAGTAAGTGACGAAAATGAAGCGAAAGAAATAAAGAGTAAACTAGATGCTGGTGCTTCATTTGAAGAATTAGCAAAACAAGAATCACAAGATCTACTATCAAAAGATAAAGGCGGAGACCTTGGATACTTCAATTCAGGTACAATGGCTCCTGAATTCGAAACGGCTGCCTACAAACTAAATGTTGGACAAATTAGCAATCCCGTAAAATCATCAAACGGTTATCACGTTATTAAATTAACTGATAAAAAAGATTTAAAACCTTACGATGAAGTAAAAAACTCTATTCGCAAAAACTTAGAGGAAGAACGTACTGCTGATCCTGTATTCAGCAAAAAATTGTTACAAGAGGAATTAAAAAAGGCAAATATTAAAATAAATGATAGTGATTTGAAAGATACATTTACTCTTGTTTCTCCGCAAGGAAATTAAAAAAAGCACACCCTTATCTTTTTAGATAAGGGTGTGCTTTTTAATCTTCTATCTTATTTCTTAAAGTAAGTCCAACCTTCTTCTTGGTAAACCTTTTCTTCTTTCATCAACTTACCAAGTGCGCGCTTAAATGCAGCTTTACTCATGTTAAAGCGTTCTTTAATATCTTCTGGATGGCTCTTATCCCAAAACGGCATTGCTCCGCCTCGTTCTTCCATATATGCATAAATTACTGCAGCATCGTCTTCCATTCCTTCTTCTTTACGAGGAAGAAGTGAAATGTTAATTGTACCGTCATCTTTTACGTCAATAATACGTCCTGTTACACGCTGACCGATGCGGACTTGTTCTTTTCTTTCTGTATGGTGTAAGAAAGCACGGAAATGTTCATCTGTTAAAACGAATGAACCTACTTGAAGCGAACGATATACACGTCCATTTACGTTTTTATTACGCATAGATGGCGTTGCATCTACGATAATTTCTTGCATATCACTGTCTCTTGCCGGAAGAGCAATTAAACGATCACGATTCGTTAATTTTAACGTACAATATAATTCGTCGCCTACTTCTGGCCATACTGGCATATAAATCGGGAACTCATCAGCTGGAATTAGTATATCTTTTGACACACCAATATCAACAAACACACCTAAACTAGGAATAACTTCTACAACCTTTACCCAGTTCCAATCATAAGTTGTAATAATCGGTTCCTTCATAGTTGCTGAAATACGATTTTGGTGATCAAGGTATAAGAATACATCAATCGTATCGCCTTCTTCAATTTCTCCAGCTACTTCGTTTTTATGTAGGAAAATTTCTTCTTCTTCATTCCCAACCATATATCCGATTTCCGTTTCGCGTAAAACAGTTACCTGTTCAATCGATCCTATTTGCAAATACATATTTTTTAATTCCCTTCTATATATATAAAATTATCTTTTTTATCATTCCAAACAAAAGTTAATTATAACATGATTTTTCCTGTATTTGTCCAACTGCCCAAAATTCACTATAATAAAATGAGGTTCCATGAATATAAGTACGAAAACACTTAAGTCTAGACTCGTTTTCAGCTATACTTTAGTATGTACAGTACATAACAAGATTAGAAATTTATTTGGAGGTGCTAACTATGGCAAAAGATAGTTCTTTTGACATCGTTTCGAAAGTAGAATTACCTGAAGTAACAAACGCAATTAATATCGCATTAAAAGAAATCCAAAACCGATATGACTTTAAAGGAAGTAAAAGTGATATTAAATTAGAAAAAGAAGTACTAGTTTTAACTTCTGACGACGAGTTCAAATTAGACCAAGTAAAAGACGTTTTAATTTCTAAACTTGTAAAACGTAACGTTCCAATTAAGAACTTAGATTACGGAAAAGTTGAAGCTGCAACTGGCAACACTGTTCGCCAACGTGCAACACTTCAACAAGGTATCGATAAAGATAACGCCAAAAAAATTAACAACATCATTAAAGAAATGAAATTAAAAGTAAAAACACAAGTACAAGACGATCAAGTACGTGTTACAGCGAAAAGCCGTGATGACTTACAAGCCGTAATCGCAGCTGTTCGTAGCGCTGATTTACCAATCGACGTACAGTTCATTAACTACCGCTAAAAAGAAAACTCCTCTTAATTAGAGGAGTTTTCTTTTTTGTCTTGTAGAGACAATATTACGAGAACAAACTAGAGAAAAAGGTATATGCGGTGAAAATTGCTAAGTAAACGGAGTCTAACCATACGAAGACTTTACAAATGACCGTATGATTAAACTAGACCTTATTGTAGAATTTGTTTTATACATGCATTTAGCAGACCTTATTGAAAATAAGAAAAAGACACCTCAAGACGTTTCCCCCTTCAATTTGAATTACTTTTCTTAATAACTACATCTTAGACCAAAATCATCTTAAAAATCGCTGTAACTCATAATTCCTCTCCCCGTCAAAACGTAACAATTTATGAGTATAAGAATATTTCCCAACCTTTAATGTAATGTAAAATTAATAAGGAACTTAAAAAATGTTAATTAAAAAAGAGTTAGAAGTGGTTATTATGAAGAAATTAATACTATGGTTTTTATTGGCCACATTCTCCCTAAATACTGTAGGATGTTCTAATAATGCGAATTCACTAACGGATAAGTCTAACTGTATCAACAAAGCTTGGTACAAAAAAACTATGTCATGTAATCATTTAAAAAAACATTAAATAGTTAATGATAAAGGTCATAAAAAAAAGACACTTCAAAGTACCTTCCTCCGACTTGAACCAATAATATTCGGATGGATTTAAAAAGAAGCATACATCGTTAATAAAGATGCAGACTTCAAAATAAAAAGTACACTAAGTAAACTCTTATTCAAAAATTTATATTAAACACTAATATTTTAGAAGAAAGTTTATAAGTTTAGAACCTACAGGGATTTTCCCTGTAGGTTTTATTATATTTCAAGTGATTTCCAAATGAATTATGAGTGACTTTTTTCAGTTTGGTTTTCAAAATATTTTTCTTTAACCATTTTTATCAGATTTTCTTTTTCTGTTAGTTCAAATATAAATAATGCTTTTTTCATGTTATTTGCAACATCTTCTTCATTAGGTTGTTTAAGTTTCAATAAATTCCAAGCTTTTCCATAGTATAATTCACCTAGTAAATATAAAGTATTTAGATTAATAGCTAGTTTGATACCCATATCATTGTATTTTACTGCCTCTTCATGTTGATTTGCATGACCTAAAATTTTTGCTAAATTAAAAATAATTTTCAATTTAATTTCTTTATCTCTAGGAAAATCTAACTTATTAAAATTAGTTAAACACCTTCTTAATATATTAATACTTTTTTCATATTCTTTATTTTCCCCATGGAATATAGCAATTGTCTGCATAATATCTATTTCTCTTTCTGATAAAAAATCTGAATTAGTTACAGTTAATTTTAATGCATTATTTAAAAAATCTAAAGCAGTTTTTATTGATTTATCCACCATAAATATAGCAATCGCTTCATGCCATATTAAAAATTGTTTATCTTCTGTTGATTGGAAGTTATTTTCGTTTTTCTCTTTTTTCACTATTTCATAAAGTTCTTTGTATTGTTTTTGCTTTAAGCAATCTTTTATTACGCATTTTACATTTTCTACATATTTTAGTTTTTTGTTTTGAGTTAATGCAAATATATTATTTGGGTCAATACCAAGTCTTTCTGATAATTGATATAACAATATACTAGATGGATAAATCACACCTTTTTCTATTTTGCTAATTTGACTTTGCGAACATATTCCATGACATAATTCGGATTGTGATATATTTTTTTTAATTCTAAGCTCTTTAATGGTAATACCCAAATCGTAAAACTCCATTTTCCCACCTACTATTTAGCACTGTATTAGTATAAGAGTATTCTCTAACTTTTAATGTAATGTAAAATTAATATAGTTGCAATTATTGATTTTTCAAAGATTCTTCCCTATCGGTGCTAACACAAAAAACAGGTTAGGAAGAAAATCCTCTTCCTAACCTGGCCCTCCTCTCACTAGGGACGTTTTCATTCTCACATCGTTTCTCTTAAGAAATTTCATATCAACAGAATAAACACTATCGCGCCACCGAACAAACTTACATATACAATAAGAAGACATGAACATAGAGCCAGCAACTCCTCATCTTATCTACGCTTCCTTTTAACTGCAATTAAAAACGCAATAAATAATACATTCACCCCAACGATTAAGGAGATAAATAACCAATTCACACCTGTTTCTCCGTTAACTTTATACACGTTTGATTCTTCACGCTTTAAAACGAGATAAAATTTCCCGTTTTCCTCTCTTATAATTTCATCCTGCAACAATCCTCTTAACTCTTGTTTTTCACCAATCGTACTTGCAGGTAAGGAGACTTTTTGTGTTTCTTTCGTATTATTAATTGCTACTAAAGTTACTTCATTTTTATATTTTCGTTTTAGTATGCTCATACCGCTCTTATCATACAGTAGCTCAAACGTACCGCGTCGTAAAGACGGTCTCACCTGTCTAAGTTCACCTAGTTTTGTTATGTGCTGCATAAATTTTTCGTCTGACTTAAAATCCATTAATCGTCTATTATCGGGTACACTTCCTCCATCTAATGCAATTTCAGTTCCGTAATAAAAATTCGGAATTCCAGGTGATGTTAACAAATAAGTAAGCGCCAGTTTTAAACGTGATGGCGGATAATACATATTTTCTTTTGCAATACGCGCATATCTTTTTGTTTCTTGATTATCTAAGAACGTAACAAATTCTCCTTCTTTTTTACTCACATCGTATAACGATTTCACCGATACATCTGCTTTAGAAAACGATTCTACTATTTTTTCGTTGTATTCGCTATCCTCCTTTGTCATAATACGAAAATCTTTCTTTATCACTTGCATATCTTTTTGCGCGTTATCCCAAAAGGAACGCGGCTTTTTTTCACTATGTATAACATAACTTCCGTCTAAATCAACTTCTTTTATCCACCATTTCATTGCGTCAATTACCTGTTGTTCGTTTTCTCCAAGTGGAAATTGAAATACAACTTTCATTCCTTTTGCATGAACTTCTTTTACAAGTTCTTTCACATCATTGTCTGTCCCGAAATGTTCATTTACCTTTTTAAAATTTCGCACGTCTAATCCATCGTACTTTCCACTTTCAAAAAGTGGCGAAAGCATAACGGTAGTAAAACCCATTTCTTTTATGTAATCCAACCTTTTTATAATTCCTCTTATATCCCCTCCTTGATACCCTTCTAAATTACCAACTTCTAACTGTTTGTCATTTTTCGGTTCTCCATTATTGAAGCGATCAATCATAATGGAGTATATAACTTCATCTCGCCACTCTCTTTTTTCGTCTGCAAAAGTATGTATTGGTACAAACAAAACAACAGCTAAGCAAAAACAAATGAATAGTTTCCTAGTCCGTATTTTTCCCACACGCATCCCCCAAGCTTTTTAATTGTAAGAATATTATACCAATTATCCGAATGAAACGCATATGTCGATTTTAATCCTCACAAAATAATTCATGTTAGG
The DNA here is from genome assembly GCF_058795375.1 of Bacillus sp. GW823-FHT06A10. Taxonomy (NCBI): domain Bacteria; kingdom Bacillati; phylum Bacillota; class Bacilli; order Caryophanales; family Bacillaceae; genus Bacillus; species Bacillus sp. GW823-FHT06A10. The sequence goes on along the minus strand of NZ_JBXAHT010000001.1, from coordinate 401,812 downwards.
TTTTATGACATCATGCATATAATTTTCTGAATTTTTAGTTGATTTTTAGTTTAATTTCGAATATGATATGAAACATAACAAATAGATGTTATTTTTTCTAACATTACAGGAGGAGAGATCATGGATATGGGAGATACAGTTTTTATGTTTGTGACGACAGTAATGGTCATGTTGATGACACCAGGATTGGCACTTTTTTATGGAGGTATGGTTCGCAGCAAAAATGTACTCAGCACAACGATGCATAGTTATAGCGCAATGGCTATCGTTTCGATTCAATGGATTGTTATCGGCTATTCTTTATCATTCGGACCAGATTGGCACGGGCTTATCGGTACACTTGATTGGTTCGGTCTAAACGGAGTTACCTACGCACCAAATCCAGACTACTCATCTACTATTCCTCACAATTTATTCATGATGTTTCAACTCATGTTCGCCATTTTAACTCCAGCTTTAATTTCAGGTGCATTCGCTGAAAGAATGCGATTTTCTGCCTTTCTTATTTTTATCCTTCTATGGACAACGATCGTTTACAATCCTGTCGCTCATTGGGTATGGGGCGTCGGCGGATGGCTAAGGGAACTTGGTGCACTAGACTTCGCTGGCGGAAACGTCGTTCACATCACTTCCGGAGTTGCTGGTCTTGTATTAGCTATTTTCCTTGGAAAACGAAAAAACATAAATGGTTCTTCTCCCCACCATTTGCCATTTACAATGTTAGGCGCAGGCTTATTATGGTTTGGCTGGTTCGGTTTTAACGTCGGCAGCGCATTATCCTTAAACGACGTAGCTTTAACTGCATTTATTAATACAAATATAGCCGCTGCTGCCTCCGCTCTAACTTGGATGCTTTCTGAATGGTTCTTCCAATCAAAACCGACTGCGATGGGAGCTGCTTGCGGAGTTGTTTCTGGTCTAGTCGCTATTACACCAGCTTGCGGGTTCGTTACACCTTTCTCCGCTCTTCTTATCGGAGCAATTGGTGGTATATTATGCTTTGGCGCCGTTTTCTTCTTAAAAACAAAATTCGGGTATGACGATACACTTGATGCCTTTGGATGCCACGGTATCGGAGGAACTTGGGGCGGTATTGCAACAGGACTATTTGCAACTACTACCGTAAACGGGGATGGTGCGAACGGATTGTTTTACGGAAACGCCGCTTTACTGTTTAAACAACTTATAGCGATTGGCGCAACATATGCATTCACGATCATCATGACGTATGCCATTATTAAAGCGATTAACTTCTTCCTCCCTGTTCGCGTCGATGAACATGAAGAACACATGGGTCTTGATATTTCAATGCACGGCGAGAAGGCTTATGAACATGCAGAGCGAGCAAACTAAAAAAGAGACGCAATCTATTGACAGTAGATTGCATCTCTTTTTTGCGTACTAGGCAACATACCCCACCTAGTATAAATGTAAATATATCATCGGTTTTTTGGATATATCAACGATTTTTCAAATATATCGATTGTTTCTTTCAATATATCAACGGTTCGACACAACATATCGATTTACAAACAAATTCCGACATAATTTACAAGTAAAATACCCCACATAACGTTATAGAAAAAAGACGACCGAAACCCGGTCGTCTTTTCCTATTTATTTCGGAGCATTTCCTACATATTGCGTAATATCAACATTTAACGCCTGCGCTAAGCGCATACCGTATTCTTGATCTGCACGGAAGAAGTTACAAACAGCTAATAATTTTGTGCGTTCATTTACGTCTTTTAAATCATTTGTTAAGTTCGCAATTAAGTTATCTTGCTCTTCTTTAGAGAATGAACGGTAACGCTCACCTGCTTGTTTAAAGTCATTTGGTTTTTCGATTTTTTCACGAGATACATAGCCTTCTACTTTCATAGTTGAATCGCGGTAAACTTTGTCTTCAACCGGATTCTCTGCATGACGGCTCGGTTCGTAGTTGATTGTAGATGGGTTTTGATTTACTTGCATCGCACCATCACGTTGTTGATTATGAACAGCTGCGTATGGGCAGTTTACAGGAATTTGTAAGTAATTTGCACCAAGACGATAACGCTGTGTATCTGGGTAAGAGAATAAACGACCTTGTAATAATTTATCTTCCGATGGCTCAATACCATTTACAGTTGCACTTGGAGAGAACGCTACTTGTTCTACTTCTGCAAAGAAGTTTTTCGGATTACGATTTAACGTCATTGTCCCTACTTCCATTAATGGGAAGCGATCTTCTGGCCATACTTTCGTTGGATCTAATGGATCAAAGTCTAAAGAGTCCATTTCATCTAATTGCATAACTTGTACGTGTAAATCCCATTTCGGGTGATTTCCTTTTTCGATTGCATCGAACAAGTCACGAGTTGCATGATTGAAGTCTTTCCCTTGTACTTCTTGCACTTCTTTCGCATTTAAGTTACGTACACCTTGCTGTGGTTTCCAGTGGTATTTAATATAAACAATTTTACCTTCTTCATTAATCCATTTAAATGAATGGACACCGAAACCTTCCATTTCACGATAGCTTGCTGGTGTACCGTAATCAGAAAATACCCATGTCATCATATGTGTAGATTCTGGACTTAACGTCATGAAATCCCAGTAACGATCTGGCGTTTGAATATTCGTATCAGGTGCTGGTTTTAAAGAATGTACCATATCAGGGAATTTAATTGCATCACGAATGAAGAAAACAGGTAAATGATTACCTACGATATCGTAGTTTCCTTCTTCTGTATAAAATTTAACAGCGAACCCACGCGGATCACGCGCTGTTTCAGGAGAACCTTGACCATGAATAACCGTTGAAAAACGAACAAATACAGGTGTTTCAGTTCCTTCATTTTGTAAAAATGCCGCTTTCGTATATGGCTTCATGCTATTTTTCGTTACGAATACACCGTGAGCACCTGCACCACGCGCATGCACAACACGCTCCGGAATACGTTCACGATCAAAGTGTGCAAGTTTTTCTACTAAATGATAGTCTTCTAATAATACTGGTCCACGACGACCAGCTGTACGAGAATTTTGGTTATCTCCAACTGGAGCACCTTGGTTTGTTGTTAAGCGATTATTTGGATTCATCTAGGGGGATCCTCCTCTTTCTTTCATAGTAATTATTATTTATTTAAAATTATTATAAACTAATTATTATTCAAAACTAAATCTTTGTCAACTATTTCCTTCACTTTTTTTGAAACAATTTCAGCCAAACAGTTGATAAATGCAGATTGTGCATTCGGCATACTTGGTCTAAAATATTTGGCATTTAATTCATCAGTTACAACTTTACATTCATAATCGTTGTCATATAAAACTTCTAAATGCTCCGCTACAAAACCAACTGGGCAATATACGAAAGATTCGTACCCATGCTCTGCATATAAATCTTTCGTTAAATCTTGCACATCTGGACCAATCCATGGATCAGGAGTATTCCCAGCACTTTGCCAACCGATTGTATAGTTTTGAATATTTGCAGCTTCTGCAATTAAATCTGCCGTATACTTTAGTTGTTCTACATATGGGTCTCCTGCTGCAATAATCTTTTCTGGCAAACTATGCGCTGAGAAAATTACGACTGCTTTCTCTTTATCATCAATTTCTGTAAACGTTTCTTTTATTTGGTCTGCCCAATACGAAATAAATTTCGGTTCATCATACCATTGTTCAATTGGTTCAATAACAGGACCACCGATTTCTTTTGAAAGACGAATAGCACGATCATTATACGCTTTAATGCTAAATGTAGAATAGTGCGGTGCTAATACGATACTAATCGCCTGCTCAATTCCATCTCGCTTCATTTCCTCTACAGCATCTTCTATAAATGGCGCAGTATGTTTTAAACCTAAGTAACAAGTAAATTCATACTCTGTAAATATGTTATTCATCGAATCTGTTAATTTATGCGCCTGCTCTTTCGTAATTTTTGCAAGCGGCGAAATTCCACCAATCGCTTTATAGCGCCCAATTAAATCTTCAAGCGCTTCTTCTGACGGCTTACGTCCGTGACGGATATGTGTATAATATGCCTCTACATCGTCTAATGATTCTGGTGTTCCATACGCCATTACGAGTAAACCTATTTTTTTCTTTGTCATCTATATAACACCTCAATTTTATAAATGAGAATCCTTTTCAGAACGTTTATTTCCAATTATAACAAGTAATAATAAGTACGTCAAAATAATAATTCTAATTAAATATTATTTATAAGGTAATTTTGAATTTTATATGACAATTTCTTTAATAAAAAGCGACTTACATAATTGTAAGTCGCTTTTCCCTTATTCCTTAATATTTACCCCATATTCTTTAAACCAAACGTGAATTTGTGCTAAATGAGCTAAAAGCTGTGGCCCAGTCATCAATTGACCAAACCATGGTGTTTGAAATGCACTGCCACCAGACTGAATTAATCCGTTCAACTGCTCCTTATCAAACAATTCGTGTAAAATTGAACCTTTATCCGTTAATAGATTTTGAAGCCATACTGTTACTGCTTTTGTATAGTATGGATTGTGCGTTTTCGGATAAGGACTCTTCTTTCTATATAAGATGTCATGTGGAAGTACATCTTCTAACGCTTTACGTAATAGACCTTTTTCGCGGTTTTTATACATTTTCATTTCCCAAGGAATATTCCACGCATATTCGACAAGGCGATGATCTGCAAATGGAACACGTACTTCTAAACTTGCCCCCATACTCATGCGGTCTTTTCTGTCTAATAATGTTGTCATAAACCATACCATATTTAAATAAAATAATTGGCGTCTTTTTGCTTCTAGCGGACTTTCTCCATCTAAAATAGGAACTTCTTGAATCGACTCTTCATAGCGCCTTTGTACATATTGTTGTAAATTTAATTTATTTCTCCATTCTTTCTTTAGCAGTTGTTCACGTGCTTCTGTAGAGCGCATCCACGGAAAGGCACTCGATTGTAAATCATCTTCTCTATAAAACCACGGATATCCACCAAATATTTCATCTGCACATTCCCCAGATAAACCGACGACAAAATCTTGTTTAATTTCGCGGCAAAACCATAATAATGACGAATCGATATCTGCCATACCAGGCAAATCACGAACGAGTACTGCTTCAGTTAAATACTCTGCTAATTTTTCATTCGAAATGACGCAGCGATGATGGGTTGTTTGAAATGTCTCAGTCATTAAATTAATAAACGGAGCATCTGAATTTGGCTGGAACGCATTCGCTTTAAAGTATTTGTCATTATCTTCGTAATCAATAGAATACGTGTGTAATTGCCCTTTTCCTGATTTCTCGTATTCTTTTGCTGCGATAGCTGTAATAGCGCTCGAATCTACACCACCTGATAAAAAAGTACATAGTGGCACATCAGAAACAAGCTGCCTTGTAATCGCATCTTGTAATAAAAAGCGCGTTTTCTCTACTGTTTCTTCAAAAGAGTCTTCATGTTTTTTACTTTCTACATTCCAATATCTCCATATACATAAACCGTTCTTTGAAAATGTCATCGCATGACCTGGACGTAATTCTTTTATACCAGCATAAATACCATGGCCAGGCGTTCTTGACGGTCCGAGGCCGAATATTTCGGATAACCCTTCTAACGTTACTTCCGCCTTCACATCTGGATGCGACAATATCGCTTTTAACTCCGAACCAAATAGTAATCGCCCACTATCATATTTATAAAATAGCGGTTTTACACCTAGTCGATCTCGCGCAATAAATACTTGTTCTTTCTGTTCATCCCATACAGCAAACGCATATATACCGTTTAAATGATCGACACATTCTTCTTTCCATTCAATATAAGAAGCTAATAATACTTCTGTATCAGAATGACCTTTAAACGTATACCCTCTTCTTAATAATTCCTTTCGAATGTCTTCTGTGTTATAAAGTTCACCGTTATAGCAAATGGCGTAATTCGTTTCATCTTTTAAACAAGTCATCGGTTGTTTCCCGCCCTCAGGGTCCACAACGATTAAACGTTTATGCCCAAATGCGACATTGCCTTTAATCCAAACTTTATTATCATCCGGCCCACGTTTGGCTAACGTCTCAGCCATCTTCGTAACGACATCTCTTTCTCCTTCTAATGAGCGTTTATAATCCACCCATCCTGTAATCCCGCACATATAAATCATCCTTCCATCTTATTTCTTTTCTTGAACGTGCAGTAATCCCCACCCTAAGAGTGCGGATCAAAAAATGGAAAACTTGACGATAACCTACTATCCACATATGGAATAGCATTCTCACTCAGTAAAACGTGTTTTATTGTATGCCCACCTATGTCTAGATGTGTCTAGTTATAAAGAATGCACGAACTGTCTATAACAGGAATAACTACTTTTTATAAAGGAGAAATCATGTATGATACAACGTAACCATATTTTATATAACCAGCCCCGCGCTCATACAGTCGGTAATGTAGAATATATAAACAATGAATGGGTATTCTTTGATGATGAAAATGATGAAGCATTTTTATTAGAAGATATTGCCGAAGATGGTTTTGAGATTTTATATAACAACAACTGGCTACCAGCTCGTTTCTATGAACAAGATATATTACAAATCGCCAACGAACAGCACCACCTGCAAAACGGGGAAATGATACGTATTCGAAAAAAATTACTTCTTAGCTATAATGAATGGCTCGAGGAATTACCTGACTCTGTGTTCACATTATTAACCGAATCATTGCAATCACTTCACTACTCTTTATATGATTGCATGTATTGTCATAATTATTTATCTTTCTTACCGAAAGAGGAGTCACGCGAAGGAGTAAATATTCTTTTGTTTGATAACGAAGAGATGATCTGTACACTACAGCATCATTTCGTCCGTCACACTACATCCAATAAAAACATGTTCCGTTTTACGAAAGTAAATGGAGAAGAGTTACATATCGATGCGACATAAAAAGTAAAAACCACCTTAGCTCCCAAGTCTTTGAGATTATAAGGTGGTTTTATTTTCTTTATTAGAATACTTGCCAACCAATCGGTAATTTCAGTCCAAGGTAAAATACTGCTACTAATGCAACAATAAATAGCCCCCAAACTGCCCCTGTTGCTTTGTTCTTGCTCATTTTCACAAGAACCATTTCCATTCCACCGATAACTAAAATACCAGCTATCATTTTTAAACCATACCACATGTGCATGTTACTTGTTGCAGTCTTCATAATCCCCATGTACAACATGAAACCTGTCACAATAATGATAATGTACATAAGACGAAGCCCCATATGTACACCTTTACCTTTTCTTCCTGCTGAATAAAGTGAATACGCAACGAAGAATAAAATTAAACCTAACGCCCATGCTGTAATATGCATATGTACCATCGTATCCCTTACCTCCTCTTTTCACACTTTTTCACTCTATATGATAACATGTTCATTTATTTTCAGGAAATGTTTCGCTTTTTTACATTTAAATGCTATAATATTTAGAGTATTTACAAACTTCTTGTAATAACAAAAGGGGGAACAATCATGATTCAAACTAAGGATATTATCGAACTTACAGACACATATGGAGCAAATAACTATCACCCACTTCCAATCGTTATTTCTAAAGCAGAAGGTGTTTGGGTAGAAGATCCTGAAGGAAACCGCTATATGGACTTATTAAGTGCATATTCTGCAGTAAACCAAGGTCATCGTCACCCGAAAATTATTAACGCTTTAATTGACCAAGCTAATCGTGTTACGTTAACTTCTCGTGCTTTCCATAGCGATCAATTAGGTCCTTGGTACGAAAAAGTTGCGAAACTAACTAATAAAGAAATGGTACTTCCAATGAATACAGGTGCTGAAGCTGTTGAAACTGCAATTAAAACAGTTCGTCGCTGGGCTTATGATGTGAAGAAAGTAGAAGCAAACCGTGCTGAAATCATCGTTTGTGAAGATAACTTCCACGGACGTACAATGGGTTCTGTTTCTATGTCTTCAAATGAAGAGTACAAGCGTGGATTTGGTCCAATGCTTCCTGGCATCGTTGTAATTCCTTACGGTGATTTAGAAGCATTAAAAGCCGCAATTACACCAAACACAGCAGCATTCATTTTAGAGCCAATTCAAGGTGAAGCAGGAATTAACATCCCACCAGCTGGTTACTTAAAAGAAGCTCTTGAAGTATGTAAAAAAGAAAACGTTTTATTCGTAGCAGATGAAATCCAAACAGGCTTAGGCCGTACTGGTAAAGTATTCGCTTGTGACTGGGACGATGTAACTCCTGACATGTACATACTTGGTAAAGCCCTTGGTGGCGGTGTGTTCCCGATCTCTTGTGTTGCAGCAAACCGCGACATTTTAGGTGTATTTGAGCCAGGTTCTCATGGTTCTACATTCGGCGGTAACCCACTTGCATGTGCTGTTTCTATCGCAGCTCTTGAAGTTTTAGAAGAAGAAAAATTAACAGAGCGTTCTCTTCAATTAGGAGAAAAATTAGTTGGGCAATTAAAAGAAATTGATAACCCAATGATTACTGAAGTTCGCGGTAAAGGTTTATTCATCGGTATCGAATTAAACGAGCCAGCTCGTCCTTACTGTGAACAACTAAAAGCAGCTGGTCTACTATGTAAAGAAACACACGAAAACGTAATTCGTATCGCACCACCTCTAGTAATCTCTGAAGAAGATTTAGAGTGGGCATTCCAAAAAATTAAAGCTGTATTATCGTAATAATAGAGAGGTTGTCCAACATGTTGGGACAACCTCTTTCTTTTTATATTCAATTATATTAAGATAAAATTGTAATTTTCTGTATTTTAAATTCATAAAGGAGGTGCGATATGCTACTAAGATATGGTAAACATATTAACTATTTAGCTACAGCGTTTATTTTAGTTACATTCTTTAGTTTCCTACTTTCCACAACATGGCTTCATTACTCAACTCCTACTACACTCACACTACTGAAAGCATCATTTTGGACTGCTGTTATTCTTACTATTATTGGATTTGGACGAGAAAAAAGCGCACTTGCGGTTATATTATTTGGCATTTGTACACTTGCATTAATTGGTCTTTACACTTTTGCCGTTATCGATTATCTCTATAATCCGAGACCATAGAAAAGAGCTATCTTTATACAAGATAGCTCTTTTCTCATTTCACTACATTTCGCAAAGTACCAATTCTTTCCACTGTAATGACCACTTCATCACCAGCATGTAAAAACCTCGGTGGTGTAAAACCTTTTCCGACACCAGCCGGCGTTCCTGTTGCGATAATATCGCCTGGTTCTAAAGTCATTCCTTTGCTTATCGTTGAAATAATTTCTTCTATTGAAAAAATCATTTTATTTGTGTTGGAAGTTTGCCTTACTTCTCCATTTACTACCGTTTCAATGTGTAATGCATTCGGCGTTTCAACCACCGATTTATGAATTAAATACGGTCCCATCGGACAAAATGTATCGAAGCTTTTCCCAAGGAAAAACTGTTTATGTTTTCTTTGAATGTCTCGAGCTGTTACATCATTTATAATCGTATAACCAAAAACATGCTCAAGCGCTTTTTCTTTTTTAATTTGCTTCCCTCGCTTACCAATAATGATAGCTAGTTCTCCTTCGTAATCTAGTTCGTCCGTTGCGTGAGGGTGACCATTAATTTGCTCATTTATGCCAATAACTGTTGTTGGTGCTTTCGTAAAGATCATTATATTTTCTGGAATAGACTCTACTCCGCCCATTTCTACCGCATGCTCACGATAGTTTTTTCCAACGCACAAAATATTCTTTCTTGGCCTTGGAATCGGCGCTAATATTTTCACCTCTGTTAACGGATAATACGCCGCTTCCCCGTTCTCTTTTGCCCAATTTACAATTTCACATACTTTCTCAAAGCATTCAGTCCCTCTTTCAATACACTCTAACATTGTAATAGGGATTGTAACCTTTTCCCCTTTTTGTCTTTGCGCTTCTCTTAAGTGTAATACCTTTTCTTCTTCTTCATCCACAATACCTACAAATACCTTTTCTTCTTTCTTCGCCGTTACAAAACGCAATATTTCCACTCTCCATCCTAAAACTCATACCTTTTAATTGTATTCGCATCCGCAAGAAAAAAACCTTCTCATGCACGCTAATTTTTACAATATTCTTCTCGCACTTATTCGTTACTTATTCATTATTTAGCATAAAATGTAGAAATTTTACTTTTTTTAGCGAAGGTATTTCTTTTTTATGGAGTTTTTGTATAATATGTACTACATATATACTAAAAATTTCATTTAGAGATGGAGCCGATTTCAATGTTTGAGCAAGCTATTGAAAAAAAACGTGAAAAAATGATCTATTTTGCTGAACGCTATGGAATGACTTCTCAAAGAACAGTGGATTGTAGCCAAGAACTGGACAGGCTCTTAAATGTAATTTGTCATGTACATACGGATTTACACCCTACTCAAACGTTCAACACACACACGCAATAACGCGTGTGTTTCTTTTATTTCAAAAAAACACACATTTTATTGGAAACGCCCATACAATAGTAGAAAAGAAAATTTTAAAAACGAAGGGTGTTTTGTATGCCAGCTATGGTCGGACATATTCGTATCGTCAATATTGGATCAAGTGGTATTTTTCATATTGGAGATGTATTTGCGATTAGGCCTATTAGTTACTCACGTGCTTTCGCCGGGGCCGGCTCTTTCAACGTTGGAGATAATGTTTCTGTCTACAATTATCAAAGTGCAACGACTGTCAACGATTCAGATGTAATCGATCAAGCGATAATTGGCTCAACTTAAAGGAGGCAATTGCATTGAATTTTTATGTAAACCAAAGTATCATCATCAACAGTATTAAAATTGATAGTATTACAACCTCTTCTGTGTTCCAAATTGGTACTGCCGGAAGTATTAAAGCCCTATCTAAATTTTCAAATACGGGCGGATTTACGGAGCCACTTCGCCCATTACAGGCAAAAGGACAAATTATTTCTATCAAACCATCAACTAGTTCTTCTTAAGACATCCTTGTCATAAATATATAGCAGGAATATTTTTACCCTCCCTATTGAAAAGGAGGTTTCACAAATGAATCAAGATATATATACTTACTTACACCAACTTCAACAAGCTCTTCAAACACAACAAGCAGCCATCCTAAATTTAGAAGAACAAGTGCGCCAACTCCAAGAAGAGCTTAACGAATTAAAAAATCGCCCCTCCTCTTCTGTAGGAAAAGTGGAATACAAATTCGATCAATTAAAAGTCGAAAATTTAAATGGTACTTTAAATATTGGTTTAAACCCATTTTCAGCAAAAGGACAACAAATTGAAGATTTTCAAGTGGATACAGAAACATTGAAGGTAAACCCTGAAACCGAAACAAACCCAGACTTTTATCAAGGTATCCTCCAAGAAATGCATCGATACTTAGATGAAGAAGCATATAATCGTATTCTCCATTTTGAACAAGAAGAGAGAACACCGCTTGATGAAATGTATCGACAAATGATGGTAGATGACATAAAAAAACAGATGGAGCATCGACTCCCTTATTATTTATCACAAGCGCAATCATATGAAGGTATTTCAACAGATCCAGATTATTTACGAGATATCATTATTCAGGCAATGAAACAAGATATTGACAAAGCCTTTCTCTCCTTTATTCAGCACATACCGGGAAATTTCCGAAAGGAGTAAGTATGTATGAACCTTAACGTTGTAAACCGTGAGTTAAAAGTCGGACAGATTAAAATGAACGGTGTATCGTCGTCCGCACTCTTTTTAATTGGAGATGCAAATCTCCTCATTCTATCTTCTATTCTCGATACACCATTTGAAACAGTTACAGAGGGTCCATTTGTACCATTAGTAACAGATGTCCCTCCTACTCCAGGTTAAGGAGACTGAGAAATTATGTTGCATCATGTGTCCATTGTCCAAAATGTTTCTATTATTTCTTTAGGAATTACTGCCGTATTGCAAGTTGGAGATGCAAACCAAATGGAATTAAAAAGTAGAGCTCTTGCCGTCCACCGTGAAATTCCTTGTTATATAAAAGGCGAAGGTCGCTTAGATGCATTTGAAATTTTTACAGATGAACACGTTACAATCCCAAAACGAACGACAGATGTAAAATTAAACATTGTAAATGAATGTCCTTTTATTGAAGTGAATGACGTTGAATTACGAACACTCTTAAATTCTGGTTGCTTTCAAATTGGAAATGTTGATTATGCTTTCAATAACTCTCGTATTATGCAAATTCGCCAATATATTACTGATGAACCTTCCGCTCAATAATCCATATAATAATTAAATAGCTTAGTAAAGTAGGTGGATAGTATGCCTTCCGTTGTTGGAAATCTCGTCGTTCAAAACAGTAATGGTTCTTTTAATTTAGGGGATTTTTATAACGTATCTCCGAAAGAAAATACGAAAGCTTATAATGGATCCGGAGCTTCTAATGTTGGATTTGTCGTGAATACTTTTAACGGTGTTAGTGCAACAAATACGTTTGATTCTGATGTGGCGGATCAAGATCAGATTGGAACAGCGTAAAAAAAGTAGGAGATATTCTCCTACTTTTTTCTTTTATCTAATTCAAATTATTAAAATGAAATTTTAATCAGCAAGAGCTTTACTGTTCACAAATAGTGGTATAAACAAGTAAGGAGTGAAGAGGCACTATTTCATTTTATTTAAATGATAATCCGCTCTCCTCCAAAGCTTGTCTAAGCTTCGGCAAAGACGCAGGTCCCATACCATGCAGTTTTAAAATTTCTTTTTCACTATATTTTGAGAGTTCTTCTACAGTTTGAATTCCATGGTGTTCTAATGCCCTTCTTGCTGGTGCTGAAAGAAGAGAGAGAAAACCTTCTTTTGGTTTTCTCTCTTTCTCACAGGTTGGGCAAGTTGGACAATCGCTACTTTTATAATACTCGTGTCCCTGTTCACAAGCTCTTAACGTTTTTTCCGTTACCATTTTCAAGCCCCTCTATTCTTCAATATTTACAACGTGATTCCCATCAAAGAAATATAAACATTTCTCTTTCACAGGATGTTGTAAGCTTTTCTCGAGTGCTTTTGCATATAACGAAAGTTGCACTTTATATCGATCTTCTAAAATTGGTTTTGCTTGTTCGAATCCACCTGGGAATTTCCCTTCAATCGTATCTGTTTTGAAGTCGATTAACGTAATGCCATCTTCCTCTTCAATCATGCAGTCGATAACCCCTTGGACAAGAATCGTTTCTTCACTCTCCCCTTGCCAATCTTGATATGCTTCTTCTGCTGCAAGCATCATCGTAAATGGTACTTCACGCTCAACACTTTTCGCCGCTAATACCCTTTTACCTAAGTCACTGTCAAAGAATGAAATTACTTTTTCAATTGCTATTTCTTCCGCCTGCTCGAATGTTAATAATTCCTTATTTACCATTCCTGCGATTTGTTCTTGTAGCGTTTCGGCCGTAATCGGTTTCTTCAAATCTACATGCTGCATAACGGCATGGACTGCTGTTCCACGCTCTGCGTACGTTAACCCTTTTTTCTCCATAAAGCGTGGACGTGTTTTAATTGGTGCACGTAGTTTTTTAATAAAGGCGTTATCGCTACCTTCTTCCGATTGATAATTTCTCTTTATTTCTGTAACAGATTGCTTCGCACGATGAGATGTCGCATCCTCATATCCGTACTTCCACATTAATCTGTCGTACACTTCTTCTTTCCGTTCACTTTGCAGGGGAACAGCCTTTTTCTCACGAAGCGCTTCTAACAATTCTTGTTTCTCTTCTTGAACTGGCTCTGGTGCAAGTAGCGTGTTACCGTCCACAACTTCTACTTTCCAGCTAGTGTCATACCCATAAATTTCATCCGGAATGCTTCCTTGTCCTAATTCAAGAAGCATTTCACTATCACGATGTCTATATAATGAAGGTGCAATCCAGTCTAAATAACAAGACGCTCCGGCACGTATGTGATCTGGTAATAACCATTCATTATGTTCCCTCGCATCAAGCCATTTTTCCATTTCTTTATTTGCATCCTTAACTGTTCCGATTAAAATTAACTTCTCTTTCGCACGCGTTAACGCTACATATAATACACGCATTTCTTCCGCGATTAATTCCATTTTCATTTTGCGTTTAATTGCAAGTTGCGATAATGTCGTATATTTAATTCGTTTACGCGGATCGATAAATTGTGAACCGAAACCGAAATCTTTATGCAGTAAGAAACGCTTCATTAAGTCTTGTGTATTAAAACGACGACCGAGTCCAGCTACAAATACGACCGGGAACTCTAGCCCTTTACTTTTATGAATCGTCATAATGCGAACAACGTCTTCTTGTTCACCTAGGGCTCTCGCCGTACCCATATCATCACCGCGTTCTAAAATACGTTCAATAAAACGTAAGAAGCGGAATAACCCTCTAAATGATGTTGCTTCATATTGTCTTGCACGGTCATATAGTACGCGTAAGTTTGCTTGTCTTTGCTTTCCTGCTGGTAAACCGCCAACGAAGTCGTAATAACCTGTCTCACCGTACACTTTCCAAATTAAATCAGAAAGGGATTGTTGACGGGCAAATTCACGCCATCCTTGCAGTAAATTATAAAACCACTCTAATTTATCATGAAGTTCTTGCTCTTCTTCAAGCGGTGCTCCTTTTAAGAACGAGCTCATTACTTCATAAAATGACCCTTTCTTCCCATGAGCACGAAGCGTCGCAAGGTCTTCATCATTTAGTCCCACAATCGGTGAACGAAGTACAGCTGCAAGCGGAATATCTTGCATCGGATTATCAATAACGCGGAATACGTTCATCATAATATTTACTTCTGTCGCTTCAAAATAACCAGTCGCAAGGTCAGCATATACTGGAATTCCTTGCAATTTTAACTCTTCCATAATTTGCGGCGCCCACGGCATCGAGCGGAGTAAAATAACGAAATCACGGTATTGTACAGGGCGCATACTATCCGTTTTACGATCATACACTTCATAACCTGAATCAACCATCGCTTTAATACGCTGCGCCATAAGACGAGCTTCTAGCTGTGCTTTTTCGACTTCTGCACCTTCTTCTCCATCCATTACTTCTTCTTCCGTTTGCTGAATACATAGTAATTCTGCTGCTACATCTTCACCTTCTGGATAGGTAGCACCTAGCTTTAGTTCAGCGTCAGCATCGTAGTCAATTTCCCCAACTTCTTCGCCCATAATTTGTTTAAAGATAAAGTTCGTACCTGCTAGTACTTCATGACGACTACGGAAGTTTTTCGCTAAGTCAATCTTCATTCCGCCGCCCAATCCTTCTTGTGTGAAGCGTTTATATTTTCCTAGGAATAGTCCTGGCTCGGCTAGTCGGAAACGATAAATCGACTGCTTTACGTCACCAACCATGAACAAGTTTCCTTCACTCTCAGAATCTTTCGTTACGAATTTAATAATGGATTCCTGTACAAAGTTCGTGTCTTGATATTCATCGACTAATACTTCAGCAAATTTATTACGATATTGGAGCGCCACTGCTGACGGATTCATTTCACCATTTTCACTTTGTTCACTTAAAATTTGTAAACAAAAATGCTCTAAATCTGTGAAATCGACCATTCCTTTATCTCGCTTCATCGCTTGGAAACGCTCTGTAAATACTTTTACAAGTTGAACAAGCTTTTCTAATACTGGGTGCATATCTTGAAAATCTCGTAAGAAACTTTCAGGTTTGCGGCTAAATAACTCTTCCTGTAATTTCTTCACTTCATCTTTCGCTTTATTACGAAGAGAGTCTACTTGTTTTACAACATCTTCATTGTAATCACTTTTCTTAATACGCTTTAACGTTTGCCACGATACGTTTTGCATCGCTTCATACAAACTTGTCCACGACTCACGAGCAGCTGATGATAGCGTTCCAAGTAAAGCTACATCTGCTTGCAGGGTTTCAATGCGAGGCGCTGGACCGTCAGGAAGCATTGCGAGTTCAGTTGCCTTACGAATATGCTGTTCCGCTGTTTCAAGCTGGAATTTCACATCTTCTAATAAATAAGAAGCATATACTAAATCCTCAATTGTCTTTCCTTCTACGTCATATGCTTCTACTAATTTATCAAGCCATTTTTCCGGATTTGGATGCGCTCTTGATTCTGTATGAAGCGCTAAAATCATACGTTGTAAGTCATCATCACTACGGTCACTCGTATAACGATCAACGAGTTCAAAGAATATCGTATTATCTTCGATGCCATACTCTTCTTCTAATATGTCATCTAGCACTTCTTCTTTTAACAATTCATTTTCTGTTTGATTCGCAATACGGAAACGAGGATCAACATCAAGCATGTAGTAATATCCTCTAATTACTTGTAAACAGAATGAGTGAATTGTTGAAATGGAAGCTTTATTTAATAGGCTCAGCTGCTTTCTTACGTGTTGAGAGCCTGGTTCATCAATTAATACCTTTTCTAACGCTTCCCCGATTCGGTTTTTCATCTCTTGCGCTGCTGCATTCGTAAATGTTACAACGAGCAGGCGGTCGACATCGACTGGGTTCTCTTCATTAATAATCTTTTTAATAATACGTTCAACTAATACTGCTGTTTTACCTGATCCAGCTGCAGCCGCAACTAAAATATCACGTCCGTTCGCTCCAACAGCTTTCCACTGGTCATCTGTCCATTGACTACCTTCTGGTTTTTTAGGCCAATTTTCTATCATTCTCCGCCAACCTCCTCTCTTATTTTCTCCATCGCTTCGCTATCTTTCATATCTTTTAACGATCGGAACTGATTATCTTCAAGTGACTCATCAAATTGACAAACAGATTTGAAGTTACAGAACGTACATGCTGCTTTATTTCCCATTTTATAAGGAGCAATATCGATAACACCTTCTGTAATATCTTTTCCAATATTTTCAAACGTATGGTGTACATATTTTTGCAGTACGTTAAACTCTTGCTCACTTGCAATACTTGAACGCGCACTAAAGCTACCGTCTTTTTTCAGGCCAGCAGAAATAATATCTGAGCTTCCTGTTGAAAGTTTGTTATCCATTAAACGAACAACGTCAGCATCTCCTAATACGAGTCCTTTCATTTTAAATTTCTTTAAAATTTCTTTTTCAATTTCAGCTTCAGATGCGTCACCTTTCATCTCAACGATTGGGTTATGAATATGGAAATACAATACACCAGCTGGTGATGCTGCGTGGCCTTTTTTCATCCACGTCTGTGCATTCGAAGTAACAACATCTAAATACGTTAACATTTGAAGTGCTAATCCGTAATACACTTCCGTTAAATCTAACGCTTTTGAACTTGATTTATAATCAATAATACGTAAGAACGTCCCGTTTTCATCTTCTGCCTTATCAACACGGTCAATACGACCGACTACTTCCATCTTTACACCATTTGGTAATGAGAATTCCATCGGCGGAAGTGACCCTGTACCACCCATACCGAACGGCACCTCTAAATCAACTGGTACGAATCCGCTCGACTTCGCATGTTCACGAAGAATGATTGACGTGCGGAAAATAATTTGTTGTAGTTTTTGTTTTAAATAGAAATGACGATTTGAACTTAATAAAATTTGTCGTTGTAATAACGGTGCAATTTCTTCTATTACTAAAACAGAAAGATGTTCACATTCTTTTATTGATAAATCCGCCCAAGTGCGGTTTTCACGCAATAACTTGTCCGCAATTTTCTTTAATGCCGCATGGAATAATTCGCCGATATCTGGCGCATCAAGTTTGAAAATATCACGCTCTCTAAGCGACAAACCATGCTGCGCGAAATGAGCGTATGCACAACGGTTAAATAGTTCCATACGAGAGACGCTTCCTTTAATTGTATCTCCGTATAAATCTCTACTTACTGCTGTACTTAGTTTCTGCGCACGATTTCGGTAAAATAAACTTGATAGCACGCGACTACTTTTTTGTTTCCATTCATCTGACGTTACGTAGAAATTATATACATCCCACCAAAAATCTAAATTCCCTTCAAATCCGTATCGTTTCCACGTTTGTAGTTGCTGCATAACGTAAGATAACGTTACTTCTGGCGTTGCTACATATGAAATTTGTTCTGAACGTGATAAATCATTTACGTCATTCGTAATAAATGAATCTTTCACATTAGGGAACATTCTTTTTATTTTCTTAATAAAGCTAGACGCAAGTAATGTCTTTCCTTCTTCATCTGCAAGCGGGCATGATATGTATAACTTCTCAGATGCTCTCGTTACCATTTGATACATAACGAACTGTTCTTCTAACAAAGTTTGTCTCGTCGTTGGCGCTAGTTCAATCCCTGCCGCACCAAGAACTTCTCTTTCCTCATCAGAAAGCATCCCTTCATCCATAGGTGCTGCTGGAATGACACCCTCATTTACACCTATAATAAACGTTGCTCTCACGTCAGATAACCTGGAGTGATCAATATTAGCAATTAACACTTGGTCTAATGACGGCGGAATGTTAGCAAATTGAAGTGCCTCAAGACCTGTCGACATAACGTCAGTAAACATAGAAAGAGACATTTTCTCTTCCCCAAGCATCTCTACAAATGTATCAAGAAGGCTCATTACTTCTTCCCATACTTGTTCATGATCTGTCGCAAATAAGAAATCTCCACTTTCTTCTGCACGTATACGTAATTCTTCTAGTTTCTTCGGAACATCCAGTTCTTCTAAAAACAAGTAAACTGCTTCACACATTTGCATAACTGTTCCTGCACGCTTTAACCTTTTTTGCATGCGAATAACAGGTGTTCTTACAACGTCACGTAGCCTATTTATTTTCTCTTCCATTTCACGTTCACTGTCTGTAATCATCCCGTTCGTATCATCAAGAGAACGATAACGGCGATACATCCACGGATCCTCTGAAGTCCATCTCTTTCCTTGTACACCGTACGCTAAACAGTAGTTTTCAAACTCATCCATTTCTTCGCGCATCGTTTCTTTTCTTACGTCTAATGGATATAAAAGCTCTGTTTTCACGCAGCGGAACACCGCATCGTAACGCCAATTCCCGCTAATAATCTCTAAAGCAGAACGAATACATTCTACTAATGGATGATGTGACATCGGGCGTTTTTCATCGATGAAGTGCGGGATATTATAATCTGTAAATAAAGTCCGCATCACATCGTAATAACTTTCCCCGTTACGCAGAAGCACAGCAATATCTCGGTAACGATATTTTTCATCCGCAACAAGTTTACGAATTTCACGAGCAACACCTTCTACCTCCGCTCGTAAATTCGCAGCTGTACTAATCGTTACACTCGCTTCACCGTTAAATTTTTCATTCGGACGCGCTTCATAATGAGCTTCTAAATGCGCTAATGCTGGAGAATGAAAACGCGGCTGTTCCATAAGTGGAATTGTTTTTTCAATTTCTATTTTCTCTTCACGCGCTACTTGTTTTATTTTTTCATACGTTAACGTCGTTTCATAAAATAAATCGAGTTCATTTACTGGCTGTGCTAACGTTTTTTCATCTATCGTTAACGTGATCGTAACTTTCGCTCCGCAAATCATAAGCTGTCTTACAATCTCTAACTCTTGCGGGGAGAATGAATGAAATCCATCTATATAAATTTCCGCACCATTTACATATTCAGACTGCGGAAGCTTTTCCACTAGCAATTGCAGGTAGTCTTCTGAATCTAAGTATTTTCCAATTAAAGCACGTTCAAAATCATCGTATAGTAACTGTAAATCATACACTTTATTCGCTAGTAACTTTTGTTCGGCACTGCTACTATGCGCATCTAATTGTTGCCACATTTCATATACGTTAGATGGCGTTACATTGTAACGTTTAAACTCCGCGATCATACTGCCAAGATGTTCAAAGAAACCATTTTGCTCCGCTGCTTTTTGGAACACCGATAATCCATCTTTACGAGACTCTACAATTTTACGGAGTAACATATGTACACCAGCTTCATCAATATGAAGACGACTCGCTCCGCCAACTTCTTGCAGCACCTTCCACGCTAATCGTGAAAAACTAAAAACTTGTGCCCGAATAGAACCTCTTACATCCTCACTTCCAATTAACGCCTGCTGCGTCTGGAATGTCATCTGTTCTGGCACAAGATATAATATTGTTTTCCCTCTCGGGCGCTGTTTTAACTCTTCTTGCACTTCACGTAAACAAAGTGTACTTTTTCCACTTCCCGCTCTACCAATCACAAATCGAAGTGACATGTAACCCCACCTTTCACTTACATAACGAACGTTAGTTTGCTACTATAATTGTATTATAGTACACGAAAAAAGACAAACTGAGTTGTTTGTCTTTTCTATACTTCTACTTCATTATATCAACCTTTTGAAAAATTCGTTTGTACCTCTTGAATTGGCCAATATCGCAAATCAACTTTACCGACGACTGTATCAGCTTTTACAAAGCCAAAGTGTCTACTATCCCAGCTCCCGAGCCGGTTATCACCTACTACAAAAATAAACCCGGGTGGCACCAGCTTTTCTTTCGTTAACTCTTCTAATGTAAAGTCGCCTGTTAGTTGCCTTCCATTTATCTCTTTCTTATACTTCTCTAAATACGGCTCATCAATAAATTGTCCATTTATATATAACTTATCATGCTTATATTCAATATGATCTCCAGGTAAACCGATAATTCGCTTTACATAGTCCTCTTTTTTATTCGCATGAAACACCACAACATCAAATCTGTTCAAGTCCCCAACTTGATAACTCACCTTATTTACAACGAGCATATTGCCATCTTGCAATGTCGGCATCATTGACTTCCCCTCTACAACATACGTTGAAAAGAAAAACGTTCGAAAAAATACAGCTAATAATACACCAATTAAAATTGTTCGTATCCACTCTATGCCTTCTTTTTTCAAAGTTTTCTTCATCTGCTTCTCCCCTTATCCTTTAATACTGAAGCTTTCCTTTACAAAGAAGACTATTCTTAATGTAGTTCTAACTTTACTTCGATTTTCTTACCGACATACCATAAAATAAAAATACCAATCGCTACAATGACTGATTTCACCGGGTTATGAATAAATGACATTAAATCATGACCGATATACGTTAAAATAAAAATCATCACAAGTTTTCCGAATGCTAACGCTAGACCAAACTGTTTTACACTAATTCGGGATAAACCAGCGACAACATTTATGAGCGCTGACGGTGTAAACGGAAAACAAAATATAACAAAAATCGGTGCGAATCCTTTCCTTTCAATCCACCCCATTGCTTTTCGTACTCTCTCATGCTTATTTACAAACGAAAAGAAACGACTGCGACCAAAATGGCGGATGATGAAAAAGACAAGTAATGCACCCATTACTGATCCAAGCCATGAATAAAGAAAACCGAGCCAAAAGCCAAATGCAACAGCATTCGCCAGTACAAATACGATAAGCGGTAATGCTGGAATCAACGCCTCTATCATCGGTAAACCAATACCAAGAAGTGGTCCGAACGCTTTATAACTCTCAACAATATGATCCATATTTTCTGGTGAAAAATACTCTTTGATTGTCTGAAAATCCATTCTACACTTTACCCCTTTACTCTAAATACTATCCCTACTGTATCATCGCTTATATGAGAAAGGAAATGGTAGATACGACATATGGAGATGTATTTATTAAAGTTTCCATATCTTTCATAAGAATTCCTTCATTATTTAGCTATGATAATCTATCAATATTCGACAGGACATGTCGTTCGTTTTGTTATTTAGATGGTTTTCCGATTTTTTATCGGTAAATGAAATTACACTGTTGATTTTCTAAATATATCGCTTTATCTATACAGCCCGACCCCCACCTAACTTTTTTGCTTTCGCTGAATTTTGAGGTGGGGGTCTTACTGCCCACAAATAGCGGGATAAACAAAAAAAGAATGGGGATTCCCCCCATTCTTTCACACTTCGCCTTCCTTCACAAAATACACACTCTCATAAGCGGGTCTTAATGTTGATTCCTCTTTTTTATCAATCTCTTTAAAACAAGGGCTCCCTTGTTTTTTCCTACGATCTTCATATTCAGTACGTAATTTCGCTGTACGATTTTGTTGATTTTCAAAACTAGTTTTTGATATTTCTAATTTCACAGCAAAGCCATTTATAAATCTAATAATAAGATTTCCATCTTTTAATTCTTTATTACTTTCAATATAAAAATGAGACAACCAAGCGCACTCTTTTCTAGAGTAAGAATAGGTAGGGAAAAAATAAAGTTGATCTGTAGGACTAATCGCAATTGGTGCTTTATGTGTAATATGAGTTAACTCTTTCGTTCCTTCTTTTCTGCCTAAGAAACTCGAGCCATGCTTGCGGCAACTTCTTTCTATAATATCTAGAGGTTTTTGAAATACGAAAAAAGAATCATTCATTTCAACGACTCGAGTAACAATTTTCTTTTCACTTAGAATAACAGGAAGTAAGGCCATCGTATTTTTCGTTACAACATAATTTTCGACATAGCGTTCCACTTTACTTTCCATGCTCTATTATCTCCTTTTTTCCATTTATATTAGCAGCTGCATATATAATTTTAGCACCTATGAAAAGAAAACGGATTGCATATTCCACTATTTTACATAGATTTATTATTTATCAACCATTCTTTAAATTTAAAATTAACTATATAATAATAAAAAGATAATAATGTACACAAAAAACATTTATACTACTATAAATATTTGAAATCACTTCCTCATTTCACATCATTACAACAACTAACTTTGCTATAATTAAAATATAAATCCAATATATGGAGGGCCACTATGGAAGAAAAAGAAATCCAACCATCGATTCAAATGAAAAATAGCAGCGTCATTATCGTGAAAAACTCAGCTAGCATTATATTCGGTTTATTTTTCATTCTGCTATTCTTTGCTAAACCGTTTCGTAAATCAAAATGTCCAGAATGTAAAAAACGTGAGAAGAAAAAATCAGGGCAAGAACAATAAAAGGCCTTCCTTTATGGAATGCCTTTTTACATTTGTAGTATCATTTTATTTATTCTTCTTCACCCTAAAAAAACTATATTTTCTTTCAAGGTTCTCTACATCTTTTTTGATTTGTAATATGATCCTTATCTAAAACATGAGAAAAAGTATTTGTACTTGTTACTCGCTTTTAATTTTTATTAAACACTTCAAATTTGTACATCTTTATCCATCACTAACAATTCGTTATTTAGTTAACTTTATAATATAAGTTTTGTATATAATTTCATTCAAAAACACAATATATATAAGTGGTCATTTTATAATTACATTGCTTTTTATCGAATTCCAAAAAGGAGCTGTATACTATGGATAAAGAAAACCTATTAAGCCAGCAGGTTAATAGCATCCCCTCAGATGCTCTGAATACCCCTAGTAAGGAACAAGAACAACTGTTAGAAACATCATCTCAAAACGTACAAAATTCCAACAACAATGCTAACAAAAAAGATGTTACTCAAGGTCTATCTGAAAAAAATTCCCCTATTTCAATGAAGAATACAAATTTATAGTTATTTACTATCATACGCAGTAAATGCTCTTGCTGAAATAATTCTTCTACAGAAACTAATACGCATTCCAGTTAATTTTTTACCAGTTGTAACATAGAAAAAGAGATTTAGATATAAAAACAGGCTCTAAAAAAACTTTCCCCACAACAAAAAAAGGATGGCATTAGCCATCCTTTTTTCCATCATCAACTATAAAATTATAGTTTGATTACGTTTTTAGCTTGAGGTCCACGGTTACCTTCTTCGATTTCGAAGCTAACTTTTTGGCCTTCTTCTAGAGATTTGAAACCT
The DNA here is from genome assembly GCF_058795375.1 of Bacillus sp. GW823-FHT06A10. Taxonomy (NCBI): domain Bacteria; kingdom Bacillati; phylum Bacillota; class Bacilli; order Caryophanales; family Bacillaceae; genus Bacillus; species Bacillus sp. GW823-FHT06A10. Next base: position 378,010 of record NZ_JBXAHT010000001.1, on the reverse strand, counting down.
TCAGTTTCGATTGCAGAGAAATGTACGAATACGTCGTTTTCGCCTGGAACTTCGATGAAACCGAAGCCTTTTTCGTTGTTAAACCATTTTACTTGTCCTGTTACTGCCATGATTATTTCCTCCTAAGAAAATACAAATTTAATTTTTTTAGTCTTCCTGTCTAAAAAAAGAATCCACACATTATCAAATACGAAACATAAACTAGTTCTCACATACTTTTTCTCGTTCGTTTTCAGCACTTGATAACATATGGATTGCTTAATTTAACTATTCAACTGACATCATCATAGCACATTAAAATAAAATGTACAATCTTTTTCGAAAATAGAATTTCTAATTTTTAGTATTTCTTATAAAATATAATTATCTCTATTCCAAATAAGGAGGAGTTTATGACCAATAAAATTCCTAGAAAAACATTAAAAAGAATTGAAGAGGATATTGAAAATAATAATCTTGGAAAAGCAAGAGATAGATTGCATGGCCTCATCTTTACATACCCAAATGAATTACATCTTCGAAAAAAACTCGGAGATATTTATTATACATTACAATATCCAGAAATGGCTGGACGTTACTGGTATCTAGAGGAGCATAAAACAGATATTATGCATGAATCATGTTTATTATTTGAAAAATCAATGGGAAATAATCCTCATCATATTGCACGTGCTTTAAAGTTTAAAGGCGATTCTAACCATATAAAAGGTTTGTATAAAGATCAACCTTTATCTTCAGTGCAGAAGAAAGTAGCAGAGGAGTTAATTTATGAGTATAAAGAAACATGGCAAGATAAGCTAGTTCCTTTTGGCTGTCTAGCATTCCTTGCTTGCCTTCTCTTTTCTGCCATTATTGGTCTATTTACTATTTGGAATTGGATTTTTTAATCACAGGGGGAATTTTCACATGTCAAACTACGCTAAAGAAGAAAGGCTAACAGGGGGAAACGTCTCAAACGTATATCGTTCTGAAAATACTGTTCGGCGAGAGTTAAAGCCGGGCAGTGAAAAGATTCATAAGCTATTGCAACATTTAGAAAACAAAGGATTTCATTATGCTCCAAAGTTTTTAGGTGTAGATGAAAAAGATAGAGAGATTTTATCCTTTATTGAAGGAGAAGCTGGCAATTATCCTTTAAAAGAATATATGCGATCTAATGATGTATTAAAAGAAATCGCAAAGATGCTTCGCCTTTACCATGATGCTGTAAGTGATTTTCCGTTATTAAATGATTGGAAACCGATGGGTCACACTCCAAATAACATTGAGGTTTTATGTCACAATGATTTTGCCATATATAACATTATTTTTAATAATGAGAAGCCAGTAGGGATTATTGATTTCGATGTTGCTGCTCCTGGTCCAAGACTATGGGATATCGCTTATACACTCTATACTTGTGTGCCTTTAAGTAGAGTGTATTATACAGAATCCGGTGAAGCCGTTCATTATGACTCATCGCAACATGCAGATCGCATTAAAGAGAGAATGAATTTGTTCGTTCAGTCCTATGATAAAAATATGGATGAAGATTACTTAGGAATGGTGTTGCTTCGATTAGAAGGATTATGTACATATATGAAACGAAAAGCGCAAGAAGGCGACTTGAATTTCCAAAGAATGATTGATGAAGGACATCTAGAGCATTATGAGAAAGATATGAAGTTTATTCGTGATCATAGGGCTGAGTGGAGTTGATTTAGTAATAAAGAAAAGGAAGTATCGTTTTTTTCCGACAACTCAATCTCTCTTTTCGAATCGTTTAGAAAATAACAAGGGGCACCCTTCAAAAAGGTGCCCCTTCCTTTTATTTCGTAAACTGTGCTTCTTCCGTAGATCCTTTTAACGCTGTCGTTGATGAAGTTCCGCCTGTAATCACTTGTGCAACTTCATCAAAGTAACCTGTTCCTACTTCGCGTTGATGACGTGTTGCAGAGTAGCCATGTTTTTCAGCTGCGAATTCTGCTTGTTGTAGTTCAGAGTATGCTGCCATGCCGCGCTCTTTATAGCCACGTGCTAGTTCAAACATACCGTAATTTAATGAATGGAATCCAGCAAGTGTTACAAATTGGAACTTGTAACCGTAAGATGCGATTTCCTTTTGGAAGCTTGCAATTGTTTTTTCATCTAGTTTTTGTTTCCAATTGAATGAAGGTGAACAGTTATATGCAAGTAGCTTTCCTGGATGCTCCTTATGAATTGCGTCCGCAAATCGTTTTGCATCTTCTAAATTTGGTTCCGACGTTTCACACCAAACGAGGTCTGCATACGGTGCATACGCTAAACCGCGCGCAATTGCTTGATCAAGACCTGCATTTGTACGGTAAAATCCTTCTGGTGTTCTTTCTCCTGTAATAAATGCTTTATCAACAGGATCGATATCGCTCGTAATTAAATCAGCTGCATCCGCATCTGTTCTTGCAACGATAATTGTCGGCACTCCCATTACATCTGCTGCAAGACGTGCAGAAATTAAATTGCGTACTGCTGTTTGCGTTGGTAGTAGTACTTTTCCGCCTAAATGGCCACATTTTTTCTCTGAAGATAATTGATCTTCAAAATGCACACCTGATGCACCTGCTTCAATCATACCTTTCATCAGTTCAAATACGTTTAATTGTCCGCCAAATCCAGCTTCTGCATCTGCTACAATCGGTACGAAATAGTCTGTATCATCGCTTCCTTCCATATGCTGAATTTGATCCGCACGTTGAAGCGTTTGATTAATTCGTTTCACTACAGCAGGTACGCTGTTCGCTGGATATAAACTTTGATCTGGATACATATGTCCAGAAAGGTTTGCATCAGCTGCTACTTGCCAACCACTTAAGTAAATCGCTTTTAACCCAGCTTTTACTTGTTGCATCGCTTGGTTTCCTGTTAATGCGCCAAGTGCGTTAATATAGTCTTCTGTATGAAGCGATGTCCAAAGCTTCTCAGCACCGCGACGCGCTAACGTATGTTCAATATCAATTGACCCGCGCAGGCGAATTACATCTTCTGCCGAATATGGACGTGTGATCCCTTTCCAACGCTCATCTAATTCCCAGCTTTCTTGTAACTTCTCGATTCTTTCGTTTTTCATTTGTTCCATCCCCTTTTCATTTTTTATAAAATTTCATAACCCGGTAATGTTAAAAATGGTACGAATTCATCATTTCGAACGAGATTTGTAAACAAAGTTGTCGCCTCTTGGAATCTCCCTTTCTTAAAGGCTTCCTTACCAATCTCTCTTTCTATTTTTGCTAATTCTTCTTCTTTTAGCTCTTCCATTAATTCAAGCGTAATATTACGACCATCATTTAGTTTTCCACCTTCATGACGAATCCATTGCCATACTTGTGCTCTTGAAATTTCAGCAGTTGCCGCATCTTCCATTAAGTTATAAATGGGTGCTGCTCCCCGTCCGCTTAACCAAGAAGCAATATATTGAATACCTACACTAATATTCATGCGAAGGCCCTCTTCTGTAATCGTTCCCACCGGTACCTCTAGTAAATCGTTTTCTGTTACACATATTTCTTCACGTTTTCTAAAAATTTGATTCGGTGTTTTCATAATGTGATTAAATACTTCCATTGCAACCGGTACAAGTCCAGGGTGGGCAACCCAAGTCCCGTCATGACCGTCTAAAGCTTCGCGCTCCTTATCAGCACGCACTTTTTCAAAAGCTGCTTCATTTGCTTCTGGATTATTTTTAATCGGAATTTGTGCCGCCATTCCTCCAATTGCTGGTGCATTACGGCGGTGACATGTTTGAATTACTTTCAAAGAATAGGAACGCATAAATGGTGCCGTCATCGTGACTTGTGCTCTATCTGGTAGTAAGAATTTATTATGATTACGGAAACTCTTTAAAAAGCTAAAAATATAATCCCATCTTCCGCAGTTTAAGCCAGCAGAATGATCTTTTAGCTCATACAAAATTTCATCCATTTCAAACGAAGCGTGAATCGTTTCCAGTAACACAGTTGCTTTAATCGTTCCATTTGGAATGCCGATATATTTTTGAGCAAATACGAATACATCATTCCATAATCTCGCTTCTAAATAACTTTCCATTTTCGGTAAGTAAAAGTATGGACCGCTCCCTTTTGCTAAAAGATCTTTCGCATTATGGAAAAAGTACAAGCCGAAATCTACTAAGCTACCCGACATATTTTTCCCATCAACTTGCATATGCTTTTCCTCTAAATGCCATCCTCTTGGACGTACAATCAGTACAGCTGTTTTCTCATTTAATCTATATTCTTTCCCTTTATCATTTTCATGTGAAATCGTTCCCTTTACTGCATCTCGTAAGTTGATTTGACCTTCAACTGCATTTTCCCAAGTTGGTGAATTCGAATCTTCAAAATCCGCCATAAAAAGATGCGCTCCTGAATTTAAAGCGTTAATGACCATCTTTCTATCTACCGGTCCAGTAATCTCTACGCGGCGATCCTCTAAGTCTTTTGGCAGCTTGGCAATTGTCCAATCTGCTTCACGTATGTGTTTTGTTTCTTCTAGAAACTTCGGAAACTCCCCTGCATCAATTCTCTTTTGTTTTTCTACACGTTTTTGTAAAAGTTCTATTCGGCGCTCATTAAAATTCTCATGTAGTTCCTTCAAAAAACTAAGCACCTCAGGTGTCAATATTTCGTTGTACGCTGGTAACATTTCTCCAACGAGTGTAACCCGTGAAGTTTGCGTCGACATATTAGCATCCCCTTCTTAAACTGTTTTATAACAGATTTGATTTTATGTTTTATATTATATAACAAATCTTCAGAAAAGGAAGTTTTTTTTGAAAATTCACTTCATTTTTTTTCAAAACGTCATTCTTTCGCGCTTTATTTCATACAAAAAAAGGCCGCTGTTATACAACAACGACATTTTTGTATTATTTTTAAATTTCACTTTGACTAGTTAAACTTTATTACTGCCCTTGTTCCATATCATGCAATATTGCTCTATGTAAAAACTGTGCGTATTGTTCTCTCGTTACCTTCATAGACGGACCGAATTTACCTTCTCCGATTCCCATTGTAATACCATTTGTTTGTACTGCACTAATTGCATTCGTTGCCCATGAATTTGCTGAAACATCATTAAAGTTATGAGATCCCTTTGCCTGTAAGTCAAAAGCATTCGTAAGAACTTGTGCCATTTCCGCACGCGTTAACGTCGCCTTCGGCATAAAGTTTCCATTCTCGTCTCCCTGGAAAATTCCGATTTCCGTTAAAGCCAATATCTCCTCGATAAAGCTTGTTGAATTTTCATCAATATCTCCATATGGATTTTCATATTGTTCTTCCATATCAAATACACGGTAAACTAAAGCTGCAACTTGCTCACGTGTTACATTATCCCCAAAACCGAATATCCCATCGCCATATCCCAAAATAATTTCTTGTTCCGCTAAATTATGAATCGCCTCATATGCCCAATGTCCTTTTGGTACATCTTTAAATACAATTGTATTTGTTTTTTGCAACGGTGCACTTTCCGCTTTTACATTGTTACTCTCTGCTGAGAATAACACCCCACCCATAATTGTTAATGCTGTAGCTGTTTTTAATATTTTTTTGCTCATTGCATTTCCTCCCCAACATGTATATATTTTTTCCGACACATTTCGTGACGTTTTTGTGAATCATATTACACATCATGTCTTTTTTATGGGGTTGATTATAAAGCTTATGTATAACATTAAAAATACAAAAAAACGAATAATAATTCTTTTTTAAACAAACAAAAAAGCACAAATATTTCTATTTGTGCTTTCATATTTCACTCTATCTCCAATCCTCTTTCAAATGATAATTAATAATCGCATTATTAATAAACTGAGCATATTGTTCTCTAGGTACAGGGCGATTTAATTCATACATGCCATTCCCAGTTCCTCTTACAACATTATTAGATTGTAGCGCACTAATTGCATCTTCTGCCCAGTGGCCTTTTGGAATATCTTTAAATGTATGTTTTTGTTTCGTTTCAAAAGTAAATGCTCGTTTTAAAATGACAGCCATTTCCGCTCTAGATACTGGTGCTTTTGGTCTAAAGCTCCCTTGCCCATCCCCTGTAAAAACACCACGTTTTGTTAACGCCAAAATTTCCTTTTTAAAAGTTGTTGTACTATCAGAAACATCTTTATATGGATTCGCTACTAATCCTTCTTCTTTTATCTCAAGTGTTCTGTAAATAGTCCCAGCTACTTGTTCACGTGTTATAAGATCACCAACACCATACTTCCCGTTTCCATACCCTAATATAATTTTATGATATGCTAAATCCATAATAGCATCATATGCCCAAAATCCGTATGGAACATCTTCAAACACAATCATTTGTGGATACTCTTCCGCTTTTACAGGCGTCACATTCGTCCCTGCAAATATACCTCCTGCCATTGTCGCAATCATCATTACACCCAATATTTTTTTCTTCATTATCCTCTCTCCCTATTTCATTCAAATAAAATGAATTTCATTGTTTCAGGAGTACTCTTTTTGGTGAATGTAAGATAAAATGCAAATCTTCTAGAAGAAATATTTCCACTACCTTTCTGCTTTATGCCTCCTTCTTTCTTTTTCAAAAAGGAAGTTGTCACCTCTAAGGTGTTATGTACTAAAACATTCTACAATCTCTTTATAAACTCCTTTTCACTTTACAACTTCCCTTTATTGGCGCGAAAAGGAGATACCTAATGGCGATTACTATATTCATGATTTATATTTCAGAGGTAGCATTCCCCTTCAATGATAACTCGCCTTCTCTTCCCTTGCGAAAAGTTAGTGCCATCCCTACAAATATAAGGACAATCCCTATTACTTGCATCTAAATCCGGTCTAATAGTTTGACAACAGCAGACACTAATACAGAAATAATTCTCGTCGATAAATCTCTTAAACTGTCAAAAAACAAGTAATATATAAATCTAGTATGTATAAGTCCTGTAGCTGTGATCATCGCCTTGAAAATGCCCGAAATCTACGAATAGTAATAATAAAAAAGCATCCTTTTTTATTAAAAGAGGATGCTTTTTTTTATATTTATTAACACTCAAATATGCTACTACTTTTGAAGAGTAAATTGGGCAACTATTTGTTTTAATTTTCCTGCCGCGTTATGCATATGTTCAATTGAAACCGAAATCTCTTGAACAGATTTTTCTTGCTGTTGAATAGACTCTTTTACCCTATCAGTTCGGTCAGATGATCTTTGGGAAATTTGAGCCATGTCTTCTGCAGAAGCCGAGATTTCCTCACTACTCGCTGCAATTTCATCTGTAGACATAGATACCGTTTGAATTTGCTCAGATACTTGCTGTACTTTTTCTGTAATTGTTCCAAATACTTTTTCTGTATGCATTACTACTTGTGTACCTGCCTGTACCTCATTATCTACTTTCCCCATCATATGTACCGTATGGTTCGTTGTTCCCATAACTTGAGTAATAAGATTCTCAATTTGTTTTGCAGAATCACTAGATTGTTCTGCTAATTTCCGCACTTCATCTGCCACAATTGCAAATCCTCTACCACTTTCACCAGCACGTGCAGCCTCAATTGCGGCGTTTAATGCTAATAAGTTAATCTGAGAGGTAATACCTTGCATTACATCAATGATTTTAACAATTTCTTCTGATTGTTCTTTCATAGTCTCTACTTGTTTCACACCGCTATGTACCGAATTTTGGATTGTATCCATCTGTTGAATCATTTGTTTCATTAATTTGTTACCACTCTCTGCATCTAATGCTGATTGAGCAGACAATTCATTTACAGAGGATGATGTATTGACTATACTCTGCATTCCTTGTGTCAACTCTTCCATCGCACCCGCAGTTTGTTCCATTGCTTGCATTTGACTCTCTGCACCATTTGCGACTTCTTCAATATCCATAGTGATTTTTTTTGCTGCACTACTAGATACTTCTGATGCAGATGCTACTCCGTCTGCATGTTGGAATAGAAGCTGAATATTATTCTCTACTTCTTGCATATTTGTTCTTAGCCCTGCAATCATCTCGTTAAAATTACTTACTAATACACCTAGTTCATCCTTAGCAGTATAATCACCATGTACAGTTAAATCTCCTTCTTTCGCTCTTTCCATCATACGACTAACCGTTTGTAAAGGAGCAACTATAAGCTTGCTAATAATATAACTTACTATACATATAACGATTGTAGTAACTACTACAAGAATGATAAAGGTAATAACGGATCGATCAATCATTTTTTGAGAATCTTTAAACACTTGATCAGCTAAGTTTGAAACATACGATTCTAGATCCACTGCATAACCAGCCAACTCTATTCCCTTCGGTTTTAATTCCTTCTGAAATTCATTTACCATTTGTGGCTCGTTTGTTGCCTTCGCCTTTTCAAACAATTTTTTATATGTATCTTTATAACTTGGCAAAGATTTCTTCATCTTCTGAAACAGTTCATCCTCTTGCTTACTTAAATTAAAACCATCATCATATTCTTTTAATAAAGAATCATATTTTTTAAGATCCTTTTCAATATTATTAATTATTCCCTCTTTATTTGCCACTTCGTTTTGTGATGCCGTAATTAACTCTAATAAGTTATATTCTAGTGAATTTTGTGTGCGAAGCATTCCTTCTAATAAAATTGCAGAATATTGATAATCATCTACTACAACCTCTGTATCGTGCTTAATCTTGTTAATAGAATTAATTGCCACACTGCTCATGATTATCATACCTAAAACTGCTAATGAAATAAGCGCTAATAATTTATATTTCACTTTTAAATTTTGTAAAAAATACATTTTTTCACCTTTATTCCTTTATATATAGATTTTTAGAATTTTATAGCTTATTATTTACAAAATCGCAATAAAAAGCAATGATAAATATTCCCAATATGAAACTTATATCTCTATAAAAAAAAGTAGCATAATAGCTACTCCTTTTTTCTTTGTTTCTCATATTGTTCAAACGCATGAATTCTTTCAAAAATTGGTGGGTGCGTGTATAAGAAAAATTTCACTAACGCAGGCGGATTTACTTGGCTTAAACTTGTTTTTGATAAATATTGAAAAGTTTTCACACCAGATTTCCCATCTTTCGTCATATTTAAAGCATATTGATCTGCCGCTCTTTCTTCTATACGTGAAACATAGTTTGTTGCTGGTTGTGCTGCAAAAGAGAGTACAGAAGAAATTAAGAAAAATAAAGGTAAAATGGAGAAACATGCTACTTTTGAAATTTGCAATGTATCTCCCCATTTGCGAATACACATATTTATAATACGACTAATTAAAAACATACCTATAAACGATAGCAATACATAACTTGCAACTCCAAAATATATATGCTTCATAACATAATGTCCCATTTCATGAGCCATGATAAATAAAATCTCTTTATCTTTTAACTGCTTAAGCGTTGTATCCCACATTACAATACGGGCGTTAGGGCCAATTCCTGTTACGTAAGCATTTAATGCATTCGTTTTTTCTGACATATTTACTTCATATACGTGTTTAGCAGGAATGTCCGCTTTGTCTGCTATCGCTAAAATTTTCGTTTCTAAATTTTTATTTTTCAGCGTCGAGAAGTCATTATACAGTGGATCAATAACGACAGGCTGTATGAATGTTAAAAAGATTGTAAATGGAACAGAGAGCGCCCACCCTGCTAGCCACCATCTCTTCGGAAATTTACGGATAAGCCATAATAGAACGGTAACTACGATTAACATAGTCGCATAACTTTCCCAAAAACCGATAACATGATCTTTAATCCAGCTTTGTGTACTTTGCGTTGAAATGCCGTAATCAACGGACACTTTCCGGCCAATCCATTGCATCGGTAAGGCAAGCACTGTTGTCAGTAATGATAAATAAAAGAAATAAATCGCAACTTGCAAGACACTTATTTTAGTCGTTTCCTTCGACCATTTCTCAAACTTTCTTGAAATACCTAGCACAAGTACAAATAATAAAATAATCCATTCAAGAGGCGTCGCTAAAAAGTATAGTAAATTTTTCACGCGCGAATAATCTTGGCTTAGCGTAAGCTCTCTAGCACTCATAAACGTTTCTGGATCTGCACTCGTTCCCTTATACATGTCCGGAATAAGTTCATGATTCCATCCAAATAAATACCAATATATAAGTAACGCAAATCCAACGTACAAAAAAAGCGACCAACCAATAACCTTCCTCACGCTATTCCCTCCTCTATGCTGCCTGTCTATTATTATTGTAAGTTCGTACACGCTAAATTAGAACAAGCTTATTATGTGAATTGCTCTGGATCTTTTTATTTACATAAAAAAACTCTTCTACATAAGAAGAGTTTTACCTATCTTTAAACACTTTCTTCGGTTCACAATCCGTACACTTACAAACCAACACGTACCCTACTTGCTTTTTAGATAAAATAAAAAGCCTCTTTAAGGAAGTACATCTATTAATAAACTAAAATCTTGTAAAGAGAAAGAACTATATTTCATAATACCTTGTACAGCTAAAAGTAAAACAAGACCGATCACACACATATAGTTAACGCTTTCTTCATTCTTTTTTTCAGTAACCACTCCACCACTTATACATAAAATCCCCAACAAATGGAGCGCTAAATACATGAAAAAATAAGCTTCCTCCCAGCGCAAAATAACATTCACTGTCGTTATTAACACTAGACTAAGTAAAATCAAATAAAAAAACTTATTTGATGATATCGTTTCATTCATATAATTTTATACATCCCTTTCAAATTTCGAATTAATGATGTTTCAAAGCTATAAAGTAAATGATTGTTTTTATACCATAAAACAAAAGGAAAGCCACCATTACTTTCTCGAATACTTTATGAATCCACATATACTTCTCTTCATTCTTTCTGAAGATGCACTTCATCATTTCTTCTACAATTAGACCAAATATTAGTAAAACCCCGAACACAATAAGAAGAGAAATAATATTTTCTTTTAAATGAGTACTAGAAAATAAGTAATACTCTGGAAACACAATCGTATCTACTACAGGTTGAAGCCAATGACAAACGCTTTTATCACACATATCTGTAATAGACGTAGCATCTATAATATCTTTTAATATTTTTTCAACCGTCTTCTTCATCTCATTTACTCCCCACTACATCTGAAAAGCTCTTTTCCTGCTCTGCATATATAACTGGCACTTCTTTACTCCAATATTTACGATTAACAAATAAAAAGATAAGTACTAAATTTAATCCTGTTATAAAAATAATAAGTCCAGGAAAGAATGTCGTGTAATTTGAGAAATCGGCAAAACTCATAATTTTTTCTCTACTTATTAAAAAAGACGCACCCATTACAAATGCATTGTTTAACATATGTATTGCAATTGGCATGAGTAAACTTTTCGTACGAATATATACGATTGATAATACGATGCTGAATATGGCTGCACCGAGGAAATCAACATGTAACAACGCAAACAATATTGCTACAACGATGGTCGCTATGCTCGTTCCCCATTTTGTTGCAAAACGTTGAAGTAAAAATCCGCGAAAAACAAACTCCCCGATAATTGGTGCGATGAATACGACCCTAATGACTTGATATACATATCCCCCAGTACTATCTATAATCGGTTCATGCAATGCATTCATAATAAAGTCCGGTGTAATCCATGCAAAACTATACATATACAAAATAAGATACCCGTAACTAAACATGCACAACATAACCGTAATGTATAAAACTTGCACCAAGTTAAATGTTTCATTTTTATTAACAAACAATGAAAATGAAATGCGATGCTTTCTATACTCATAAAAAATCCATATGATCGGAAGGATATAGAATATAAGGATATTTATAAAAGAAGAATTTTGTATATGAAATATACTTGTTAGCAAATCGCCACTACTTCTCGCTATTAAAATTAATAGTGCAAATACAATTAAAAAATATCTAGCTCGCATCACTTGAAACGGATTCACACTCATCTCCTCCCCTATGTTACTTTTATCATATCATTTGATTCTTAATTTTTTGCGAAAGAAAACCTTAAAATTTCCTTAAAAATTCCATAAGTTACAAAATGATGATATGATATTCGAGAAAATTAGGAGGGATTTTTATGTACCGAGCAAATATTTTACTTGTTGATGATGAAACAGCAATTTTACAATTACTAACTACCATTCTTGAAAAAGAAGGTTTTTCTCATATTACAACTGCAACATCAGCTGAAATAGCTTTATCTCTAACTAAGCAAAACAATTACGATTTAATTATTTTAGATGTAATGCTTCCTGGACAATCCGGTTTTGATATTTGTCCAATCATTCGCCAACAAACAGATTGTCCAATTTTCTTCCTATCAGCAAAAGCATCTGATTTAGATAAAATATCCGGATTTTCATACGGTGCGGATGATTATATTACGAAGCCCTTTAATCCATTAGAAGTAGTAGCACGTATGAAAGCACAGCTTCGGAGACATATGAAACAAACCGTACCACACGAACAAAAATCACACTCGATTTCATTTGGCAGATTTGAAATTGATCAGCACTCTGCAGAACTGACAGTGGATGGTCACATTGTCGAATGTTCCGCTCAACTCTTTCAACTACTACTCTTCTTTTGCGAGAATCCAAACTACGTATTTTCGAAAGAGGAAATATACGAAAAAGTTTGGGGAGCACCTGCCTATAATGGCGATGACAACACTGTTATGGTCCACATTCGAAAACTACGTGAAAAAATTGAACACGATCCAAGTAAACCAGAATATATAAAAACCGTTCGCGGGCTTGGTTATAAGTTCGTTACAAAGTAGGGTGACGATATGAATTTTAATAAACGACTTATTATTCAATTTATCATGCAACACGTTTTTGTTTTAGTTACATTACTTATCGCTGTAGTTGCTGCTTTTACTTATTTAATTTTTCTTCTTACTAGTACTTTATACGAACCTAATATTCCAGATTCTGATAGTTTTACAATTTCAAGATACATCTCTTCAGAAGATGGGCATATTTCGTTACAATCTGAAGTGCAAGATTTAATAAAGGAGAAAAATGATTGGCTCCAAGTTGTAGATGAAAACGGAAAAATCCTCTACCACTTTAATACACCAAATGATGTTCCGAATGCTTATACGAAGACATCTTTAGTCGCATATATACAACATCATATCGAAAGTAATTATAAATTTACATATTGGGAAATTGAATTAGAAGAAAAGAAAGTACTTGTTATTTATGGTGGTATGTTAAAAAGCAATGCGTTACTGACAGCAATTCAAAAGGATCACTCCTCTTTAACGATGGATTCGTTCACATTAACAGATCAAGAAAAACAGTTACTGTCTAAAGAAAAAGCAGCACTTCAAATATTTAATCAAAATGGCGAAGAGGTTTTTGCCTATCCAGCTGGAAAGAAAAAAACATTTTCAGCCATACAAATCGCCCTTAATGAAAAAGAACCGTGGAATCATAAAGAAAACACGTCTAGCTTTTACGATGCAAATAGTGGCAACCTTCTCGTTGTGACTGCGAAAAATGATCACTACTATCCAGATGACGAAATTGAAGATGTATTTACTAAGAAGTTTCTCATCGGATGCGGATTAATCCTTCTTATCGTGTTTGTTTATTTAGTCATTCTTTCTATTTGGTACGGTAATAAATTCGGGAAACCGTTATTACATGCGATGCGCTGGCTAAAAAATATCGCTGGTGGAAAGTATGAAGAACCTATTAGTAAAAAAGGAAAACCTGTCAGGTTCCGGCGATCTGGTAAAGAAAAATGGTCATTCCGTTTGTTTAGAGATGTAACAAGTTCACTAGAACACCTTTCTATTACACTCAAAAAAAATGATGCGATGAGGCAAGTACTCCAGCAAACACGAGAAGAATGGATTACCGGTCTAACGCATGATTTAAAAACACCACTTAGCTCTATATATGGCTACGCATTATTACTCGAATCGAATCAATATAACTGGACTGATCGTGATATTCAGCAATTTGGTAGTGTTATGAAAGAGAAATCTCAATATATGACGACATTAATTGATGATTTAAGCTTAACGTATCAATTAAAAAATAACAGCCTTCCTGCCCAACACGTAAACGTTGAAATCAATCAGTTCGTTCAAAAAGTATTATTGCAATTTATTAACAATCCAACACTCCAAAATCAAAATATTGAATTCGTACCGAGCTCAAATAAAATTCAATATTTCATTGAAGAAAAATGGTTTCAGCGTATTATCGAAAACTTACTCGTAAACGCGGTAAAACATAATAACGAAACAACTACTGTCATCGTAAAACTATCACAAAACGCTAATTCCTTTACACTCTCCATTTCAGATGACGGAAAAGGAATGGATGAAAAAACGAAAGAACTTCTATTTGAACGATATTACCGCGGAACAAACACAGAAGAAAGCAACATCGGAACTGGACTTGGCCTAGCCATTACAAAACAGCTCGTTCATGCTCATAACGGGACAATTTCCGTTGATAGTGCACTCGGAAATGGAACGACGATTATTCTTGTATTTCCGTTTCGTTCGTAGGAAAGATGCTATGTGGCGTCTTTTTTTCTTTTCTGGGAGAATTTTGCGGTAATTGAAATTATGTAAATCGTTTTTTCGAGACAAAGTAAAAATAAAACTATTAACAAATACATTTCTAAACTGTTATACTATAAATAGAAGTATAAACTAACTAAGTTTTGCATAAAATGAAGTAGACGAGGTGCTTCCAACACCCCGTCACTGCAACTAATTACCGCAAGGTGGAAGGTTGCAACTAAAGCTTATTTGCGCTTAGAAGACTTCCCACGCTTCGCAGGCAGACGGGTGGTCTTCTTTTTGCGCTTTTTTGCCGTTAATTTCTTAAATCCCAAAACTATACCTTCTCTAGCTATAGTTTTTGTAATTTCCAACAAAATTTGCAAAAGAAATTCCATACGATTACACCTCCTTTCTTCACAAAATGAAGAAAGGGCATAACCTTCCACCCGCAATATTTAATTGCTATTTTATTTTACCATTTTCATATGTATTACAGATAAAACAATACAAATTTAACAATCCACTTATAAAGTGAAACTTTAATCAGTGGAGGTTTTGTTCATCCCCCACTGATTATTAGCCCTCACCAATCGCGCTGCCCGGCAAATAGCGGGATAAAAATAACCCTTCATAACTCACTATGAAAGGTCACTCCATATTTCAGCTATTTCCCTACTAACACAAACACATTCTCATCAGGTGCTTCCATTACTGCAACATGTCCTGATTCTGTTGGAAATGGTTCGCGAATCCATTTTACATCTTTATTATCTTTTAAACTTTCATACGTTTGTTGTACATCTTCTACTAATACTTCGACTTCCGTAAAATTAATATCCGGATGATTGCTTATTACTAACTCTGAACTTTTCTCATCTGGAAACTTCAATCCTATTAACGTCCAAATAACCCCTTCTTCTAGTTCTCTTTCTATCATCCAGTTTTGCTTCATTCCCATTTCTTTATAGAAAGAAACTGATCTTTCTATATCTTTCGTATGTATAGATACACATTCTAGTTTTTTGAACATTTTCCCATTTCCCCCT
Organism: Bacillus sp. GW823-FHT06A10; assembly: GCF_058795375.1. Lineage (NCBI taxonomy): Bacteria > Bacillati > Bacillota > Bacilli > Caryophanales > Bacillaceae > Bacillus > Bacillus sp. GW823-FHT06A10. The sequence continues at coordinate 362,411 of NZ_JBXAHT010000001.1, read as the reverse complement.
TTATGAAAAAGCGAACCATCTCCCAACGATTCGCTCTTACCCTATTATTTTTTCTTCACCGGTATCCAAAGCTCTACTTGTGCAAACTCACTCTTATCTTCGTGGCAACGCTCATCGTACAGTTCAAACTCCGTAACACCGCAATGTTCATATCCTGAATGCGGGAACCATTCTGAGAATACTGCATTCCAAGTTTGGTGAATAGACGATACCATTTCTTCATGAGGAACTTTCGGCGTTGTAAATACTGCATATGTTGCTGCCGGGAAAGTACGCTTCGCAATTTCATTTGGTACATTTTCAAAGTCTGTAACTTCCATTCCGATAATGTAAGTGAAGTCCCCTGTTTCTAAATTAAAATCAGTACATAATCCAAGCTCTACCCATTGGCTCGTATCTTTACGATTCGGAATTGTTGTCCCAAGATCTTTTTGTAAATATTCTTGCCAAAATGCTGGAATGTCTTGATGGTTTTTCCCTTCTTTACTTGTCGTCTTCAGTTCATAACCCGCCACTAAAAATTCTGGTTTATTTACAATACGATATTCCATTTGTATGCCCCCTAAATACGGATTTAATTTTCTTTGCTTTACATTCACTCTGTAATACATCGGTGTTTCGATTTCTTGTTTTCGATATTCACTCGGTGTCATTTGAAATAATTTTTTAAAGGCTCTCGTGAACGTTTCGTGAGATTGAAAGCCATGTTCAAACGCGATATCAATAACTTTTTCATCCGTATGAGAAAGTTGATAAGCTGCCCGGGCTAACCTCCTCTTTCGAACATACTCCATTACTGTATCACCTACTAATGCCTGAAATACACGATGAAAATGCGACTCAGAAAAACCTGCAATGCGAGCTAAATTACGCAGCGTTTGTTTTTCCATTACATCTTCCTCAATATAATCAATTGACCTTTGAATTTGTGTTTCATAGCTTTCCATCTCTGTTCACCCGCCTTATATGTATTATGATAAAAGAGAACGCAATCCAATTCTTGACGTTTTTTACTATAATTCCATAAAAAATTGTAACTTTTTTATATGTATTTCGTTGTTATATATGAAGGGAGGGAAATGTAGTGAAACGCAAACAATCATTAGAAGAAATTTACTCAGAGCATATGCAAGATTTATTTCGCTATCTTCTCTCCCTAACCGGAGATTCCCACTATGCGGAAGATCTCATGCAAGAAACATTTTACCGAATGCTCGTCCATATTGACTATTATAAAGGAGAAAAAATTAGGCCGTGGTTATTTACAATTGCCTACAATGCCTTTATCGATTGGTATCGTAAAGAAAAGAAATATAAAACAACAGAAGTTGCAGAATTCCATTTACCAAACGTGCCAAGTACAGAACATGCATATTTCGTAAAACATGAGATTGCTAGTTGGTTAGACAGTTTATCTTCTCTTCCGCTCGAAAGACGAAATGCCCTGCTACTACGAGATTACTATGGATTCTCCTATAAGGAAATAGCAGAAATGACTGGTCTCTCATTAGCGAAAGTGAAAATTGAATTACACAGGGGACGAAAAGAAATGAAAAGCATAAAGGAGTGATACGGATGGGGTGTACAGAATTTAAAAAACTATGGAAGAAGTATGAAAATGGAACGCTCACGCATGATGAACAAGAACTGTTAGAAAGTCATATTGAGTCATGTGAAGAGTGTGAAGCTTACTTAGATGAGCTGTTAACAAAAACAGAACCAATTAAGAAAAAGTTACCTCCAAAAGATCTTAAAGTTCCTTTTTGGAGGATTAAGTGGAAACATCGTTTACAAACGTTTGGTTTTATATTATCAATTTGCATCGTTATCTATATAATCGGCGGGGTATTATCAGCCTTTTATTTTCAAGCTAATAATGATAAAAGGCTAGAAGAAATTAGAGAGGTTCCTTCGCTTGCACTTGAAGCAACGATCCCAAATAGCCGTGTTATGGGGGGCGGAACAAGTGTAGAAGCTTTTTTCCGTACGAATAGCCAATTTGATTTAGTACGAACCGTCGGTAAAAAAGAAATGCCCCTCGGTACAATAGAAACAAAAAGCTTCTTATCATCTGTAGATGTTAAGAAGCGAACTTGGATGAATCCGTTCTATCAACCAAAACTCTTCTTTGTTCACCCAAAAACAGAGCAGGGTGATTATTTAAAGGATTCATCAAAAAAAGTATGGGATACACTTGCAAAAGTACATGATGGAACCGTTGCAGAAGTAGCAATTTCTTTTGATAAAGCTTACACTTTAAAAGAATTAGAACCGCTTTTATATAGCATATTTGAAGCACAAGAACTCCCTCCAACTCCTGTATGGTACGCTTTAGATACAGGACAAGAAAGAAAAAATGTAGATGACTATATCCTACATGGCGGAGAAGCTATAGGATTTCCAGAACATGTAAGATTCCTCGATAATGAAACTGACGGGCAGAAAACGCAAGAAGACAAAGTAACCGAAATGATGCGCGTCCTTTCTATCCATAAAAAAACGGTAAGCAAAATAGCAGCGCTTTCTGAGAAAGAACTAAATTTAGATAAACGTTATCAATATGTAAAGGATAACGGTGTAAAAGTATACGGAATTGTTATTACTGGCCCATCGAAAGAGTTATTAAAATTACAAAACTCCCCGCACGTACGTTATGCGACTCTTGGAGATATTGAGATTTGGAATTGGTTTGATAATTAATAAAAAAGAAGTAGCGCTCTAGAAAAGATGCGCTACTTCTTTTTTATTTCGAAATCACTTTCACATACATCCCTCTCACCGCTTTTTCATAAGCGATATCACTCATCTCTCTTATTTTTTCTGATACAACAGACGACTGAACCATTTTCCCTTCACGAAGTAACAGCGGATCAATAAGACGCACTTTATTTTTCTGATGTAAATCATAATCATTTCTATCTTCTTTTACTTTTACATTTTGATGAACTTTACTTAATAAAGCTTCTACTTCGGGGTCATTACATTGCTGCAATTTCGAAATAAGCTCCTCATCTTCAAGAAGAAAATCATCTGCATGAATAATTCTTTTATGAAGAGCTACCTTTAACGTTTTCGCTAACATATCATTTCCGTAAATATTCATTGGTTCCATAAAGAAATCGATTACTTCTTTGTAATACGTTTCTGTAAACCATTCCGCTATTTCAATATTTTGAAGAACCATTTTCCCCTCTACTTCGATGACATCCTCTAAAAAACTATGAATTTCTTCTAAAGAAATATACCCATATGTATACATATCTCGTAACGTATAATCCACTCGATCTGCGCATAATTCGGGCGCTGACCTTTCCAGTAACGTCCACTTCGAATCATCTAATAAAATATCTTCATAGTTATAACCATGCCTCACAAGGATCGCTGGAATTTCTGAGTTTTTCACAACAGAACTAAATATCTCTTCATGATAACTTTCATCTTCATTATCAAAAACGTAATCAATCACGTGGGAAAAAGCAGTATGTGATACGTCATGTAGTAAACCAGCAATCTGTTCTTCTACTGAACCACCTAGTTTTTTCACCAATAACATAACACCCACTGAATGCTCAAAACGAGTTACATTCCATTTCTCGTTCATTAAGTAACTTGCGCCTGCTTGATGAATTCCCTTTAGTCTTTGCATAGGCTTACTTAAAATTAATTCTTCTAGCACTGCATCCACTTCAAATTCTCCGTATAGTACATCTGATATGATCACTTACAATCCCCCTTTTCAAGCAAAGTCTTTTTATATTATCTCTTTTTTGAAGAAGCGTAAATATACTATTCTGTAATTTGAATATAAACGTTCTGTTTTTATAAAAAACAGGTCCTCTTGTTCTTATCAAATTTAATCAAAAAAAAGAAAATATTTCCACGACCCCTCTTTTTTTGTTTTAATAGATTTATAAATACATATTTACTAAAGAAAAAAGCAGCGAATGAAGTCAATTAGAAACTGACTTACAATTATAATATGAAAGGTCGGATAACTATGGACAGTTATTTTCCAAAAGCGGGGAAGTTAATTGGCGGTATCATTATGCTTATTATTTTGCTTTCATCTTTTTGGCTTATATGGATTGGAGAAACGAACATTCGTTACAGTGGAGATCATAAGGGCACGATGCCCTTTTGGTACAAGTGGCTCCCTGTTATTGTCGGTATACTCCTTGTCCGTTTCCTACCATTTCATCATAAAAACTATAATCCCCTTCAACAATTTGAACCAAGGCGCATCATAATTCAAACTGCTATCTTCTTCTTAAGTGGCTCCCTCTTCACGATTTGTCTTCTCACCACGAACTTTGAAGGAATGGCATTACAATTGTGGTTTATGATATTTAAAATTATTTTATTATTATTCACTCCATTAATGCTGCTTTTTTTTTATAAAAATAACCCCGAAAAAGAACGACCAAAGTCAGTAAAATTAACAGGGGATAATAGATGGTATCGGTTTACACCACTTATTGTCATTATAATCTGGGGTTACTTCAACTTCTTTTCTATATTCTCTACACCATTTGTTTCAATGAAAATGGAACCCACGATTTTAATCTCCATTTTACTTGTAGGGTTTCTTATAAATAGTGTACTTGAAGAGATTTTTTATAGAGTTTGGTTGCAAACACGTTTGGAATTATTACTAGGTACTTGGCCGGCTATTCTTCTTACATCATTGTTATGGGCAAGCTGGCATATCGCATTACATGGCTCTGGTCATTGGGATATTGATACAGCTACGGTCATTGTGAACCTTGGTATCGTAGGTCTATTCCTTGGGTATTTGTGGGCGCGTTATCGTAAGGTATGGGTAATTATTATTGTTCATGGATTAATTAATGCACATCCACAACAACTAATTGAGATTATATTTAAGTAAAGAGCGCGATTGAGAAATAAAAAATAAAAGGGATTATACATGATTAATATGTATAATCCCTTTTATTTAACCTTATTCAAACGTAACTTCTACCTGCACAATCTCCGACCTACTACCAAGTCTAAGCGGTGGTCCCCAAAATCCAAATCCAGAAGAAACAATTGCGTGGAACGCGCCTTTTTGTGCGTATCCCCAGTCTAGCTCGTACATTCTTCTCGTTACAATATGATTGGGCGCCATTTGTCCGCGGTGCGTATGACCGGATAATAATAAGTCTACACCAGCATCCGCTGCCTGTTTCAACTCAAATGGCTGATGATCCATTGCGATAACTGGCATGGATTTATCCACTGTACTCATAAGTTTTTCAAAGCTTTGGCGATCTCGCTCTGTTTTATCTCTTCTTCCAACGAGATAAAAGTCATCTTCAATTGTAAGCACTTCATCTAAAAGAATACGAATATCAATCTTATCCATCTCTTGTAAAAACTCTGGAACCGCTCTGCCGTAGTATTCATGGTTTCCTAAAACACCATATACGCCTAATGGAGCTTTCATTTGTTTCATAATATGACCCATGTTTTTTTGAATGAATACTCCTGGATGATCATCGATAATATCACCTGGCAGTAAAATAATATCAGGTTCCATTTCATTTACATGACGAACAAGTCTTTTCAAATGCGAAACGCCAGACAGTTTACCGAAATGCATATCAGAAGCCATCGCAATACGTAAACTTTTACGCCCCTCTACCTTTTTCGGTATGTGCACTTCGTATTTTCTTACTACTGGACTATACGCATTAAATACTCCATACGCAAAGATAAAGATAAATGCAGCTATCACAGCCGTCCCTATCCAAATAATTGCCGCTTCTTTCTCTACTGAAAACTGTAAAAGAAAGACCATAATATCAGCTAATGGCAACAACATAAGTGCATATTGTATAACCGCAAACCAAATCGAACCTATCGTTCGCAGAAATGGCAGAAACTTAAACACTTGCACGAGAACGTACGCATATGAAATAAATGCGACTATGAAAGCATAATATCCCCAAGATTCCCAGCCAAATACCGCATGAAGCCAAACCCATCCGTTCCAGCCGATATAAAACATAAGTAGTGTGTATATAATTAATATGGTAAATATATTGAGATAACGAAGATTCTTCACAGCCAGCCTCCTTATTGATTTCTTCTATTATAACTTGTTATGCACTTATAACGTAAATATTAAGCGCTTCAATCTTCAGAATAAGAACATTGATAAACATATTGTCTTAAAATTTTTAAGAACGGCTGTAATGGACATTTTTGAGTCTTACGTGTTGGATAAAATTCTATTATCTTTATCCTTCAAAACTCATCTATGCAATTATGCATAACCATCAATTCCGTTTTATTTTCATGTTACGATATAAATGTAATACGACATATATCGACAAAAATAAAAGGAAGTGATTGTATGAAACGTTCTAAAACATATTTAAAATGTTTAGCATTATCCGCTGTTTTTGCTAGTAGCGCTGTAACTCTTTCAACACCTGCTGCTTACGCTCAAACGACGTCACAAGTTGTAACAGATATCGGGCAAAATGCAAAAACACATACGAGCTATAATACATTTAATAATGATCAAGCTGATAATATGACAATGTCTTTAAAGGTAACTTTTATCGATGACCCAAGCGCTGATAAACAGATTGCCGTTATTAATACAACTGGTAGTTTTCTAAAAGCAAATCCTACTATAAGTGATGCACCTATTGATAACTACCCAATCCCTGGCGCTAGTGCAACATTACGTTATCCTTCACAATATGATGTTGCATTTAACCTTCAAGATAACAGCGCTCGTTTCTTTAACGTAGCACCTACAAATGCTGTAGAAGAAACGACTGTAACATCTAGCGTATCTTATCAACTTGGTGGCTCTGTTAAAGCTTCTGTAACGCCTAATGGCCCTAGCGGTGAAGCTGGTGCAACTGGTCAAGTCACTTGGTCTGACTCTGTAAGCTATAAACAAACTAGTTATAAAACAAATTTAATTGACCAAACAAACAAAAACGTAAAGTGGAACGTATTCTTTAACGGATATAACAATCAAAACTGGGGTATTTACACACGTGACTCCTATCATTCTTTATATGGAAACCAACTGTTCATGTACTCTCGCACATACTTATATGAATCTGATGCAAAAGGTAATTTAATACCGATGGATCAACTTCCAGCACTAACAAATAGCGGTTTCTCTCCTGGTATGATTGCTGTTGTTATCTCTGAAAAAAATACAGATCAATCTAACTTACAAGTCGCTTATACAAAACACACCGACGACTACCAACTTCGTCCAGGCTTCACATTCGGAACTGCAAACTGGGTTGGAAACAACGTAAAAGACGTTGATCAAAAAACATTTAACAAATCGTTTACACTAGATTGGAAGAATAAAAAATTGGTAGAGAAAAAATAAAGAAAACCGAACCGCCACTTAGATGACGGTTCGGTTTTTATTTAAATTACAAAATCCTCCGGAATAAACACTTTCACTTCTTTCGGCTGTACGTATACGAAATCACCCGCTTGAATGTTCAGCTGTTTGAACTGTTCTTTCGTAATTTCTGCTTCTAAATATTCATCTGTTTCGTCTCGTTTTAATTCTACATATACGACAGGTCCGACTGCGTGAGAATAAGATACTTTTGCTGGGATTGCATCTACACTTTGTTTCGTACGAGAGATTGATAAGTCATGCGGCCTTACGTAGGCTATTCCGTCTACGTTGGAAACGTGCTTATGCTCTGGTGCTTCTAGTTCGATCAATCCTACATTTAGCTTTCCTTTATGAACGCGGCCGTGAAATAAATTTACATTTCCTAAAAAGTCATATACAAACGGACTTGCTGGGTTTTCATATACTTCTTCCGGTGTTCCCATTTGTTCAATGCAACCTTCATTCATTACAACGATGCGGTCTGCAACGTCTAACGCCTCTTCTTGATCATGTGTCACGAATACGCTCGTAATTTGAAATTCGTCATGTAATTTTCGGAGCCATCTGCGTAATTCTTTTCTCACCTTTGCATCAAGTGCACCGAACGGTTCATCGAGTAATAAAATTTTCGGTTCGACTGCAAGTGCCCGGGCTAGTGCAATACGTTGACGTTGTCCACCAGATAATTGCGCTGGATAACGTTTAGCAAAGCCATCCATTTTTACGAGCTTTAATAATTCTGTTACCTTTTCTTCTATTGCTTCTGCTGACGGTCTTAAGCTTTTCTTTCTTACTTTTAAACCGAAAGCGACATTCTCAAATACATTCATATGCTTAAAGAGCGCATAGTGCTGGAAGACGAAACCGACTTGCCTGTTTTTCACGTGAATGTCTGTTAGATCTTCCCCATCAAATGAAATAGAGCCTCCATCCGCTTCTTCTAATCCTGCAATAATGCGTAATAACGTCGTTTTCCCAGAACCTGACGGGCCTAATAAGGCAACAAGTTCACCTTTTGGAATATCCAAATGAATGTCTGTTAGTGCTTGAAATGTACCATATTGCTTTGATACACCTTGAATTTGAATACTCACCGTAATCCCCCTCTTATTGTCGTTTTTCCATTCGCCATTCAATCCAGTTTTTTATAACGAGTGTAAACACTGCAATTAATGACATTAACGTCGCTACTGCAAATGCTGCTGAAAATTGATATTCATTGTACAAAATTTCAATATGGAGCGGCATCGTGTTCGTAATGCCACGCACGTGACCTGATACGACAGAAACGGCTCCAAACTCACCGATAGCACGGGCATTACATAGAATCATGCCGTATAAAAGACCCCATTTTATATTTGGAAGCGTAACGCGCCAAAACATTTTCCAGCCACTTGCGCCAAGTGATAAAGCTGCCTCTTCTTCACTTTTCCCTTGCGCCTGCATAATGGGAATTAATTCACGTGCAACGAACGGGAAGGTTACAAAGATTGTTGCGATAATAATACCTGGTACAGAGAAAATGAGTTTCACTCCATGTTCAAGTAACCATTCGCCAAGAGCACCCCTCGGTGTGAAAAGTAAAACGAATACTAATCCTGCGATAACTGGTGACACAGCAAACGGCAGTTCAATAAGAGAGAGTAATACTTGTTTTCCTTTAAACTGAAACTTTGTAATAAGCCATGCGGCCGCTACCCCAAATATCGTATTAAGCGGCACAACGATTAACGCAACGAGAAGCGTTAATCTAATTGCTGAAAATGCTTCTTGATCTGTAATAGCGGCAATGTATACATCCATCCCTCTTTCAAAGGCTTTTAGAAAAATAGTTATGAGTGGCAGTAATAGAAAGAGAGATAAAAATAAAACTGTAATCGTAATTAATACGCCTGGTACAAGCTTAGATTCTTTTTTAGCTGATACGCTTTTTACTATTTTCTTTTCTAATAATGTTGGTTCCATTTTCTCTCCTCCTATTCACTTTTTAGTTCATGCCTTCTACTCCAGCTTTGAATCATATTAATAAGAAGAAGGAAAAGGAGAGAAATAATAAGCATCACGGTCGCTACAGCTGTTGCCCCCGCATAATCATATTGTTCTAGTTTCGTCATAATCATCAGTGGTGCAATTTCTGTTTTCATCGGCATATTACCTGCGATGAAAACGACAGATCCGTATTCTCCTAATGCTCTTGCAAATGCGAGTGAAAAACCTGCAAGAAGAGCGGGAAAGATCTCTGGTAAAATGATTTTCACAAATATTTGCAAGCGGGATGCACCTAAACTCGAAGCTGCCTCTTCTACTTCTTTATCAATATTTTGCAGCACTGGTTGCACCATTCGAACGACAAATGGTAAACCGATAAAAGTAAGCGCAACGATAATTCCGAGTGGTGTAAAAGCTACTTTTATGTGAAACAGACTAAATATTTTCCCAATCCATCCATTTTCCGCATAAAGCGTTGTAAGTGTAATACCAGCTACAGCTGTCGGAAGTGCAAACGGTAAATCAATGAGTCCGTCTAATAGTCGTTTCCCTGGAAATTTGTAGCGTACGAGCACCCAAGCTATTAATAAACCGAAAATGGCATTTACAATAGCAGCTGCAAATGAAGTTGTAAAACTAACTTGATAGGAATGCAACACACGCTCGTTCGTTATAACCCCAGCGAACTTCTTCCAACCTAACTGTGAAGTTTGAATAAATACGATAGAAAGTGGTATAAGTACGAATAAACTCATGTACAACATTGTAAATCCAAGCGATAATCCAAACCCTGGTAAAACACGCTTCTTCCTCATCCTCTTTCACCTCATCCCCCTTTAGCAGTGCATTATTTTTGATAAATTTTATCGAATACGCCGCCGTCATTAAAGTGTTTTTCTTGTGCTTTTTTCCAGCCACCAAATAGTTCATCTACTGTAAATAATTGAACTTTCGGAAATTGGGATGCGTATTTTTCTGCTACTTTTTCATTGCGCGGACGATAAAAGTTTTTCGCCGCAATTTCCTGTCCTTTTTCTGAGTACAAATATTCAAGATACCCTTCTGCTACTTTTTTCGTTCCTTTTTTATCAACGACTTTATCTACAACCGCTACTGGTGGTTCTGCAAGTACACTAATAGAAGGGGTTACAATTTCAAATTTATCTTTTCCAAGCTCTTTTTGAGATAATAACGCTTCATTTTCCCATGCGATTAATACGTCACCAATTCCTTTTTCAACAAATGTTGTCGTTGCTCCGCGCGCTCCTGAATCTAATACTTCTACGTTTTTATAAATTTGGCTAACAAACTCTTTCGCCTTATCTTCACTATTATTATATTTTTTCAATGCGTATCCCCACGCCGCTAAATAGTTCCAACGTGCTCCGCCTGATGTTTTTGGATTTGGTGTAATGACAGACACACCTTTTTTCGTTAAATCATCCCAGTCTTTAATTCCTTTCGGGTTTCCTTTTCGAACAAGAAATACAATTGTTGACGTGTATGGAGTGGAATTATTCGCAAGTCGCTTCTGCCAATCTTCTGCTAGTTGTTTTTTCTTGCTAATGGCATCAATATCATAAGCAAGTGCTAGTGTAACAACGTCTGCTTCTAAGCCATCAATAACAGAGCGTGCTTGACTTCCAGATCCCCCATGTGATTGTTTTACATTTACTGTTTGCCCATGCTTCTCTTTCCAATACTTCGCAAAATCTTTATTAAAATCTTGATATAACTCCCTCGTTGGATCATAAGAAACATTTAAAAGCTCAACTGTTTTTTTATCTCCACTTCCTTCAGAATTACTAGTGGATGTTGCCGAACCACACCCTGATAAAAGTACAACTGCTGATAATAAAACACCTGTACTTTTCATAAACGCTGTCTTACCCCACTTTTTCATCGTTAAGCCCCCTTAGTTTATACAATAGAAAAAGGCACACAATATATTCACAAATGTGAACATTGTGCGCCTTCAGTTTATCTGATTAGCTTCTAATGTATTTGTATTCGATTTCTTTTCATTTTAATTCTGTAATTCATATGTGTCAACTTGGAATTTGAATTTTCTTACTAAACTAAAATATTGGCATACTTCGAGCACAATGATTTTTCAAATCAGCAAATTCTTTTGGTAACTTACTATTTTCATTCCATTCTAATTTATATGCATTTATTAACACCGTAGCCATTGATTCACGGTTCATTACTCCATTTTGATTAAAATTACCGTTCTTATCATTTTCAGAGTTCATCCATAATTTCACAAATAAGATATTGCACTCGCCGTAAGCGTAATCCCTTCTGTTCTATGTATATCTCCTCCTTGTTGGTCATATGAAGCTTTAAATATATGGCACCACAGCTTAATCAATGCACAAAAAATGAGGCAACCACCTTCAAAGATGGTTGCCTCATTTTTACACTTGCATCGCTTTCTCTCTCAATGCTCTTCTTAACAACTTACCAGTCGTATTCTTCGGTAATTCTATTAAAAACTCAATGCTTTTCGGCACTTTATATTTCGCTAAATGTAACGTGCAGTAATGCATTAGTTCTTCTTCTGTTACGTTCATTTTCTTCAAAACGACGTAAGCTCGTACGGCTTCTCCTAAGTTTTCGTCAGGAACACCGATTACGACAACTTCCGCTACAGATTCGTGCGTATATAATACTTCTTCTACTTCACGAGGATATACGTTATAACCGCCAACTAAGACGATATCTTTTTTACGATCAACGATATAGAAGTAACCTTCTTCATCCATTTTTGCTAAGTCACCTGTATATAGCCAGCCATTTTTCAACGTCGCAGCTGTATCTTCTGGTGCATTATAGTACCCTTTCATAACGTTAGGTCCGCGAACAATTAATTCACCGACTGCGCCGACAGGTACTTCTTCCCCTAGTTCATTCACAATTTTATTTTCTACATGCCAAATATTTGTACCAATTGATCCTGGTTTACGTGGACGATCTAGCGGATTGAAACAAGTAACTGGTGATGCCTCTGATAAACCGTATCCTTCTGAAACAATAACGTTAAAACGTTTTTCAAAGTTTTGCAGAAGAGCAACAGGCATCGATGCACCACCGGAAATACAAAGACGAAGCGTCTTCACATCTTCTGCGCTTGCTTCTTCAAATAAATATAAATAATTGTACATCGTCGGTACGCCAGCAAAAATCGTTGGTTCGTACGTGCGACAAATACGGAATACTTCTTTCGGACTAAATTTCGGTAACATTAAAATTGTTGCCCCGTTCACAATCGGTGCATTTACCGCAACTGTTAAACAGAACACATGGAACATTGGCAGTGCCGCAACGACGCGATCGTCAGCAGTAAATTGTAAATAAGACGCAACATCATTCGCATTACTATATAAATTTTTATGTGTTAACATAGCGCCTTTTGGTTTTCCAGTTGTACCTGAAGTGTATAGGATAACCGCTACATCTTCTTCATCTAGTTCAGGGCCTTCGTATTGTAAGTCTCCAGCCCCCACAAAACTAGTAAACGTTTTCATTTTTTCGGTTTCTGTATGGTTAAAATCTGATGAGGTTTCGCATATGATGATGTTTTCTAATGAAGGAAGTCTTGTTGTAAGAGATTGTATAACAGGTAGAAGGACGTCGAGTACGATGATTGTTTTTACATCTCCATTTTGTAAAATGTAATGCATTTCGTCTGCTGTATAAATTGGATTAACTGGAATAACAGTTGCTCCAGCTTTCATTGTTCCGTATAAACCGACCAAAAAATGTGGTGAGTTCCCAACAACTAATGCGACATTGTCCCCTTTTCCAATGCCCATTTCTGCTAAATTGCTAGAAAACCTTGTGACCATTTTGTTTAATTGGTCATATGAGACCGACTGATCCATAAATATATAAGCCGGTTTATCCCCTTTCTTTTTTGCCGTTTCAGCCAAAGATTGAACGAGATTCACAAAAACCCCACCTTTATAAAATTTAGAATATTTAAAAATTCTAAATTAATTATATTAAAAGAAAATTAAAGTAGCAAGTGATATTCTATTAACTGCATATAGACAGATCACCTTCTCTTAGTTTACTTTGGAAAAATAAGGGGATTTTATTTACAAGTAATTTATAACACTAGACCAAAAATCATTTTAGGATAATATGCACTCATCTTTTCTTTAAGCTTTTCAAGTTCCTCTTTATTTAAGTTCGTATACTCTCCATACAAATTCAAAACGTCCGCTCCATTTTCATGAAAATACACGGTAACATATAACGTCGGTAACCCTTTATTGTTTTCATCTATTGATAAGACGACATCTGGCGTTTTATTAACAGTGCTGAATGTTTCATTTCTTTTCCATTCCTTATTTTGAAACCTGTCCTGTATATCCTGTATCTTTCGTTTGTTATCTGTATGCGTAAAATATATAACATTATCCCGCGCTGGCTTTCCGATAGATAAAAGGGTACGACTTGAGGAAGTTTCACTGTTACACGCTGCAATCCCAATGACGAATCCGAGCAATATTACAATGTGTATGACCCTTTTCATATCGATCCGCCTCCTTTTCATATATATATTCCTTTATAAGAGGCAGATGTCCTGTAAGTATACATTTTGTGGTAAATGGAATTATATCGACAAAACTACAAAAAGAAAGAGGCTGCCTTTATGGCAGCCTCCCTCATTTTTAGAAGAATAAATGTAAGAAATCTTCTGTTGTAATGTTACCGAAGTAGCGTGCGATATCTACGCCTTCTAAAGCTGCAGTGAATGCATCTTTATCGAACTGAACGCCTGTTAGACGCTCTTCAATATCATGAACATCTAGTGAACCGAAGAAGTCGCCGTAAATTTTACATTCTGTTACTGTTCCTTTTTTCACTTCAAGACGAACATCAACTTGTCCAACTGGGAAGCGGTGTGAATGTTGTAAGTTGAACTTCGGTGATTTTCCATAGTTCCAATCCCAATTTTGGTAACGTTCTTCAGAAAGTTTATGGATCTCTTTCCAATCATTTTCTGTTAATTCGTACGTTGGGATTTTTGTTTCTCCTTCGAAAATTGTTTCTAGAAGAAGTTGTCTAAACTCTTCTGTCGTCATTTCTTCGTTTAGGAACTCTGTAATGTTCGCAACGCGGCTACGGATTGATTTAATACCTTTTGATTGAATCTTATCCATTTTTACTTTTAACGCTGATACGACGTGATCGATTTCAGAGTCAAATAGTAACGTACCGTGGCTGAACATACGACCTTTCGTTGAGAACTGCGCGTTACCTGAAATTTTTCTACCTTCAGCTAAAATGTCGTTACGACCACTTAGTTCTGCCTTTACACCTAATTTACTAAGCGCTTTCGTTACAGGCTCTGTGAATTTTTTGAAGTTGCTGAAACTGTCTCCATCATCTTTCGTAATAAAACTGAAGTTTAAGTTTCCTAAATCATGATATACTGCGCCTCCGCCTGATAGACGACGAACGACATGAATACCTTTTTCTTTTACGTAATCTGCATTAATTTCTTCTACTGTGTTTTGATTTTTACCAATGATAATCGAAGGCTCATTAATGTAGAACAGTAAATATGTTTCGTTAATATCTAAATTCTTCACACAATATTCTTCGATCGCTAAGTTTATTCTAGGATCTGTAATTCCTTTATTATCAATAAATAACATCGTATCACCTCATGAGTTCCATACGTAGCCACTATGCGCTAGCGTAATATGGCCACTGAAAATTTGTTTTGCTTCTGTTACTAAATCAGATGGGTTGCCTGTATGCGGTAAGTGCGTTAATAAAAGTTCTTTTACATTCGCATCTTTTGCAATACTTGCTACTTCTGTACTATTCATATGCCCTGCTTTTGCAGCCTCTTGATGTGCATACATATTACACTCACAAATGAAAAGATCAGCATCTTTTGTGAATGGAATGAATTCAGGAATATAACTTGAATCAGCGCTGTATACTACAGCATCATCTCCAGCTGTAATACGCATCGCAAAGCATGTAACAGGATGAACAGTTTTTAAGAACGAAATCGAGAACGGTCCAACTTGAAGTGTTTCTTCTGGATTGTACGCGATTCCTTTCGTATGTGGTTCATGTGTTAAAGAATGGAATCCATTCTCGTCAAACGTATGACCGTATATTGGTAATTCCGGTAGTTGCCTTGTTGTCGCACTCGTAATTAATCTCGCATATTGCAATACCCCAATGTCCGCAACATGATCGTGATGATAGTGTGACAGTACAACTGCATCTATATCAGATGGTGTTATATATTTTTGAAGCTGTGCTAGTACACCACTACCACAGTCTACAAGTAAACGAAAACCATCGTGTTCAAACAAATACCCCGACGTTGCTTCTCCCGCTTCTGGAAAGCCGCCCCAAAAGCCGACAACAGTCATTTTCATATGTATCCATCCTTTCTAAAACCGAGTAGGAATGCAGTTTTTCTCCGTACTTGAGAAAGTTTTTTACTTACATCCTACATTGTTAACTATAATCCATTTCCTAAACTTTTTCATTAATTTTCAATTTTGTTATAAAACAGTTGTTGACTTTTATTTTTTGTACTAATACAATAATAGTAAGAAATGGAAATGGAGGGATTGACATGATCGATCAACCAATGGAGTTTTTCAGAAATTTACCGACGAAAACTTGTGCGCACTGTGGGAAAGAAATTGATGAGCAACACGAAGCATACCATAACAAATGTGACGATTGCGTTCACGAAGAATAGTAGTTTGTGAACATAAAAAAACCTAGCAGACATAGTCTACTAGGCTAATAACATCTTATCCTTCATCGTTGAACCTTTCACCAAGAGCTCCAGTTCAAACTCATACAATTCTTTTTTTCGATAATTTTTCGTATGGATTTTATCCATCATCAGATCGACAACTTTTCGGGCCATTTCATCAATTGGCTGTTCAATTGTCGTAATACCTGGTTCTGTAATCTGCGATAATATTTGATTATCAAAACCGATAACAGCGAGATCCTCTGGAATGCTCCAGTTATGGTGCTTCGCCTCTGAGATAATTCCAGCTGCTACCTCATCGCCTCCTGCCAAAATCGCGGTAGGATTTTTTTTGTCCTTTAATACTTCATGGAATATTCGTTTTCCATCTTCCCAAGAGAAAGCGTTTTCAAGAAAGTCAATCGCTTCTACTTGGCGGCTCTTCTCAGTTATTGCACGTAAAAAGCCCATTTTTCGCTGCTGGCTAACTAATTTGGTTTCGTTACCACGGCAAAAAATAAGATTACGATATCCTTGATCTAACACATGCTTCGCAGCTATGTATGCTCCTTGCGCATGATCAAACTTCACTGTTGGAATATTTGCTTCCTCAATATATTCATTACACAACACGATTGGACCGTGCTGTAAGTATGGCTCTACATCTTCCCACGGATTTTCTAGTGAACATAGAATAATCCCATCTACTTGTTTCGTAGATAATAATTGTAAATACTCCATCTCTTTTTCCGGTAAATATCTTGTTTGACAAATAATCAGTTTATATTTATGTTCAGAAGCAGCAATCTCGATTGCTTCAATAAATCTACTGAAGAAAGGATTTGTAATCCTTGGAACTAGCACCGCAATTGTTTCCGTTTTTTGTTTACGAAGCCTTCTCGCCGCAGAATTAGGAACGAAGCCTAAATGCTTCATTGCTAATTGAACCCTTTTTTTCTTCTCATCTGAAACATATGGATGATTATTAATCACCCTAGAAACCGTTGTCCTTGATAACCCCGCTAATTTCGCCACGTCCTCTATAGTCGACACGAAATTCTCCCCCTTTGCATGAAAACGTTTTCTTAAATTGATTATATAGTATATTATTGGAAACTGCAATATCGGTTGTTATGATTTTACTATATTAATATTATACATAGGAAAAAGTCTGTTAATGCAGGGGCAATATACTACTTTTAGAGATTTACGTTATGTACATTCCTTTTCTTAATACCATATATCCTTTATTCAATATAAAACCCCATCAATACGTCATCTCCATATGATCCATCTTCATACTTTATTTGCTTTCGTTGTCTCCCTTCTTCTACAAAACCCATACGTTTGTACACTTTAATTGCCCGATCATTAACAGAAACTACACCTAAGCAAATTTTCTCTAAACCTTTCTGCCCTTTCGCCCAACTAATAAGAAATTCAATTAATTTCGTGCCGATGCCTTGATTACAATACGCCTCTTTAATCCCCATTCCCATTGTGCCTGCGTGTTGTAACCGTTCTAGTTCATATCGGTTGAAAATTAAAAATCCAACTACCTTCCTGTCTACTTCATACACGATATAAAGATTACCTTTCTCATTACTTTTCCGTATCTTTTCTCTTTCTGCATTACTATCATTCGGTAACTTCTTTGGGGATACTATGAAAAATTTTGTAGTAGTTTCCGATAATATAATTTCTTTTCTAATATTCATAATTGCTTCTGCATCAGTCTCTTTTACTAACCGTATCATTGAATCACCTCGTACTTTTTCTTTTTAAAAATAATATTAAAACTATAAAACGCCCAATATGCAATATTACATATTGAGAATCTTTTTACTCTTGATACAATATTCATACATCAAAATAAAAGGAATGTATGCAATGAATCCAATATTAACAGCTGCAAAACAACTATTACATAAAGAAGAAAAGATTTTATCTACTTTAAAATGTTCACTTACTGGCTATATGATTACGCATAAAGTCCCATATCGTGGCATGTTACTTGCTACTAATAGAAGACTTCTCTTTTTTAGCCAATATAAAAACACATTCATTGCCGAATTTAATTATGAAAAAATATTATCCGTAGAAACGAAGAGAAGAATCTTTGACAAAAAAATAATATTTTACTATGAAGATGAATATATAACGCTTGGATACATTACAAGTTCGAATGTTGAAGCGTTCATAGACTTACTACAAAGAAACAGCAAGACTAGCACAGGCTTATAATCAGCGGGGATCCCCTCGCTGATTCATTATTTTAACTCCTCCCACTTCGTCCAAACTTCTCTCCCGTTTATACGGTACATATTATCCTCTCTATCCATAAACCCCTGTACAATAAATTCACGTCTAATTGTACAAAAATCATCATGATATTGTTTTATAAATGTATTAATTTCTTTTTCTGTATATTGATTTTCAGCATTTAACTTGCTTATTAAATGCTCCAACAATACTAGTTTTTTCTTCTTTTGACCTGGAATCGATTTTAAACGATCCTCTTTATCGAAAAAGTTACGAATGGTCGTATCGCGGAATTTCATTTCACTTTCAGTCATTTTTTATCCTCCATCACTTTTTTTCTTTATCTTTTCACTTAAAATATCAATAAAGTAATATCCACCCATTAACACATAGTAGAACGTAAGTATTCCAAATGCATCTTTCATACTTGTATATACTTCTTTATCAAACAATATAGGTGAAAGGGCATAAATAAGAAAGATGATTAGCGGATTTACGATAAAATAATAAGTAAGATTGCCTCTCATCATATCAACTCCTCTACCCTATGTTTCTCTGTAAATTGTTGTAATTCCTTTTCTTTCGTTTCTATAGCTTTTAGAAAGATTTATAGATGAACTAAGGAAAAAATGCCCTCTATTAAAATAAAAAAGCACCAAAAAGGTGCTTTTTTTACGCTTCAACCGATTGATTTTCCGCAACATTTTTAAATTGTCGTTTGTGCATCAAAGTTAAGGAGGCGATTGTTCCAAGTGATAATACAACGATAAAGATCATGAGCATTCCTATGTTTTGCCACATGAAGTTAAAGTCTCCACTCGATACGACCGCTTTCAATCCTGATACAGAGTATGTCATCGGTAACCAAGCATTGAATGGTTGTAAAAACTTCGGAATCAACTCTAACGGGAATGTTCCAGCACTTGTTGTAAGCTGCATAATTAATGTAATGATGGCGATAAAACGACCTGCATCACCAAAAACTGTTACTAAACATTGAATTAATGCGATAAACGCTAAACTTGTAATGATACTAAAGAGTATGAAGTATGGAATGCTTTGTACTTCTACACCCAATCCGAACAGTAATATAACATCTGCTACTATCGCTTGAATAATACCGACTGATAGTAACACGCCGAACTTACTAATAAACCAACTAAATCCTGATTTCGGAACGCCAACTGTATCGCGTAATGGGTATACGATAGATAATAATAATGCCCCAACAAATAAACCGAGTGATAAGAAATACGGCGTAAATCCAGTTCCGTAGTTAGGAACTTCCGCCATTTTCTCTGTCTTCACTTTTACAGGACTTGCAAACATATCATACGTTTTATCTGTCCCTTTTACTTCCCCAGTTTTCTCTGCCCCTTCCCCAAGTTTCTCAGCAAGTTCACCTGAACCATCGTTTACTTTCACTAGTCCATCAGTTACTTTTCCTGAGCCGTCTGCTAGTTTATTTACGCCGTCAATTAGCTGGGTTGAGCCATTTGATAATGTACCTAAGCCTGTTGTTACTTGACCGGAGCCATCTGCTAATTGATTTACTCCACCTGCCATTTGATTTGCTCCTACAGATAATGTACCTAAACCGCCTGTTACTTGGTTTGATCCATCTGCTAATTGATTTACTCCACCTGCCATTTGGTTTGCTCCTGCAGATAATTGACCTAGGCCGCCTGTTACTTGGCTTGATCCATCTGCTAATTGATTTACACCACCTGCCATTTGATTTGCTCCTGCAGATAATGTGTCTAAGCCTGTTGTTACTTGACCAGAGCCATCTGCTAATTGATTTATCGCATCTATTAATTGACCAGACTCGTTTTTAAATTTATTTGCGCCTTCTTTAGCAGTATTTAACTTCGCACCAAACCCTTGAAATTTTCCAACAAATCCTTTTTGTGCACTGGATAATTGCTCAATACCAGCAGTTAAGGATTGTAATTCCGCTGCATTCGGCAGTTTGCTTTGTCCATCACCTGTTTTTTGATTTATTTCGCTTTTTAATTGTTTTACTTCTTCATTTAATTTATTTGTTCCACCTGCTACTCCGGCAGCTTTTTGCTGAACTGTCGCTGTACTTTTTACAGCACTTGTTATGAATGGTTGTAACTGCTCTTGATATTCTTTCGGTAAACTTTCAATTTGCTTTTGTAAATTCGCTACCTCTTGTGCTGCATTTTTGGCATCTCCTGCTGTTGATTGTGTAAGTTCATTTAACTGATTTACATTCGCCCCAGCTCCATCTATTTTCTCATTTACTGTATTCAATATAGAAGGGCCTTTCGACTGTATTTCCTCTAAACCTGCAGCAGAACTTTTCACTTTACTATTTAAATCTTGCAAACCCTTTTCAATTTTTTCAGAAGCTACCTCTAATTGGTTTTGTCCCCCAACCAGTTGTTCCATACCATTTGATAGATCAGTTGTTCCTGTTTTTAATTCACCGGATTTACTTACTAATTTATTCAAACCACCGGTCACTTTCTCAGATCCATCATGCAATTCACCAATTCCTTTTTGCATTTCACCCGTTTTGCTATTTAACGTATTTAAACCGTCTGTTACTTTTCCTGATCCATCTACTAATTTTCCGATACCTGCTTGCATCTCACTTGTTTTACTATTTAACGTATTTAAACCGTTCGTTACTTTTCCTGACCCATCTACTAATTTCCCAATACCTATTTGCATTTCACCTGTTTTGCTATTTAACGTATTTAAACCTGCTGTTACTTTCCCAGATCCATCAAATAGTTTCCCTACACCTGTCTGTATCTCCCCAGACTTCCCTTGAAGTGTATGAAGGCCATCCGTCACTTTACTTGAACCATCATGCAATTCACTTGATCCGTCGTGTAGTTTACTTGCCCCTTCCGCTCCATCTGCTAATCCTTTTGAGACGTCTTTAATAGAATCGAACATTTTCTCTGCATATGTTTTCGTTAACGTGCTTGATACTTCAGTTTTAATCTTTTCAATGGCTGTTCCTCCAATTTGTGAAGATAAGAAGTTTAAACTTTCGTTTGGAATGTATTCTAAGTTTAATCGCTTTGGATTGTCTTTTAATAACGTTGTAGCGTTACTTGAGAAGTCATCTGGAATGCGCACTAACATGTAATACTTTCTACCTTCCATTCCTTTCTTTGCTTCTTTTTCACTTACGAACTCCCATTTAAAATTTTTATTATCTTTTAAATTATCAACGAGCCCTTTTCCGACCTCAATTGGTTTCCCATCAAATACTGCGCCTTTATCTAAATTGACTACTGCAACTGGTAAGTCATCTAACTGTTTATACGGATCCCAAAAGGCCCACAAAAACATCCCTGCATATAAAATCGGTACGAATAAGACCGCAATAATTGGAATTAATATTTTTTTACTTTTTATAATTTCCGTGAACTCTTTCCGAAGTAACTGATTCCCTTTCATAATTTCTCCCCCTTTTATAAAATGACCAAAATGTTCATATAGTCATTTTTACCCAAACAAAAAGGCTATACTTGTTCATACATATGCCTTATCCCCGAATTTATTACTATGCAACTTTTTCTCATTATGATTATAATTTTTCTATATCCCCCCCTCAACTTAAATATATGACCACATTGTTCATTCGGTCATTTTTTTATAAAATTAAAAGGATTATCTTAGTTTGACAATCCTTTTAGTAAATAAAGTTCAAATAACTCTGCAATTTTTTCTTTTTCTAGCGGTTCATGATTTTTTTCCCAATCAAAAATAAGCGATACATATAGACGAAGCATAATAAATGCTGTAATTTCTGGATCACATTTGCTAATTTCACCTTTTTCAATCGCAATCTTTAAATACGATTGAATAACAGAAACGATTTCCACATCAACTTGTTGCATAACTTCTTGTACTTCTTTCGTTCCCATATCGCGCTCTTCTTGAATTAATTTAATCATGAGCTGATGTTCTTTTCTAAATTCCAAGATGCTATATAATGCTCTATGTACATTTTCAAAAAATGAAACATCTGAACGAATTGCACTTTCTGCAACTTGCTTCATTTCTGTAATTAAATTAGAAATAATTTCACCAAATAGCTCTTCTTTATTTTTGAAAAAAGTATAAATCGTTCCTTTTCCTACATTCGCTAACTTCGCTACTTGATCCATCGTTGTTGCTTTATAACCGAACGCTGAAAAAGACTTTGTTGCAGCTTCAATAATAGAACGTTTTCGATCTATCGCCACATTGTCACCTCCAAAAATGACCAATTGGATAATATAGTCAATCAGTACATCTTTGATATTACCACACGCTTACATTCTATACAAGTTCTCTTTTTATTATTTCCAGTATAAAAGATTTCAGTCAAGTTATATCATACTGTCCATAGTGTATCAAAAAGTATACTTGTATGGAAAGCTAGAATATATTCATAATAATTGCTGGCTAGATCCCACTAGAAATTTAATAAAATAGACAGTGTTCTTAAAACTAAAAGTTTAAGAACACTGCCTTTTATTTTGACATAGAAAGTAATATTTTCTCCATTTCTTTCTTAGTTAGCTCATCATCGATTATCTCTTCGTATATCTTTGTATCTCTTGTAAAAATATCATTCACTATGACAATTTGATACTCACTATTCTTACCTTGTGCTGGTACAAACATTTTAAGGCCTCTTAACTTCCCCTCTCCATGAGAAGATTTATTATATACCATTCCTTTCCCATCTAAACTATAACTTTCTAGATTCTCTACTCCAGGCATCATATAGTGTAGCGGATCCTTACCACCATTAACATTACCATCCATATACATCCTTGACTGGTAAATTGTAAAACCATATTTTCCTTTTGTATATTCTGATTTAATAACTAATTCTACATCTCTTCCAAAATATGAGTCAGCCCATTCTCTCTTTAATTCATAACCTTCAGGTATATAAGTCGGCTGCTTAATTTGATACGGTACATGTTCTTTCGCTTCTTCTATAGTATATGTTAAAGACTTCTCCAGCTTATCTCCAAGCGGTTTTAATGTCTTCTCAATAGTAGCTAGTCTTTCTTGATCAGCTTTCTTCAAGCGTTCAGGTTTATATTCCTTTGTATCTCCATCATAATTCTCAGGCACATTTTTCTTAACCATTGCTTTTTTATGAATTTCTTGCGCTTCCTTAAATAATCGAACATACTGCTCAAATTCTTCTTTTGTAAAATTCTTTTCTGCCAAATACAAAAAATCTGTATTCTTTTTATATGACGTTATTGACATCCCCCATTCTCTACTTGCATTCTCCGGTGTACCTAATACTGTTTCTATCGCTTTTTCAAATGCCGCTTTAGATTGCTTTTTTTCTACAACTTTTTCTTTCTGTCTTTCATCTCCCTCAGTTATCCTTGCATTTAATAAAAATCCGCCCGCTATAGCTGCTATAGCAATCACTCCGAGTAAAGAAAGACGATACGATTTCTTTTGGAATTTTTTAATCATAATGATTCTCCTTTTTAGTGTTCGTTTATTTCTACTTAAATTTGCTAGGCTTGGTACTTGATAGGAATAATGTTCTAGAAGGGTAATAATTGTATATCCGTATGCAATTTGCTCCTCTTTATCTATGAAAGTAAGCGCATATGCATCACATGCCAATTCTTGATCTTCTCGCATACAAAAATAGGCGTACCAAAGAATCGGATTGAACCAATTTAATAGGATTAAACTGTACATAATCCAATTTACAGCTACATCTTTTCTCTTAATATGAGCTAACTCATGGTAAAAGACATATTGTAATTGTTGCTCATTTAATACTTTCATATGTTTTTTTGATAGTAATACTTTCGGACGAAAGAAACTAAACACAGTTGGGCTCGCAATCTTTCCTGCTAGACGTAATGAAACTGCCTTCTTCATTTTCATAGACTGCTTACAGCGATCAAACACTGTAATGACCTGTTCATCCGTAATATCCGGTTGTTTCTTTATGTACGAATATAACCGTCTATTTGTAAGAAACGTGATGGCTGCTAATACAATTACCCCAGCTAGCCACACATACAAAGCAAGTTTGTATAAAGAAAATGTAGTCTGTTTTTCCGAACTGACTTCTACTTCCGGTTCGCTAGTTTTTGTCACCATTTTAGGATTTGATTCCAATTCCACTTTACGGTCGCTTTCTATGTTCACTATATTCTCAGTAGCCGGCATATTTTTTGGAATAACTTCCGATACACTAGAACTATAGGAAAGTAATGAGTAAATGCTATAAGAGCTATCTGGCGACCATGGTAAAAGGAGTCTTATCATTAATACGATCCACAACATATATTGCCACCGGGGTGTTAATTTATTTCTAAATAGAACTTTTATACATAAAATAAATCCAACTAATATGCTGGCCATAAGTGACGTTTCTATAAGCCAATCAAAAAAATGAGGAAGGTATACATTTATAAGCGTGTTTATCATTTTTATCGATCCTTCCTCTTATTCTCCTCTGTCTTCTCATCTAAAATGCGTTTCAGTTCATTAATATCTTCTGAAGACAATTTTTCCTCTTTTAAAAAATTAACAAGTAACGGTTTAAACGCTGCACCGCAAAAACGCTTTAGTAAAGATTTCGTTTCCACTTGCAAATAATTATCTTGTGATACTAACGGATAATAAGCATACATTCGCCCTTTATCTTGATGATAAGAAACGGCTTCTTTTTGTACTAATCGATTAATTAATGTGCGGATTGTTTTCGGTTTCCAGTCCATTGCATCTTCCAGTTCTTCTATAATTTCATTCGCTGTTTGCGGAGAACTCGACCAAAGTACTTTCATAATTTCTAATTCCGCTTCAGATATTTTAGGTAATTGATTTGTCATCGTATGTTTCACTCCTAAGTATTACATTTGTAATCTATAATTAAGATTACAAATGTAATACTTAATTGTCAACCATATTTTAGAAAAATCCCTTTCAGCTAAACCTTACTTCACAACAACAAAATTCCTCTTTTTCAAATAATCAAATAAAAAAACAAGAAAATCTTTACAATTAATAGTAATATAGAAAATAGACAAGTTTATCAAAATAGTGGAGGCTTTTTCAGTCATGATGCGTGCGCTTCGTTTAAATATAAAGCAAGCTTTTTGTAATCGTGTTTCTTTAATTATTATGTTTAGTGGACTAGCTCTTATTTTTATTTACCATTATTATTATGTAATTCGTTACATTGGGGATGGAACGGATGCCTTTGTAACAACAGCTGTTAAATGGATTGGATTTCGCGACAATGAAATGGATGTTTATTTATTATTAATGCCCGTTATTGCTAGTTTCCCCTTTAGTACAAGTTACAATTCGGATAAATCAGATGGTTTTAAACCGTTTGTAAGTAAAGGGATTTCTTTGTTCCCTTATTCAGTAACGAAATATATCGTTACATTCTTTTGTGGCGGATTTCTTTATACATTTCCATTCATCTTATCGTTATTATTTTGCAAATTAACCATTCCAGACGGAGAACCGACTGCTGGTTCAGGCATTATAAATGATAATGGGATGTTTGCAAACTTATATTACGAATCTCCCCTCACTTACATTGCTGTATATATCGGAATTAATTTTTTATTTGCAGGTTTAATGGCCCTTTTAGGACTTGCAGCATCTGCGTGGTCACAAAAGGACTATATGGCGATTCTTTTCCCATTTGCAGTTGCCTCCATTCCATACGTCCTGCTAAATACGATATTCCCTACAATAGGCGGAGCGCCTTTTCATTTATATGACCCAAAACAACCGTTGCATGGCATGTCTCCGTATATTTTAACGATGCAATGCACTTTCTTCCTCCTCGTTAGCTTAATCATGTATATACAAGGAGTAAAACGTGATAGAAAAAAATATAGAAGAAGGTTGCAAAAAAGAGAGCGGTGTAGAAAGGCGTTTCAAGTAATTTCAGACTAAATCATTGAACGAATAAGAGCGTAATTCCCTAAGTTAACATAGAGAATTACGCTCTTATTATCATTACATATAATCATCCTCCCCTTTACGGTGTACCTGCCAATCCCCATAAGATAACGAACACCGCAAAATAAATTGCTTTAATACCTACCACTGAACATAATAAAATAATTGCATATTTACTTAATTCTCTTCTTGCACCTATTAAAGTGAAAATAACCGCCAAACTAAATGTTATATAAGAAGCTGCTGTATTAATTAAGTTATACGTAATATCTAGATTGCTTGTAAGTCCTGTTATATCAGCTACAAACTGAAGCATGACGATCGTACTAAAAAAAATTGCAAGCTGATTCATTAACTTTCCATTTATTTGTAACTGCATTGTTGTCCCCCTTAAAAAAACTAAATATTCAATTAATTTTATCATTAGATTATAAAAAAAGGAATCATCTCTTTATACTATTCTATAACAATGAAAAAAAAGAACGCTTAGTCACCTAAGCGTTCCTTTCTTTAAGAAGCTTTCTTCAAATCAATTTGAGCAAGTACTGGGTCATGGTCGCTTACACGTCCGTGCTCTTTCATTATGTTTGAGTTTAAGTGCACTGGATCTACAATTGTGTGCGGTGCGATGTTGTTTGTTACTAAAATATGATCTAACACTTGTGCATTTCCTTCGTGAATGTAAGTGTAACGATTCTCTTTCGGCACTGTGTTTAACATATCTTTTAAGATTGTTCCCTCTAGTGCTTTTAGTGGTTTAGAGAACTCGAAATCGTTCATATCACCTAACACGACAACTGGTGCATTCGTATTCTTTTTCTGAATTCCTTGCACGAAATGATTTACTTCTTGTGCTAACTGAATTCGTTTGTCTTCACTTTTTAATACGAGCGGCTGCACTTTTCCAAATGGCGTTGCATCTCCTAGTTTTGAGTTTAAGTGATTTGCAACGACAACAATGTTTTGTCCTTGGAACGTAAATTCTGCCGCTAACGGTTTACGTGTACTTTCAAATAATGGATTTTCGTCTCCAATACGAACAACATTTTTATCAAGTAACTTTGGTACCGTCGCTAATTTCACGCGTGATGGATTATAGAAGAAGCCGACGCGAATATTCGCTCCTGGTGCTCCTCCGTCTTGATTATTGTTTGGAGCGATTTCTACATACTCATACTTCGGTCCACGAATTTCTAGAACTGCATCAATGATACGTTTTGCGCTTAATGACGCATCTGTTGTACCGTCATTAATTGATCCGTTATTATCTTGCATTTCCTCTACACCGATAATATCTGGCATTTTTAAGTTGTATTTAATAGAATACGCTAACGCTTTTACCTTTTCATCTGTTGTTTCTTTTTTATTCGCTGAGAAGTTTTCAATGTTATATGTAGCAACCGTTAACTTATCAAGACGTGGCTGAATATTTGCGCCTACTTGCTTAAATCCACCATCCACTACAGCTGGCAGTTCTGTTATTGGCGAAATACGGAAAGAACCGTAATCATATCCTACTACCCCTGTTATATCTCCAGTGAAAGTATCTCCTACTTTTGCTACATAATCGCGAGGTACTTTTACAGAAAGACGCTCTGGGTTTAATTGATTTTCATCTAATAGAGGTGTCCCATATTGTGTTACTATTTTATCTCCACCATTTTTTACTGTTACATATAAATTCCCGTTTTTCTGAGGTGTAATAATTTTTGGTGTTGGCATCGTAACACGCATACCTTCTATACTTTCATAGAAGTCGATTGCATCTTCATTTGGATCAAATAAACCAAATGCATCATTATCAATAATCTGGTCCGGGATTTTCACACCGTTTTCTCCAAGTACAATCGGTGCCGGCAAAGATTGATCTTTTGCGATTACAGCAACGCGACTCGCCTTAATTTCTGTCGTCGTTAAGTCTGTTTCAAATCGCTCTGCATATCCTGCTCCTACATATTCTTCTACTACTCCATCAACTTGAATAAGATCTCCTACTGCTACATTCGCATCTTTTTTATATACGTACATACCTTCTGAAGTAGCTGGATCATTATCTGGCTGATTATCTTCTATATAAAAGCCGTTTTTATCAAGCGCTGTGACAACGCCTTCCACATTGTTTACTTTCTTCCCGTTGTAAGGAGACATATGTGATTTTCCTTGAATGTCATGAATACGAACCTGTTCATTATTTACGATAATAAATGAAAATGTCGAAATTGCTGAAGAAGTAAGTCCTTCTTTTTCTGCGATTGCTTTCACTACACTATTTTCATTCACTATAATTTGTCCATTATAACGAACGCTTTTATTAGTAGGATTAGAGCCATCTAACGTATAGTAGATTGTTGCGCCTTCTGTATTCGTCGTTAATGTTACCGCTGTTCCTTTAGCAACTTCTCCGCCGTTCGGCGAAGCTACTACATCGCTAACACGATTTTGTCCTTCACCTTGAAACTTATAAGCTGTTACTGATTTTAGACCTGGGTTACTAAAATATAATTCAAGAGTCCCAGTCAAACTAACTTTTTTCCCGATATTTTCAGGGTGATCTTTTACATTCACTGCCGTTCTCACATCACCTTTTGGCAACTGAACGGGCATGATTTTGTCTGGATTCGTTTCGTTTGGCGAATCTGCAATTGCTACGTTTGTATCATCAAACTTAGCTGGATCCTTCGTATATTTAGAAGAACTTTGCGTATATCCAACAATATATCCTTCCACAATCCCCTTCGTTTTCCCTTGCTGCTTAAATACTTGAATTGCTTTTTCTACTGACATAGAAGCAGTTTCTTCTGCTTGCGCTAAAGTTCCAGTAAATGAAAGCAATAGCAAGAATGATAAAAAGACGCTTAACAATTTCTTCACAGCCATTTTCCTCTCCCTATTTCATATTTTCTCAGCATTTCTATCATAACAAATGATTCGTTATATAGAACTATATTTCGACAAATTTTACAAAAAATTAATCTCAGCTATAAGTTTAAAACAAAAAATTACTTACGTTAAAAACAGGTGGAATATGGACAGTACAAACACCTATTTTCCAATAAAAAACTCCTACTTCATTAGTGAAGTAGGAGTTTTTTATACATTTAAAGCTTCTCGTTCACATTCTACTATTTTTTCAATATGTGCCAGCACACGTTTCGCTGCCAACTCACCTTGATTAATACAATCTGGAAGTCCAGCACCAGCATAGGAGCTACCTGCCAAATATATACCAGGTAACTCTTTCTCCATAAATGTTGTGAGCTTTTTCATTCGCTCGTTATGACCTACTGTATATTGGGGCATCGCTTCTTTCCAGCGACTTACGATTGTAAACTCTGGATCCTCTGTAATATCCATTGTCTTTCTTAAATCTTCTAGTACAAGCTGAACGAGTTCTTCTTCAGTTTGTTCTACAACCGCTTCATCACCAGCACGTCCAACGTAACAGCGAAGGAGTGTTTTTCCTTCTGGCGTTGTATGTGGCCATTTTTTATGCGTCCACGTACATGCTGTAATGGTGTAATCGCTATTTCGTGATACGACAAATCCTGTACCATTAATATCGCGCTGGATTGCGGACTTTTGGAAAGCAAGTGCGACATTCGCAACGGATGTGGATGGAATATTACGGAAGAAACGAAACTGCTTGTACTGAGCAAACATGGACGGCAATACTTTATGCGAAGTTGCCACTACGATGGCGTCCGCTTCTATTTCTTTTCCGTTACTAAGAGTAATCGTATAACCATCACCCTGTTTTGCAACTTTTTCAATGCGAGTTCCCTTTATTATCGTACCTTCATGCATCTTTGCTTCGAGAGATTCTACGATAGATTCTAAACCTGTTTTCACTGTTTGGAAGATTCCTTTTTTCGGTTCAGCTTTCTCTTCTTTCGGAGCGAGCGTACGCATACCGAGTGAAATACTGCGATGTTTCTGCTCAATTTGATACATTTGCGGGAATGTTGACATTAAGCTCATTTCATCAATATCCCCTGCATAAATACCTGATAGTAACGGTTCTATTAAGTTTTCAACCACTTCGTTTCCGAGGCGATGTCTGAAAAATTGTCCGAGTGATTGGTCAGATACTGGCTTTGACCTCGGCATTAATAGATCAAAACCAGCTCTTAATTTACCAATTGGGGAGAACAGCCCGGAAAATAGAAACGGCGTAATTTGCGTTGGAATTCCCATCATTGATCCGCTCGGCATTTTATGTAACCGATTGTTTACGAGGATAAATGATTGACCGGCTTGATTATTTACAAGTTCATCGCCAAGACCTAATTCTTTCACTAATCTAGCTGCACTTTCTTTTCGTGCTAAGAAAGAATCCGGTCCGCGTTCAATTGTAAATCCATCTTTTCGAACGGTTTGAATTTTTCCGCCAAGTTTACCCGATGCTTCTATAAGTAATGTATCAATCGGCAAGTTTTTTTCATGAATATTTTTTTGTAAATTATACATTGTTGTTAATCCAGTGATGCCTCCGCCGACGATCACAACTTTTTTCCTCAAGCAGGCTCCCCCTTTCTTCTTACAGTACAGATTCTTTTTTCTTTAATACAACATCTGTTAAGCAATCAATAAATGCGTCCGATGCATTTGGCATTTCTGGACGATAATATTTCGCGCCAATTTCATCCGTTACAACTTTACACTCAAAGTCGTTGTCATATAAAACTTCTAAATGTTCCGCAACAAATCCAACTGGTGCATATACGAATGAAGTATAACCGTGCTTTTCATTTAGTTCTCTCGTTAAATCTTGTACATCTGGACCAATCCAAGGATCTGGTGTGTTTCCTGCACTTTGCCAGCCTACCGCATAGTTTGCTACTTCAGCGCCACGCGCGATGTAATCAGCTGTTTCATTTAATTGATCTGGATATGGATCGCCCATTGCAATAATTTTCTCTGGTAGGCTGTGTGCAGATACGATTAGTACTGCTTTTTCACGCTCTGCGTCTGACATGCCGTTATATATACCTTTCACTGCATCGACCCAGTACTGGATGAATTTCGGCTCTTTATACCAGCTATCAATACCGTGAATTGTTAAGTTTCCAAGTTTCTCAGCTTCTTCTTGTGCTCGTCCAACGTATGATTTCACGCTAAAAGTAGAATAGTGAGGTGCAAGAACAAGTGCGATTGCATCTTGTATTCCGTCGTTATGCATATCTTTCACCGCATCTTCAATAAACGGTTCAATATGTTTTAAGCCAAGATACATATGGTACTCTACTTCATCTTGTACTTCATTTAAACGCTTCTCTAACTTCTTAGCTTGCTCTAATGTAATAGTAGCTAAAGGAGAAATACCACCAATTGCACGGTAACGCTCTGTTAAATCTTCCAGCATTTCAGGACTTGGCTTTCTTCCTCTACGAATATGTGTATAGTAACGTTCAATATCTTCTTCTTTATATGGCGTTCCGTATGCCATTACAAGCAAACCAATTTTCTTTTTCATACAGCAATTCTCCTTTACTTCGCTAACTGCCCTTTAGAGTATTCATGAATAAATGTAGTTAAACGTTTTAATGTATCTGGATTTACTTCTGGGAATACACCGTGACCTAAGTTAAAGATATAACCCGGCTGTTCCATCCCTTGATCTAAAATACCTTTTACATGTTCTTCAATAACAGACCATGGCGCAAGTAAGAATGAAGGGTCCATATTACCTTGTACCGCCTTATGAACGCCACGTGCACGTGCTTCTTCAATCGGTAAGCGCCAGTCTAAGCCGACTACATCAAGCGGTAAGTCGTGCCACTCATTCACTAAGTGTGCAGCTCCTACGCCGTGCATAATCATCGGTACACCCATCTTACGAACTTCTGCAAAAATACGCTCCATTGCTGGTTTAATAAATACGCGATAATCTGCTACATTTACTGTTCCAACCCAAGAATCGAAAATTTGAACTGCTTTTGCTCCTGCATTAATTTGCGCCTTTAAATATGTAATAACCATATCTGCTAGTTTATCCATTAAAGCGAACCAAGCTTTTGGCTCTGCATACATGAACGCTTTCGTATTATGGTAGTTACGAGATGGACCGCCTTCAATCATATAGCTCGCTAATGTAAATGGAGCTCCTGAAAAACCGATTAACGGTACGTCTAACATTTCTGTCGTTAATAAACGAATTGTATCTAGTATGTACGGTACGTCATCTTCTGGATTGATTTCCCCTAGTTTTTCTACGTCTTGTAAAGAACGGATTGGATTATCAATAACTGGGCCAATACCTGATTTAATTTCTACATCCACACCAATTGCAGGTAGTGGTGACATAATATCTTTATAAAGAATTGCTGCGTCTACGTTATATTGATCAACTGGCAATTTTGTAACGTAAGCACATAACTCTGGATTGTGTGTAATTTCAAATAAAGAATACTTTTCTTTAATCTTTCTATATTCCGGCTGTGAACGACCTGCTTGACGCATATACCATGCTGGTACATAATCGGTACGTTCCCCCCTACATGCTTTTAAAAATGTCTCATTTATAGTTCTTACCAAGACCCTTGCTCCCTTCCTTACCAATGCTTCGAATACGTTCGATATTTATCTTTTTTTACTATACAGCTTGTAAAAACAAAATGCATAATATTATGTACGTTGTTCATTAAATTGACACAAACACTCTTAAAAACGTTTACTATTTTCACAACATTCTTATTATAGCACAGAGAAAAACTATGGTTTAGCTACTTTCGACTTTTCTCCTTCACGATTCGTTTGTGTATTATATGGTACAACGTAAAAGCTCGGTTTTGAAAATATGTTAACGAACTTTTCCTCATATTCCCCAGCACCATTTACAGTGCTAACATGCGTATGAATTCCATTCTCCACTCTATAGATTCGGTACATAATTCTGTTATCTGGAAGTGGCGTCCAGCTTAATTTTGCTTTAAATAAACCGAAAGGGCTAAATGATAGTTTCATTTTTACATCTTCAATTCTTCGCAGCCGAATCGGAGCACCGATTGTTTCCACACCTTCAGGCTTCATAAACTTCTCTTTATGCTCTACATTAGCCTTCGTTAAAATTTTCTTAAATAATTTTGTCGCAGATGCACTTTCTCCTTGCAACTGATGCTCCTTATCCGTGCGGTCATAACCAATCCAAACAGCGCCTACTAAGTTCGGTGTATAGCCGACGAACCACATATCTCTTGCTCCCTTATCGTCATTTGGCAATGAAGTTGTACCTGTTTTCCCAGCTAACGCACCGTTATATACACCAACTCTCGCTGTTCCTTCCTTCACAACTCCTTCTAACATTTTCGTCATATACCATGCTGTCTGCTTCGAGAAGATTTTCGTCTCTACTTTTGGAGATTCCCCAATGACTGCACCGTGTCTATTTAATACTTTATCAATAACGTGTGGCTCGATAATATTTCCATTTGCTAAAAATGAACGATACATTTTTACAAGATCAAATGTTGAAACGCCATTTTTCAATCCGCCAAGCGCTGTACTTAAACCAGCATCTGCAATATGGACATTTCCTTTTTCTAAATACTGCTTTCCTTCTTCTACCCCTAACTCATTTAATAAAGAAACTGCTGGTACGTTTGCCGACTCTAAAATCGCATCATACATCGTCATTTCTTTTGAATACTCATGATTATAATTTCGAGGTTCATACCCTTCAAAAGAATTTCTTTCATTTGTTAATAAAGAATACGGATTATACTTTTTCGTTTCTAGTGCTGGTGCATAAACGATAAGTGGTTTTAAAACAGATCCGGGCTGCCTTTTGGCAAAAACACGATTAAATCCTCTCGGGACGTACTTTCTTCCCCCAATCGCCGCTTTAATCCCTCCCGTACGATTATCCATTAATAAGAAAGCACCTTGCGCCCCTTCTTCTTTCCCAGGAAAATTCCTTGCATCTTGAAACTGGTTATATGCTACCTTTTGAATCTTTTCATCCATAGGTACGACAAACGTATATCCTCCGCGAAGTACTTCTTGATGAGACAACCCGTATAAACGAGCGGCTTCATCTATGACCATATCAATATACGGCATATATGCGAGTTCATTCTCATCTAAGTTTTTATAAAGAGCAATTGTCTTTCCTTGATAGCGAACGCTTTCTTCGGCAGTCAAATAGCCTTGTTTATGCATAAGTGACAACACGAGATCGCGGCGTTCCTTACTCTTCTCTGCAGAGTAGTACGGTGAATATCCGTTTGGTGACTTCGGAAGGCCTGCAAGCATTGCCCCTTCCTCTACCGTTAAATCCTCAACATTTTTATTAAAATACAACTTTGCTGCCGCTTGAATACCGTAAGCCCCATGACCAAAATAAATATGATTCATATACATTTCAAGAATTTGTTGCTTCGTATATTTTTGCTCTAATTGAAGAGAGATTGCGACTTCCTTCAATTTGCGCGTAAATGTTTTTTCACGAGTTAAAAAGACATTTTTAGCGAGTTGCTGCGTAATGGTACTACCGCCCTCTACCTTTTCTCCAGCTAACGTATCTTTATAAAGAGCCCGGAATATAGACGGATAATCAATTCCTTGATGCTCATAAAAACGAGAATCTTCCACCGCAACAAACGCTTGCTGCACATACTTCGGAATTTGCTCGACTGGTACGAGTTCCCTATTTTCTACGTATAATTTCGTAATTTCTTTTCCTTTCTGGTCAACAATACGTGATGAAGAGTGGAAAACGAGCTGCTTTTCATCCATCATATAGCCACCAGCTAACACGATAAGTTTATAGAGTACAATTGCTACTACAAACGTTGCGACGCCGCCTAATAAAGTCCACTTTACTTTCTTCATACATCGTCCTTCTTTCCAAATGATGGTACATTTATTATTTGAAAAAGAAGTATCTTTATGTATATAATCTTCGAAGTTTTTTAAGAGAGTTGATATAATAGAAACAAACTATTAAGGGGGCATTAAAGTGAAGGCTATTATTTCATACGAAACACCTCTAGAACAATCACATTTCACTGCAAAAAATGATGAGAAAAATATGTTTTATAAAGAAAATACAGAAGAATCTGTAGAAGGCTCACTTCAGTATGACGTACTAGATGCTGTCGGTGAATTTAAAGGACAATCTGGCTATATCGTTTGTAACAACATTTCTGTCACAGACGAAGGTCGCCCAGTATTTGAAAACCGCTTTAAAAACCGCGCAGGCCTTATTGAAAACGAACCAGGATTCCAAGCGATCCGTGTTCTACGCCCATTAAGTAACGATACATATGTCATCTTAACGATGTGGGAAACAGAGCAAAACTTTAAAGACTGGACAGAATCACGTTCATTCGAAAATGCTCATAAAAAACGTCCCACGCAAGCAGAAGGACAAGCTCCAGCGCATCCACATGCGGAACAGCAAAAGAGTATTTTCTCTCGTCCTTCTTTTGTGACTACTTTTGATGTGTTAGTTTAATTAAAAAGTAATACAACACTAGCAGTACGTGAAATTATATTAACGATTTTTCGAATATATCTATCACATCTTGAAATATATCAACGATTCGACTAAAGATATACATTTAATAACAAAAAGGAAACACCATTACACACCGGTGTTTCCTTTTTCTTTGTACCAATTATATATACGAAGTGTGTCCTCTTTTCGCATGTGCTTCACTTTATAACGATGCCCCGCTACCGATACGACAGCTGTACATAACTCGTCTTTCTTTTGAAAATACGATTGATTGTACCCCACTGCTTGAACATGTCTTCTACGCATGATTCCTGTATATTTCGCAAGACCTCTGTATACCATTGTTAATTGGTTTTCTTTCATCATATAACCGCCGCTAGTATAACGAGCGTATGCGAGTATTGTAAATGCGATACATAGCGGGATAAGAGTGAACAATGCAATATACTGTTTAAAATATATACTTGCACCGGCAATTGGCACAGCGAGCACAGTACTTGTAATCCAGCCCATGATGATGTAACGGCGCAATGCCGCTTTCGGTAAATGAACGATTTCCTCCTCCATTTCATACGGCAACTGTAAATATGCGAGTAACTGCTGCACATTTTTTTTCTTCATAAAAGGATGTAGCATCACTTCATTCCCAGCGGATTCTATACTTTGAATGACTTCTACTTCGACAGAACAATACCCGATAGGCTGGCGAAGTATTCCTTCTTTCACAGTAATTGCTTGAATGCGGTGTAATTTTAACACAAACTCTTTCTTATCAAATAACCCTTGTACGATTCGAATTTCATTTCCGTTTCGCTCAATTTTAAAGTTTGCATATTTTAACGCATAGCCCGCTGTTGAAATAATCCAAGAAATTGCCATTAAAATTGCGGCCATAACGATTAATTCATATACACCGTTATCCATCACATACACTTCCACTTTATTGATGAGCCATTCTGGTAGAAATTGATTAAACTCTGTGTAAAGGATTACTAACATAGAAAACACTAATCCAAATCTACCAGATGTAATAGATGCGAATAAAATTTCTTTCGCTGTTAACTGATAAACTGTCTTACTACCTTCTCCCGCAGGCACCTCTTCAGCCACAACGCTTCTTTCTTTATGTAATAAAGCAATTAGTCCCTTCGCTTCATCTTCTTTAATACCAGCTAACATCACTTCTGGCTCACTACCGCCGCCTGCAACTTCTATATTTAATTTTGTAAGTCCAAGTATTTGATAAATGATGTTAGAAGATGTACTAACATTTTGCACACGTTCTTTATTTAAGTAGCTTTCTTTCTTAACAAACACACCATGCTTTATATGTAAAATATTATTTTCAACCCAATACACCTTGAAATACCATTTTATAGCTGAGAAAATAGCCATAATAAATAATAAGGCCAAGAGAACAAGATGAAATAAATACCAAGGTTCCACTTCACCATCTGAGCGAAATAGAACAAGCAAAATAAAAGGCAACAAACTCGCAACCCTAATACCTAACAATATCGTGATCGGATGTTGCCTCTTATACATCCTCATCACTCACTTTCGCAAGTTCTCCAATTTGTCTTTTCAGCTGTTCTGCTTCTTCTTTCGTTAAACCTGGGATACTATGAGAAGTTGCGGCTGTTGAAATGTGTAATTCTGCTAAATTATACTTTCTCATAATCGGCCCTTGCTCAATCGTTACGTGCTGCACACGGATCATCGGAATAAGTACGCGTTTTACAACGAACATTCCCTTTTGAATCTCAATCTCTTCTTCATTTAATCTGTAACTATAATAGCGCTGACGTAAATTTGGAAACACAAAATAATCAAGTGGAATAAATATAATAGCTCCTGTTACTAATAGTCCAAACAACCAGCCCCACCAGTTAAAGTTAATCATAAAAAAGAAATACGCAATTACGACTGTTAGTATAACTGCCGCCCCAATTAAAGCGTGAATCCTCCACACTTTCAGCATATTAGAATGAATCTCCCTTTCTAACGGCTGCATCTCATCACTCCAATTCTAGGAATTTATTACTTATATATTATCAAAAAATAAGGTTTTATATACAATTTTGTAAATTTATAGTCAAATAAAAATAGTTGAATCAAAAGCATGTTAAAAA
This sequence comes from Bacillus sp. GW823-FHT06A10, assembly GCF_058795375.1. Classification (NCBI taxonomy): domain Bacteria; kingdom Bacillati; phylum Bacillota; class Bacilli; order Caryophanales; family Bacillaceae; genus Bacillus; species Bacillus sp. GW823-FHT06A10. Next base: position 324,483 of record NZ_JBXAHT010000001.1, on the reverse strand, counting down.
ACATACCTCAGTTTTTAAAATTACATATTATAAATATGAATTATATTGAACCAAATAAACCCTGCATTATTCATGCAAGGTTTATCGTTTTATACACAATATATTTCATTATTGTTGAGATATACTAGCATCGCTTTCAATTCGCTTTTCTTTTTGGCTCAGTTTTTTATCTTTAGATTTTTTTAATGTTAAAGTCATGCCAATAAAAATAAAAAGAATTCCTGTTATTTGCATTAAAGTTGGACGGAATCCAGTAAGTACAGTATCTAATAATATTGCCACTGCCGGATCTAAAAAAACTAATATTGAGATTGTTTTTGTAGATAAATGGCGTAAACTATCAAAAAACAGATAATACACTATCCCTGTGTGAATAAAACCAGTAGCTATAATATATGTCCAATTACTTTGAGTGAGGCCACTAAAAGCATCTAAATCTATAAATGGTATTAAAAGAAATATCCCCAAGAATGTTTGTAAAAATGTCATTGCATACGCACTCATTTTGTTAATCCCTTTACCAAATAAAGTTGTAAATGCATAAAAGAGAGCTGCAAGAAATCCCCATATCATACCTGAAGACATTAATGAACCGAAAGAGAAGCTTCCATCGATACCAGCAATTAATAAAGCTCCCACAAAACACACAACTATTGAAATGATAGATATTAATGTTAATTTTTCTTTAAAGACGATACTTCCAATTAACAGTACAATTACTGGTGCAAGATGATAAACTGAGATAGCAATTGTAACTGACATATTTTCAAAGGCTTTAAATAAGAAAACCCAATTAAATACTAAGAAAAAGCCACATATTAAAACTTGAATAACTTCTTTTCGTTCCCATTTATCTTGTTTATATTGCCCTGTAAGCAGCCAGCATACACTTAAAAATATTGTCGCAAAAATACACCTTACAAACACTAATTCAAACGAAGGTAAGTTTGTTTGAACAGAAAAAAATCCAACTGATCCAAAGATAACCATTGATGCTATCATCTTTAAGGCCGGTACCGTTTTCTCTTGCTTAAAACTTTTTTGAAGCAAATTAATTCCCCTCCAATAAAAACTCGGTTTATAGTGAGAAAAACACCAGCCTAAAAAAGGACAGGTGCTTTTCCTCAAAAACACTCAATTACAAATTTTTCCCTGCAGTCCAACCACCATCAATTACAAAATTAGAACCAGTAATAAAGCGGGCCTGATCAGAAATCAAGTAATCAATACATGAAACAATATCCTGCGGCAACCCCCAAGTATCTAAAGATTGATTACTTTTTATCATAGACATCAAGGCTTTATTACTAAAGTATTCTTCTGTAAGTTCAGTTCTAATAACACCGGGAGAAATACTATTTACTCTTATATTTTGCTTCCCAAATTCCATAGCCATCTGTTTAGTCAATCCGATTAAGGCATGCTTTGATGCCACATAAGCAGCTCGCTCTGGTTCAGCCATTAATCCAGAAACCGATGCTATATTCACAATACAACCTTTTATTTTCGATTCACACCATCGCTTAGCTACTTCCCTAGAAAGGATAAATGGGGCTACTAAATTTACATCAATTACTTTTTTAAACATATCATCGGATAAATGTAAAACAGGTGTTATCTCTCGAATACCAGCTGCATTTATTAATATATCAGGAGAAAGCTTTTCTAAATCTAATTGAGTAAAAAGATTATGAATCGCTTCGCTATTACTTAAATCAATTTGCACTACTTTCAAAGGCATATCTGTTTTCATATAATCTATTAAGTTATTATTATTAATATCAAGAGCTATTACATGAAATGATTTTTCTAAAAAGTATTTTATACAAGCATGACCTATACCACTATTGGCTCCAGAAATCATAATTATTTTATTCTCTCTCATTTTGTCTCCTTATAAGAAAATGTTACTAATAAAATATCACGAAAAGCCTCCGTACTACATTCTGTTCCAAGTGGCGTTACGGCATGGAAGACCTTTTGTCCAAATACTAAAGTTTCTAACGGCTCCTTCAAACTTATAAACTGATTAATTTCCCGAGGAGAATTAGCTATTAAATTATCTCCACCAATAGCTGTATTACTTAAATTCATAAGGTGTAAAAACACTACTGGTTCATCATCTTTATGTAACCAAATAGGTGAACTAAAAGATGGTCTTTCTTTAGTAGCTTTATATCTTACTTGATGTAAACCTATAATTAAGTCTTTACTTGTATCTATTATATCTGTTTTAAATGCAAATTCAGTATCGAAACGCACGATATTTTGAATTAAAGGATTACATAAAAAGCTATCATTTATGCTAGTGAACTGTCTAACTTTCCCGCCATCATCATAGTTATATTCTTTAGATTGGAAGTAATCATTACTATTATCTAAAATATAATCTGGTGAATCAACATACTTTATATACCTTGAATAAGATCTAGCACGGCATTCACCGTACGCATCATCTTCCAAATTATAATAATCTAACTGTGCTTGTGTTAATAAACGATGATTCTCTTCCTCTTGTAAAAAGATTTCATTTGAGATTTCAAGGAATCCTTTAGATTCAAATTCATGTACCTTTTCTTCTATGCTAAATCCACTCATTTTACTAAGAACAAACGTCATTATAAAAACCTCCACACTATTGTATTTTTCTATCTCACCCTATGTTAGAAATGCAATAAGTAACCGAGATTCTTGCTTAATAAAATTAAAAAATTATGATATTCAATTAATACACCAAATGAAATATATGTAATCCATTAACACTATCTCTTAAGCAATATTATATATCCTTTTGGATATTTTTTCTAATTATCTGAAGATTTATCAACATTAGTCTTAATATTCAAAATTAAAGAAATGGATTTTTCAGAAAGATAAAACTGCGAGTATTACAATTTTATGTATATAACTTTTTTAAAAATTATATTTTAAATATAGCTAGTTTTTTATAAAATTTTTGATATAATTACATACGGGAAAAGGGAAGAATTTTGTCTTCCCTTGTGTTTTTATTTGCATCTAGTACTTTTGCTAGATGCTTTTTTTATGCTAAAAAAGGTATCCTCAAATACTTTGAGGATACCTTTTCCATCAATTTAGTGCAGTTCAATAATTGTACCATCTTCGAATACTTTGAATACTCCAGTAAATCCTGGTCCAGCTGCGCCTTCTATTTTATATGTCGTACGCACTCTAATTTGATAATATTTCTTTCCATTCTCTACTTGCGTATTCTCTAGCGTGTAATTATAGTCTTCTTTATATTCATTTTTAATATATTCTTTAGCTTTCTCAAAAGTAAATGCATTTTGATTTTTTTCTGCCTCTACCTTCTGATTCTTTTCTGTCTCAGTTTTTTGGTTCTTTTCAGTCGCTACCTTTTGATTTTTTTCTGTCTCTGCTTTTTGATTCTTTTCAGTCGCTACCTTTTGATTTTTTTCTGTCTCTGCTTTTTGATTCTTTTCTGTTGCTACCTTTTGAGTCGTTACTGCAGTGGTTTTTTGTGCCTTCGCTGGTGCTTCACTTTTTGCATTTTTTTCTTCTTCATTAATTTTAGTAACTAATCCTACCGCTTTTTTATTATATTCTTCAAGTTTCTTGTTATCTTTTGTTTCTGCAACTAGCTTATTTAATATCTCTTTTGCTTCTGCATAATTTTTCTTACTTATTAACTCTTCACTTTTCGTCAGTTGCTCGCTATACTTCTTTTTTTGTTCTAAGATGGCTAGTAATGCTGTTCGTTCTTCCTTTGCTTGTTTTATAAGCGTAGTATTTCCATTCTTCATGTTCTCTACTTTTTCAAATGACTTGATTGATTCTTCTATCTTTGTTTCTTCTTTTAACTTTACAGCTTCAATCATTGCTTTCGTTTGTTCTACTAGAACTTTTGCATCTGAATCGTCTTTTTTCTCATCTAACGCTTTTTCAAATGATGATAAGGCATTTTTATATTCTTTATTCGTTAACGCGGTCTTTCCTTCATCCATTGCTTTGTCAAAATTCCCATTACTACATCCAGCTAACATTAAAAATGTAAGTCCAATTACCATTAATAACTTTTTCATTTTTTCTCCTCCTATATATCCCTAAAACAATAACAGCATATGTATAAAAGTCTGTGTAGTAATTAGACTGAAAGTAAAGATGTACTGTGTGTGGGAAAGGAAGTACATTTCATTTACTATCATTACTTAAAACTCCTAAATAGTTGGTAGTTGGTTTTCTTCTTTTAAAGACAGAAAGGAATTTTAATAATGTGCGTAAAGCTCTCACCAGGCCCTTTACTACACACACTCTTATACACATAGAAAAACTATTTTTAGGTTGCTATTTTTTTTACTTTACATATTCTCGGTTGTTTTGCTACGAATCTCATTTCGTAACATACCGAAAAACAAAAGAAAACAAACCGTAATGTAAGTTACAGTTTGTAACTTTTCTGTAACATAAATGTAACATAAGGTTTTTAAATATACAATAGTTTTTTTACATTATTTTCCCCTATCTACATTTTAAGGTGCTACTACAGTGCTAAAACGCTTTTCATCTCCCACCTGCTATTGGACTATCATCCTTTGAGTACTTTAGGAAATAGACTTCTTTCCTAAAGTACTCAAATTAATTACAAAGATAACTCTTTTTTCATCCAAACATTAAGAAGGCCTTTAATCTTTTACTTTCACATTAAATATATATAGCTAACTTTTTTGATATAGCCACATTAAGAAAATAGGGCAAACTTTGTATTCCTTTTTGTTTTTATTTGTATCGAGTTCTTTTGCTAAATGCCTTTTTTATGTCAAATAAAAAAGGTATCCTCAAATACTTTGAGGATACCTTTTCACCTTTATTATCTCCGCTGTTTTCTACCTAATACGAGTAACCCAAAACTCATCATTACAAGAAGTGCTCCCATATATGGTTCCACAGGCATTTTCTGCCCTGTCTTCGGTAATTCTTTTTCAGGATTTTCTGGATTCGGTATTCCAGGTTTTTCTGGATCTGGTGTCCCAGGTTTTTCTGGATTTGGTGTTCCAGGCTTTTCTGGATCTGGTGTTCCAGGCTTTTCTGGATTTGGTGTTCCAGGCTTTTCTGGATTTGGTGTTCCAGGCTTTTCTGGATCTGGTGTTCCAGGTTTTTCTGGATCTGGTGTTTCTGGACCTGGTGGTGCTAAATGATTCAATTTGTTTAATACTTCTAATTGAACTGCATTTATCATTCCATTTGTAATTTCAAATGGAATTGGATTAGTTAATTTTTCATATCCTTTTGGTGCTTCTACTTCTACTAGTGTGTAGTTACCTACAGATAGATCTGCGATTTTTGCCTTTCCATCTTTATCTGTTGTTACTTTCACTACTACTTTTCCCTTGTCATCATGAACTTCAAACACAGCTCCTGATAAGACTTCCTTGCTTTCAGCGGCCATTTTTGTAATCTCCACTGAACCTTTGTCTAACTTTTCATTCTCTACTTTCAATGATAAGACTTTTGTCATACCTTTTTTAATTTCGAATGATACTGGTTCCGTTAACTTCTTGTAACCTGGTAAGCTCTTCGTCTCTACTAATTTGTATTTTCCTACTGATAGATCTGAAACTTTTGCTTTTCCTTCTTTATCTGTCGTTACTTCTGTTACTACTTTGCCTTGCTCATCTTGTACTTCGAAGACTACGCCTTCTAATACTTTTTGGCTATCTTTATCTACTTTTGTTACTTCTACATTTCCCTTGTCTAACATTTCATTTTCTACTGTTAAAGCAAGAGATTTTGTCATGCCTTTTTCAATTTGGAAAGTAATCGGATCTACCAATTGCTTATATCCTTTTGGTGCTTTTACTTCTACTAACTTGTATGTTCCAACTGATAAATTAGTAACTTGTACTTGTCCTTTTTTATCTGTCGTTATTTTAGCAACTACTTGTCCTGCTTCATCTTGAATCTCAAATACAGCATCAGCTAAAGCATCTTTCGTTTCTTTGTCTACTTTTGTAATTTCTACATTTCCTACATCCACTAATTCATTTTCTACAGTCAATTGTAATGCTGTAACTCTACCTTTTTCAATTTCAAATGAAACTGGCTTTTCTAGTGGTTTGTATCCTGCCGGTGTTTCTACTTCTACTAACTCATACTTTCCAATAGATAAATCTGAAACGTTTGCTTTTCCTTCTTTATCCGTTGTTACTTTTGCAACTACTTTTCCTTTTGAATCACGTACTTCAAATACAACATTTTCTAATGGTGCTTTACTGTCTTTATCTATTTTTGTGATTTCTACATTCCCCGTATCTACCATTTCATTTTCTACAGTGAACGTTAAAGATTTTGTCATACCTTTTTTAATTTCAAATGGTACAGGCTTTTCTAATTTTTTGTAGCCTGGTAAACTCTCTACTTCTACTAACTTGTACTTTCCTACAGATAAAGCTGAAACTGTTGCTTTTCCAGCTTTATCTGTCGTTACTTTCGTTACCACCTTGCCTTTGTCGTCTTGAACTTCAAAGACTACACCTGCTAACGGTGCCTTATTATCTTTATCTATTTTTGTAATTTCTACATTTCCCGTATCTACCATTTCATTTTCTATTTTTAATGATAGAACTTCTGTCATTCCTTTTTTGATTTCAAACGATACTGGTTCTGTTAATTGTTTGTAACCTGGTAAGCTTTCTTTCTCTACTAATTTGTACTTTCCTACAGATAAGTCTGAGATTTTTGCTTTACCATTTTTATCTGTTTTTACTTCCGTTACTACTTTGCCTTGCTCATCTTGTACTTCGAAGACTACGCCTTCTAATACTTTTTGACTATCTTTATCTACTTTTGTGATTTCTACTGAACCTTTGTCTAACTGTTCATTCGCTACTTTTAATGATAAGACTTCTGTCATACCCTTTTTAATTTCGAATGATACTGGCTCTGTTAGCTTTTTGTAGCCTGGTAAGCTTTCTACTTCTACTAGTTTGTAATTTCCTACAGATAGATCTGAAATTTTCGCTTTTCCTTCTTTATCTGTTTTTACTTTCGTTACTACTTTGCCTTTTTCATCTTGCACTTCGAATGTTACGCCTTCTAATGCCTTCTGGCTGTCTTTGTCCACTTTTGTAATTTCTACTGAGCCTTTATCTACTAATTCGTTCTCTACTTTTAGTGATAAAACTTCTGTCATACCCTTTTTGATTTCGAATGATACTGGCTTCGCTAGTTTTTTATATCCTGGTAAGCTTTCTACCTCTACTAGCTTATATTTCCCTACTGATAAATCGGAAACGTTTGCTTTTCCTTCTTTATCTGTCGTTACTTTTGTTACTACTTTATCTTTTTCATCTTGCACTTCGAATGTTACGCCCGCTAATACTGCGCCACTTTCTTTGTCTACTTTTGTAATCGCTACTGAACCTTTATCTAACAGCTCGTTCTCTACTTTCAATGATAAAACTTTCGTCATACCTTTTTTAATTTCGAATGATACTGGTTCCGTTAACTTCTTGTAACCTGGTAAGCTCTTCGTCTCTACTAATTTGTATTTTCCTATTGATAGATCTGAAACGTTTGCTTTTCCATCTTTATCTGTCGTTACTTCTGTTACTACTTTTCCTTTGTCGTCTTGAACTTCGAAGACTACGCCTTCTAATACTTTTTGACTATCTTTATCTACTTTTGTTACTTCCACATTTCCCTTGTCTAACATTTCGTTTTCTACTGTTAAAGCAAGAGATTTTGTCATGCCTTTTTCAATTTGGAAAGCAATCGGATCTACCAATTGTTTATACCCTTTTGGTGCCTTTACTTCTACTAACTTGTATGTGCCGACTGATAAATTAGTAACTTGTGCTTGTCCTTTTTTATCTGTCGTTATTTTAGCGACTACTTGTCCTGCTGCATCTTGAATCTCAAATACTGCATCAGCTAAAGCATCTTTATTTTCTTTATCTACTTTTGTAATTTCTACATTTCCTGTATCCACTAATTCATTTTCTACTGTTAGCTTTAGCGCTGTTACTCTACCCTTTTCAATTTCGAATGAAACTGGCTTTTCTAGTGGTTTGTATCCTGCCGATGTTTCTACTTCCACCAACTCATACTTCCCAATAGGTAAATCTGAAACGTTTGCTTTTCCTTCTTTATCCGTCTTTACTTTCGCAACTACTTTTCCTTTTGAATCACGTACTTCAAATACAACATTTTCTAATGGAGCTTTACTATCTTTATCTATTTTTGTTATCTCTACATTCCCTGTATCCACCATTTCATTTTCTACTTTTAATGATAGAACCTCGGTCATGCCTTTTTTGATTTCAAATGATACTGGTTTTTCTAGCTTTTTATAACCAGGTAAACTTTCTACCTCTACTAATTCATACTTTCCTACAGGTAAATCTGAAACATTTGCTTTTCCATCTTTATCTGTCGTTACTTTTGTAACTTCATTCCCCTTTTCATCTTGGACGATGAATGTTACTCCCGCTAACGGTGCTTTATTATCTTTATCTATCTTTGTTATCTCTACATTTCCCGTATCTACCATTTCATTTTCTATTTTTAATGATAGAACTTCAGTCATGCCTTTTTTAATTTCAAATAATACTGGATCTGTTAGTTTCTTATAGCCTGGTAAACTTTCTTTCTCTACTAATTTGTACTTTCCTACTGATAGATCTGAGATTTTTGCTTTTCCATCTTTATCTGTTTTTACTTCCTTTACTACTGTTCCAGCTTCATCTTGCACTTCAAAGACTACGCCTTTTAATGCTTTTTTGTTGTCTTTATCTACTTTTGTAATTTCTACTGAACCTTTATCTAACTGTTCATTTTCTACTTTCAATGATAGGACTGTTGTCATACCTTTTGTAATTTCGAATGATACTGGTTCTGTTAGCTTTTTGTAGCCAGGTAAACTTTTCGTCTCTACTAATTTGTACTTTCCTACTGATAAATCTGAGATTTTTGCTTTACCATCTTTATCTGTTTTTACTTCTGTTACTACTTTTCCTTGCTCATCTTGCACTTCGAAGACTACGCCTTCTAATACTTTTTGACTATCTTTATCTATTTTTGTAATTTCTACTGAGCCTTTGTCTAACTGCTCATTTTCTACTTTTATTACTAAAGCTTTTGTCATACCTTTTGTAATTTCAAATAGTACTGGTTCTGCTAGATTTTTGTAACCTGGTAAGCTTTTCGTCTCTACTAATTTGTACTTTCCTACTGATAGATCTGAAACGTTTGCTTTTCCATCTTTATCTGTTACTACTTTTCTTACTACGTCATCTTTCTCATCTTGGACTTCAAATTCGACACCGGCTAATACTGCCCCGTTTTCTTTGTCCACTTTTGTAATTTCTATATTACCTTTGTCTACCATTGCATTTTCCACTTGTATTGGGAATATGCCGTCCCCTGTTACATTTACTTCGAACTCTGTTTCTTTTAATTGGTAGCCTTCAGGTGCTTTTGTTTCTTTTAAAATATATTTTCCTGGTGCTAACGGTTTAGAGATTGCCTTACCATCTTTATCTGTAACAATATGTTCGACTACTACACCGTCTTTTACTATATCAAACTCTGCATTTGCTAATGGTTTTTCACCATTTTCCGAATCAATTTTCTTTACTTCAATTTGACCCTTTTGCATAGTATTTTTAATTTCAATTGTTTTTGTTTCTCCAGCTTGAAGTGTAACCTCTACTGGGCTTGTTAATTTTTGATATCCTTCTGGTGCTACTGTTTCATAAACTTTATACGTCCCAGGAGCTAAAGTTTGAGGTACTGAAAAACCTTTTTCGTCCGTTTTCAGTTTTACAACAACTTCATTTGCACTATTTCGAACTTCAAATTCGGCACCTTTTAACCCTTTGTTCGGATTCTCAGAATCTATTTTATGAAGCGATACTGTACCATCTTTTGGAGCTTCAGGCGGCGTAATAGTTACTTCTTTTGATGTTAATGTTTTATCATCAAAATGTAATTCCGCTTTATTAGGAATCTTCTTATCTACGTAAGAAGATAAGTCTGCATTATTTTTAATTTTCGCCTTAATACTAAGGTTAATTATCTGGTCTTCATATGACTTATAGTCAAAACTCTCACCAAATGTAAATGTTACTTCACTTCTTTGTTTATCTATATTTAACGTTCCTTTAGAAGTAATATCTTGGCCATTTTGATCATACACCTTTGCCTCTAATACTTCTAAAACATCTTCTAAATCATCACTAATTACCATAGATGTGTATTTAGGAGGATCGTTCGGTATATGTGTACCAACTTGGTATTGAATAACTTGATCCATTTGTGTTAACTGCTCATTCTCTACAAACTTGCCATTCTCATCAACTATATTTTTTTCAATGCTAGGTGGATTATCGTCACCTGAACCGGTTCCCCCTCCACCACTTACGAATACTTGTCCTACTTTTTCTTCAGTTTTAATATTTTTACCTTCTAATTTCACAGTATTTTTATGAGGCTTTGCAGCAGGATTAGTAATCTTTGTTTTATATCTTAAAATATAACCTTTTGAACTGTCTGGAAACTCAATTGTAAATCCAGTCTTCGTTGCATTTATTTTAATGTTAGATAAATCTGCTGGCTTAATATTTGTTGGTGCATAACCATCTTCAAATACAGCCTCTTCTAATACTACGCTGTCTGTAATTAACTCATGCCCAGGTCCTAATGTATCTGTTAATTTAAGATCTTGCATTTCTGTCCCAGTTGCATTTACATATACAAGCCAATCAGCAATCGAAGGATCTTCTTGATTATAAGAACCCCATTTCAATAGATTATCTGTATTGGGCTGTGGCTTCGGTCTCTCTGTCGTATTACTTACATTTACTTCTTTATTGACGATTTGACCATCAACGTTAAATTCTAATGGAATTTCTTTAACACCATCATATGCTTCTAGACCAAAGTAGAATTCTACGAATAAAGAACCTTTAATGTTATTCTTTCCTTCTACGTAATCACCCATAGTACATGTTAATAGACCCTTTTTCATCTCACATGTACCAACTGTTTTTCCTTCAGCATCTTTTAAAGGAAAACTCATATTCATAAGGTCTTTTCGAAACTCTTTTGGCATATCAATTGTGAATTGATCTCCACTTTTTATTTTTTCTTTAGCTGACCACTTCACTTCTACTTTCATACCATCTGAGGCTTGATACGGTTCAGATGTCGTGCCATCAGTACGGGAAATATTAATTTCGTCCACTGGACTTTTCATCACAGCAGCTTGAATAACTGGAGCCCACACATTCAGCACTGAAAATAATACTAGAAAAACTAATGAAACCATTGACATATGCCTTTTAGTACTTTTCATTTGCATAGTTCCCTCCTATTTTTTATATTTATATAACAAAAAAAGACCGTCCGGTTGCATCAAAAATGTGCAACCAGACGATCTTAGTAACCAATATGTATTACCGTAGACTCTAAGCTTTGCGGCCTATCCTTTCGAATAGTGTGCTAAAAATATCTTTTATTCTTTTTTTGTTTCATTTTCCTCTTAAACCAAATATTACTATACCGTCTGGACGGTTATAATTCAATACTCTATAAAATTGTTCTATTTTTCTAATAAAAAAAACAATTCACCACTACATTAAATAAGTAATGGTGAATTGTTTTCGCATTATATAGTTCGTATATTCTATTTATATGAATTACTAATAAGAGCTTGAATCACTTTTTCTCTTAACTCGGGGCTTAGTCTGCCAACCCCTAAATATTCCGAATACCATAATCCATCTGCTGCTAATCTAATAATTGTTGCACAAACTGAATCTATCTCATCGTTTTCTATATTCTTTTGCAGTTGCTGAAATGATTGTTGTAATGGCTCAAGTAATTCAGGTTTTAACATGAATGCTGCCATCATACTACTAGACAACTCTTCTGTTCTTCTCTCATTACTTAATCTTTCCTCTACAAAAGAGCGAACCCATCTCCCTTTCCTCTCTGAGTCTTCCGCTACTTTATTGTAAATAGCGCCCTCATTATCCTCTATCCCTCTGACTATCATACCTTCTATTAAAGCTTCTTTATTTGCAAAGTGATACAATAATCCACCTTTACTTACACCCGCCTCTTTTGCCACTGCTTCTAAGGTTAATTTAGCACCCCCTTTACATTGCACAATTTGAGAAGCGGCCGCCAAAATCTTTTGCCGCGTTATGCTGATACTCATTCCTTTTTAAAACCCCATTTCTACTAAATTTATATAAATACGAATCTTATTTTTAATATTGTTGATTACTACTAAGTATTTTCTTTATACAACAAAAGCTGCATTACCTTTGAATTTTTAGTTACTTATTCCATTAAAAATTTCCATATCATTCAATATGATAACATCAAATACATAACATTGACTATACATCTATACTTTTATATTCATCGAAAATATATCCATAAACACGAAATGTATAAAAATTGATTATCCTTATACATCTAATCTATAATTTAAAGAGGTTTATATTTTCATAAAAATAAAGTGAAATTTTATAAGGATGATTCCATTGAAAAAATTTTCTATTAGTTATTTAATATGCTTATTGTTTTTTTCTATCATTGTGAATGTTTTACAGTATACAAGCGTTCCTAATTATGCGGATTCATGGGGGCCGATTTGGGTATCTATTATTATGCTTTCAATTCTTGGAAGTATTCCTGTTCTTATCGGTTGTTTAATAGGCGAATTTTGTTATAGAAAAATAAAAGGAAGTCACGAATTAAAAATCGGTATTCCTTTATTTATAGTGTTAGGTATTTCCTACAATCATTTCTTCTTTATGTTGTTTAACGACCGATATTTTCTATCCTTTAATTTAGAAGCCTTTTTGGAAACAGGCCTACCTATTACGTTATCATCTTTATTATTTTACCTTATAAGACGCCGTTAATTCTTTCATCATTACATAAAAAAATGTTATTACTCTTGTTACATCGAGTAATAACATTTTTATTTAAATCTATTTAACTAATTTGCTTCCAACTAGTATCCTTCACATCTTCGCTAGTCGGCTTTCTAACTGATTTCACAAAACATTCCTCGCAAGCACCAAATGCAATGAAGTTTTTCTGTGCTTGTCTTAACGAGACTTCATTTGCCCCGCCTTCAAAGTCAGGATCGTTAAACTGTACCTCATCATCTTCCCAGTAACATATATTACAAATTTCATATGTACCTGGTGGTTCTTCTTCTATTGTTCTATACCCGCAGCACGGACATGTATATTTCATTCTGTCACTCCATTATTCATTTCTTTTTTCTCCCATATATTCCGGCCCATAAAGAATGTAACAGCGCAAATCATAGTTATTACCATGAAAGTAGTATTAGAATCCTCATATGTAGTTGGAATTCCAACCGTTACAGAAACAATACTAAAAGCTAAAAGTAAATATAATAATAAAGATAGAATATAGCTTAGTTTAAATCGTAAAATGATACCTCTAAACAATAGCTCACCAAGTAGACAGCCACCTAAAATGATAGGTACTCCGAAATATAATGTAAGGACTCCCATTTGCGCAGTAGATTGAATTATCTTACCGATTATGTTCGGCGAAACCAGCTCACTATTGTTTCCCATCCTATCATATAAATCAAGTGCCGTTACTGAAATAAAGAAACTTAATATAGAAAACGAATACGGTATTAAAAATTTGCTCACTCTCATTCACCTCACTTTTTTTGTTTCACATATATTATTCATTACTTTCACAAAAAAAATAGCCCTCTATGCTAAAACATAGAGGGCATAATTTTTATATAAAAACCTATACCTTATCCTGAAATCCCCCCTAAACAGAACATCTAAACTATCTGTGCCCTATATTCTTTAGGGGATAGGTGGTTATTAGAAAGTAGTGCCTTCTTTTTTATAATATTCTTTTGAAATCTCTTCATAAAATGCGGCTGATGTCGCGTAGAAATACGGTGCTAACCATAAGAAACCGATTCCTATAGTAAGAATACTTAATATGAACCAGCCTAAGAAACTTAAGCATAGTAAAAAGTAATCCATTTTATGTCCATTCATCATATGACGACTCTCAGTAATCGCTTGATTCGCTGTATATTCTGGATGATCATTCAAAATAAAATATGTCATAGAATAAGAAAATGATTTAATAATACCTGGAATAATAAGAAGTAATGTCCATAGAGTCAAGTATACATACATTAGTAAATATGTTAAAAACGACTTCATCAACTTACTTCCATCGCTAAACCATCTAAATATATGACCAATGCGAGCATCAGTCCCACGAATTGCATTTAAAACAAGATAATAGGCACCTATTGTTAATGGACCAATAACAAGCATTACTATAATACTTACTGTAAGTGAATCACTTGCCTCTTCCCAACCCCAAAATATCGAGAAAATACCTGTTGTTAGCATTTCAACAGCTCCAATAAGGATTCCAATTAATAAAGTTGCCCCTACCGCTAATCCCCATCTTCCTTTTAATGCATCAAGCGCTTCTCTTTTCAACTGACTTATCATATATAACCTCCTAATACTATTTATATTTTAGTATACCATTTATATCAAAAATTCCACAGATTCCCCTGAAATAGAAGCATACTCCTTTTTGCATACGTATTGATACATGTGTGCTGTAGTTGTACTAATATATGGATTAAACGACTCTTTTCCCTATAACAAAAAAGCTTGCCCTTCATAATAGGCAAGCTTTCTCAAGTTATTTCTCACTTAACTTCTTCTTATACCAATTCTGCATTCTCTCCGCATCTTCTACTCTCGTATGCTCTATTTTATAACTAGATGATGCACTCGAAAACTTATACGTACATAAATCCGCACGGCGCTGGAAATATGATTGTGTCTTCTCCATTGATTGGACATGTCTTCTTCTAATAAGTCCTGTATATTTTCCGACGCTACGATAGACAAGTGTAATTTGTTCTCCGTTAACACTGTAACCATTTGTTTTAAATGTTGCGTATCCAAGTGTAAAGATGAGGATCGCGAGCGGAATTAATGCCCACATGATGAAGTGCTTTTCAGAGTATATACTTATTCCAATAAACGGGATTGCTAGCATTGCGAAGAAAATGAAACTATCAATGAGATAGCGGCGTAATGCTGCTTTTGGTAATGCAATAATGTTTGCATTCAGTTCGTATGGTAATTGTAAATGGGCGAGTAACTGTTGTACTCGATCTTTTCGAATGATTGGGTGCAGTGTAACCTTTTCTTTTTCGTCACTCATTCCTTTACTTTGAATGACTTCTACTTGCACAGCACAATAACCGAATGGTTGGCGTAAAATACTTTCTTTTATCGTAATACCTTGAATACGATGCAATTTTAGTACGAGCTCTTTTTTCTCAAGCAATCCTTGCGAAATGCGGACTTCGTCATTTCTTCGATTCACTGTGAAATCGCCATGTTTTAACGCGTAACCGATTGTAGATATAATCCAAGAAAGAACGAGTAACATGGCTACCATGAAAATCCAGCCATATATATCATGTTCCATTACATACGACTTTACGCCATTCTCTATCCATTTCGGAATGTACTCATCTACTTGGTGATAAACGAAAAAGATTAAAGAGAATAATAGTCCAAATTGACCAGATGTAACAGATGCTAATAAAATCTCTTTCCAAGTTAATTTATATTCTGTCGCTTGTTTTTCTTCTGTAACAATTTCTTTTTCTACTACATTTTCTGTTGCTTCGTCTAACGTTCCTTCTGCTTTCACTTCTGGAGTTGGCTCATTTAGCAAAGTAATAAGCTCCGCAGCTTCTTCTGCCGTAATACCAGCTAAGCTAACTTCTGCTTCATCGCCCCCACCAGCTGTTTCAATCTGAATTTTTTTTAAACCGAGCATTTGATATAGTACGTTAGAACTTGTATTAATCGTTTGAACACGTTCTTTATTTAAGTAGCTCTCCTTTTTCACGAAGAGACCTTTTTTCACATGTAATACGTTATTTTCAACCCAATATGTTGTGTAATACCATTTTTCAAATGCTGAAAAAACGGTGAGTAAACCAAATGCTGCGGGAATTAAATACCAAAACGGGAATTTTCCGTTTAAGCTAAACATGAAAATAATGAGTGGTATAAAATCTGTTATTTTTAATTCTAATAACATCGTGATTGGATGCTGCCTCTTATACATCCTCATCACTCACTTTCGCTAATTCTGCGATTTTCGTTTTCAACATTTCTGCTTCATACATCGTTAAGCCTGGGATGCTATGAGAAGTTGCTGCTGTTGAAATGTGTAATTCTGCTAAGCCATATTTTCTCATAATTGGTCCTTGTTCAATCGTTACGTGCTGCACACGAATCATCGGTACTAATACGCGCTTTACGACAAAAAGACCATGCTGAATTTCAAGCTCTTCTTCATTTAGTTGGTAGCTGTAATAACGTTGACGTAGTTTCGGGAATAAGAAGTACGAAAATGGTGCGAACACAACTGTCAGCCCAATCATTACATACAAAATCCACGCCCACCAATCAAACTTTATCATGAGGAAAAGGTAAGCTAAAATGACGAGTATACCGATCCCTTCTTCAATTACAGCACGAACTTTCCACACCTTGACCATGTCAGGGTGAATTTCATTTTTCAATGGATCCATGTAACCACTCCAAATCTAGTAATCTAATATATGAATACTCTTAATCTACATTTTACATAACTTTACAGAAAATTGAAATTTAATCTTCTTTCTTCTCAGGAATAAAATATCCGAACCAAAGTAACCAAATGAAACCGATTAACTTCATCCAACTTCCATCCGCTTGAAAAGCTTCAATCATACCTGGTATTTTATAAATCCCAATAAATCCAAGAAAACCGAGCCACCAGTTTTTTTGCATTTTCATCTTTACTCCTCCTTCATGACGTTTTTCACATTTCGAATCCAAATTTCTTTATACTTTAAATGGAATCCCATGAGCATATAGTTGCTCATATTATCGATCACAAGCGCTAGCGTATGAGCATTTTCTTCCGTTTCATGTTGTGACACAACGCCCAGTCTCGCGCCTTTCTTCAATAAATCGTGGAAACCATGTAAGAAATCCTCTTGTATTTCAAATAAACGTTTCTGGTACTTTTCATTTCGCGATGCAGTTACGATAAATTCATTGATAACGCGCAGTATTCCTTCTTGCCCTTCATACTCAGAGAGCATATGTAAACCATCTGCGATTAGCTTTTCTGCAAAGTTTTCTTTCGTATACTGCTCTTTATCGAAGTAATTTGCAAAATGATAATCAGAAAAAATCTCTTCAAATAAAAAATCAACTAACGCTTCTTTAGAAGAAAAATGATAGTAAATAGCCGGTTTTGAAATACCTACCTCTTTCGCAATCATGGAAAGACTCATCTTCTCAATGCCGTGTTCTGCCATAAGTTTAAATGATGCCTCTACAATGTTCTGCGATGTTTGTAAATTCTTCGTCATATTGTACCTCACTTATTTTTACTTACCGGTCGGTAAGTGGATTATAAAACAAAACGAAATGATTTTCAATTTAGTTAGCACTACATAAGGTATTTATTGGAAAATACAGAAAGTTATAAAGTAAAAGCAATATATAACAATAAGGAGGATATCATATGGGACTTGGTGGTAATGGCGGCGGTGAAGCGGGACAAACTGGTAAGAGCGGATTTTCATTAATCATTGTACTTTTTATCGTATTGATTATAGTTGGAGTTAGCTATATCGGACTTAGCTTCTAAGAAAAGGCGTCCTACATTACACATGTAGGACGCCTTCTTTTTAATCCCTATTCAGCAACCGCATACGATAACAATTCATCGTTACTTCCCCAAGTCTTTGCAGTAATTGATAGTTCGCATACGCGCCGACTGGGGCACCGATTATGGGTACGAGCTGAAGCATTTTTGCTAAATCGATATAGTCTCGGTACTCTGTTTGGAACTTTTCCCAGTCCATATGATTTTCTTCTTCTGTATCCCATGTTTCGATTGCTTTCCATATTTCTTTTCGGTGGTCGTCACTTGAAAAGGCAAGCTGGAAAACGTGAAGGATAAAAAGGCGCTCTTCTTTGTCGCTCGTATCAAATCCGTACAATGTTGCTGCATCGAATAAAAATTTAATTTTAATGCCGAGTAAAAGCGGAAAGTCAGCAAGGCCAAGGAGAATACCGCCTGCTCCCGTCCCTGCTCCTTCTGCCGCTGCTATTTTTTTGTACTCATCCATTTTTTTACGTACTTCATCGTCTCGTCTTTGCAATGACCAGTTCGTCTCTTTTAATTTCGGCTTTATAAAGTTTGATCCGGCGCTAATTGTTTGTACCATCATCCGAATCGTTTCTGTTAATACTTTTTGCACTTTCGCCGGAATAAGCTGTTGTACTTTCGTCTGCACTTTCTTTGAGAACCGTGTCATCATAGAAGAATCTTTCATGAATGTAGCTTTCCACTGCTCCAGTTCTTTTATAACCTTTTCTTCATATGTAATCATAGGTTCATTCCCTTCAATTTAAACGCTCAATACGTTTTGCCCCGTATTGATAAACGAAACCGATACTAAATACTATGCTTACGACTAGTAAAATTCCCGTCATCATGAAATCTTTCGTCGCAAGTGCAAATATCACTGTAAAGATTACGCTCCCGATGATTAGAATCGCATTTAATAAAGTAAGAAAATCTTTCTTCTTTTCATCTACCTTTACTGGGTACAAATCAAGCCAAATTTTCATGCGGTGATGTTTCCATAAAGTTAATAGCTGATAACCGATTAAGTATAGGAAGATAAGGCTTACGATAAATCGTCCATATAAAAACGGAATGAAGTAAAGGATAACTCCGCCAAGAGCAAGCAGGCGCACATATAAGCCAAAATAATTACCAGATCTTAAGAAAGTTCTCGTATATAAGTATAAATATGTACGCTTTTCGCCTATCATCGACAGAATGAAATCAAGCCATTTTCTGCGTGCTACTCTCTCTTTTAATGCTGGTACATCAACGAACATATTCGCAATTCGGTACAGCAGCATCATTTTCTTACCTTCTTCAGAAATTAAATACTCCCAGTTTAGCGGCTTTCCTTTTACCATTTGATGCATGATAGCAAGATATAACACCATGAGCAGAACGATTCCGCCAATAACAAGAACTGAATTACGTTCTACAAGGAAATATACAAATAAACCGTTTAAGATAAAACGAATAAACCAATCAGCCTTTTGTATATTTTGATCTGTTAAAAATGACTTTTCCCACGCTACAAATAAATTCCACGCTTTTACAATGACGAATGCGAGTACGATCCATATGTAGCCAGCACCTGTTTGCTTCATTTGTTGGAAGTATAACGGAGCAAGCGCAGCTGCTACGATTGCAATTATGTATAACTGAATCATAAATGTAAAAAGAAATGCCTTGGTGAAGTAAGGTTTTAACTTTTCTTCAACTGGCAGTAAGTAAACGAGATCCGCTTCTTTTAATAACGTTTGAATGGATCCAGCTGTTAACACGAGTCCAAGCAACACTGCCATAACAAGCGCTGTCGGAAACGAAGGTGTTAACGTTTGTAACCATTGCTGGTAATAATACGCTCCTGCGCCGATGATAAATACAAAAATAAATTTCAAATGATCATTAAATACGTATTTACTATATGTACGAACTTCTTTTAGAAAGTGACGAAATCGTTCTTTCCATAATGCTGTGCTATTCATAGTCTTCTTCCTTCGTTAATGCAATATAAATATCATCTAACGTTGCACCCGGCATATTAAACTGTGATTGTAGTTCAGCTAATGTTCCCTTCGCTCTTACTTCACCTTGATGCAAAATAATGAACGAATCACAATAACGCTCTGCCGTCGCTAAAATATGTGTGCTCATTAAAATGCCGGCGCCACTCTTTTTCATTTGATCCATCATTTGAAGAAGTGATTGAATTGCTAACGGATCTAATCCAACGAAAGGTTCGTCTACTATGTAAAGAGATGGCTCAACTAAAAACGCGCTCATAATCATTACTTTTTGTTTCATCCCTTTTGAGAAATGAGATGGAAACCATTTTAAACGATTTTTCATGCGAAATTCATGTAATAGTTGTCCTACACGTTCTTCATATTGTTTTTCATCGACACCGTACGCCATCGCTGTTAGCTTCAAATGTTCTTCTAGCGTTAGCTCATCATATAATACAGGTGTTTCTGGGATGAACGAAAAACTAGAACGGTATGCTGTCATATCATCACGAATTGTTTTCCCATTAATTGTGACAGTTCCTTTTTTCGGTTCCATTAAACCGATAATATGTTTAATCGTCGTACTTTTACCAGCTCCATTTAAACCGATTAAGCCGACAAGTTCGCCTTTATTAACAGAGAACGAAACATCTTTTAATACAGGTCGTTTCGTATATCCTCCTGTAACATTTTCTACACGCAATAACTCGCTCATACGACACCACTTTCTTCATTAGTATTCATTCTATATTCATCTTACCAAAAATGGCGCTGTACTACATAGTATCGATGTCTTAAAAAAAAATTAAATTTATTAGCATATATTTTTACGAAAGCGGACATCATAATTAGTGAAGAAGGAACACATTGAAAAAGCGACCACCAATTGATGAGTACAACAACATAGTTAAGTCATCATGAAATGGGGTGTCCATGTTGGACAAAGAAATTTACACATAACCAGATCATTTGTTTCATTTTAGAAACGGGGTGTCTCCGAAAGAGCATATACTGTTTTAAAAAATAAACAATTTCCTTTTATGAAAGATTGCAATTCATTTCACTTGAAAATGGGGTGTCTACGGCAGAAACTTTAGCCGATTTACCGTGCATTTCTTAAATAAATGAGGTGTCTGCGAAACGTAAATTACGATAATGCTTTTTCAATCCCTCTTCAGAAAACAGGAAGCTGAGTCAGCTTCCTGTTTTTCGTGTTTGTTCTCTTATGTAATTATGGTAAAATACGGCTAAGGATATTTGAAAGGATGAGATCAATGAATCATACAGCAGACAATTGTATTTTTTGTAAAATCATTGACGGGCAAATCCCTTGCTCAAAAGTATACGAAGATGAACATGTGCTTGCATTTTTAGATATTAGTCAAGTAACAAAAGGACATACTCTTGTTATTCCGAAAGTTCACAAACAAGACATTTTTGCGTTAACGCCAGAAATCGCATCACACATTTTTTCTGTCGTTCCAAAAATCGCAAATGCGATTAAAGCAGAGTTTAATCCAGTTGGCTTTAACCTACTTAACAATAACGGTGAAAAAGCTGGACAAACTGTGTTCCACTTCCACCTTCATTTAATTCCACGCTACGGTGAAAAAGATGGTTTCGGTGCTGTTTGGAAATCACACCAAAATGAATACACTATGGAAAATTTACAAAACATCGCAAGTACAATTGCAAATAGTGTGAAATAATGACACTATAAGAAGGCGTAATACATAACAAGCCACTTCCCTGAAGTCATCAAATTCCGCATGGCTTGTTTCTTCTCTTAAAATGCTCAGGGATGATTTTTTTGTGCATAGCACATATAAGAAAGATATGCATATTGTTTTACATCATGAATACGAACAAAAAATAAGGAGGTCTCCTTTTATGTCAAAAGCTAAATCCTTTATTACAGGTGTTATTTGCGGGGGAGCAGTTGCAGGACTAGCCGTTCTTTTCTCAACTCCTTCTTCTGGTAAAGACATGCGCGGCAAGTTAAAAGAAAAAGGAAATGATATTAAAAAGACTTTAGCTGATATTACAGCTGATACGAAATTATTAAAGCGTCAAATTGTTGAAACTGCTTCAGAAGGTAAAGAAGTGTTCCAAGAATTAAAAGATGACATGCAAGACACGCTTTCTAACTGGAAACAAGATATTTCTCAAAACAAGCGCCATATTGAGAAAGAAATTTTGGACATCCAAAAGTCAATTGAGAAACTGCAAGAAGCTGTTCCAGAAAAAGCGTAAACAAATTCCTGCTTAGTTTTTTGCATATAACAAATATTTTTTATATAAATTGACCTTGACACGGCATATCGTATAGATATGCCGTGTTTTTATGCATTTACAATATATGTTATCAATTAACATGTAAGGACAACGCATGTATTCATGACTCATAAAACGCTTCCATAGTTATGCATGATTTGTATAGAATGTCATTTTGTTAAAAAATTTTCACAATTCTTACAAAAAGACTTTATTAATTTTTATTTTACTGGCATAATAGATAGTAATGAAAAAGAATGTTAAAGTGGGTGAGTAAATGAAAAGTGGAGAAAAAGATTACTCGGTAAAAGAAGCGATGATTTTCAGCCAACGCATTGCTCAATTATCGAAAGCGTTATGGAAATGTGTAGAGAAAGATTGGCAGCAGTGGATTAAACCTTACGATTTAAATATTAATGAACATCATATTTTAACAATCGCTTATCATTTAAAAGGGGCTTCTATTTCTGAGATTGCTAAGTTTGGAGTTATGCACGTATCAACAGCGTTTAACTTCTCGAAAAAGCTGGAAGAACGCGGCTATCTTGTATTCTCAAAAAAGGAAGATGATAAACGAAATACGTACATTGAAATTACAGACAAAGGGGAAGAATTACTACTTCGCTTAATGGAGGAGTATGATCCTGAAAATAATTCAGTGTTTAATGGGGCTCTTGCACTTCGTAATTTTTATGGGAAGTTCCCAGAAAATATCGAACTGATTGCAATCCTGCGTAATATTTACGGACAAGACTTTATCGATATTTTTGAGAAATCATTAGAAGATATTGAAGAGAACTTTACAGAATCCGATCAAAAGTTAGTTAAGAAATAATCTATTTATTTTTTCGCAATCATGCTTAAGAATTCATTCATAAGCGGCTTAAATAAACCTTGTTTTGCTAGCGCTTCCGCAGTTTCGTGTACTTCGAGCTGATGTGGAAGCGCTTTTTCAAATTGATCTAACAGCGCATCGAACAAAAGAAGCCCTTCTGCTTTCTCCACTACATATTGCTCGTTCAGTTTTTCACAAAGATTTAGTATACGTTCAATATCTTTTTTACGAGCTTTTTTCTTTATGATCAAAGAATAAAATGGACACTTCTCTTCATCAATCATTTTAAATAGTAGGTCTACGTAGTATTCAGCTTGTTCTAATCTTCTAACAACGTCCATTTTCTCCCTCACTTTCTAACACAAAGTCTTCTATTTCTGAATTTTGTAACACGAACAAAATATCGTGTGATACAATATATGTATATGTATTTTAGCCAAAAGGAGGTCTCGCCTCATGACACTTATAACAGTTGTTTTTGTCGCATTCGCACTTCTTGTTATATTTTACACGAATTTCATGACACATACACTGTGTGAACGAAAACAAATAGCTGCGAGCCGCCAGCCCGGTGTCTTTCGGGTTATTAATGTATGTATAACAATTTTATTAATTTCTAGTTATATAGAAATTATATTTCATGGAAAGTGAGGAAGGAAAGCCCCTTCCTCACTTTTTTCCTCTATAAGCAAATTATACCTACAATAACCAATAAAATAAACAGTACAAGTAATAAAATAAGTTGAGAATTCATCCCCATCCCCTCCTCTATTCTGTATATGCGGCATACGCCCAATATGGCACACTTTCAAAATCTGACACGTACTGGTTAATTTTTCTTTATCAATATGAAAACGCGTCGAAATATGATATATTAAATTTTGTACATATTGCTTATACTATAGAACAAAACATTCATCAAAACTTTATCCTCAGCCACGGTAAGCCCTGTTAAGCGCGCTTTACCAATACAAAAAAGCAAAAGTATCAGTGAGACTTAATCGGGCTCTTATGAATTTAAAATTCATCGGTGTAGGATAAATTAAAAATACATAATAGTAGGAGTGTTTATCGAATGAAGAAAGCTATGCTTGCATTAGCCGCAACAAGTGTAATCGCATTATCAGCATGTGGAACATCATCATCAGACAAAATCGTTACATCTAAAGCTGGTGACATTACAAAAGAAGAATTCTACGATCAAATGAAGACACAAGCTGGTAAACAAGTACTAAACAACATGGTTATGGAAAAAGTACTTATTAACAACTACAAAATTGAAGACAAAGATGTAGACAAAAAGTACGATGAAATGAAAAAACAATTCGGTGATCAATTCGATACACTATTGAAACAACCAGGTGTTACAGAAAAAACGTTAAAGAATAATGTACGTGCTCAATTAGCTCAAGAAAAAGCGATTGAACAAGCAATTACCGATAAAGATGTAAAAGCAAAATTCGAGGATTATAAAAAAGAAATTAAAGCAAGTCATATCCTTGTAAAAGATGAAGAAACTGCTAAAAAAGTGAAAGATGAACTTGCTCAAGGTAAATCTTTCGAAGAATTAGCAAAACAATACTCTGAAGATACAGGCTCAAAAGAAAAAGGTGGCGACTTAGGATTCTTCGGACCAGGGAAAATGGTAAAAGAATTTGAAGAAGCAGCTCAAAAGTTGAAAAAAGGTGAAGTAAGCGAACCTGTAAAAACACAATTCGGTTACCATATCATCAAAGTAACTGATAATCACGCAGATGCAAATTTCGATAAAGCAAAAGCTGATATTAAAAAATCACTAGCTCAAGAAAAAGTACAAGATGCACAATTCATGAACGATCTTATGATGAAAGAAATCAAAAAAGCTGACGTAAAAGTTGACGATAAAGATTTAAAAGATCTTTTCAAAGAGCCAAAAGCTGACGAGAAAAAAGACGAAAAGAAATAATGAAAAGCTCGGGCTAAGCCCGAGCTTTTTTATGTCCCCTCTTCCAGAGGGAAATTGTGTACAGATTGGGTAAATGAAATTACATGATTGACTCTTCGATTCTATAGAAAGGATAACGTCTTTTTCATTTTATGGATAGTGTAAAATCTTAGTTAGTTTTACACTATCTTCGTTACCGAAAGTTTATTTTGTCATTCGTTTAACTAAAACCATCTTTTATGCATTTCACTTAAAAACATTTCTGTGATTCTAAATCCTGAACTTTCCCCTATAATAGAGTCAATCCCACAATGCGGACAAACTGCTGTGTTATCATCATCCCACCACTCTGTAATTTTTTCTGGATGGAAAATTTCTAAACAATAGAAACAACCACATATAACATCCTTTTCTAAGTGCTTTCTATTACGAGAACAAAAACGATGTGCTTCCTCAAAATATTTTCCCATCAGTATCCCCCTATTCCTGATTGTTTCTATACTTTACTTAGATTATCCTCGGCAAAATTGCAATTATTTCTTACAGAAAAACAAAAAACCCTTGATTCACAACGCGTGGAACCAAGGGTTTATCTCATCATTATTGATTAAATTAAGAAACTATGTTAAATTAGTACAGAAACACGTTTTCTAAAATACACAGAACGTATTTATCCGTATCTTAATTGTACAACAAAACCTTTCTTCAGTCAACCTCTATTTTTCACTTTTAAAGGAGTGCTTACGTATGAACAAAAAACTTGATCTAGAGCAAAAACGATTGGATACCGTAATCGAAACGATTACGCAGCAAATTGATAAGCTGGAAAACGAAACTGGCAGACGCCGGGCAGAAGTAATCAACATCCGTAAACACTTCTGGGATGACGTTAAAGTGAATACAGATACTTTTGATGATTACCTTGAAACAGTTATCAACTTAAGACAACAAGCTCAGTCACTAGCTGTTACACAAATCACCCATAAACACACCTTTAATCGACTTGCCGCGCTGCGACGCATGCAAAAAGCACCTTACTTCGGACGCATCGATTTTACTGAAGAAGGCGAACCTGCCGCAGAACAAATCTATATCGGTGTTTCTACCCTTACTGATGCAAGCGGAGAAAACTTTCTTATTTATGACTGGCGCGCCCCAATTTCAAGTGTTTATTACGACTATCCACCAGGACCGGCTGAATACAACACACCAGGCGGCGTAATTCGCGGTAATGTGGAGAAAAAATTACAATACATTATTCAAAATGGCGAGATTGATTCCATGTTCGATACGAGCCTCACAATCGGTGATGAAATTCTGCAACAAGCGCTCGGAAAAGGTACAAACAAACATATGCAGAGCATCGTCGCTACGATTCAGCGTGAGCAAAATGAAATTATCCGTCACGATGAAGGCCGACTCCTTATCGTTCAAGGAGCTGCTGGTAGTGGTAAAACATCAGCTGCCCTGCAGCGAATCGCCTACTTACTATATAAATATCGCGAATGGCTAAAAGCGGATCAAATTATTCTCTTTTCCCCTAACTCTATGTTCAATAGCTACGTTTCTAACGTACTACCTGAACTCGGTGAAGAAAATATGCAGCAAGTAACATTCCAAGAATATTTAAACCATAGACTAAGTAAGTCATTTGATGTGGAAGATCCTTACGAACAATTAGAATATATGCTAACTGAAACAAATAGCGCAAATTACAAAATTAGAAATGCGAGCATCCGATTTAAAGCATCCACTCAATTTTTCGAAATGATTAAAGCGTACAGACAATCTCTTGAAACTTCAGGCATGCTATTTAGAGGAATGAAATTTAGAGGGAAACTGATCGCCTCAGCTAAAGAAATTACAGAGCAATTTTACAATACTGACTCCTCCCTCCGCTTCCATAGTCGAATTGAGAAGTTAACGGATTGGCTAAATAAACAAATAGATGCACTTGAAAAAGCAGAACTGAAAAAGCCTTGGGTAGAAGAAGAAATTGAATTACTTAGTAAAGATGAATATCAAAAGGCTTATAAATACTTGCAGAAAAAAGGCGAGTTTGACGACAACTCTTTTAATGACTATGAGAAAGAAACGAAAGTCCTGGGACGTATGATTGTCCGCAAAAAATTGAAGCCGCTTCGTAAAGGCGTTCAAACACTGCGCTTCATCAATTTCACAGGAATCTATAAACAACTCTTCACAGACGCATCATGGGTTACTGGAGAAAAACCGAAAGAATGGGATGACATTTGCTCTCTAACGGTGAACATGCTTGATGAAGGAAAGCTATATTACGAGGATGCGACTCCATTTTTACTTTTAAAAGAATTAATTGAAGGCTTCCAAACGAACAGATCGATTAAACACGTACTCGTAGATGAAGCGCAAGATTATTCTCCGTTTCAGTTCGAGTTCTTAAAACGTCTCTTCCCTGCTGCAAGAATGACGGTACTCGGAGACTTTAACCAAGCGATATTTGCCCATGCGAGTGAGGCAGTGAATTTCAATACACTTACTAGCTTATACGGACCAGATGAAACGAACGGTATTAACTTAACTCGTAGCTACCGCTCAACAAAACCGATTATTGAATTTACACGTGCTCTCGTACCGGAAGGGAAGAACATTCACGCCTTTGAACGCGACGGCGAGAAACCTACAGTAACGAAAGTAGCTGATTACAGCGAACTGCACGAGCATATTACTACAAAAGTTACCGAACTACAAAAACAAAATCACAATACAATCGCAATTATATGTAAATCCGCAACTGAAAGCGCCGCTGCATACGAAGCACTCCGTCATATCGAGAATATTAAACTCGTGAAGAGTAACTCAGCCGAGTATGAGCAAGGTATTGTCGTGATCCCTGCTTATTTAGCGAAGGGTATTGAATTTGACGCTGTTATTATTTATGATGCTTCTGAAGATGTATACAGTGATGAGAGCGTACGTAGATTGTTCTACACTGCTTGTACGCGCGCGATGCATGAGTTGCAACTTTATAGTGTTGGCGAGGTTAGTCCTTTTGTGCTTGGGGCTAATTCGGAGAGTTTTAAGCTTATAACGAAAACACCTTGATGATTCAAGGTGTTTTTCTCATTCTAATTGAAATATCCTTACGCCTATACACACTCAGCACGATCCCCATTATAAGCGCATGAAATACAGTTGGCGTTAATCCGTAGCTAATAAAAGGTAAGGATATAGCAGCATGCGGCAATAATCCTAGTATCATTCCAACATTATAAATGAATTGGAATACAAAAAGAGTCACTCCACCAGCGAGCAGCAATTTACCATACCGATCATTTATTTTATAAGATATGACTATTAATCTTGCTACAAAAAGAGAAAGCACGAAGATAAGAACTAGCGCAAGCCAATACCCATAATAGTAAGTCAAACTTGCAAATACAAAATCAGTATCCGCAGCAGGAATGAATTTTGTATCTCCAGATGTACCAAACCAACCAGCCGACGACATTACCTCTTTTAAACGTATATACATAAATCCTGCACCACCTGCATCACTCTCCGGATTTAAATACCCTAAAATTCTATCTAAGTGATATCCTGAAGACCAGGATACCGATGCCCTGATAATAAATAAACAAATGGGTACAATCGTAATAATCAACGCCGTTTTCTTTCCTAACTTACTCCACCAAAGCATAACGAATACCATTGTCATATAAACAAAAATTGACGAAAGGGTTGATACAATCAAAAATAAATACAAAGAAAATAAATATAAAACCACAAGATGCATAACCTTTAACCTACTATTATTGAAAAAAGACGCCCACGCTAGAAAAAAGAACGGTACTGCTATTAAACAATCAATTTCAATAGGACCGATTTTTATTAACGGTTCTCCAGTCAACGAAGCGTTCGGAAAACAGTATAGCATTAACAGAATGAGTACCCCGATTGTGTAAAACAACCCTCCCATTCTCTCTAATTTCCGATAATCAATCAGCATCATCCCAAAAGCTGTTACAACACCGAGAATAACAAATATCACCTTATTCATTATTACATCATTCGTATATCCAAAAGCTATAACTGGCAAAAATCCTAGCCCCATCGCAGCCACTAATAAACCAATTAAGAACCAATCAACCTTTGGCTTATGTAGTTTATTAAGTTCCTGGCCAAGCTTAATTGGACTTCCCATTTGTTCAACAGCCTTATCTTCAGCAACTTCCTCACTTAAGCCTTTCTCTATCCACATATTCTTCGTCTGTTTCAAGTGAAAGTCTAGTTCTGTTGCCACCAAGTCCTTTGCTTCTTTTGATTTAATATGGTTCGTAACTTCTTTTAAAAAACGCTCCCCTTTTTTGCTCAATTTTTTCTCACTCCTGTACTAATCCTTTTAATATAAATCGTGCCTTCGTAGCATTCTTCTCTGCCTTTCGCAGCATTTTATTTCCTTTATCATTTAATTGATAATATTTAGCTCCCGCGTGATCCCAGCTAGATTGGATAAAGCGATTTTGTTCTAGACGATGTAATAAAGTGTATAGAGACCCTTCACCACCTTCGAATTTTTGAATCCCTCTCCCTCTTAGCAACTGCATCAATTCATAACCCGTTTTTTCATTCATAAGAAGTTGTAACACTGCTAAAAGGATATCTTCTTCCTTTTCGGACGATTGCTTAATTTTTTCGCGCACCTGCTTCTGGTGCTGATCAGAAAAACTCAAATGTTTAAACGTTGTGTTCTCCATTGATTTTCGCAAGCCTTTTAATCGATCTTCCATTTGATTATTCCTCCAATCCTTTCTTCAAAAGCTCCTTCGCTTTTTTCAGTCTCGTTTTTATCGTGTTTTCCTTTACTTCTATTACTGTAGCAATCTCTTTAATTGATAATTCTTCATAATAAAATAGATAAATGACTTCTCGATATTTTATCGGTAAACTCATTACCGCAGAAGCCAACCTACTATCCTCCGCATTTTGAATGACAGTTTGTTCGACACTATCATTTTGAATCCCAATATACGCAAATTCATCCTCTGTAACGATTACCTTTTTGTTATACCAACTTTTTATATAGTCCTTACATTGATTAATCGCAATTCTCCATAACCACGTTTTCACATTCGATTTCCCTTTATATGTATGAAGAGATTTATAACATTTTACAAATATATCTTGCGTTACATCCTCCGCAATCTCTTTATTATTCACATATGAATACACAAGCTGCAGGACTTCTTGCCCATACTTGTTCATTATTTCGTCGATAAGTTCCTCCTTATCTTCTATTTCAAACGCTTCTATCGTTAATTCATCCACATCATTTCCTCCTTCCCATATATTAGACGACGCACTGTATGGAAAAGTTTTATAAATACATAAAAAAATACGGATGGTAATGTCCATACCGTTTTTTTATGAATATTTATTTACTTCTTGTCCCCTGACACTAATGCTCTGCTTAAAAACTAGGAATTTTCATCCATATATCTAGTTCCCTATTTTAAAACATAATACAATGAATACGTAACTTAATAAGCTATAACTAGTAGGTGTGGTAATCATCTCTTCCATTTTGAAAAAAGGGGGAGGTGATAATATGATCGCGATGTTTGTAATTAAATTAGTGTATGGTATCCTAACCGGAGCTGGCGTTGTCATCGGTAGAAGATACGTCGGTCCATGGCTAATTTCTGTATACAAAAAAGCGAGAACCACCCTGCTTCGTGGAAAAGGTAAGGGCGGTTCTCGGCTAAAACGTTAATGTAATTGTCTTATAACCGCACCTACTACCACAATAGCAAGTTAGGTTACAAAGGCAGAAGTTTCTCAGGCTTCTGTCTTTTTTATTTTATGCAAAATTCACACTAAATACTCTATCATCATTGTAACACATTTTATTTATTTTTAGTCAAGAGAAAAAATCACCTAAAAGGCTCCCCTTCAGGTGGTTCTCTATTTTACGCTAACGCAGCTGCCTGCTCTTGTTGATCTAGACTTTTTCTAGTTCAGCTGTGCCGCTCTCATCATTTATAGCACCAATAAAGACGGATTATGGACCCGCTTCATAACAGTAGGATTAAACAAGGAACAACACCTATTACGAATATAAAAAATCCTCTCACTACATAGTACCTATGTTTTCAGCGATACTCTATTACCATCAAATTAAATTTGTATAATTTAAACTACAGAATAGCGAGCTAATTTTCAAATATCTTCTTTCGCATAACCCTAAATTTATTATCCAGTTGCATTATGCTTATAAATAAAAGATATCCTACCGACGCACCGAGCATATTTATAGCAATCCGCCACACATCAAAAACATCAGACAAAGTTAGTAAATGTAATATCTCCCAAACAAGAAAGGTCATAACATACCACTTACGAGCTTTCTTATAGTTAGTCACTTTATTAATCAGCACTGGAACGAAAAATCCGAATGGAACTACTAATATTATATGTTGTAAAACGCTTAACCAATAAGTTGAGTTTCCCCAAGGACCTGGATGTGCAATAAAATCTTTAACTTGCCAAAGTGTTATTCCAAAAAGTTGTAATAACGTTTCTAAATCAGATATATGTAAAAATTGCTGCCAAAATTCAATGGGATGATAGACAGTCCCACCACCTGTCAAACTGCGAACAGAGTCAAATGTAGAAGTTGAAATAAACGTTCCTAAAAAGACAATAAAACAAATGATTATATAAGGAATACATAAAATTTTTGATAATACCTTTAATGGCCTAGGAACTTCGTATACCGATTTATTAATCTCTACGCCAATAACTTTTGATTCTCCAAAACTTTGAATCGCTTTATAAATCGCTTCTTTTTCATTCATACCTTGTTCCATATATTCTTCTTTCAAGCTGTTCAAGTGATCATACATTTCTAGAAATAACTCATCCTGTTCAATATCACTAAGTTCTGAATAGGCTAAAATAGACTTAATATACTCATCAAATTCACTCATAAATAACTCCTTTCTGACAAGCTTGAATTAATGCTGTTACACTCTCCCAAGAGTTCACTTTCTTCTGCAATTCTTTTTTCCCTTTATCTGTAATAGTATAGAATTTCCTTTTCATCCCATTCTCAGATTCATTCCAATAAGATTCAAGAAACTCCTTTTTCTCTAATCGCTTTAAAGCAGGATACAAAGTTCCCTGTCCCATACTATACAAATCTTCACTTGCATCCTTTAAACTTTGAGCTATTTCGTAGCCGTATGTATCACGTTTTGCAACGATAGAAAGTAATAAAATATCTATACTTCCCTTCAAGATTTCTTTGTCCAACAATACCACCACCTTATATACATAGTATAACAACATATGTCGTTATACAACATAGTTAGAAAAATAACCCATAAAAAAACCACCTAAAGGCTCCCCTTCAGGTGGTTCTCTATTTTATGCTAACGCAGCCGCCTGTTCTTGTTGATCTACAGGAATTACAGCGTCTGTTAGTGCTTTTTCTAGTTCAGCTGTATATTTCATTTGTTCTTCTTTGCTCCAGCCTAGTTTCGCAGCCATGTAGTTGATTACTGCTTCTTTCCACTCGTATACCCAGTGGATGTTGAAGAATACAGCGCCTCTGCGGCGTACGAAGAAGTCAACTGGTTTTGCTGTCATTTCGTAATCCATTGCGTATACAAGTGGGATTAGAACTTCAAGCGGCATGTTGTATTCTTTCGCTTCTTCTTTATGTTTTTTCGCTAAGTCGAACAGTACATCAACGTTAGAGCCGTAGAATTTCGCGAACTCTTCTGCTTGTACTTTCGTTAAACCAGATTTTGTACCTTCGTCTGCTTTTTTCGCAACAAATGCTGGGAATCCGTGTGAACCATCTACATGTCCACCAGAGATTGGCATATGTTTCGTATCGCTCTTCGGATATGCGCTATGACCTTCTTTTTGTAGTAAGTTCGTTACGTAATCTACTACCATTTCAGCCATTTTACGGTATCCTGTTAATTTACCACCTGCGATTGTAATTAAACCAGATTCAGAAGTCCAAATTTCATCTTTACGAGAAATTTCAGATGCATTCTTACCTTCTTCATAAATTAACGGACGTACACCAGCCCAGCTTGATTCAATGTCTTTCTCTGTAATTTTCACGCTTGGGAACATGTAGTTAATCGCATTAATGATGTATGTGCGATCTTCTGTTGTCATTTGTGGTACAGCTGCGTCTTTATCATAGAACGTATCTGTTGTACCTACGTATGTTTTTCCTCCGCGAGGAATCGCGAACACCATACGTTTATCTGGTGTATCGAAGTAAATTGCTTGCCCGAGTGGGAAACGTTTTTGATCAATTACTAAGTGAACACCTTTTGATAACTGAAGTACTTTTCCTTTTTTCGAGTTATCTTTTTCACGAAGTGTATCTACCCAAGGACCAGCTGCGTTTACAATTTTCTTACCGTAAACTTCATATACTTCACCGTCTAGTAAATCGATTACACGTACACCGCATACTTTTCCATCTTTATATAAGAAACTGTCTACTTTTGCGTAGTTAACAGCTTTCGCACCATGCTCAATTGCTTCTTTCATTACTTCAATTGTAAGACGCGCATCGTCTGTACGATATTCTACGTAGTAACCGCCGCCTTTTAATCCTTCTTTTTTTACAAGAGGCTCTTTGTTTAGCGTTTCTTCACGGTTAAACATCTTTCTGCGCTCGCTTCGTTTTACACCTGCTAAGAAGTCGTATACACGAAGACCAATTGATGTACTAAATGATCCGAACGTACCGCCTGTATGGAACGGAAGTAACATCCACTCTGGTGTTGTTACATGGGGACCGTTCTCATATACGATCGCGCGCTCTTTACCCACCTCTGCTACCATTTTCACTTCAAGTTGTTTTAAATAACGTAGACCACCGTGTACAAGCTTCGTTGAACGACTTGATGTACCTGCTGCAAAGTCCTGCATTTCAAACACAATTGTTGATAACCCGCGTGTTGCTCCATCTAATGCAATACCAGAACCAGTAATACCTCCACCAATTACGATCACATCTAACTCTTGTTTATTTACTCCGTTTAATACGTCTTTACGTTGTTTACTTGAAAATTTCATGGTAATTCCTCCCTTTGATAACGAAAAAAGAGACCACAAACTCCGCTATAGATTTCGCCTCTATAGCGCGTTGTGGTCTCTCCAAATCTCCTACCGAATTATTAACTTGTCACCATTATAACACTGTTTATGATTATTTGAAAGCTTTTGTTGCTTCAATTGCTTTTTTCCATCCAGCATATAGCTCTTCGCTTGTTTCCGCTTCCATCGTTGGTTCAAAGCGTTTGTCCATATGCCACTGTGATTTAATTTCATCTTGGTTTTTCCAATATCCAACCGCAAGACCAGCTAAGTATGCTGCACCTAAAGCTGTCGTTTCGTTGATCACTGGACGCTCTACAGGAACATCTAAAATATCACTTTGGAACTTCATTAAGAAGTTATTTTTAACCGCTCCGCCATCAACGCGTAATGTTTTCAGTTCAATACCTGAATCTGCTTCCATTGCGCATAATACATCTTTCGTTTGGTAAGCTAAAGATTCTAGCGTTGCACGAATGAAATGCTCTTTCGTCGTACCGCGTGTTACACCAAACATAGCGCCGCGTACTTCACTATCCCAATAAGGTGTTCCTAGTCCAACGAATGCTGGTACAACGTATACACCGTCAGTTGATTCAACGCGAGAGGCATATACTTCACTCTCACTTGCATCTTTAAACATGCGCATTCCGTCACGTAACCACTGAATCGCAGAACCTGCTACGAAAATACTTCCTTCTAATGCGTAGTTCACTTTACCATCTATTCCCCATGCAATCGTTGTTAATAGACCGTGCTCAGAAGCTACTGCTTTTTCACCTGTGTTCATTAACATAAAGCAACCAGTTCCGTAAGTATTCTTCGCCATACCTTCACCGAAACAAGCTTGTCCAAATAAAGCTGCTTGTTGGTCACCAGCTACACCTGCAATCGGTACATTTTGACCGAAGAAGTGGTAATCAATTGTTTCTCCATATATTTCAGATGATGGACGTACTTCTGGAAGCATACTCTTTGGTACTGTTAACATGTCTAGAAGCTCATCATCCCACTGTAAGTCGTGAATGTTAAACATTAACGTACGTGATGCGTTTGAGTAATCTGTTACGTGTGCTTTACCACCAGATAGTTTCCATACAAGCCATGAATCAATTGTTCCGAATAATAGATCCCCGTTTTCTGCTTTCTCTCTTGCACCTTCAACATTATCTAAAATCCATTTTACTTTCGTACCAGAGAAGTATGCATCAATTAAAAGACCTGTTTTTTCGCGAACAATTTCACTATAACCTTTTTCTTTTAACTCATCACAAATTTCAGCTGTTTGGCGAGATTGCCATACGATTGCGTTGTAAATTGGTTTACTAGTTGTTTTATCCCAGACAACCGTTGTTTCACGTTGGTTCGTAATACCGATACCAGCGATTTGTTCTGGTTTTACATCTGCTTCGCTTAAGCAAGTTGCGATAACTGCTAAAATAGATCCCCAAATTTCTTGTGCATTATGCTCTACCCAGCCCGGCTTTGGAAAATGTTGTGTAAACTCTTTTTGAGCTGAATGAACAATTTCACCTTTTTTATTGAAAAGAATTGCGCGTGAGCTTGTTGTTCCTTGGTCTAATGAAAGAATATATTTTTTCATATCGGTTTCCCCCTTATGCTACTTTTCTACTATTTGTATTGCTTCCGCTTTTTTTACTTGTCATATAAGAGATTGCTAGTACAATCACAGTTGCGATAATCACATAAATAAGTGCTGAATTTTGTTTTCCTTCAAATACAACTTGATGGAATAAACCTGCAAGTGATCCACCTAAAATTGGACCAACTACTGGAATCCATGCATACTTCCAGTTTGAACCGCCTTTTCCTGCAATCGGAAGGAAGAAGTGTGCGATACGCGGACCCAAATCACGCGCTGGGTTAATTGCGTATCCTGTTGTCCCACCTAATGATAAACCAATACTTACAATTAAGAAACCTACGATAAATGGATTTAATCCATCTGCAAATTTATTTGCACCAATTGCTAATATACCAAATACTAAAACGAATGTTCCAATCATTTCACTTAAAAGGTTTGCAAATGTGTTCGGAATTGCTGGACCTGTTGCAAATACACCTAACTTTGTTCCTGGATCTTCTGTTTCTTTCCAGTGTGGTAAGTAATGTAAATATACGATAACTGCCCCGATAATTGCCCCAATCATTTGTGCTGCGATATACCCAGGTACGTCACTCCATGGGAACGCTCCCTTAAATGCTAATCCTATTGTTAAAGCTGGATTCAAATGTGCCCCACTAATTGATCCAACCGCATATGCTGCAACCGCTACCGCCAAGCCCCAGCCCATTGTAATTACAATCCAACCAGAATCTTTCGCAAACGACTTCTTTAAACTTACACCAGCACAAACGCCGCCACCAAGTACGATTAACAACGCAGTCCCTATTAACTCTCCTAAAAATGCTGACATAGTATCCCTCCACAATCAATTTAAACGCTTCCAAATGTGATAGAGGTAAAATGAATGGCCATTCGTTTTTGTCAAAAGAAAAAGACCCACAGCTTGCACGCTTCTATATAAATTTATATAGAAACAATGAAATGTGGATCTCTACTTTTCTCCGTCACGTTTATTAACTTGTCTATAATGTTAACCGTAAATGAAAGCGGTGTCAACGAAAAAATTCACATTTTCGTCACTTTTTTTGGTAATGTTTCCATAGTTCGCGTTTTGATGTCGTAATTGCTGTCGCACCAGCGTTTAAAGCTCTTTCCACATCTTCTACAGTACGAATAAAACCACCTGCTAAAATTGGTACACCAGTACGCTCTTTCACTTCAGCGATAACGTCCGTTAATGCTCCAGGAAGTACCTCAATATAATCCGGTTTCGTCTTATCTAAAAGATTGCAGCTCTTCTCCATCGCACTCGAATCGATTAAAAAGATGCGTTGTATTGCCACAACACCTTTTTGCTTCGCCTTCATAATAACGCTCGCCTTTGTTGAAAGTAACCCGTACGGTCTAAACTCCTGACATAAATATTCCGTCGCATGCCCATCACTCTGCAAACCATGAATTAAATCCACATGTAAAAACACCTTTTTACAATATTGCTTCGCAAGCGATATAACACTCTTCAATTGGCCGACATGAATATCTAAAATAACAATATATTCATACGAACTATGTAATAGCTTTTCCAAATCTTTAATTTGCCTCACTGCCGGCAAAATCTTCTGTTCATGAAATTCCATTCTCTATATCCCCTTCTTTATGTCATCCTATCCTTTATAGTACACAATTTAAGTGAAAAGAACAGCTAGTGTAGGGGATTTCTTTCAAATCTTTCCTCTATCTATATATTTTCTTCAACTTATCCGATCCCATACCACCTATAATCATGAATGCAAGGGGCAAAAGATTCATTACATATGGCGCATCTGCTACAATTGTAATACTTGCTCCAGCAAACTTATTTAGCATCCATACAACGATTTTTGCAATAAACAAAAATACTCCTATCATAAATAGACTATCAAAAAACACCTTCCATTTTGGATACGCCAATTGCTTACTATCTTCAATTACTTTCTGCGTCAATTCTTCATCACCCCTTAGCAATTCATCAATTGTAATACCGAACAGGTCACTTAAATGAATAATAATTTCAATGCTCGGATAGTTCTTTCCCGTCTCCCATTTCGAAACAGATTGCCTGCTCACATAAAGTTTTTCAGCCAAATCATTTTGCGACCAATTTCTTTTTTCCCTTTCTTCTTTTAAACGCTCACTAAAAATCATACTGTGTTTATCACCTCTCTATGCCCATTATGTTCAAATAGATGATGAAGAGTAAAGCGAGTTATCGTTGCATTTCCTGCGCAACTTATACGTTACAGCTTATAATGGCGCTCTTTTATATGTATCTTCCCTATACTATGCTCCAATAATAATTTCCCGAACAATAATACAAGGGACGGATACTAATAAAGTGAAACTTTAATCAACCCTCACTAATCGGGCTTTTACGGACAGCCCGTCCCCCACCTAACTTCTTTGATTCCGCTGAATTTTGAGGTGGGGTCTTACTGCCCGGCAAATAGCGGGATAAAGACTAGATTAGGCATAAAAAATACGCCATCCCTTCTTATCAGTCTCCAGAAAGAATAACGCAAATTTTCATTTTTACTCATCATTTTTCGGACTATATGAAAACCCCGGATATTTCACAACAGGCCTCTTCTCCTTACGCAGGGAATCCATTACTTGCGGGCCAACGTGTATATTACTCTCCACTATTTCTTTAGGAGTCAGTGCCATCCATTGATTTAACGATACATCTTCAAAACGATTACTTCTGAACATCTCTAAAAACCATAATGTTTCGGTACCTGTATTTTGAATATAATGCCCCGTCGCAAACGGTACATATCCGACATCGCCAGCTCTATAATCAAATGTACGAGCGGTACCATTTCCAAGAAACACAGTCATTCTCGCTTCCCCTGTCAAATAATATTGCCATTCATCATTATTCGGGTGCCAATGAAGTTCTCTCATTCCACCAGGCTCAACCTCAACGAGCGCTGCTGCGATTGTTTTGGAAATAGGGAAATTTGTAGAATCTACAATTCGAACGCTACCACCAGGCGTCTTAATCGGCTTTTGTTTTAACAATTCATGTTTAAATGTTAAAGGAACTTCTCCTTTCGGTGATTGAATTTCCTGACTTTCAAGCGAACCTGGCACCTCTCCTTGATAAATATAAACTTGATCTGAAGGGATAGAACGAAAAGCACTCTCAGGTACTCCGAAATTAGCCGACAACACTTCTTTTGGCGTATGCGCAAACCAATCAGAAATAGCTAAAGTAGATAAATCAGAAAAATGCCCATCATCAAAAACGAGTAGAAATTCACAATGTTCCAATCCTTGAATGGAATGCGGAATACCCGGCGGAAAATACCAAAGATCACCTGGTCCAACATCAGCAATAAAATTACGCCCATTTTGATCAACAGCCGTTATGCGCGCCCGTCCTAAAAGCATATACGCCCATTCCGCTTCTTTATGCCAATGTAGTTCTCGTACTCCACCGGCCGTTAAACTCATATTTACTCCCGCAATCGTCGTCGAAACCGGTAGTTCCCGAGCAGTAATCTCCCGAGACCACCCGCCTTGTTTCAAAATCATAGAAGTGTCCGAGAATGAAAACTTCAAGTTAGGAACTAACCCTGCATCCGTTATAGGCGGAACAAGCATATTCGGATTTTGAATATCCCGCATAACATTACGAGGTCCAGAATCAATCGCACCTGCTCCGTCGCTGCGGATTGGTTGTGGCACATTCCCTCCCGCTTCATTAACAGTACGTTTCTTCATGATTACACTCCTTTTTCATCCGGTTATGAAGTAAAAAGCCTCCATCATAGTGTATGAATAGGGCTTTGGATGGTTACAGTTACATCATCTGCCTATCATTATCGTTTTGTTCATTTCTCAGCTTATAATAGTATGAACAGCGCCTGGAAAGATAATGAAGAAATTAAATTAAAACTAATAAAAAACCCTGTAAAATTTATTACAGAGTTTTTCACCAATTATTTATTGTTTTACATATCGAATACGAACATTATCGTCCATTTGATAAATTTGTAATGTGTTTCCATAACTAATTCCTAACTCTTCACTTGCACCAACTGCACTTACAAATACCCCTTTAAATACTTTATTTTTAGTTGGTTTTACTACCAATACTCTTCGCTGCTTCTTCAAACAGTTTTGAACCTTCTTGTGCTTTACTTACTGATTGATGCATTTTACTTTCGTCTTCTTGATCTAATGCATCAAATAGAAGTTGAAAACAATCCGCATATAGTTCCATCGACTGCTTTATCTTCGCCTGTTCTCCCTGTAACTCAGGAGGCGCTTGTAGATTCTTCAGTTTCGTTGCAGTTGCCTTTGCTCCACCTAAACTCAGTTGTACTTCACTTTTCTTTTGTTTGTATGATTTTACGTCTGAATCTGCTATTCCTTCAATTAATTTCATTGTATCTTCAATTTGAGTAGCACTATTTATGATATCTGCCTTGTACCTTTCAACATCTGAACCAGTTACCTTACCAGTTGAAGAACTAGAAGAAGTTGAATTATTTGAAGAAGAATTTGGTTGACTACTTGATGAACTACTGTTTGTACCTTCACCTTTCGCTACAGACAAGCTATCCTCTTTCTTGCCATCAGTTGACTTACTCTCTTTTTCAGAAGTCTTATTCTCTTTCTCTACCTTTTGCGTTTCTTCTTTCTTTGGTTCAGCTTTCTTACCATCAGTTTCAATTGTAATACAACCACTCAATAACATAACTGGTAATGCTAAACTTACTAATTTCTTTGCTTTCATGATTACTAATACCCCTTTATTTGTAAAATGTAGTGCAAACAAGTTAATATACTTAACTAATAAATTTCCCCCGAATAATTTATTAAAATCTACTATCCATAGATTTCCTGTATATTCATAATCTTTCCATATATATATCGTTTTACAAAGAATTACATATTCGATCAAAGGGATTTATGTAGTCTTTAAAAGGAAATTTACTAAACGAAAAGAAAATTTTAACAACAATGAAAAGAAGCTAACAATAAATTGTTAACTTCTCAACCGAAAGTAAAATACTATCTTTCCTTATCTTCTAATATCTAGGTTGTGATTGAATATTTGTAAGATGAACATCAAACATATCAATGATTTCA
Organism: Bacillus sp. GW823-FHT06A10; assembly: GCF_058795375.1. NCBI lineage: Bacteria > Bacillati > Bacillota > Bacilli > Caryophanales > Bacillaceae > Bacillus > Bacillus sp. GW823-FHT06A10. The sequence continues at coordinate 283,855 of NZ_JBXAHT010000001.1, read as the reverse complement.
AGAAATCTATCAGCTTCACGGAAAACATGGTCTGCTAATAAGGGATGAATGATACTCTTTATTTTACATTGCTCAATTAAATCACGTGCTGTTTTCTTAAAATCCCGAAGAGATGCAACCGACACACGATTTTGATCTAAAAATTGATCTAAAAGAGGGGCTGTTTGGGATTGTGGTTTCATAGATTCTAAGTCAATTGCTTGATACATCAATTCATCAAAATCATTGCTAAAATTCCGCGCTGTATCTACAAGCTTTCTTTCCGATGGATCAAGAAGATGGCCAATAAATTTAGCATGGTCTGCCATAATCCGTAAAAAGAAAACATTTTCTTTAATAATAGCATCAGGAAGCGCATCTAATTTACCTTCATTTAATTGTATTAAACGTTTTCTAAAATAATCAGCTTCCCTACTTGTATGGTCAACTAAAAGTGGAAAGTTATTTTGTCCTGGCAATTTACATGTGAGAATTAATCCTAAAATTTTTCTTTTAAATCCCCAAATATTAGTTGCGGCTTGTTGTACTTCTGCATTAAATCTTTTTATTTGCTCAGGATCTGTTTCATTTGTATAGGAATGCGCTATTTGTTCAATATGTTCAAACAATCGATAAAATTGATTCGCCTCTTCGATTAGTTGAGTATCCTCGCACCTAAATCCTAAACGAAGAAAAAAAGAATGCTCCTTCATGATTCTAGACCAAAAACGAATTTCATTTAATGAACGCTCAACAAACATTACAGATGTAACACCTGTATCCGGATGTAATGAAGTTTCATCCCTATGCATTGTTAATCCCCCCAGTAAAATCCCCACTAGTTCCATTCTTATGAGTAAAAAAATATATAAATACCATCAATAAAAGTTTATGATGACTCTCTTATACATGTAAAATTAAACTAATATAACCTTAGCTTGATGAACATATACTGCTCCCGCAGAAGAAAAAAAGCTACCACCGAGATGTAAAATCCTACTAGGTGGTAACCTTTCAAAATTTCTATTAAAGCAATACCGAATCTTTATCACTTTCCTGATTACGTTTCTCACGCTCTTCTTCTAAACGCTTCATATATACTTCGCCTTCTTTTTCAATAAACTCATTATCCATATCTTGCTCTTTTTTCGAAGTATATAAAACCATGTAGCCACTTAGTACAATCCCGACAATTACAAGATACACCCACCATGGTAAAGTTTCCAAATCACTTCATTCCTTTCCTTAGACAAGCCTTATTAGTTTCACTCTATGAGGAAAGAAGTGGATTTATACCTAAAATTTTATTGTGGATGCTTCGCGAAAAATGCTTGTACATATTCCATAAACTCAATTGGTTCCTGACGAAACGGTGCGTGGTATCCTTTTTCAATAATATGAAACGTACTATTTGCAAATAGCCCATGATACAGTTCACCATTTTTCCAAGAAACGCTCTTATCGTGTCGTCCCCATATAATTAAAGTCGGCACCTTAATCTTATCGGCTTCCATCGCGATGCGGCGCTCTCTCATTTTCGTAAGCTGATCATAATGCTCTTTATCATCACGACTATTTTTCACTTCATTTTTATTATACTTCGTAATCTCGGTTACAGTTTGTAAGTCCGTCGATAGCGGTGGTACTTCATAACTTTCTTTTTGCTGGAAAGACTCTATCCCTGTAGCATCCGCCAAGATGAGATGCGTTACTGCATCCGGATATAAATACGCTAAATTGAGGGACATCTCTCCGCCCATCGAATGGCCAAGCACCGCAAACTGATCGTATCCGAGCTTCTTCATTAACTTATAATATAAATTCACTTGCGCAGGAAACGAATACTGAAAATCAACTGGCTTAGAAGAACGCCCAAACCCTAAAATATCAACCGCAATAATCGTATGGTCTCGCGCTAGTTCCGGATAAATATCACTAAACCCATCAGAAGAACCACCAAACCCATGCAACATGAGTAACGGCGGTTTTCCCTCACCAATTTGCTTAAAATAAATCGTCTGCCCATCAATTTGCGCCATACTCTCTTTCGTATTCAGCTTCATCATAACAGTATCTTTCACTTCTTCAACCTTCGCAATCGGCTTATCAACGAAGTTACATACGATAAGCAAAACAAGCACAATACCGCTAATCAAATAAAACTTAAACCGTTTCAAAGTTCCCGTCTCCTTCCTCTTGTTGTTATTTAAAGTTTTTACATTTTTTGGTTATTTTATGTTCTCTTTTTAATTGTAACTAAAACAGTTACAATTATACTAAAAAATATAACTCATTTCTGTTACTAATGGTTATTCTGTAACCATTATAGTTACATATTTAAAGTAAGTCAATTCTTTTCTCTACATGACCTGAAAATAGAAAAAGGGACTTCATGTTGAAGTCCCTTTCTTTGTTATTATAGTTGGCTTACTCCGCCGTCGCCTCTATTATCTGCTGGTGCTCCTCCTGTGTCTCCAATGTTAACGTAGTCTGGTCTTGCTGGTGCCCCTCCTGTGTCTCCTATATTAACGTAGTCTGGTCTTGCTGGTGCTCCTCCTGTGTCTCCTATATTTACAGCTTGATTTGTAAAAGAACTATTGAACCCAATTGATAATACCCCTACTAATGCAGTCCCAACAATAGCCAAACGAAATTTCTTCATTATTTTAACGCTCCCTTTTCCAATATATTTTTTTGAGCCTTATTATTCATATAAAAATATTTACTTGCCTTAACATGATCATCAAATTCATAAAATTTCAGTGCTAAAATTTCAGTGTATTCTTGAATACAATCCCATAATCTTTCTCTCTCAAAATAAGAAAGTCCTTCTAAAATTACATCTTCAATAATTGATACTGAAGATTTTCCATTGAGTTCTTTCAAAATTTTAAACCGATGTTGAAATTCTTTTTCTCCTAAATCAACACAAATATTTAAACCTTTTTCAACAATTGGATTCGCTAAATTATATTGTCCTAATTTGTAATGTTCATGTGCTTCTACAAACAAGGCTTTAAAGTGTTCTGGGTAATTTTTGGTCACCTCAGATATATGACGAATCGCTAATTCTGAAAGATTTTGACTAGCATAAAGCCAAGCTAAATTATGCCGAACCATTAGCATATATTTTTTTTGATCTGCTTTTTGCAATACTTCCATAGCAGAATTAAAGTTTTCTTCCGCTAATTCATAGTGATCTATGTCTACACAACATAGTCCAAAAGCATTTTCACATAATCCTACTTTTATTTCATAGCCTGGATATTGTAAAAATGCTGCTTTTGCCCTATTCAAGTAATCTATTGCATGAACTTGGTCATATTTTTGATAATAGAAATTCCCCATCCGATAATTAAACTCCGCATGTTCTATCGGATCGGCAATATATTTCAATAACTTCTCAGCTTGCTCATACTGTTCTTTCGCTTCATTATAATTTGAAATTAATGTGCAATGAAACCCTTTAAAAAAGTGATAGTAATAAGCTAGAACACCTTCTGTTGGAATTTCGAAAGATTCCACTTTATCAAAACTATCTTCTCTAACTGAAATCCAATCAACTAATGCATCATATCTAAAATTCAACAACGCATGATAAAGCAATACATCCTGATCCACGTCCAACCCACTAATCTTACTTTCAATCTCCTCTTTCATTTCCGTGGCCTTCTCTATGTTTTGCTGTAACATTACACGATACCAATCATCTAAAGAATGTTTCATTTGCTCCCGCGTTACTACATCTGCTCCCATACACTCGCATCTCCTTTTCTCAAACTTACAAAATTAGTATTTTTATACAATTATCAAAATTGTATATTACCACTCCTTTTCTATGCATTGAAAAATAATTATCAGAAAATTTAATATTTTGATTAATTATACCAAAGTTTTCCTTTTTAACAACTTGAGAAACAATTGTCAGAAAACTTACTAGGATAAATAAAAAAGCAAGCAGTTCCAGCACTCCGCTAAAACTACTTGCTCTCCTACTTACTATCTCTATTTTTACTCTTTAATAAATTCCTTCGTACTTCTCACTGTATCAATTGGACGAACTAATTTTTCAATTTCTTCACGTTTTGGCTCTAGGAATGGAGGTAAAGATAATTTTTCACCAAGTGTTTCGTATGGCTCATCTCCCATAAATCCTGGGCCATCTGTTGCGAATTCAAATAAAATTTGTGGTGCAACTCTTGCATATAATGATTCGAAGAAGTGACGGTTTACATATCCAGATGAAGGAAGTCCTACGCTACTGATTCTCTCAATCCATTCTTCTAATACAGCGCGATCTTCTACGCGGAATGCCGCATGGTGCACTGTACCAAAACCTTGTTGTGCTTCAGGAAGAACTGTATTATGTTCTACAATAACAGATGCACCGTTTCCGCCTTTGTTCACTTCAAATAAATAGAATTCCCCTTCTTGCGCAACCTCTTTAAATAATAGAACTTTTTCTAACACTTCTTTGAAGAAGCTAAAGTTTGCAATACGGATAAATACAGGTCCTAAACCAGTGATTGCATATTCTAATGGTACTGGCCCGTTTTGCCACGGTGTACCTGATTCGATTCCTTTATCAAGTTCATCTGAGATTAATTGATATTGTTGGTCATCAAAGTCAACGAAAGAAAGAGTTTTCTTACCAAATCGCTCTTTAATTCCTGTATGTTCTACTTCAAGACGGTCAAAGCGTTTCACCCAATACTCTAATGCTGCATCAGTCGGAACACGGAATGAAGTTTTTGAAATTTCATTTGTACCGTGTACACCTTTCGGAACACCTGGGAAATCAAAGAATGTCATATCTGTTCCTGCACTACCTTTATCATCTGCAAAGAATAAATGGTACGTTTGAATATCATCTTGGTTTACTGTTTTCTTAACTAAACGCATTCCTAAAACGTGAGTGAAAAACTCATAGTTCTTTTCTGCACTACTTGTAATCGCTGTAACGTGGTGAATTCCTTTTAATTGGTTCATTTTATATTCCTCCAATGTTTTTTAATTTATATTTTCTCTCCTATTACTTCTCTTCAATAGGTGCTAAATTCGCTTCAATCTCTGCACGCTGATCTTCTAAGAACGGTGGTAAATCAAGTTTTTCTCCTAAATGTTCCACATCTCCATCAACTGTAAATCCTGGTCCATCTGTCGCAATTTCAAAAAGGATTCCGTTTGATTCACGGAAATATAAGCTTTTAAAGTAGAAACGGTCGATGATTCCTGAAGAATGGAAGCCTCTTTGTTTCACCTGTTCTTCCCAATAAGCAAGCTCTGCATCGTTTTTCACGCGAATTGCTAAATGGTGAATGCTCCCTCGGCCCGGTTTTTCAGTAGGACCATCTAAATATTTCACAACGATTTCTCCAAAAGCCTCTCCTTTAATGGACTGGAAAATTGCTTCTTGATCATTTCGGCTAACCTCTGTATAACCAAACATCTCTGTAAGTGTACTCGACATTTTATCAAGTCTACGAACTGTCATTTCCACAGAACCCATTCCTTGAATTTGATGCTCTGCAGGAACTTCTGATTTCTCCCAAGTTTCCCAGTGCTCTACTTTTTCTCCGTTTGAAACGAGTAATACTAAGCGAAGACCTTCAGCATCCTCAAATTGCAAAGCAGGACGATTTGCATATGTTGTTATTTCACTATGTTTCACATCAAATTTCTCAAATCGTTCTTTCCAGTAATGTAAGCTATCCTCTGAAGGAACGAGCAATCCAATTCGAGTAATTGCATTTGTACCACGATATGTTCTTCCTACTAAAGGAATTTCAAAAAATGATAATTCCGTACCTGGACTTCCTGTTTTATCCCCATAAAATAGGTGGTACATTGACGGATCATCTTGGTTTACTGTCATTTTCACACGACGTAAGCCAAGCACGTTTTTATAAAAGTGATTATTTTCATTTGCATTTTTCGTAACCATTGAAATGTGATGATGCCCTTTAATTTCATACATTGGTTATTCCTCCGTTTCGTTTTACTAGTCAAGTGATAACTAAAAAAATAACATTTCCCACAACTAATATGGTTTTTAGCTTTTCAATTTATTCTTAATTATGTTTTTGTAAATTCATCTTAGTTTTTACTGTATAAGTTACTTTGTTTTTTAATCGAAAACAACTGAGTGTATGTTTTTCATATGACTCAATCGCTTTCGTTACTATCACTTTACACCTCAAGTGATTGAAAAGCAAGAGAAAAATCTCGAATTCGAGATTTTTTTTGTTAAATAACATTTAGGGTGTAAAATCTGATTATTTACGTAATTGACATTCTATTAAAACGCTCATTTACAGAAGAACATTATTCAAGTGAAGCCCTCTATAATTCAATTACAACTCCTTGAAAGTTTATGATACTATCCTGATCACACTTTTTATATTTAATGTTTTAAGGAAAAAAGCTATACTATAAGCGAAACTAAAAATCAGAAAGGAAATACCAGAACATGGAAAATTATATGCTATTTATCCTTACAGCACTCCTTATTATAATGATGCCTGGTCCCGGTTTTGCTTTAGTTACAAAAAACACTATCTCTCATGGTAGAAATGGTGGGATAAAGACCGTCTTAGGAACGGTATCTGGAATGATGATTCATACAATAATGGCTACACTAGGACTCTCTGCTATCTTAATGAAATTTGCTATGCTATTTACATTAATAAAATATGCTGGGGCATTTTATTTAATTTATTTAGCTGTAAAGTCAATTAAAAGTGCCTTTTCTAAAAAAGAAGATATGTCAGGTTCAGTGGAAATAAACTCTAAGGATATTGGAACGGTTAAAAGTTTTAGACAAGGATTTACCACGGCAATCTTAAACCCAAAAACGGCTGTATTTTTCCTTAGTTTTCTACCCCAATTTATTGTGAGTAATCAAAGTCATTTCTTCCAATTTCTTTTGTTGGGATTCACATTTACGACTTTGACAGCAATATGGTATTTACTTTATATCTCTCTAATACGTCAATTAAGAACTTTTTTAAGAAAAGAAAAGGTGAACCGTACAATAGAGGGTATTACTGGCACAGTATTATTAGTATTTGGAATTAGGCTATTTTTCCAAAAATAAATATGTAATAGAGAGAGTTTAAAACTTTCGGTTTTTCCAATAAATGAATCAATATAAAAAGTATGGCTTTCAAACAGTAAAAAAGTGAACAAACGGGTGTGTTTGTGGAATAAGCTTCAATAAAATAACCAAACTTTTTATAAAGAAGTGAATCGATTATATTAAAATTGATATAAAGGCGTTATCCTTTCCTATGATTTCTCAGAAAGAATAACGCCTTTTTCTTTTTAGAGGATATTTTGTCTAGTTAGCTTGATAGCGATGTGGTTCTATCCCTTATAAAGTGAAACTTTAATCAGTGGGGGTTTTGTTCATCCCCCACTGATTATTAGTTGAACCAATCGGGCTTTTACGGACAGTTGATCCCCCACCTAACTTCTTTGCTTCCGCTGAATTTTGAGGTGGGGGTCTTACTGCCCGTTAATGCGGGATAAATGTTACAAAAACATTTATAATAGCTCTAACTTGCACAATGCTTCCCGTTAATATAATACGCTGATTCTGTGAAAACCGTAAATACAACCTCTACTTCTGGAAGTCCAAAATCCATTACATATGTAGTAATGGCCTTGGCAAATCGATTACGAATTTCCTGTCCACGCTCGAACCATTTCACTTCAATAAGAGGAAACGCTTCTATTTCTTCTCCATTGAATACATACGTAGAACTTGGTAGTTCCAACGTAAAATTATCCGTACCACACTCACAAATCTCTGCGAGCTCTTCTACTAATGGCTTGCTTATGTGTTTTAATTGTTCAGTAGTAATTCCACGAAACACAATATGCGGCATGTAAATCCCTCCTTTAGATAGTTTTATATTTTGCCCACATCATAGCACAATTCTCCCACCTTTTAACAAAAATAGATGCTAAACAAGTTTCAACTCTTATTTTTAGGCCTGTTATACAGGCTGAAGCGATTCTAAGTATCTGCCATATTAAAGTTGATATGCTCCCATTCTAGTGGTGAGATATGTTTTAATCGTTCTTCGTTAACCCCATGCGTACTTCTTAACTATTTCATTTAATTTTTAATAAAGAAAACAGCCTCACTAAGCTTTTAAAACTTAATAAGGCCACTTTATTCACACTATTAATTATGGAACGTCGGTTTATAGAACGAACGATTATCAAGTGCGAAGACACGCTCTGTGTATTCGCCTGGTTTTGTGCGTCCTAATGCGCGGTCCATCATGTTCATTTTTGCATCTAAGTTATCGATGTAATGCAGAATTTCTGCTTCTTTTACTAATGGTGGTTTTGGGCTACCCCATTCCGCTTTTCCGTGATGAGAAAGGACGATGTGTTGAAGAATTAATACTTCTTCTGCATCGATTTGCAATTCGTCTGCTGCTTTACCGATTTCGTTCACCATGATAGAAATGTGGCCTAGTAAATTTCCTTCTAACGTATACGTTGTAGAAATCGGGCCAGATAGTTCAATTACTTTACCAAGGTCATGTAAAATAACGCCTGCATATAGTAAGTCTTTATCTAATGATGGGTATAGATTTGAAATAGCTTTCGCTAAATCTAGCATCGATACGACGTGATAAGCTAGTCCAGATACGAACTCGTGATGGTTCTTTGTCGCTGCTGGATATTCTAAAAATTCGTTTTGATGCTTATTTAACAAATGTCTTGTTAGACGTTGAATGTTCGGATTTCTCATTTCAAATATGTATTGTGTAATTTTCTCAACCATATCTTCTTTTTTCACTGGTGCTTTTTCTACGAAATCCGAGATGTCTGTTACTTCATTTTCATTCGCAACACGGATTTGTTTCACACGTAATTGAATACGTCCTTTGTAGTTTAAAATATCACCAGCTACTTTAACGATTGTTTCTGCTACATATTGTTTCTCAACTTCTGGTGATACGTCCCATAGCTTCGCTTCAATATCTCCACTTGGATCTTGTAAGATTACTGTTAAAAATGGCTTTCCATTACTTGCTAGACCTTTTGTCGCTGTTTTAATTAACAAGAAAACATCGACTTGTTCACCAACTTCATATTCTGCAATTTTCTTTTTCATTCGAATTCCTCCACCAAATCAGTTACTTTTAGTATAGCATATCACAACTCATTTTCTTTACGCTTATGTGTTAATTTTACAATCTGTTTTTCTGTAAAATACGCGAGTAAATGCGCATGACATGTAAAGAAGATGACTTGTCTATCTTTTGCGATTTCCTTTATTAGTTCAATCGTTCGATCCGTCCTTACCGCATCAAAGTGCACGAAACTATCATCAATAATAAATGGGTAATCATGTTCAAATGTTTTCGCAAGTGCAAATCTCAGTGATAAATATAACTGCTCCGCTGTCGCTTGGCTTAGTTCATGACTGTAAAAACGTATACCGTCGTTACGTTCAACAATGAACGGCTCCGCCTCTGACGGTGAAAAGATTTTACTATAGCGTCCGCCCGTTAAATAGACGAAATACTCTTCTGATTTTTGTAAAATACGAGGCAGATGCACTTCATGATAATATTGCTTCGTTTTCGTTAACACCGTTTTTGCGGCCGCATAAGCAGCCCATTTCTTCACTTGTTCACGCAATTGCGCTTTTTTCATTTCCCATTCATGCATTAAATCTCCGTACGTACTACCTTCTTCTAAATTCGCAATTTCCATACGATGTTTCGCGATGCGCTCTGTCAGTTCTTTCTCTTGCGCCAGACAGTTTTGTACGACTGTAATTTCTCTCTTTAATTTCTCTTCATAACCGTCAGCTTCGTAATGTTCAGCTAATGATAAACTCTTTAAACGCTGTTCTAACAGATCAATTTGCGGTAATAAACGCACTACTTGTTTCTCAGCATCTTCACGTTTTTCCGCCAGTTTACCCGCTTCTAAAAACATCTCTTCATCTGTAGTCTCTGCAATATTCCATAATGCATTTCGTTCTACTAACAGTTGTTTCAATTGTTCTTGCATAAACTCATATTCTTCTTGCCATTCCGCCAGTTTTTCTTTTAACTGCTTACAAGTTTGGCGCTTCTCTTTCTCATTTTGCATACGACTTTGTGCCCCGTGTAGCTTACTATACTCCGCACTACCGATAACAGCTTCTAGTTTCTGTTCAAAATGCGAAATCATTTCATATAATGAAGATTTTCGCGTGCCTTGTTTTTCTAACTCCCGATATAATTGCTGCATTTTTTCAATACGCTCAAACGCTGGCAATATGTGTGCATACGTATAAAATTCTGGGAACATATAGCGCGTTTTATATGCATCTACTTGTTCTCCCGCCTGGAACGTTTCTCTCTCCCATTCCTCATACGATGAAACGACTTTATCATAAGCTCGCTCCATTTGCTGCAATTTATAAGACTCACGCTCAAATAGTTTCCGAATCTCTTCATCTTTTTCTAACTGATAGCGCACAGACAGCGCTTCTTCACTTTGTCTCCCGCCAGCACTTTGCTGAAGAGTAAGAAGCTCTTCTTGTAATCCGCTTGATGGATCTTTATATAAAACAAGAGCAAGGACAATCCCTACAAAAACAATAACACTAATAAATAAGAGCGGGCGGTTATCAATAAATAAACTCGTGAATAAAACAAGCGTGTTAATAAGAAGTAACAGAAGACAAATTCTTTGCCACTGCTTTTTCTTTTGCATAGCCGCTCCTGCTTTTTCCTCATACTTGCGCTTCATTCTCTCTGCATCCATACCGATAAACGCCGCGTCTTGGAACGATTTCTCTTTCTCAACTAACGTATTTCGCTCTTCATCAACTAACATTTGTTTCTGAATCTGTCTTATATTTTCTTCTTGTTCTTCTAATTGCTCTTGCGCTACTTTAAAACGATCATCAAGCTGTGCTTTTTGCGTTTCTAATTCACGTGCCTTTTGCACGGTTTGCGTAATTAATTCTTTCGTTGCCAAACTCATGTCAAACGCAAGAACCGCTTCCTTTTCAAAAGTAGCACCAATTTGTTGTTCTAGTTCTGCAATTTCTTCTTTTATATTCGTAATACTTCCTGTCATATCACGCATTTCTTGGCACGCATTTTCATAAGACAAATGCTGCATACGAAGTTCTTCTACATAACTTTCTTTTCGTAAAAACTCTTCATCTATTTGAATCGAGGCAATTTCCGATTGCACTGTCTCGATTTTCTTATGGAGCGAATCAACTTGTAACTGAAGCGGCTCCATCTTCGCCTTAATCGCTTCATAGCGCGCCATTCCGTTTACAGGAAACTGCCTGCTCTCATTTTCTAACACTTTCTCATGCGCACGCTTTTCAATAACGAGGGGCTCAAGCGCTGCTAATATTTCATAATCTTGCTTTCGCCTTTCTGCACTCTCTTTCTCTCCGCGAACAGAAGCAAGCTTCTCTTCACTTTCTTTTAACTGCTCCACTTGTTTTTCATACGTGCCAATTTTTCCTTGCCACTCTTTCATCTTCTCTTCAAGCTTCTTCATCTCTTGCAGTGACACGTTAATTTCCGGTTTACGCCCACTCGGTTTAAAACGCTGATCCATTTCTTTTTCTAGCTTTTTATCTAACTGTAATAGCGCATCGCTTCCGACTGCACTTGCTGAAAATAAATAATTGCCAATATCCGCTTCGCCGAGCTGATGAATATTTTGAAGACCATGCATATCAAATGAAAAGACCGATTCAAATAAACTTTCATTCATCCCGCTTAATATATCGTTTAAAATTTCCTCGCCGCCCGTTTTCCCGTCTTCAAAATAAACGGTCACCTCGCCAGCTGCCGTCTTTGGCAATCGTTCAATTTTCAAACGGCCGTACTGCTCTGTTTGTACAGTCATCGCACCGCCATACTTCCCGCCTTCTTTCGGCTCATAACGGCGCTGTCCTCTCGTCGGAAAACCGAACAGAATACTTTTCATAAACGAGCGAATTGTCGATTTCCCCGCTTCATTTTCACCGTATAGCACCGTCAGCAAGGAAAGATCCATTTCCACATTTTCTAATTTTCCGTACCCATAAATATGGAGTTTTTCAATTCTCATTTTTTATCCCTCTCTTGCTGGAATAATTGCTCTAAAATAATATTTTCTGCTTCCTTTTGAATCTCTTTCTTCTCGTCTTCTGTAAAAGATTCAATACTATTACGCGCTACAGGAGATGTCCAAATGGTGCGCAACACGCCGTCCATATTTGTGAAAGCTTCTAGCTCCTTTAGCACACTACCGACGAAATGATTTTCCGCTTTCAAACGTTCGATTTCCGCAAAAGAAACCGTCTCATTTTTCCACTTCATTGCATCTACGAAATCTTTTCGCTCTTCGCCAGATGCTAAAATGTGAAAAATCTCTTCCACACGCTTTTCGTCACGCAAATAAGAAGAAAGTGGGCCCTGCCCTGTGAATACGACAGTTAAAAGCGTCCCTTCCTCTTCTCTTCGGCACTCATTCATCGCAGTTGACATGCTCGTCATAAGTTCATCAATAGTTTCAAGTCCATCAATACAAACTTCGATCTCATCCCATACAACATCTGCCGTATGGAAAAATGAGCAATGCGTTCCTTGTTTCGTAAGTTCAATAAGGTACGCACCCTTCTCACCTGTTTCCTTACGATGACGACCTTGTATGTTCCCTGGATAAATAATGTATGGCTCTTCTGATAAAATTTCACGTTTATGTATATGGCCAAGAGCCCAATAATCAAACTGTTTTTCTTTCAACTCACGAATTTGAAACGGTGCATAGCGATTATGCTCTGCATCTCCTTCCACACTTCCGTGAAGCATGCCAATATGAAAAGGCGCATCACTCATTTTCGTATACTGCGCTGTCATATTATCCGTTACCGCTTGCTGCAAATAACTAAACCCATAAATAGAAGCTAATAGCTCACCATTTTTATAAAATGATTTCTCTTCTACGTAAGGCTCCGTAAACACATGAACATTTTCCGGAAACTCAATCGCTGCCCAGCTTCCTCCTAAATGATCATGGTTACCGTGAATAATAAAAACAGGGATATCGTACTGCGAAAGTCTCTTCATTTGCTCACGCACAAACACTTGCGCCCTCAAACTTCTCGTCTCCGCATCATACAAATCCCCAGCTAGTAATACGAAATCAACGCGCTCTTGAATCGCTTTATCAACAATACGCTCAAATGATTCAAACGTACTTTGCTTCATTCTCTCCCAAACAGACTGCGCAACATTCATCTCCATTCCTTTAAACGGACTATCCAAATGCAAATCAGCCGCATGTATAAACTTTACTTGTTTCACAAATAACGATCCTTTCTATCTTTCAAAAGTTTCATTTTATTAAAATTAACATCGCTGAAAACTAATCATCATCGAGAATGAAAATATTCTCGATGATTAAAGTTTCATTCTATTTTACCACGCAATGTCATATATTTCTTTGCATATTGTAGCGTTTTATGTCAAAATAATTATAAGATTCTGATTTTAATTATTGGAGGGAATTTTCATGGGAGTATACGTTCTAACAGTCTTTGAAAAAGATGGTTCAAAAGCATTAGACGAATCATTCGAGGCGGCAACTGAAAAAGAAGCAAAAGCAAAAGGTGAATCTATTTTACAAGAAAAAGGATTGTATGAAAAAACACATCGCTGTACATCTACTGCAGGTAAGCTCGTTTTATTCCAGCGCTAAAAAAAAGAAGCGTCATCCGCTTCTTTTTCACTCTACTATATCTTCGTCACACCACGTAAACACCACATCTAGAATGCGATTACCAATACGTACGCGTTTATTCCATTTACCTGTTTGGATCTGATGTTGCAATTCAGCTTTCATCTTTTCCGTCCAGTCGTGAATCGTTTCACTACCGTCGTACGGATATACGCCTGGAAACTCTTCCTGCAGTAGATGCAAGCTCTCTGCATCAAAATGAAAATGGAAGAAGTAGTTTGCTGTAAGCGATGGTTCTTGCAATCGTAAAAAATGATCATCAATTTGCTTTCTATTTCTATAGAAAGTAAAGATATTCACTTTACCGCTAGTAATTTGGTCAATTTGAATTTCGTGCTTCTCTATAATCACGTCTTGTCCACCTCGTTGTATACTATCTTTAGTATATATGTCTTTTGCAACAAAGTTAACCATTTTCGCGCGAAATTCATTTCCTTCATTATATTACCTGTACCTCCATATGCAATCAGAACAAATAAAAATACAGTTGAAGGGGAGCGATCACATGTATTTCGGAAGCAAAGGTTGGTATGTAAAAGAACTTAAAAAATTAGGTATCCGTACTTATGAAGGTAAAAAACTAGAATCGTATCGTACGCATGTGTTATCTAGTTTACTTGAGAGAATGAAGAAAGCTTCGGCTTAATAGAAAAACACCTCCCGAATTCGCATACTAAGTATGCAAATTCAATGGAGGTGTTTTTATCAGTTTTCATAAAAGATTTTTTGCTTCCGCTGGAACGGATACGTTTTAATCTCAGCTGTATCTAAATCTTCATTGAATAAATGAATGGCTATAATTTGTCTACAATCGTAAGTATGGTAATAATATGTTCCAGACTCCATACACATTGCACTTGTATAGATCGTATTATCTAATATACCGTCTTCTGTTATTACTGCCCCCTTAGGAACCTCACAATTTGATAAGATATGAAAAATAGCCGATATCCCCTCTTCTTCGTTCTCTATACTTTGAATGTTTTGTTTGCCATATGCTGCCCGTACAAATCTTGATGGCGGGGTGAAATCTCCAGGAAGTCCCATTGTTCCTGAACCTTGGCCAAAAGCACTTAATGGTACATCTCCCCACTCAGTTGGCGCAAATGGCTGCGATTTAAGTCCAATATATTGTCTTAAATTTTGTAAATGCCAATTAAACTCCGGACTATTAGTCATTACTCCTATTGGATTGTCATACACTTTTATTCCATCAGCTGTCGGCTCAAGTACAATACACGCTCCCGATTTATCTGCTAAAATCCAATGTAGCGGTGGCGTAATTCCTAAAACTGGTAATGGCACATCTATAAAGGCAATGTTATCAATATATTTTCTTAATTCTTCAACAGAATTGAACTGCGTGAGGCTCCAAGTCACAAAATCAAATGGTGCTACATTCGTTTTATTGCTATCTATATGATTACTATAAGTAGCAAATCCTGGGAAATAGAGAGTTGCACATGTCATACCAGTTTCATTTACTCCGTCCGCCATCATGACCCTTCCTCCAAAATTAATTCCCATTCCGACAACAGCCTTTTTCGCTCGGATCGTTTCACCAGTTATATTGTTCCACTGATAACGCCGAGGAATGATTATTACTTCCTGATTCATATCTAATGTGAAATCCATTGTTCTCGCAAAAAGATGTTGGAAATTTTTAGTTTGTAACGTCAAACTAGTACACATGAAGAAATCCCCCCATTTTATAGTTATATACACATTTTATAAAATTCTGATAAATACGTAAATTAAAAACCCTTTTTATCACTAACAAAATAACCACCCAAACTAAAAATGCTATAATAAATTCAATCAAACTAAGGGGGCAAATTACTTTGCTTGGAACATGCATTCAATTTCATAAGTTTGGCAATCCAAAAGACGTATTACAAGTTGAATATAAAAATATAGAACCACTGAAAGATAATGAAGTTTTCGTTCGTATGCTAGTTAGACCGATTAATCCATCTGACTTAATTCCCATCACTGGAGCATACGCACATAGAATCCCTTTGCCTAACATACCTGGTTATGAAGGTGTTGGTATTGTAGAAGATGTAGGCGCTTTTGTTTCTCGAGACCTTATCGGTAAACGTGTGTTACCTTTACGCGGGAAAGGTACTTGGCAAGAATATGTGAAGACATTAGCTGATTTTGTAGTCCCTGTTCCTGATTCCATTGATGATTTTACAGCGGCACAAATGTATATTAATCCTCTTACTGCGTGGGTTACATGTACAGAAACGCTAAACTTACAGCGTAATGATGTTTTATTAGTGAATGCTTGTGGATCCGCTATTGGACATCTATTTGCGCAGTTATCACAAATTTTAAATTTCCGATTAATTGCTGTTACAAGAAATAATAAGCATACAGAAGAATTACTGCGCCTTGGTGCTGCATATGTAATTGATACTTCCACTACCCCGCTTTATGAAACAGTTATGTCATTAACAAACGGGCTCGGTGCGGATGCTGCAATTGATTCCATCGGAGGACCGGATGGAAATGAATTAGCTTTCTCCTTACGTCCAAACGGGCATTTTTTAACGATCGGTCTTCTATCAGGAATACAAGTGAACTGGGCCGAGATTGTCACGAGAGCAAAAGTACACGCAAACATATTTCATTTACGACATTGGAATAATGAAGTGTCACCATATAAATGGCAAGAAACGTTTCGTCACTTAATTCGTTTAGTAGAAAATAAGCAATTGTGTTTTATGACGGTACATTCTACGTATGACTTAGCAGATGTGAAAGCGGCAGTTGATGTTGTGCAATCTGCTGAGAAAACGAAAGGGAAAGTGTTTTTGACGAGTTATTGAATGCAATTGAAGACTCTATTTTGATTGATTTTTTTATGCCTTATAAACCTAATTTTGATATCCCGGCTTCAACTACCTAAAAATAACATTGTCAACAGCACTTATATTGGTTATCATAAAAGCGAACATAACAGGAGATGAGCAGATGAATATGAACGAAAAGAAATCTTTTTCAAAAGTTTCTCGGCGGAAATTAGTCGATGAAGTATTGGAACGTCTACAAGAGAAAATCTTTTCTGGGAAGTATGAAGTTGGTGATCGCCTCCCTACAGAGCCGCAATTAATGGAAGAGTTAGGGGTAGGACGCTCAACGCTACGAGAAAGCATAAAAATATTAGTACATGCTGGCATATTAGAAGTTCGACAAGGACAAGGTACTCGTATTGTCTCACTTAATATAACGCAAGATTCATTTGAAAAACGACTACAAGCAGCTAATATAAATCATGTGTATGAAGCACGAAATATGTTAGATAAAGAAGTAGCGATGTTAGCGGCACAGCGCCGAAGCGACGAGGATCTTTTATACTTAAAAGGACATTTGAATAAAAGAAAAAATGCCCTTCAAGAAGGAAATTATGTAGCATACATAGATGCAGACATTCAGTTTCATCTAGCCATTGCAAAGGCGAGCAAAAACGAAGTTCTACTTGATTTGTATCAATCTTTCGTACCTGCCCTTCGTCACATTTTAAGCCAATTCATATTAAATACAGCGAACTATGAAGATAACTCTGACATTCATGAAAAGTTATTCCAAGCGATTTTAAAACAAAATACTGAAGAAGCACGAAAATACGCTGTTCAAAATTTGGAGCTGAAATAAGCTCCTTATCTATTACACAAAAACATCAGATGATATACTCAATAACATCTGATGTTTAAGAGAGGAGAAAATGAAATTGAAACATCAAGAACGAACTTATTTGTATATACTAGCGCTATTTTTTGTTTCTATTAATTTACGTATCGGAATTACATCTGTTTCACCTGTATTAGAAACAATCCGACAAGACTTAAATATAAGCAATTTTTCCGTTAGTTTTTTAACAGCTATTCCTGTTTTTTGTATGGGGACATTCGCCTTACTGACTGGGAAGGTAATTAAGAAATACGGGGCAGAAAAATCAATTATGGCTTGTCTTATTTTAATTGGCTTGGCAACATGTATGAGAGCTTTTACCTTTTCTATTTCCACATTATTCGCGAGCTCTTTATTTATCGGTATTGGAATTGCACTTGCAGGTCCGTTATTATCAGGTTTTATTAAAGAAAAATTCCCTACGAAAATCGGCTTAATGATTGGAATATATTCAGTAGGTATGGGTACTGGTGCTTCTTTAAGTTCAGGATTAACGATTCCTTTACAACATGTATTAAAAGGATCTTGGAATATGGCACTCGCTTTTTGGGGTGCACTAACTATTATCGCCATTATATTTTGGTATCCCATTATGAAACGAAAAAAGAAGACGAGCACACAAAATAAAAAGAATAATAAATTGCCTTTAAGAAATAAAAAAGCATGGTTATTTACAATCTTTTTCGGACTACAATCAGGAATCTTTTATTCCATTACGACTTGGCTTGCGCCAGCAAATCAAAGTATGGGTGTGAGTAGCGAGCAAGCGGGTACTCTTATAACTGTTTTTACAGTGATTCAAATGATATGTAGCTTTTTAATTCCAACATTAGCGGATATTTATAAAAACAGAGCACTTTGGTTATTAGGAAGTATATGCTTTGTACTCGTAGGTTTATCGCTTATGATTTACCCACTAACTACACCATGGACCCCTTCTATTTTACTAGGGATCGGGCTCGGCGGCGTATTTCCACTCGCTCTTATGCTGCCACTATATGAAACAAAAACTTCAGAAGATGCAAGTGCATGGACTGCTATGATGCAATCAGGAGGATATATTATGGGCGGATTCATTCCTGTCCTAGCTGGAATCGCTCGTGACTATTTTGATAGTTATACGCAAGTTTTTATTATAATGGCACTTTTAAGCTTAATTTTACTCCTATTAACTTTAGTCATGAACAAAAAGGAAGGAGAAGCAAAAAATCTTATCTCCGCTTAAACTAAAAAATGTTATTACATGGTATAATTTGGTTAAAATACGAAAGGAGCTTCTAATATGTGGTTCATTTCGGCAATCGCGCCCGTTTTAATAGTTGGTGGAATTGTAGTATTTGTAATAAAAAGAATGGAACGGAAATATAAAGAAGGAAAATTAGGTAAGAAAAAACCTCAAAAAGCTCAACTGTTATTAGATAGTTTAATACCTATAGGAATGCTTTTGGGCTGTATAATTGGTTTGATTTTCGGCATGTTTTCCCCAGATTTCTCACTGCTTTCAATTAGTTTAGGATCCGGAATAGGCTATTTATTTGGATTTTTTGCTTATGAAATTTATAGCAAGACAGGAAACAATTTTTGTTAATCCAAAAGGAATAAGCGGGACAGTACATAGTAATCATATAAAATATGTAACTGTCCTTTATTTTTGCATCAATGTTATCAATTTTTCTTCCACATCCTATACACCTTTTTTATTGATGTTTCTCTCCTCTTTCTTTCGCATATCCGCTTTTTTGTTCTTCTCGGCTCTATAACCAAAGTAAAGTAGCGCACATGTAGTAATAGAACCTACAATGTATCCTAAAAAGCCTCCTAACCAAAACATAAAAATTGCCTCCAATCCATTATAAATTTTATGTAGTAGACATCTGTAAACCGCTCTCGGTACCTCCGTTTTTTATTACAGATTGGAAAATCCCCCCAACTATTCCATCCATGAACATTCTGTCTTCTCTATTTTGATTATTATCTATAAAATTATTTATACCACTAATTCTTCCATTATCTCAAATAACAACTTTATTATAAAGTTTGCACTCACATTACATATATGTAGCATCACTGTCTCTTTTTCATTTTACCCTTGCAACTGGAGTTTACTTCTACAACTTAAAAACAAAAAAACCCCTCAAAGCATAAACTTCAAGGGGTGAGCCTGTTTTTTATTTACTTATATACGTACAGCTGTACCACTTACAGCAACCATTAACATTCCATCACGAACAACTTCGTAATCTACGTCAATACCAACGATAGCGTTCGCACCTTTTTGTTTTGCGAGTTCTTTCATTTCATCCATTGCGATATCACGAGCTTCTTTTAGCTTGCTTTCATAAGAACCAGCACGACCACCGACAACATCACGAACGGAAGCGAATAAATCGCGGACAATATTTGCACCCATAATAGCTTCACCATTTACAATATCGATATACTCAATAATTTCTTTACCTTGAATTCCAGACGTTGTTGTTACAATCATGACTGACACTCTCCTAATAAGTTGTAGTTTTGATAAGCTTTCTTATGTTTTTATTATGACATGGAAAAAGTATCTAATCCATTGAATTACCTTACAGGAATGTGACAGTTTTGTAATAATAAAGCGCGCATTATGTTTAATTTTAATAAAGTGCTTTAATATTGGGATACATAAACGATTCTCTATTTTCTTTCCAATCCTTTTCTACTTCTTTAAAAGTTGGTCGCCCTAATTCTTTGTTATTTTCATGTTTACTAAACCATTTTTTCACATACTGGTCTCCATTTTTGTTTTGAACTGTACAAAGGAAACTATTACTGCTATCCTTTAATATTTTTACAATCACGAAAAGGCACCTCTTCCCTTTTAAATAACATGATAGAACTTGATCTTTTACTATAAGCCCTTCCTCTCTTATAGTCATACGACTCCTCGGCCGCGCCAAAGTTGTAAGATCAAAAAACGATATTCACTTTGTTTATATTTTATTTAAAGAAATCAGAGTTATAGGCATTATGCTTATCAAATATTTTATAGATTTCTAACTTATCGTCTAATTTTGCATCTACTAAAATTAATATATTGCCATCGTAAATATATTCTTCATACTTTTTAGCATGGTCTTCAGGGATTCCTAAGCCGATAAATGCTCCTATTAAACTTCCAGCTCCTCCGCCAATACCGGCTCCTCCAATAGCTGCTGCGATTGGTCCTGCTGCTACAATTGGACCCATTCCAGAAACGGCAAGTACACCAAGACCTGTTAATAATCCACCTAGCCCGCCTGCTACCCCTCCAGCTACAAGCCCTGTCGCTGAAAAGATATCTGCTTTATGTGCAGTTTCGCTATTCACTTTTTCACCCGATTTTTCTTCAAGGTGTTCAATTTCCTTTTGATCTTTCGCAATAGCTGAAATATTCTCTGCTGAGTATCCTTTATCATTTAATTCATTAATAACGAGTGCCGCATCATCAATTGTTCTAAAAACACCTACTATTTTTCTATCTACATTCATAACTATTAACCTCCTAAAGTTTTATATAATGTATCTTTATTTTTCTTCATTTCTGTATACACTAATCTTCTTATTAACATAACCATTTACGAAGAAAGCGAATAGTAAAAGCACTACAAGTGAACTACTTAACAAGTAAATTAAATCAAATGTAATATCAATCATCATTTCATTCATGTATACCAGGCTCCTTTTTATTTAAAGTAAAAGTATATTTTGATAGACTAATCTACTAAACATAGACATCTTACAATTCATCTTCAATCAATCTCTTTGTAGTATATGTATACCCTTCCTAACCTTTTCTAAACGTAAAAAAACTATACTTATATTTTTTCTTATTTATATGTTTAACATTTTTTAAAACGGGTATGTTTATATTGTTATGCTTACTATATGGAAAGGAATATTACGATGAACGCCATTCACTCTACTACTATTTCTTATAATGAAACACCTACAATAACTCAGATTCATCATTTTTATGCTTTAATGACAACATTTCAAGCTAATTTGTTTATAAGTAAACATGGAACAATGACATCAATCAAAAATTTAAGCACTCTAGTATCCTTTTTCCTTACTGTAAAAAAGAAAGATCTTATATTATTTATTTTTGAAGGAATAGATGCAAAAAGAGCTTTAAGAACACTCTTCCCTTCTTAGAATGTTTGTTATCCTCTATTCCCTCGTTTACTACCTTTCATATATGTTTTTATATTTCAAAATGATTTCCTCTATAAAAAAAGAACCCCCTAATACAATAGGGGGATTTCTAGTTTGGCCTTATGAAAACTGATATAATATATATTACGTTTTTCATTCTTTAAAATAGAAAAGTTTTAATAACCTTGAAGGTAGGAATTTTTAATGAACTCGAAAGCAAAATTTAGTATTCGCTACAAAATTATGGCTGGTTATTTAGTTATCATTTTGTTCTTACTTGTTTCTTTCATTATGTTAAACAATGAGATTTCCAACTTACAAAAATCTCGTAATTTTATTATTGATCATGATTTTAAAGTTCTCAATTTGACGAATCAAGTGGAGAAAGAGTTACTAACAATTGAAAATAAAGCGAAAGGGTTTATCATTTCTAATAACCCTAATTACGTGCAATCCCTTAACTCTGCGGAAAAGGATTACGAAAAACATTATCAAGATCTTTTTTCTTTATTAGAGGATAACCCCTCTCAGCAAGAAAAATTAAAACAGATTAACGAAAACATTACTAGTTGGATTAATAAAGAGATTCACCCACTTATTACAAATAATAATAGTAATAATGTACAAACAATCGACACGACTCAAATTCAGTCCTTACAGTCACAGGTAACTAACTTCCGTAGCACTGAGGAGCAATTAACGAAAAAAAGAGCAGCACAATTAGATACTGAAAATAATAAATTAGAGATTTGGTTATACAGTTTATTGTTCTTACTTTCTTTTATTTCCATTATCGTTTCACTCTATATTTCGAATTCCATTACAAAAACGATTAAAAATGTAATTCAAGCTATTAAATCAATTTCTTCTAAAGAAAAAATTACGGAAAGAATTCATGTAAATACACATGATGAAATAAAAGATCTTGCTCATACAACGAATCACCTACTAGACGAAATATCGAAAAGAGAGTGGTTACAAACGGAGCTTGCAGAATTAATTTTAATGTATCAAGGTGTATCTTCTATTGAGATGTTAGGTAAAAAAATTCTTAGTGGAATTATACAAAAAACGCAAACTTCTTGCGGTGCATTTTATGTACGTGAAGAATATGAAGAAACTGTCTACTATGTGAAAAAAGCTTCTTTCGCCGATCAAGGTGCTGATATTGGGAAACAATCCATTCAAATGGGTGAAGGTTTCATTGGACAGTCTGCCTTAGAAAAGAAAAGTTTTATTCTCAGGGATATACCCGAAGAGTTTCGTTATGTCACTAGCGGAGTATTAGAAATACGTCCTAAAAATCTATTAATCATCCCTATCTTATTTGAGGATGAAGTAATCGCAGTAATGGAGTTAGTAAGTGTAACTGAGATTTCAGATTTACATCAAGATTTAATTCAACAAACCGTTGATAATCTAGGTTTAACAATCCATAGTATTATGGGACGTATGCGAATTCAAACTCTTTTACATGAATCACAAGCAATGACAGAAGAGTTACAAGTTCAATCAGAAGAATTGCAAACGCAAGCGGAAGAACTACAAATGCAAGCAGAAGAATTACGAACAACGAATGAACAATTAGAGTCTAGAACTGAAGAGGCTGAGCAGAAGACAGCTGACTTACAAATTACTAAATCAGAATTAGAAGAAAAAGCAAGCGAGTTGTTACGCAGCTCAAAATACAAATCTGAGTTCCTAGCAAATATGTCACATGAATTACGCACACCGTTAAATAGTATTTTACTATTATCTGAAATGTTAAGAGAAAATCATGATAACAATTTATCCGACGATGAGATTGAATTAGCAACTGTCATTCATTCATCAGGGAAAGACTTACTTACTTTAATTAATGACATACTAGATTTATCTAAAGTAGAAGCAGGCAAACTAGACATCATTTTTGAAGCAACGAACATAAGTGACATGGCAGCCAATATGCATCAAAACTTTTTACATATAGCTGGACAAAAAAATGTCGAATTTACTATTGAAGACAGTGATACGATTCCTGATCTGTTTTATACAGATGCAAAACGGATTGAGCAAATTATTAAAAACTTATTATCCAATGCATTTAAATTCACCGAAAAAGGATCCGTTTCTTTACATTTCGATTCGATAGAAACAAGTAATTTAAGTCATGATATGCAGTCTATAAGTAAAGATTGGATTACAATTTCAGTAAAAGATACTGGTATTGGTATCGCTAAAGAACAGCATCAACTTATTTTCGAAGCCTTTCAACAGGCAGATGGAGCAACGATTCGAAAGTATGGTGGTACAGGATTAGGTTTATCTATTTGTAAAGAGTTTGCTAGGTTGTTAGGTGGTTGGATTACGTTAGAGAGTAATGTAGGAGAAGGTAGTACTTTCACGGTATATATTCCTAACCTTCCAAATGGATTACATGATATACAGTTATCCAATTTAGAAGTCGCAGCAACGATAGAAGATGTTATTCCTGCTGAAGTTGTGGAAGAAGCTATCGTTACTACCGAAACAAATAACGTCTTCCAAGAGAAAACCATTTTAATTGTCGATGATGATCATCGAAATATATTTGCGTTACAAAATGCATTAAAAAAACAAAATGCCAACATTATTACTGCCCAAAACGGCATAGAGTGTTTAGAAATACTAAAAAGCAATACAAATATTGACCTTATTTTAATGGATATTATGATGCCTAATATGGACGGTTATGAAACGATGGAAAATATCCGAATGAACTTAGGGTTACATGAAATACCTATTATCGCATTAACTGCTAAAGCAATGCCAAATGATAAGGAAAAATGTTTATCTGCTGGCGCTTCAGATTATATAAGTAAACCATTAAACCTACATCAACTCTATTCGGTAATGAGTGTATGGTTAATAAAATAAGTGAGGTTTAGTTGGAGTGGAAAATAAGTATTATAATTTTGATCCATCAGTAGATACGGATGAGCGCACGAACTTAGAAATTGAATTACTATTGGAAGCGGTATTTAAACTATCAGGATTTGATTTTCGCCAATATGCTCGCACATCTATTTATAGAAGGATTTGTAATCGAATGCAGCTCTCTAATATCCCAACCATTTCAAAATTAATTGAAAAAGTAATTCACGAGGAAGGGATTTTAGAACAGTTATTAAATGATTTCTCGATTAATGTAACTGAGATGTTTCGTAACCCTGCCTTTTTTAAAGCGCTAAGAGAGCATGTTATTCCTGAATTGAAAAAGCAACCTGAAATTAGAATTTGGCATGCTGGATGCGCAACTGGTGAAGAAGTATTATCGATGTCCATCTTACTTCACGAAGAAGGATTAAGTGAAAAGTCGGTTATTTACGCAACAGATATGAATACAAATGTGTTAGAAAAAGCAAAACAAGCTATCCTCCCGTTAAATAAAATGCAAACTTATACGAAAAACTATTTACAAGCTGGCGGTACACAAGCATTTTCTAACTATTATTCAACAGATAATCGTTTTGCTTATTTTAATCCTTCACTGTTACAAAACATTATTTTTGCACAGCATAATTTAGTAACCGATCAATCTTTTAACGAGTTTCATATTATACTTTGTCGTAACGTTTTAATTTACTTTACAAGTAAACTTCAAAATCAAGTGCAGCAACTATTTTATGAAAGCTTAAGTCACAATGGATTTCTATGTTTAGGAAATAAAGAAACTCTTCGTTTTTCAAATATAATGCCGCATTATACCCAATTTAATCCTAGTGAACAAATTTATCAAAAAATACAATAAAAAGCGTATGAAATCCTCTGTTTGGATTTCATACGCTTTTTATTTCGCATTCGTTTGTATCATAATTAGACACATATCATCTGATTGCGCTTTCTTTTGTTCTTCCTTGTAAAACCCTTCTATCTCGCCTTCTAAATCTCCCCATTTTCTTTCTGTAAAAGTACGTAATTTCTCTTCAGCCTCAAATTCATCATTTGCAATTGCTTCAAGAACACCATCTGTAAACAATACGATTTGAGCGTTCTTCTCAAAAGGTATAACTGTCTTTTTAACTTTTATTTCATCAAAAAATCCTACCGCACAACTCCCGCGATTTAGTTCAACCATATTTGTTTCATCAACTAAAACGTATCCAGAAGGATGCCCTGCATTTACATATTCAATCGTTCTCTTTTCTGTATCTACTACTAAATATATCGCTGTAAAATAATATGGAATATCGTCATTCTCATTATGTAAAAGAGTCATATATTTATTTAAGTCTTTAATGACAAGTTCTGGATCGATTAAAGATTTAATCGTTTCACGTAATACAGACGAAATAAACATACAAACTAATGAAGCAGATATACCATGTCCCATCACGTCTAATAATATAATACCGTAGCGGTTTTCATCGATTTTATACCAATAATACATATCTCCAGCTAATTTAAATGAAGGTAAGTAACTTGCTTCAATTTTTATATAATCTTCTCTTAATGGGCTACTTAATAAGTTTCTTTGTACTTGCGTAGCTAAATCTAGTTCATTCCGAAGATTTTCTTCTTGTTCTTTATGCCAATTTAATTCCGATTTCAAGCGTAACGCTACACGCATACGTGCTAATAGTTCAACTTTATTTATAGGTTTCGTAATATAATCCATTGCCCCCATATCAAGAGCTTCGGCCAATTTATTGGCATCCTCTAAAGCTGTAACAAAAATAATAGGAATATCTTTAAACTTCTCCTCTTTTTGTAATCGCCTACAAACTTCAAGTCCATCAATTTCAGGCATCATAATATCTAATAAGATTAAATCAATTTCATTATACCTGGAAGAATCTTCTCCAAATTGAATGTATTTGAAAAGCTCTTGTGCAGAATTCAGCGATACAAGATCCTGATATCCGGCTTGTTTTAAAATTTTTTCAATTACAAAGATGTTAACCGGATTATCATCGACAATTAAAATGGACACAAGTTATTTCCCCTTTTCTTATTTAAAATGTAAATCTATTATCATTTTCTATTTTTCTAGTATTGCATACTCAGTTACAAAATGAAAATTTCCTACTCTAACATAATTTTTATACAGCAAAAGAACAAACCCCCAGAAATGAGAGTTTGTTCTTTCATTCTATAAATTTCCACTATTAATTTAATACCATTGCTTTGTCATTTAAAAGACGATCTAATTCTTCCATATGATTTGTTTCATCTGCAATCATATCTTCTAACTTTACAACTAACTCTGTCATATTTAATTTCGCTGCCTGTTCTTTTCTCGTTTCATAACGCTTAATTGTCTCATATTCTGATTGTCTAGCCGACTCTAACATTTCTCTAACATCTTCTACTTGTTTCACTGGTAAAGGGATTGTAGTAGGTGTACCACCTAACGTCTTAATTTTCTCCGCTAAATATAGGGCATGTCCTTGTTCATCACTAATTTCAGATTCAAAGAAAGGTTTTAACACTTGTCTATATATACCAGAAACTGTAGCTGCATTATGGTTATACATAATAATTGCTGAGTATTCTCCTGCTAAATCTTCATTCAATCCTTCGATTAGTTCTTTCACATCGTGTGACATTTTTATATCTCCTCCTATATTTAATAACTACCCCTTTTCTCATGTTTTAAACATAATGATTTTAAATTTTTATGTATCTAAAAATGCTGCTTGCTTCAATTTACTTATCGCTTGTCTTTTAATACGAGAAACGTGCATTTGTGAAATACCTAACCGTTCCCCTGTATCTTTTTGATTTAAATTTTCTCCAAATATATAATGAATAACACTCTTTTCTGTGTCATTTAATACGTTGAAAATATCCTTTAAAACGAGACGCCTTTCTGTCTCTTCATATCCTTGCTCTACTTCACCTACAGATTCAATCCTCGCTACCGAACTGCCATCAGATGAATTTTCAACTACATCATCTAAGGAAGATACGCGATAATTATTTTTCGCATCCATAATTTCTAGCACTTCCTCTTCGGATAGTCCTAAATGATCTGCAATCTCTATAATCTTCGGTGAACGCTGGAAACGATCTGTTAGCTCCTCTATCGCAAGTTTAATCTTCCCGCCTAAATCTTTAATTCGCCTTGGAACGTGAATACCCCAAGTTTTATCACGTAAATATTTCTTTATTTCGCCTACTATTGTAGGTATTGCAAACGGCTCAAAAGCATTCCCTATCGAATAATCATACCTTCTTATTGCACCTAAGAGCCCTAACATTCCTACTTGTATAATATCTTCATGCATCGGCCCACCTTTTGA
The DNA here is from genome assembly GCF_058795375.1 of Bacillus sp. GW823-FHT06A10. Classification (NCBI taxonomy): domain Bacteria; kingdom Bacillati; phylum Bacillota; class Bacilli; order Caryophanales; family Bacillaceae; genus Bacillus; species Bacillus sp. GW823-FHT06A10. The sequence continues at coordinate 255,974 of NZ_JBXAHT010000001.1, read as the reverse complement.
ATAGCGATATGCAATGGAGTATACAAGATTTTTATAGTGATTAACCAATCTTTCCTGTGCTTCATCACATTGGTTTTGTTGGAAGTCTGCAATTAGTTTAATAACGTCTTCTTTAGTAAGATTTGTAGGTTGAGATTGGATTTCCATCATTCTCCACCTGCTCTCTTTGTATATATTTTGTCATTAAAACTGTCATGCCCTCATCATGCATAATTTGTATATCATCCATTAACGTATTGATTAAATATAAACCTAAACCATTTTCTGGCAAATGTTCTACTGGTTTATTAATATCATACGGACCAACTTTACTTTTTAAGCTATTAAAATCAAAGCTAACTCCATTATCCGCAGCCATAATTTCTAATCGATCTTCATATAAGCCAAAGACAATTGTAATTTCTCCAACGTCTTCTTTATATGCATGTTGTACAATGTTTGTACAAGCTTCACTAATAGCAATTTTCATATCTTCTATATCGTCATAAGCAAAGCCCATTCGATTCGCAACACCAGCCATTGTTAAACGAATAATAGCCACATATTCTGCTTTTGCAGGAATTTTCATTTCTATCTTTTCAAATCTCTCCATCATCCCTAGTCACCTTCTTTCTACTTTTTCAAAATCGGAATTCAAATTTAATATTTCTGTTAGCCCTGTAATATCAAATAATCTTTTTAGCCTTTTAGACACACCAGTAAACTCTAGCTTCCCATCATTTTTCTTAACTGCTTTTAATAAAGCTATAAAAACTCCTAAGCCTGTACTATCCATATAATCTACGTTATGAAAATCTACTACAATATGAACCTCTTTTTCGCTTGTAATAGGCATTACCTTATTTTTTAAATCTGATGCCGTATACGCATCAATCTCACCATTAAGTTGTACCGTATAACCTACATCATTTTGCAAAATATTTATTGCCAAATTCATCATTTCCGCCCCCTTATCTCGAACTTTTACTATTTAATTACCCATAAAAATTAGTTTTAAACATATTTTTTTATTTTCATTATAAATAAATTTTCTACACCTTTCTCGGCTTAACACTTAAATCGTACTAATAAATGTTTAAAACTTATAATTTTGTGTATGTATAATGTATAAACATTATTTTTAGGGGGATCTATCTATGGAAGAGCACAACTTTAAAAAGGGAGATTTCGTTCAATTTTCTTATCGACACGATCATGCTACAAAATTAGTTGGTTCCATTATTAACATACTAACGAATACAATTGTAGTTGATATAAGTAATAGCGAGGACTTATCTCATATAGAACCAAGGCAAGTCGTAAGAATAAATAATTGTAAAAAGGTAACGATGGCTTAATACATAATAGAAAGTGTAATGTTAATGAGTGGGGGGTTCTTCATCCTCCACTCATTCCTATGTAAAATACATAAAAAAGCATCCAAATTAGTTTAATTGGATGCTTTTTTATGTATTTTTATCAGTTCATTAACTTTATAGTTATATATAATAAACTTAAGATTACTATTTATTATCATACTTACGCTTTCCGCAGCATTCTAGAGAAGAATGTAACGATTAAAATAAAGACGATTGCACCTAATAACGCTGGAAGAACAAAAATGCCTCCCCATTCAGGACCCCAATGACCAAATAACGCACTACCTACCCAAGATCCGATTAATCCGGCAATCACGTTACCAACTATACCTAACGGAAAGTCTTTTCCTGTAATCATTCCAGCTAACGCACCAATAAGTCCACCTACAATACACGTAATAATAAGTCCCACAATTAAACCTCCTATATTCGTTTTATATTGAATTCATCAAGCTTTAGTATGTAACTAAAGCTTGATGAACATATATTATTCTTTATTATCCAATTCATCACTTATCTTTTGTTTCACTTTTCCGACTTTTTCTTTTATCGTTCCCTTCGTTTTTTCCCACTTCCCTTCATTTTTCAACTCTCTATCTTCTGTAACTTCACCAATTCCTTCTTTTACTTGTCCTTTTTTCTTTTCAACTTTACCTTTAACTTGTTCTTTTAGTCCGTTCTCACTCATATTTACAATCTCCTTTTCGTAATAGATTTATAGGATACAAATTTAAATAGAATACATGCATCTTCTTTCTTGTAACCATTCACCGACTCTTTCTAAATCCTTAACGAATAACAAGATTTTCCCTTCATCCAGTTTTTCTTCATAAAAGTTCGCTTCTTCCTCATTAAGCCCTAACTCTTGCATTTTATTTCTTAACTGATCTCCTGTTTTTTGAAAGACGTTAATAATGCTTGTCCCAAGTCCCTCCTCTTTTATCCCAATTGTATTCACGTCTGCATTGTCCGCAATTCTATCTGTCCTATCTTTCTCATGCGTTAATACGTAAATATCTTTTTGGTCTATTCCTTTTTTCACGAGATCATTCGCCGCATTCATGACCTCTTTCTCCGTAATAAATTCATATACAAAAGGTTTACTATACTTCGTTTCCATCTTTAACTTCCTCCTTTAAAATGAATTATTTGTTATATTATATGTAGTACACCTATTTTCGAAATGTTAAACATAAAATATGAAAAAAGTTATGTGAATTTTAATTTTAATAGAAAATGAACAACATCATTTACCACTTTAAAACATCTTCTCCTTACAATAACTACCTAAATTAACAGAAAATTGTTACAATTTAATTTGAGGAGGGATACTATGAAAAAAATCATATCTATATGCGCTCTAACCGCTCTATCTTTCACTTTAATAGGTTGTACAAGCACCTCGGCTACAGATAAAGCTTCACAAGTTAAGCAAGAACACACACAACATACCTTTCAATTAAACTCCGCAAATATTTCAGACATTGAAATACTAAAAACAACAAATCATACTACTTCCAAATCTCAAACAGATAACGAAGAAATGATAAAATCTATCGTTTCAGCAGTTCAAAATGGAACACCTAAAACAATCACTTTAGATCAAAAAAAGAGAGAATCTGCACATTCTACTATTACCGTTACATATAAAGATGACTCAAAAGAAGAATTTCTTGTATGGGTTGATAATAAGGAACAAATTACAATCGCTAAAAATGAGAAGAAAGATAAGGTAGAAGGTGTGATAGTGAATATTAAAGATGCTAAAATGATGAAGGATTTCTTTTAAAATTCTAGTTAACGTTAAAAAAAGAGTAGGATTACATCCTACTCTTTTTTTAATCATGCTCAATAAATAGATTTTTATAAAAGCTATTTAAGGTCTAATTTTGCTAAATCATGTTGTAAAACATTATTTCCTTCTTGTGGGTTAAATACGATTGCACTAAGACCAAAAACATTCGTAACAACATCTCTATCTTTCGGACGAATGATTCTTACTTCATAAGCAAAAAGTGTTGGAGGAAGAGCTGCTGAACGAAAAGTAACATATCGATTAGGTGGCAATGTTTGCGTTGAAGGGTCTATTAATGGTAACAATACCGGAGAACCAGATGACCAATCAAACATTTCAACAGTTACTCTACGAGTATCGTCGGGATCAACATTCATAGCATCCACAGTAAGAAATAACGTAGCGGAATGTCTACGTAATATACCCGTTGATAAAGTTTCATTATGATGTTCACAGCATTTTTTTGGAGGGTGACCATAGCCATAACTCATACCAATTCCCCCCTTTCATTTACAATTAAGGACAAGTATTCCTTATAATATATAATGCTAGTATTCTTTTATTGAAAGGTATAAAAGCGGATTTCTATCTATATTTTTGGATATTTTGTTTTTTATTTATTCGCTCTTAAAGAATAAAGTGAAACTTTAAATCAGCCCTCGCCAATAGAGGTCTTACTCCCCGACAAATAGCGGGATAAATCTATTTTGAAAAGGACCTGCTCCATTCATTCGTAAAAGCATAAAGTAAATGGAATCCGTTAAAACACATGAGTGACCCCTTGGTTTTCCCTTCCTATTAAAAGGAGGAACTGTTATGGGCTTTGGTGGTAGTTGTGGTGGCTGTGGCTTCGCTGGAGGATTTGCTTTATTAGTTGTATTGTTCATTTTATTAATCATCGTTGGAGCTGCTTGCTTCTGCTAAAAAACTATCGGAAAAGACACTTTTATATGAGTGTCTTTTCTTCATAAAAAATACGCAATGTGCAGTTTAAGTGTAAGATGTAGTATTACATCCCCCTCCAAAATGAACTTCGATACTATAAATTTCGTTTAGGTGCAATCTTAAAATTTTAGTTTAATAGCAATATGGTGAAACTCTATTCCATATAACATTGCTATTGCAGAAAAGTAAAACAAACTGGACAACCTAGATTTCAAACTGTAAGATTAAATGTTGGTGAAATAGGGCAGCAAAGCATATATAGAAAATAGGTGTTAATTTTGAAAATCAATAAAAAATTCGAACCAATAATTTTTAATATCTTTATGATTTTAGGTATATCTAGTATTATCTCTTTCGTCATGGTTTCAATGAATGTTGGATATACAGCTTTATTTCTCAAATCATGGATGAAAACATGGGGAATTGCTTTCGTACTTGCATTTTTAGCTTCTAAATTATTACCCTTTGTAGTTAAAAAAATAATGAAAATCTTCACTTTTGTTGAGAATGATGCTTAAGAATAAAGTGATGTACTACTCCAGTTCATTCCAATTAAAAGAGTTTATTATCACAAAAACTTAACCTAGTAAAATGTTTCAAATCGAAGGAAGACACCTTACAGGTTGTTTTTTCTTTATAAGTAAAAAAAGCCCACCTATTTCCGTAGGCGGGCTTTATCTTTATTACACAATATGAAAGTATACTCTCTTTTTCTCTGAAATTTTATGTAATTTTACATATTCATGAAAATAGAAGAATTAAAATATGCCAAAATAAAAAATGAGCTAAATCCCCTAAATAGCTATATAGAGATGAAGTTGTTATGACAACATATTTTCCACCTTCAACTTAGTTATCCTTAGAATGCTTTTCTACAAAATCAAGGATCCTAGCATTAACCTCGTTAGAGAACTCACCATTGATTGCGTGAGATGCATTTTTCCAATTAACTATATCAATATCTTTAACGTATTTTTTTCCAGTTTCAACTGCTTTTACCGAATTGTGCATTGTACTTTTTTCAGCCATAAGTGCAAGCACTGGAATATCAATACTTTTTAAGTCTTCTTTACTAAATAAATCAGGCGCTGGTGTTTTCAGTTTATAGTTACGCATACCCGACTCGATTAACTTAGCGATAGGCTCATCGTCACTTGCTTCTGCTCCTCCAGAAACATAGCTTAACATCTTTTCTCTTAAAAACTTAGGTACAATAGGAACGGAAGCTGGAATAGATGCCAGAATCATTTTTATGGATATTTGCGCAAATACAAAGACTGGATCTAATAAACTAGCCGTAGCAATATGCTCAGGATTATATCTGGCCAAGTTCATTGTTGTCCAACCTCCAATGGAGACACCTACGATATGCACTCTTTCTAAACCTAATCCTTCAATTACTTCATTTAACCATTCTGCTTGTTGTTTTTGGTTTTCAATCACCTTCGTTTGCACACTCATTCCAGGTTCACCTAGTAAATCTATCGTGTAAACAGGCCTTTTTTCTCTTAGACCTTCTAAATTAGGTACCCACATTGGAGTAGATGCACCACGTCCAGGGAGTAAGAGTATTGGTTCCTTATGTTTGTTTTCCTCTTTAGTAAAATAATAAGCACGAATTGTGCCATATTTCGTTTTTATATCTTTCGTATCGTTAGGTTTTGGAAGGAGTGCCATTGATTCATCGTAAGCAATTTGAAAATCTTCCTTCCCTTTTTCCGATATAAAGTGACCAATCTTATTATCATCTCTCTTCATTTGAATTCCTCCTTTCTACAAATATATGGATGAACTTTATCTATATATTCATCGTAATCATCCATTAACTTTTCATCTTCTTTAAGGCAAGACTCTTATTTAGAAAAAAGAATAGACACCCTAAGGTGCCTTCCTCCGACTTGAACCATCTTAATTTTAATAATATGTATTGGACTCCAGTCCAACTATTATTTTACCACGTTAAGTTGTTTTGTTTATTAAGAAATACAATGTTTTATTTACGCTAATCTTCTGTATTAGTTCATTTTGTAGTCCGTGCAGCGGTTAACAAGAAGATAATAGCATTGATGACACCTAAAATTCCCTGCTTAATCCACATAGATAATGCAGCATTTGTGCCAATGGCTAGAAAGATAAGCATTACTGTGTATCTATTGAATCTCAGTATAGACAACCTCCCAATGGGACTATATTTAAGGGAATTTCTTCATTTTTTTGTTCCGTAAAACATTGTACTTCCTAGTGAAGAGAAATTCAGTTTTACTTCTATAACTCGCCCTGTTTCCACTCTTTATTATGGATATCCAATCCTTCTTGACCAAAGAAATGGAGAATAAATTCTTTTTCATCACTATCCGGTTTTTTAGCTAGTTTAGATCCCTCCATACTTTTCTCTTTTCCTGAACGTAAATAATGAATTTCTTCAAAGTCTTTAACTACAGATTCGAACTCTCCACCATACCATTTGTTCAGAATAGATTCATATTTTGGTCTTTCATCATTATTAATAACATTTAAGTTGTTTTTTAAGTATTGAATGTTTTCTTTCGTCATTTGAAATCGCCCTACATCACGGGTACCGGAAACATGAAGATTATTCCCATTGAATGTGAGTTTTTGTAAAGACATATGTATCATCATATCATTTATAGTTTGCTCGTTTTGGATTTCACCAATCGACTGTGCCGCTTTAGAGAGTTCATCTTCACTTACTACATAACTATCTTTTTGCTGCTTTTGAATGGTTTGAACTTTCGGTTTTTCCTGCACCTTTTCTTCTTGTTTAGGTTTTGATTCAGTTGTAGTCTTCTCATTTGAGCTACAAGCAGCCATTCCCATAAGCAATGTACCGCATGTTAATGCCATTAGTAACTTTCGGTTCATTTTTTTCCGCCTATCTGCATTAGTTATTTTAAACAGTTTTTTTAATGTAAGATTTCTCATCTCATAGTAGCAAAGAATTTATCTATATATTGTCATGTTTTGTCGAAGAATAATAAAAAAACAACCTAGATCCCATAGGATCTAGGTTGCTTTTAATACGTAAACGTAATTGTCACTAAAGAATACCCTTCTTTCGCATTGTAAGGCTCCGCTTTATAAGAAACTCGATTTGCCCCTTGCGGATAATCGATTTCGCCAATTGCCTTTTTCACATCTTGCAGTGCACCATTCATTGATTGCTTGTACAGCACTTCAATTTTCTCTGGTTTCGCACTATAGCGCTGCTGCATTTTATTTTTTAATTCAGTATAGTTGTTTACGATATATTCATTTCCTAAATAGTTTAACTTTGTATCTTTTAATATTTGCTGATATGCAGGCGTTTTCGTACTACCTGCCGCAATTTTGTTTGTCAGTGTACTATAATAATTTGTTGTAGCTTGCGGATAGTCTCCGCGGTTCCACTCATGATTTCTTGCGATTTGTTCATCTGATAAATTGAAATACGAATACGTTACGCGGCCCTGTTCATCTGGAACCGGATCATCGAATGTTGTATCCAGGTGATACCATTTGTTTTCGATTTTCACTAAATTCCAAGCATGAGGTTGTCCGTCCCCAGTTCCTGTCACGAAATGATTTTCAATTCCTGCTTCTTTTAATAATTGATAAGTTAATAGTGCGTAACCTTGGCAAACCGCAGAACGATTTACAAGTGCTTCATATGCTGTGTAAGCTTTATAAGACGTATCATAAGAAACATGTTTTACTACGTAATCATGAATCGCCTTCACTTTTTCGTGATCATCCATTCCAACTTGAGTAATAGAAGAAACGATTGCTTTCGCTTGTTTCATGACATATTCCGTCTGTTCTTTCGTTTCACGATATGTAATCTTAAGTGTAAATGTATAATTTCCAGGTGATCCAGAAAGTCCATATGAAACATTCGATCTATTATTATTTGTATACTCATTTTTACTTGCAACTTCTTTATATGCGTTAAAAAGTGTATTCATCACTTCGTTTGTATTATTGTTTTTCGTTTTATATGGAAGTGTAATATTTGTCTCGTATGTATTAATACGCTTTTGTACTTCCTCTTTAAAAGCTGTTAATAATGCCGCATCTCCTGTGTCTTTCACATCAGCATTTTTATACTTCAAAGTTTTATATAAAAACTGCGCATACTGTTCACGTGTTACTGTGCCATACGGTTCAAAATTCCCGTTCCCTGTGCCATCTGCGATTCCATTTGACTGCACTGCACTAATTGCGTTTTCTGCCCAAAATGGATTTGGAACATCCTTAAAGGTATGTTTTTGTTTTGCCGCAAGATGGAAAGCATTTGTAAGAATTTGTGCCATTTCCGCACGACTCACAGAAGCTTTCGGTCTAAATTGGCCATTTTCATCACCTTTAAAAACTCCTAAATTCGTTAAAGTTAATACCTCTTCTGGAAACATTGTAGAACTTTGATTAATATCACCGTAAGGATTTTTAAACGTAGACCCATCCTTTAATACGTAACGAGTTCCATCATTACTAAACGAACCGCCTTGTTTATTCGGTACTAACACTCGATAAATTAAAGCCGCAACTTGCTCCCTTGTCGCAACATCTCCAAAACCAAATATCCCATTTCCATAACCGGAAATAATATTTTTACTCGCTAAATCTTTAATCGCAGGATATGACCAATGTGATGTCGGCACATCAGAAAAAACACCCACTTCAGCAGCTTTTACATCGCTACCATTTGTATATAACAACGCACCACCAATAAGTGATAATGATGTAATTGATTTTAATAGTTTTGTATACATAATGTCTTCTCCCAATACATTCTCTATTTTTGTTGGTTTATGTCGAAAAATCTAAAAATATGACAAAATATATTATACAATTAAAAGTTTTTGATGGATATATTGAATTTTAAAATATGCAAAAATTCATATTGTTATAAGGATTCATAGTAATATTATGTTATTTTACTTGCGAATATACAAATAAAAAAACGCTCATTTGAGCGTTTCATCTATATACCTAATAATTACTTTTTCTTCACTTAGAACTCTTCTTCGGTAATAATCCTTTGATATAACAACTCTTTATACTTCAATATTTCTTCAACCCCACGGCTCTCCATGCGTATATTGTATAACACTTGTTGTATTGACCTCTGATTGGTCCGTTGAAACATTTACTCCATTTAATAGTATGACCGTAATTATTAATCCAATTGAACTGCTGATGATCCTTTTCATTTTAAAGCCCCTTTCTGAAAACCTTTTTCTTTTTCTTTATATCCTAAATAGAAGTATTCACTAGATTTTATTGAATTTCCTTCTTCATGATATTTAACAGCTAATTTTTCAGCATATTCCTGGACATATTGCCATAAACCTACTTCATTAAAGAAATAAATTCCTTTAGAAATGGCTAACTCTAATTCTTCAGCAGAAACATTCTCATTCATTTCTTTTAGAATTGTAAAATGATGTTCATATTCTTTTTGTTCCAGTTCATTACAAATTATTAATCCTTTTTCAATTAAGGACGCTGCAAGCTTTGTCTTTCCTAACTTTAAATTCTCTCTAGCTTCCAAAAAAATCGCTCTAAAGTGATTCGGAATTTTTTGTGATACTTCTGATAAGTAACGAAGTGCTAAATCAGATAGGTTTTGCTCTGCATACATAACCCCTAAACTATGTCGAACTCGTAACATTAGCTCCTCTTCATTCTGCTTTTTCAAAATATCCAGAGACGACATGAAATAAACTTCTGCTTGTTCAAATTCATTTAGCTTTACACATGCTAAACCCAGAACATTGTCACATGCTGCCACCTTCCTGCTATACCCGTACAGCCCTTCAAATGTATTCCTTGCTCTAGTTGCATATTGAATTACTAAAATAGGCTGGCAAACGTGATAATAATAGCTTGATAGCTTAAAGTTAAATTCTGCTTTTTCAATTGGATCCTGAATATTTCCCAACAAAGATTCTGCTATTCCATAATGCTTTTCAGCCACTTTAAAATCACCGTTTACTGTAGCATGAGAAGCCTTAAAGAAATGGTAATAATATAATAAAGATTCATCTGATGGAGCTTCATCTAACTTCATTTTTCTTAGATCATTCTTAGATATGTCAGATTGATGGGGATAAAACTCTGCACTTAACATTTTAAATCTAAAATCTACAAGTGAATAAAACTCTGTATTCTTTCGATCTTCTTCCATACTATTAACTTTTGTATCAATACTTTGTTTTAATTCCTTTGCCTTAGAGAAATTCTGTGAACGAATTTCTCTATACCACTCATGTAAAAGTAAATTGATTTCTTCCTTTTTTATTACATGTACACTCATATAGCCCCTTCTCCTTTGTCTATAGATTACTAACATAATAACAAAAATCTTCCAGCAAAACTTTTAATTTTCTGAATATTGTTGTTTCAAAAAAATTTCTCAATACAATCCCACCCTTTTGCTTCCGCCGGCGACGAGGAGTGGGGTTTTTGTTATCTTTTTCTAAAATTTGTTTCCTAAAAACATACGCAGAAATTTTACGTACAATGGTTTTCACAAATAATTTTAGAAGTTCAAACAAAACTCCATTAGAGATAGTTTTATAAAATTTTTCACCACTAGCCGTAAAAATATCTTATAATCTATATATAACAAATTAATGTATTAGGGGTAGATAAAATGCCAGTTACACTCGAACTTATTCTTTTTATTCTTATAGCAATTAGTGCTGTTGGCTATTTAATAAAAGAATTTCAAAAAACTAGGAAACGAACACTTGGAATTTCACTAGAATTTTTAGTTCTTTTCTGGTCAATATGGAGAATATCAACTATTATAATCTAATTTATAAAACATAAATTCCTTCGAATGAAGTGAAACTCTAATCAGCGGGAGTTTTATGGGATAAATTTACCAGTATTTTTACCACAACATCCATGTTAAAATCCCTTGTGAGTACGACATAACTCGACCTTATGAAGCTCCGCAACTTTTATCGCGGAGCTTTTTTTATTAAAATTAACGCTTTTGTTCTCTTTTTTGATACATTTACGAAACATTCATATGTTACGTTATATAAGTCCTTTTTTAAATCTTATTCATTCTAGCAAAAAGTCCTAGTCCCCCTAGGGCTTTTTTGCATTCAAACAATGAGTTGTATTTTTTCTCAATAACCGAAACTACTTAACATGGTAAAATAATAATCGGACTGGCATTCAATACCATATTACAATGGATCAAATCGCAAAAAGGCATCTTAGGGTGTCTTTTTTATAGAGAATCAGTTTAAAAACTAAAAATAAAAGAACCTCAATAAATGAGGTTCAAAAAATCTACTATTTTAAATTACCTTCGTAAAAAGCAACTCCATTTTGAACATGTTTTAAATACCACGTAATCGTCCCGCCACAAACATTTTCATTAAAACTATTAGCATATACTCCATTTGAGTAATAAAGAGTTCTTTTGAATTTACCATTAGAATACTCATAAGGAATTGAGCATGTTGCTTGCTTCGAAGAGCTCACAGCTTTTTGCGTATCAGCTGAAGCTGCCCCAATTCCTCCTGTTAATGCAATACCTGTTGCTAATGCTCCTACTACTAATTTCTTGAACATAATAAATCCCCCTTTAATAGTTTTTATAGCTTACAACTTAAATGTATCATTTTTGTAATTTATGTAAATATCTTGAACATGTAGAAATATTTATTTAATTATTGGTAATATTAGGAATTTATTTTATCAAATGTAAAATAGAGGGATTAGAGAAGCATGTGAAAATACAGATAGGTTTATATTAAATGAACGTGGTCCAAGTCGGCGAAAGGCACCTTTTGGTGTCTTTTTTGTACATAAAAAAATCTCACCATCTTATAGAAACGATAAGCCCTTTAAAACAATAATTGCAACTATATTAATTTTACATTACATTAAGGTTAGAGAATGTTCTTATATTAATAAAGTGCTAAATAGTAGGTGGAAAAATGGAATTTAACGATTTGGGTATTACCATTAAAGAACTTAGAATTAAAAAAAATATATCACAATCCGAATTATGTCATGGAATATGTTCACAAAGTCAAATTAGCAAGATTGAAAAAGGTATGATTTATCCATCTAGTATATTGTTATATCAATTATCAGAAAGACTTGGTATTGATCCGAATAACATATTTGCACTAACTCAAAATAAAAGATTAAAATATGTAGAAAATGTAAAATACGTAATAAAAGATTGCTTAAAGCAAAAACAATATAAAGAACTTTATGAAATAGTGAAAAAAGAGAAAAACTTAAATAATTTTCAAACAAAAGAAGAGAAACAATTTCTAATATGGCATGAAGCAATTGCTATATTTATGGTGGATAAATCATTAAAAACTGCTTTAGATTTTTTAAATAATGCATTAAAACTGACTTTAACTAATTCTGATTTTTTATCAGAAAGAGAAATAGATATTATGCAAACAATGGCTATATTTTATGCGGAAAATAAAGAATATGAAAAAAGTATTAATATATTAAAAAGATGTTTAAGTAATTTTAATAAGTTAGATTTTCCTAGAGATAAAGAAATTAAGTTGAAAATCATGTTAAATTTAGCAAAATCTTTGGACTTCACATATCAACATGAAGAGGCAATAAAATACATTGATAAGGGCATCAAATTAGCAATTAATCTAAATACGTTATACCTATTAGGTGAACTATTCTATTTAAAAGGTCAGTTGTTATTAAAAATTAAACAACATAATGTAGAAGATGTTATTTATAACTGGAAAAAAGCATTATTTATATTTGAACTAACAGAAAAAGAATATTATACAAAAATGCTACCAGATGAACTTATTGAATTACAAAATAAAAAACACTCATAATTTCGTAAAAACTACTTACAAATCCCACAGAAAAAATCCCTATAGCTTTTAAACTTAAAACGCTAATATTAAAATAATTTAAGTTGGCAGAAGGCACCTTTTGGTGTCTTTTCTTTATTTTTACAAGGACCTGCTCAATTAATTCTTAAAAACATAATAGGAAACATTGTTTTATTTATCCCAATTTCATTCATGCTATATATAAAATTCGTTAATAAATCCACCTCAAACATACCTATATGCATAGGAGTATGTTTGAGGTGGAACTCCTTCAAATACTAGTTCCTTTTATAAGCCGTTTTTTTGATGTAGATGACATTATTCTCAATACAATAGAATGAATTATTGGAACATATTTAGCAATATATATCAAAAAACAATATTAAGAAACCCCCTCCACCTTAAGGTAGAAGGGATCTTTTAATTTCTATTTCAAACTACCTAAAATTTCCGTAAAGATAACCCCAAGCGTATGTGCACCTGCATCTGGATATCCTAAACTTCTTTCACCAACTACCGCTCCTCTGCCGAATGATCTTTCAACGATAGATTATATGCCTTGAAGTGCTACTTGCAACATTCAATTCAGATATACGACAGTAAAGAATACATCATCACGGTGTCAGCAAGCAAAAGTGTATTCTGCATTTCTGAAAACAGTAGATGGCAGATTATGACCTACTGAATCTGCTAAGAAAGAATATACAAGAACATCCTTAACATCCTCTTTATTTCCACTAATGATGACATCAAGAAAATCTTCTATTTGGAATTCTGGAGTAAATAACACAATCTTAGTTGTTCTGTTTGGTTCTAAAGAAACAAAAGTACGAGAGATTTCAACTAATTCATTTTGAGTTGGGAAAAAAGTGTTTCGACTTCTCTTAACAGTTACCGTCACATTACTAGTATGGCAACGCGAATCATTGTTTAGCATAATGTTGAGAGCAGTTGGAATAATCCCATTTTCAGAGACTGGAACTCGGAACACTCCAGTAGATTTATGGGCCATATAATCACATCCTTTCAAAATAAAATATATTTACAATATATTAGATGCAAAAAACGTTCATTTTGATATGGACAAATTACATGATTAATATATCTATAATAACCCTCGGTATTACTAAGCCAATGTTTTAAAAGATTAACAAATATCGCGAGAACCAATCGAATGTATATTAAAAGTAAAAAGAATAAGTTGTCTAAAAGACCCCCTATTTTGAGCCAATAATGAGACATTATGTTAATCTTATATGTATAGCTGCACAAAATTGAGAAACTTAAGGAGACAGATAAATTTTATGAGAAAATTATCTATATTACTTACTTTCATTCTAGTATTAGTCAGTGTTACGGCTGCTTGCACACAAGATAAAACAGATAGTGCCGTTGAAAATGGTCCAATAGAAGAACCAACCGCAAAAAATGAAAATGAAGAATTAATAAATTTTGAAGAAAAAGAAGAGATGAGCCGCTTGGAACAAGGCATTTTATTAGTTGGCGAGAGTGTTAAGGGAGGCTATTACTTGGCCGCTGTTCAAAGTGCATATTTAAATGCTAGCAACGATTCCGTCATTGTTAATGTCTCTGTAAAAAATGTACGAGGTCAAACGATTGGACTATCAGAATTAAAATATAACTTAAAAGATGAAAAAGACGGAAAGATCTATAAAGGAAAGGTGCTTGATCAAAACCCTTCTGATATACAAGTTAAACCAAATGAAACGGTAGAATTGAAAATAGCTTTTGAAGTACCACATACCGTAGATGAATATATGTTTTATATTGAAAGCTCTTTAGACCCTCTACAAACATACTGGAAAATTGATAAGCTACAATCACAAACAAACTAAGTCTAAAATAAGCAAAAAGCAATGAAAAATTTGATATAGATACAAATGAATACTATATAAACGTAAGACCATCGATTTAATGAATCGTTGGTCTTTTTCAAAAAATGCCCCATTAAAAACTAAGAGATAAAAAAGAACTAATCTCTAGAAGAGATTAGCTCAATATATCCAAAGCTATTATGGTACATAGTTTTATGAGCAAACGTTATATAATGTTGTATGGGATACATAACCTGTCATCCCTTTATATGTAACTTTTAACCACTGTTTAGAATTACTGTAATGACCTTGAACATATTCACCAGTTACCCATGTTCCAGTAATTTTCGTACCATCATTAAATGTATGTAAGACAGGTGAATTGACAGTATAACCACTGCGCATCTTTGCACCATATACACCTACCGTACCTCCCTTTGCACAAGCTGCTACTACTGTTTCATTTTCAGTAGCATTCGTAGCCACGAAAGCAGAGCCGTTAAATGTAAATAAAGTAAATATAAAAGCTGTTAGTACTGTACAAATAGATAAACGACGTAACAAAATAAATTACCCCTTTTTTTATAATTTACTTCTTCACAAATGATCATCTTAAATATTCTAACTATTTTCAATATATTAATGTTGAGAAATATTAGTTGTATTTTTGAAATAAGATTTTATCAAAAATAGTAACAAACTCATATTTTACAGGGAGAGCACCGAAAGAAGCCTTCTACATATCAACTATATAAAAGTCCCTCCACCTTAAGGCAGAGGGACTTGCTAATTCCTATTTCAAACTACCCGCAATCTCCGTAAAGATAACTCCAAGCGCATGTGCACCTGCATCAGGGTATCCTAAACTTCTTTCGCCAACTGTACCAGCGCGATCCTTTAAGCAGCTACTGGCGAAAAGGTTTTTTTAGTGTGGGATGAAGTTGGTATTTTTAAATTTAATGATACTGAACAAATTACTGATATGTGGTACATATGTGAAGAAATCAAATTGGCCATGGAAATAGGCTTTAGACTAGACAAATAAAAGTTGATTGATATTGTTAAAAAACAAAAAAACTCTAACTAATTCGTCATGGCGATTTAGTTAGAGTTTTTCTGTTTGAAGTATTCACGAGTATCTACCCTTATCTTTTCAGGTAAAACAATATCAAGTTCTTTATCTAACCATGCAAGAGTCTTTTTACGAAGAAACTCACGCATGTGTTCTTCCGCTTCAAGCATTACTAAGTTAATTGTACAAGAAGAATTGCTAGGTTCACAAGAATTACAAACCTCATCTCGATATAGTACACCATTCTGTACAATATTTTTACATTGAAAAATAGGTTTTGGGCCTTCGACAGCTTCTATTACATCCCAAAAAGAAATATCTTCTGGAGACTTAGCTAACCTATATCCTCCCTTTACACCTGGGACAGAATTCACAATGTCAGCTTTAGATAATTTACCGAAAACTTTTGAAAGGAATGTTTCAGAAAGTCCTTGAAACTCTGCCAAATCCTTTATTCCAACACTTTCCTTGGAAGGAGCATTGATTAAATAAACTAGGCAATGCAAGGCATATTCAACCCCAACACTATATTGCATATACAAATCACCTGCTTTTTATTTTAAGGGTTATCAAATTGTATCTTAGGACCATTTAGAATTTTAGTCAAATAAAAAAAGGCTCTTTTAGAATAGTATGTATTTCATTGACAAAAATAATTTCAGAGTTTATATTAAAGACAATATTAATCGTCGATTAATATTGTCGACGATTAAAACGTAAAAACTTTTAAAAAGGGGAAATACAAATGAACAAAACACTTATCATAAACGCACATCCAAAAGTGGATGATACATCATCGGTCAGCATTAAAGTTCTTAACCACTTTTTAGTATCTTATAAAGAATTAATTCCTAATAATGAAACGATTGAACAGATTAATTTATACGATGATGTAGTACCAATGATAGATAAAACTGTTTTAAGCGCATGGGAAAAGCAAGGAAATGGACAGCAGTTAACTGATGAAGAACAAAAAGTAACAGAGCGTATGTCCGAAATTTTACAACAATTCAAAAGTGCAAATACGTATGTAATCGTATTACCTTTGCACAACTTTAATATTCCATCAAAGTTAAAAGATTACATGGACAATATCATGATTGCACGTGAAACATTTAAATATACTGAAACTGGATCAGTGGGATTACTTAAAGATGGAAGAAGAATGCTTGTTATACAAGCAAGTGGAGGAATCTATACAAATGATGATTGGTATACAGAAGTGGAATACTCTCATAAATATTTAAAAGCAATGTTTAATTTCCTTGGTATTGAAGATTATCAAATTGTTCGTGCACAAGGAACAGCAGTACTAGATCCAAATGAAGTATTACAAAATGCATATAAAGAAGTTGAAGAAGCTGCTTCTAGATTGGCTAACAAATAAATTTTTTCACTGGAAGAATGATAGTTATAAATAAAGAACCCCTCCACCACAAGGCAGAGGGGATCTTCTCATTCCTATTTCAAACTACCCGCAATCTCCGTAAAGATAACTCCAAGCGCATGCGCACCTGCATCAGGATATCCTAAGCTTCTTTCGCCAACTGTACCAGCGCGGCCCATGCGAGCTACGATTTCTTTCGTATACTCTGCTCCTTTAACCGCTGCTTCTGCTCCTTTTTCAAAGGCAGTTTTCATGTCTTCTTCGTTTGAAGCGCTATCTAACCAAGAATCTACACATGGAGCAAGTGCGTCGACTAATGTTTTGTCACCAACTACCGCTCCTCTACCGAATGATCTTTCACCGATAGATTGTATGCCTTGCAGTGCTGCTTGTAACATTTCAGCGAATTCTTTCACTGTTAGCTCACGTTTTTCGCCTGCTGCTTTACTAGCTGAGCGGAATGCTCCGCCCCAAATTGGACCAGAAGCGCCGCCGCAATGTTCCATAATAATCATCGAACAACCGTCAAGGAATGATCCAATCGTTACATTTTCTTGTTCTACAATAGAATGCCACTCACGTTTTAATTGCTTAAATCCTTTTGCAACACTCATTCCGAAGTCGCCATCACCAGCATGCGTATCTAGCTCACAGAACGGTACTTCATTTTTAATAATAATATCGCTCATTTTATCAACGAGATAAATCATGTTGTTTAATGTAATGACATTATTTTTAATAACAGCGTGCTCTTCCGCTGTTTCTATTTCAAATGAAACTTCCTTCTCTTCTGTCTCTTCAAGTACATTCACATACTCTACACTTTCAACTGGTCCATCTACTTTAAACGCTGGTGTATTACATTCTTTAGATAGTAATGTTTTTAGCTCATCATCTAACTTCATTACCGTTAAAGACATACCAGCCATATCAATACTTGTCATATAATTACCAACGAATACTCTATTAATTTTAATGTTTCTAGCTGCTAGTTCTCTCGTAACTGCGTTGTTAAATAAGTAAAGTTCTTGCAGTGGTGTTCCGCCAAAACCGTTAACTAGAAGTGCGATTTCCTCGCCATCTTTTACTCCTAAATCTTTTATAAGATCACTTGTCATACGGTTAGCTAGTTCATCTGCTGACAGCATTTTTTCACGCTTAATTCCTGGTTCGCCGTGAATACCTACACCGTATTCCATTTCATCTTCCGCAAGTGTGAAAGTAGGTGATCCGCTCGCTGGAACTGTGCAAGACGTTAACGCTAAACCGATTGTGCGCACGTTAGCCGCTGCTTTTTCTGCTACAGCTTTCACCGCTCCTAAATCCATACCTGCTTCCGCTGCTGCGCCGGCAATTTTATGAACTAAAATAACTCCCGCAACGCCACGGCGTCCTACTGTATATAGGCTATCTTCTACCGCAATATCATCGTCCACTTTTACGTAGTCGACTTCAATTCCATCTTCCGTCGCTAAATGCGCACCGTTTTTGAAATTCATAATATCGCCGCTATAATTTTTAATAATTAATAACGTACCTTTTTTACTAGCTGTTTCTTTAATTGCTTGATAAACCTGAATTTGTGAAGGTGACGCAAACACATCTCCGCACACTGCCGCATCTAACATTCCTTTTCCGACTAATCCTGCATGTGCCGGCTCATGACCACTACCGCCGCCGCTAATTAACGTTACTTTATTTTCGTTCATTTCTTTCTTCTTAATGACTTTATATTTTTTCAAAAGCTCCAGCTCTGGATGAGCCATAACCATTCCGTTGCACATTTCCATTACTAATGTTTCTGGTTTGTTTATAATCTTTTTCATTGTAGTTCTCCCTCAATTCCTTTAATATATTGTGATATATTTGAAATCTTCTTCTTACTACTCATGTTAAAATGAAAGCGTTTTATAGTAAACGGACAAAATGGACAATCTGTCTAAAGACACCGCTCTCATTTATAGATAGGATTTTTATATTAATAACATTCTAGGGATGATTCAGATGACCTCTTCTATAATTTCTAAAAAGATAATCGCGAACTCATTGAAGTATTTAATGGAAACAGAGTCGTTTCATAAAATATCAGTGAGCGATATTATGTTACACTGTCAAATGCGTAGGCAAACTTTTTATTATCATTTTAAAGATAAATTTGAACTATTAAGCTGGATTTATAGAGAAGAAACGAAGGAAAACATTATCGATTTTCTTGACTATGAAACATGGGAAAACATTTTCGATTTATTATTTGATTACTTTTATGAAAATCAAAAATTTTACCGAAATGCTTTTAAAGTTATTGAGCAAAACTCGTTTAATCACTATTTATTTGAGCATACGAAAAACTTATATATGAAGATTATTGATGAATTATCTGTGAGCTGTGGATTCAGCCTTTCTGATGAGACCAAAAATACGATTGCCTCCTTTTATAGTCACGGCTTCGTTGGAACGATAAAAGATTGGATTGAAAGTAAGTGCGAAGTAGATCCTTCCATTATGTCTTCTCTTATGAAAAATATGATAAACAATCAATTACTACTATTACTAGAGCAATCAGCAAAGTAATTAAAGGGTGGCAAAAGCAATGAAAAAGATTATGAATGATGTACAAAATATCGTTCAAGATATGCTGCATGGCTTTTATTTTGAACATAACGACAAAGTAAATTACGATGAAACAAATAACATCATTTATGTAAAAGATATCGAAAAAATGAAGCAAGACGTCGCTATTGTAAGCGGCGGTGGTAGCGGACATGAACCTGCTGATATTGGTTATGTAGGAAAATGTATGCTTACAGCGGCAGTAAACGGCAATATTTTCACTCCGCCTACAGTGGAACAAATTGCGGCGGCAACTCGCCTCATACCAAAAGATAAAAGTATACTATTCATCATTAAAAACTTTAAAGATGACGTTGAGAACTTTCTAACGGCAAAGCAAATTGCTAAAGAAGAAGGAAGAAAAATTGACCACATCATCGTAAATGACGATGTTTCAATTGAAGATGATGCTTCCTTTAATAAAAGAAGACGCGGCGTAGCTGGCACTGTTTTCGTTCAAAAAATATTAGGTGCGGCCGCTGAGAGTGGACATTCTTTAGAAGAACTAACAACAATCGGGCAAGCTGTCATCAAAAACTTACACACATTAGGAGTTGCCCTTTCCCCTGCCAACGATCCAGTAAAAGGAAAAGCTTCATTCACATTAAACGATGATGAAGTGTTTTATGGCGTCGGCATCCATGGAGAAAAAGGTTACCGTAAAGAAGCACTATCCTCTTCTGAAATATTAGCGATTGAACTGATGAACAAACTAAAAAGCATTTATCGCTGGAGAAAAGGAGATAACTTCGCTATCCTCATTAATGGACTCGGCGCAACTCCATTAATGGAACAATACATTTTTGCAAATGACATTCGCCGTTTATGTGAATTGGAAGGCTTACAAGTTACATTCGTAAAGGTTGGTACGCTGTTAACTTCTTTAGATATGAAGGGTGTTTCGCTCAGTTTGCTTAAGGTAGAGGATTTGGATTGGGTGAAGTGGTTGAAAGCGGATGTTAGAGTGGGTAATTGGTAAGTAAAAATCATGATGATAAAAGCCTTTAACTATAACAAGTTAAAGGCTTTTTACAAATTGAAATATCGCACGAGCGTTCAAAAGAAATTCGTAATCACCTCACTGAATGATGACAGGTCTTCCAAATAAAGCTGGATGATAAATTAACATCGCCCCTACAAATGAACACACTAAACAAAAAACAGCCTCGTATTTTATAACTAGAGAAGAGTTGGTATCAAGCTTTTTCCCCTCTCTTCTTAATATCATTTTAAAAGCTCTATATAATAAATATCCAATAATCGCCCCGAGAGTGTTCGTAAATAAATCATCAATATCTGTAATTCTATTATTAAGTAATTGATTTAACTCAATTGCCAATGAAAAAAGAAATCCTGCACATACGGTGTTTTTCATTTTTCTAAAGTGCGGCCAAATCATCGGTAATAAAAAACCTAACGGCATAAACAGTACAATGTTCAAAAGATACGTAGTACTACCTGCCGTATCAAATAGAGTCAAATTGATTTGACTCACACGAATCCACGTTTCATATCTACTTATATCCCATACAGTCGCGATCTGCGTCACCTTATACACTAACGAAAGGTAGAATAGAAAAACATATACCCATAGAAAATGCCGAATAGATATATTTCTTTTCGCTTTAAAATAAAATCCAATTTGAAACACAATACAAAAAATAATCGTAAAAAAATACGTATACAAATAACTAATCAAAATTCCTGTATCCATGTAGAATCCCCTAACTTTACATTTTCATCTATGACTTTGTCTTTTTTAGTCTCCTTCATGATGTAACTCATTTATAGGATAGGAAAAACTTTTAAAATAAAGAGTGGGGTAAATATAAAATTTTTCTTAAATCTTCAGTTGGGTTTTATTATTACTCTTCTTAGGCATCCGCCATTGATAGCTAGGCAACAACATGCTTAAACCTAACAATACTATCATTTTTGCACGTAATCCTCGTAGTACTTTAACCGATAAAGCATATATAAAATCATGTGACTCGTTTGTTCAGTTAAAACATGAAATTAATAAATATATGACGTACTATAATCACTCTTGCTATCAATGGAATTTAAAGAAGATGACTTCTGTTTGCATACAGAAATCATCTTTTTTAGGTTGCCTAACTTTTTTTAAAATGTCCTTTACAAAGGGTACAGATCAAGAGCACCTTATTCCTATTCGAGGGGATCAACTATACCTTCTTCCCTTAAAATCACACAAACCCATTTACAAATCTATAAAAATAGATATAATATCCTTATGGAACCTTCATTAATTTATAAAGCATTGTCAAATGAAACAAGATGTCAAATTCTATCATGGTTAAAAAATCCAGAAAACCATTTCGACGAAAAACCTTATTTAGAACAAGGGATTAATTTTCAGATTGGAGTGTGTGTAGGAGATATTCAGCTTAAAACTGGCTTAGCCCAATCGGTTATTTCTAGTTATTTATTAACTATGAAAAAGGCAGGACTACTAGACTCTGACCGAATTGGAAAATGGACATATTATCGTCGAAATGAAAAAACAATACAAGCGTTTTCTGAATACGTTCAAAATGAATTATAAAGTAAAAGCAAATAATCAACCTACCATTGATTATTTGCTTTCACACATTCTACTTTTATATAGCTGCCCAATACATTCTTTTTAAAACTTCGCTACCTATAAAAGAAAGAAACATAGAAAGGAGCATCTTTTTTAACATATCATATCTAGTTATTCAGATATCTGTGTTTGTGTTTAAAATTACATAATTCTATTACTATTGACATCCAATCATGCTCATTTCCTTGTTAATAAATCGATTTCACTTTCAAAATAATAAGAAGAATGGAGAGTTTTACAAATGAAAAAAGTAAGTCCTTTACTTATTCTTACACTAGCAATAGGGGTGTTTGGAATTATTACTACCGAGATGGGTATTGTCGGTGTATTACCACAAATCACTCAGAAATTTGGCATTTCAACTGCACAAGCAGGGTTTTTAGTAAGTATATTCGCACTAGTCGTTGCTATTTCTGGTCCGTTTTTAATTCTGCTCGTCTCTAGTATTAATCGTAAAATAATTTTATTAATAGCAATCTTTGTTTTTGTTATTTCAAATATAATTTACGCTTATACAACACAATTTGAAATCATGCTTATTTTTCGTATTTTACCTGCAGCACTTCACCCACTCTTCTTTTCAATCGCTCTTGTAACTGCTGCTAAACTTGTCCCTCCTGAAAAGAGTGGTCAAGCGGTTACAAAAGTTTTCATGGGAATTACGGTTGGCTTTGCACTAGGTGTACCATTAACCTCTTACCTTGCAGATCAATTTTCATTAGAAATTGCTTTCTTATTCGGAGCGCTTATTAACGCCCTTGCATTCATTGGAATACTAATCTCACTTCCTTCTATGCCCGTTAAAGAAAAAATGTCTTTCGGCAAACAAATTCGTATACTCGGCAAACCAGGATTATGGTTAAATATTTTAACTGTCACATTCCTTTTTGCAGCCATGTTTTCCGTATACAGCTACTTCGCCGAATACCTTGCGAAAGTAACTTCCATGAATGGATCGCTCATCAGTATCATGCTATTCATATTTGGTATAGTTATGATTTTAGGCAATCATTTATTTGGTAGTCTTCTGCAAAGAAGCATAGTAAATACAGTAATATCGTTCCCTATTTTATATTCTATTGTTTACATATTGGTTTATTATTTAGGTCCTTATCTTGTTCCAATGATTTTTATGGTATTCATTTGGGGAATCGTGCATGCTGGTGGATTAATTGTTGGTCAAACATGGTTAATAAGTGAAGCAAGAGAAGCACCCGAATTTGGTAATAGCCTATTCGTTTCATTCTCAAATCTTGGAATTACTCTAGGAACAACTATTGGAGGCTGGTTCATTTCAAACTTAGGTATTCATCAACTTATTTGGAGTGGATTTATATTTACACTACTTTCATTTCTATTAATTATAATAAAACTAAAATTTTTCACTTCTAATAACCTAGCTTCATTATCAAGCTAGTACATTTTCAGTTCCAAACTGGATAAAAAACATTATACAGTGAAACTTTAATCAGCTCTCACCAATCGGGCGTTTATGGGCAGCCCGGCAAATAGTGGGATAAATTCTATATAAAATACTGGTTATTCTTCTTATAAGATTTTATAAACTATAAAGTATGACACTCAGAGCCTTTAGCTATAAATACAAGTTAAAGACTTTTTATATAAAAACAGCTTTAAAAGGTGCTAATTTTATGGAACATCATCAAAATAGAATACTAAAAAAAGGCTCCATTGCTGGAGCACTCAAAAAATAATATAACTAAACGAATTAAAACAAGGAACAGACAATTAAAATATACAAATAAAACATAAATAAATCTATATATATGTAATATTACATATAAAAATCCTATTTATCACTGCTATAATAAACTTACTCGATGATTGTTATATTATTCATAGGTTAAAAGCAATAAGTTACCTTCTTAACACCAATTTACAAAGAAAAAAGACATCTTAATTGATGTCTTTTTTTATTTTCCAAAGGACCTGCTCAATTATTGCGTAAAAAACATAAAGTAATTTGAATCCGTTAAAATACATGAGTGTACCCTTGTTTTCCCCTCTTATTAAAAGGAGGAACTATTATGGGTTTTGGTGGTAGTTGCGGCGAAGGCTGCGGTTTTGCTGGAGGATTTGCTTTATTAGTTGTACTGTTTATTTTATTAATCATCGTTGGAGCTTCTTGCTTCTGCTAAAAAACTATCAGAAAAGACACTCTTATATGGGTGTCTTTTCTTTATAATAAAGTGAAACTTTATTCCTCCGCATCCCTCATACTGTAATACCCCAAATTAATAATAACCAAGAAATACCCACCCATAATTCCGGCAGCGAATGTCCACATGAATTCATGGTGTTCAATTTCATACATAATAATCGCACCTAGTATTGCGGCTGCAAACCGATTTATCATTCCGAGCATCGGTGCTTTTTCTTTTTTTACAATGCTATCTCCGAACTTTTCAATACGCCTTCCTAAAATCCAGGCGCAGTACATACTCACCAAAAGGCCAATGCTTATCCCTACAAACTGGGCTGAAAAAGGTGTCACGAGCCAGCCCAATAACATTACGCCTAGCAAACAATACATTTGTATGTTAAACGATTT
This sequence comes from Bacillus sp. GW823-FHT06A10, assembly GCF_058795375.1. NCBI lineage: Bacteria > Bacillati > Bacillota > Bacilli > Caryophanales > Bacillaceae > Bacillus > Bacillus sp. GW823-FHT06A10. The sequence goes on along the minus strand of NZ_JBXAHT010000001.1, from coordinate 230,940 downwards.
TAGTGCCATACGAATCATGTTATTCTCCTTTATCTTTCTCATTGTAATTCCGTATCATCAGTCCAATCTTCCAGGCTTCAAGCTTTCAGCTATATCTTTTTTAAAATGAGGGAATTTGATTTTGCTCACCATTAAATAAGCGAGTACGCATGTACCAAACGCCACGGAAACTGGATTCTTTAAAAAACATAAAATGAGGAGACACATTGCCGCAAATGGAATCGGCATGCCGATAAAGGTCGGGAGTTTGCTTTGCTGTGTGTTAAATCTTGCAAGCCGAAGCATTCCGCAAATACTGTAAGCAAGTGCACATATCATCCCGATAGACTGCAAATCTTTTAAAGCGACACTATATGCAAGAATAGACGGTGCCACACCAAAAGTAACTAAATCCGCAAATGAGTCCAACTCTCCACCAATTTCTGAAACAGAATCCAGTTTCCGAGCGACCATGCCATCAAACAGATCAAGGACCATACCTGTAATAATGAACATAACTGCACCGTACATCTCGTCAACGAAAACAGCATGAATAGCCAAAAGCCCACATATAAAATTTGCTATCGTAATCATATTTGGTATGAAACTCATAATGCACTTCTCCTCCTTTCTACTAATTGCTTCATCTAAGTTCTTACTCATTACAATCAAGATCCTTCTGCTTTTCTTCCAATATCACTTTATTTATTTTCGTTAACGTATCTGTCATTTGCTCTAGGGCGTTTATATCGATTTTAGAAAAATATTTCTCAATTAATACATCATCTAACTCAGACAACCGCTCTATATACTTACTACCGTTTGGACCAAGTGTAAGAAAATACTCCCGTTTATTATTAGGGTTTACTTGTTTTGAAATCATCTTCTGTTTCTCCAATTTCGATAAAACTTGGCTAACGGCACTTTTTGATACATTAAAAGTAGTCGCAATGTGATTTGCCGTCGTGTTTTCATTTAAATTAATATGAAATAGCATGCTCTCTTGCTGTCCTGTAAGACCGAACTCATCTTTTAACTCCTGGAATAGTAAAATGTAGAATTCATTATAAGCTCGGTTCATTTCATTAATTACTTCTTTATACGTTCTAGTCATAGCGTTATTCCTCCATGCTTTTATTTCGCTTAATAGTTAAGTTCACTTAACTTAACTATAGTATACCGTTATGTTCGTGTAAAGGGAAATATCGCTCTACACTTTACTCACAATGATACAAAAAAGAAGACACTCTTCTAAAACAAGTTTAGTCGCTTCTGTCTCACTGCTTTCCTCATCCAAATACTCGGTAAGTCATTCTGAATAATCAAAAAGAAAAACAATTAAATTCCATATAGACCCATTACTGGTTAAAATGTTATAATGGAATCACCCTACATAGTTACTCATAGCCAGACTGAGGAACTAGCGTCTTATTAAGTAATGCGCATAACTAAAATAAAAAAGACACTTTACGGTGTCTTTTTTATTTATATTCCTAGGAATTATCTCTTTTATAAACACACTCTATCAAACAGTAAAGGAGACAAACAGATGGAATATCCTGTTGCAAGAGAATTACGTTTTATACGGGTATGTCTTATCATTTTGATTATTGTCATTGCATTCTGGAACCGGGAGAAAACTGTGGAAATTACTGATCACGGTAGCGATCCTATTTTAAACACCAGCAATATGACCCAAGTTGGTGAGAATACATTTGCATACAAAGATGAATCGAATCAAATTAAAATATTTAAGTTTAATCCAGATACAAATGAAATAAAATTAATAAAAGAGTTTTATGCTAACGAATATTAATTACATGAATTAAATAATTCAAATCTGTAGAAGGCACTTTAAAGTGTCTTTTCTTTATGAACTACAAAGTATGAGGACCCAAGTCATTAGCTGCAATTACGACTAAGGCTTTTACTATATAAAAAATAAAACATAGTAAGAATAGAATACTCACTTAAATTATTTTTCACTTTACAAACTACATCCAAAAAGTTGGATAGCTTCTTTTACTACTCATATTATTAATGAATAAAGCAATAACTACAATAACAACGGAGCCAATTAAAACTGGTGTTACTAAATAACTCCAACTATTTGCCCCTAAAATAACGATAATCGGATCGGCGCCTGCCGGAGGATGCGTCGTTCTCGTTAACATCATAACGGCTATTGCCATCCCCACCGCTAAAGCAATTGTCCAATATTCATTCCCAAACAAATGATATATTGATAGACCAATGAAAGTTGAAATCAAATGTCCTCCAATAATATTACGCGGCTGAGATAATGGCGCATTCCAAACTCCAAACGCTAATACACAACTCGCACCAAATGGAGCCATTAATAATTCTGTAGAGGTTATGCTCGTTAAATATGTTAAGGTAAGAATTGTTAAAAATCCCCCTAGTAGTCCCGTTAAAGAGTCCTTTACATTTACTTGTAATGGGCTTCTTCCTTTCCCTTTCATTTTTGTAAAATATCGTACACTTATTGGTTGAGGATCTTTCTGCTTAGTTGCTGTTATATTATCCATCGTTCTCCTCCTTTATTTACCAACAATTATAACTCGACATAACTAACCTGTAAATATTAATTTAAGGGGTTAGTTATAAAGTACAAAAAAAGAATCAACTGTTATAAGTTGATTCTCTAAACTTCTTCAAATTTTCGATCCTGAAATTTTGCTACCTTTTTCCGGTTCCCACATATTTTCATAGAACACCATTTTCGTTTTCCACTCTTATCTATAAATAATAAAACACAGTCAGGATTTGAACACCTTTTAAGGGAAATAAGCTTATTTTCTGCTATTAACGTTAAAGCGTCAAATGCAATTAACGATGCGAGTACATCCTCGATTTCTCCAACTGGGATAGATACTAGCTGCTGTTCAATGATTTTATATGTAAATGGTGCCTTCTCAATTTGTTTTTCTAAATACGTAATAAAATCATTAGAAATTTCTTGCTGATCAGCAATTGCCTCAAACTGTTTTCTCAATACTTCTCTTACCTCTAATATGCTAGATGTAACTTGATCCATTCGCTTCTGAATTCCTATAAGTGTTTTTTCATTCCAAAAAGGAAGATTAACCTTTATTACATGTAGCCATTCTAATACATCTTCATCTGTTATTAATAAATCATAACGTTGTCCACGCCTAACTAACTCTGTATTTACTAAATCTAATGAGGGATTTCCAGATATAAGCGGGAATTGTTTTGTTTCCTGCATGTACTCATCACCTTCTCTTTAAACAATCATATTCCAGATTAATACAGAAGTGCAACTTTTTTATAAACTACAAAGTATGAAGATTAAAGCCTTTAGCCATAATTACGACTAAAGGCTTTTTGTATGTAAGTAAATGAAAAAGGAGCTACTTTTATGGAACATAATAAAAATGGAATTCTTGCTTTAATTGTTTTATTTTTAGGATTAGCATTTTTTGTAAGTGGAATGGTTTATCATTTATGGGGCTCATTTTAATTTCAACTTTTAGACAGATAAATAATTCGAATCAGAGAAATGCTCAATTTTTCCCTTTTCCTTCCAAAATTAATATAATAAGATATAAAATGTAATACATATACAAATATATATAGCACTCATTAAAAGTGCTTCTATTTTGGAAGGAAGAAACAAACGATGAACAAAAAGTTATTAGCATCATTATTATGTAGCACATTCTTGTTTGGAGTATCAGCTTGCAGTTCACATGATGCGCCCGAGAAAAATGAACAGGCTACTTCTAAAAAAACAGAGAATAACAAACTTAGCAGCAAGGATCCGCAAAAAGAACTTCCTACCAATGTAGATTCCTCTGATGTATACATGTCAATGGGATCTGCCGAGTCATTAGATGTTCTAGGGACTGGAGAAGTTAAAGCACAAGGTGTCTTTAAAGTATTAGACATCGCCGTTTATAATCGTAAAGAAGAACCCATTACACTAGATATTAACAACTTTAAATTAATTGATGGATTTGGAAGAGAATATCACATTTCCAATGAATATCAGTCAGTACTTAAAGCTGCGAATATCTCCACATTCAAATTTAATATTGTTAATCCTAATGAAAGTTCGGAAGGAAACATTGTATTTGATGTACCGAAAAACACGCAAGGATTAACTTTAAAAATTAATAATGATAAGTTAGATAAAGAACTCCAATTAAAAGTGGAATAGGCCAATAAATGCGTCTCCCTTAACATTCTCTACCGACATAAAAAAGTACAGTCTTTTCTACAGCAGACTGTACTTTTTTATTTATCATTTCACATAACATTCCCTAATTTTTTTGACTAGCTGCTCTCCAATCACGAAAAGATGTTGGGCGTCCAGAAAAAGCTCTTTGCTTTGTAACAGATGGTTTTTCTTCAGGAGTCATTGTTTTTTCTTTAAGAGTCGCTGGTTTTTCTTTAAGCGTCACTGATTTTTCTTCAAGAATAGTCACAGCTGTTTGCATTTTCTCTAACTGTTCTTTCAACAATTGTTGTTCAATCTTTAAATCCGTAAGTAAACGTAAAATCATCTCAGAATTAGCCATAAGATCCTCCTTCCCCCAATACACAGAATAAAATACAATATGTAGCAGACGAAATACCGGTGACAAAAATAAGTTCGTCAACTCTTTTTAACTTCCAAAATCCTTTTATTTTTTTAAGGACCTGCTCCATTCACCCTTAAAAACATAAATTAAATTAAATCCATTAATAAATGGTCTTTATGGAAGGAGGAGTTAATATGGGCTATGGAGGTAGTTGTGGTGGAGGCTGTGGTTTCGGCGGCGGATTTGCCTTACTTGTTGTGCTCTTCATCTTATTAATCATCGTTGGCGCTAGCTGTTGGGGCGGCGGATTCGGCTGCTAAGGAGAGGCACTCTTGAGAGTGTCTTTTTTTTGATATGTGGCTCGTATACATATTGTTCAAATCTATATAATTTTTAAAAATATAGTTTTAAAGCATATTTCTCAATGAATAAAACAACTTAACATGGTAAAATAATATTTGGATGGGAGTCCAATATATTATTAAAATTAAGATGGTTCAAGTCGAAGGAAGGCACCTTAGGGTGTCTTTTCTTTATGAAAAATATCTACAACCTTTTCTTTATGACTTCTAACATCAATAAAGGGTGGTACAAACTATTACATATGTTTGTACCACCCTTTATTGATGCGTTTAGACTTCACAGGTGTTGAAGTTTTAGACTTCTCCCTTAGTGTACCCATATTATTAGAACATCCTGTAATCTGTAGACAAAATGTAGCTAATAAAAACAATATTAATAATTTCTTCAATAAATCCTCCTACATACATAAAACACCATATGTTACAAAACAAACATAACATCAACTCTTCATAAAAACAATATAATCCTTGGTCCTTAAGCTATCTCTTAACATAGGAGTACTTCTACATATTCATCAAGCTAAGATTTTAAAATATCCCCTACTTAAGGAATTTGTAAGTATCAAGTAAGAAAAACGAGAACTTTGTTTCGTATAATCAAAATATAAAGTGAAGGAAGAAAGATTATTTCTGGGATTAATATGCATGTGACAAGAGAAGAAATCTACGTTTTTTTAGAATAATAATATGAGTATGTCCAAGTTTTGGAGATTGCTTGCAAATATTTTTAAGTTTTCGCACCAGAACCCTAATTACCCTACCTGTTTTTTACCATCACATATTGGAGGTTAAAACATGAATAAAAAAAAGAAAATACAAAGATCAGCACTTACCTTTACCCTACTCTTTTCTTTAGGCGTTTCATCTTTCCCGCTTACAACAACTATTCACGCAGATACACGCGAGGAACAATCTGCTGAAAAGAAACTAGTCTCTTTAACGGAGCGTACATCATTATTTTTTGAATATCTCCAGCAAGGTAAGTATGCAGAGGCACTCCAGTTGACGTCTGCTGCTTTTCAATCCAAATTTACAGCAAACACATTACAAAACTGGTGGACACAAAGTGGCTGGAGCGGGATAAAAAGCATGGGAATCCCTGTGATAAAAGAACGAAACTTGGTCCATCAGACGGTGGAAATTCCAGCAGCTACCGAAGGAACTACCATACCGCTACTCCTTAAATTCACACCTGGCGGGAAAGTAGATGAAATTGGAGAAAGGCCACCCGAGGAATCTTTTACCATCCCCCATCCTAGCTATGATCAACCTGACTCCTATCAAGAACGTGAAATCGTCATTGGAAATTCTACCTATCCGTTACCAGCGACATTAACAGTTCCGAAACATAAGCCTGGTGAAAAGTTGCCCGTAGTTGTTCTTGTTCATGGTGCTGGCATCCATGATCGCGATGCTACCTATTTGGGAACAAAAATCTTACGCGATCTTGCGGTAGGCCTTTCATCCAACGGAATTGCAGTGTTGCGCTATGAAAAACGTACCTTAGAACATGCATTAAAGATGAGTGCAGAACCTGTTACATTAGACCGTGATACTACAGATGATGCCATATATGCAGCAAAGTCAGCAGCGCAGCAGGAAGGCATTGATCCAAATAATATTTTCATTCTCGGACATAGCCAAGGAGCTGGCACAATGCCGCGTATACTGAGCAAAGCGCCTTCCTCACTTGTCCGAGGAAGTATCTTACTCGCACCACCTGCACGCCCTTTGACTGACATTGCCATTGATCAGTATCAATACCTTGGGGAGTCAAAGGAAGTAATCGATGAATTAAAAAGACAGGTCGCTTTTATCCAGGATCCTGCTTTCAATCCTGACCATCCTCCAGCTGGCTACAATTTTGGGTCACCTCATTTTATGTATGATGTTTCTAGGTGGCGTCCAGTTGAAGAAGCACAATCACGAAAAGAGCCTTTACTCATTTTGCAAGGAGCACGCGATTATCAAGTAACAGTAAAAGATGAATATACAAAATGGCAGAAAGGACTTTCAAACCGCGGGAATGTTCAGTTCAAAAAATACCCGAAATTGAATCATTTCTTCACGGAGGGTGACGGGGAATTAAGTCTTCCTAGTGAATACGAAATTCCTGCTAATGTTCCCGAGTATGTCATCCAAGACATTATTACATGGGTTAACGAGACAAAAAAATAAGAAAACATCAAAAGCCTTCATGCAATCATCATTGCGTGAAGGCTTTTTTGAAACTAGTGATTCAGAGATAGCTATTATAATGGATCAAAACGAAAATTATATTTTTCTACGTACTAAATAAAACGCTAAGGAACCCATAATAACAGGTGCAACGAAGTCAAAGAAATATGAAAAAGAAAAATTAAAAAGAAAAAGAAATGGTATAAGTGTATAGATAACTGCTAGTCCTATAAATAAAGGAATTCCAAATTGAAACTCTCGACATCGTTTAATTTTCCTATATAAGACTTCCCCAATTAGACAAGCTATAAGAGCTGGTATACTACCATAAGTGACGATAGTTTTTATGAACCCCTGTAAAACGTCTGGGTGAATAAAGCTAGGATTAAAAATATATGAAATTAAGAACCATCCAAAAATAAAAGCAAATAGACTTACAGCATAACTAACTACAAATTTTATCAAAGTAAGCAACGTAATCATCCTCACAATTCCCTAATATTATCTTCATTTTATCATTTTCTCTTAAAAAGATTCCAAAAGGGTATACTTGCCCTTCAGCTTTCTTTTTTAACGCTTGTTCAAGACGTATTTTTTGATGTTATTCTGTATAAAAAACTTTTGGGAGCAACCTGTTCTGTTAGGTTGATAGCGATGGGGTGCCGCCAGCATTTCGAAAAAAATCACGCTAAACAAAAAACTATAACAAACTTTCCATATGGGCAACTAAATTACATAAAAAAAGACACTCTAAGGTGCCTTTCTCCGACTCGATAACCACTTTAATTTTACTAATGTGTATTGGACTTTCCATCCTCATCAATGAATGGAAAGTAGAGATGCTTCAATTATGTACCGATCTGGAGCGTCTCCTATATAGTCAAAAGGATAACAAGTTGTTAATGTTAATGTTGGCTCACTTTTTTCTACAATAACTGTTCGATCTTCTGAATCTGTTATCCAATGCTTGTTAATTTCATATGTATATGTTTTATTTTCATATTCCACGATAAGTTGGTCATTTTCCTTTAATTGACCAAGCTCGGTAAAAACAGTATCTCTATGTCCACTTAAAACTGTATGACCATTTCCAGATGGTGTAGTAGTTAAGTCACTAACAAACATACCTACACCCTTTTTTAGTACTTTATCATCGGCTCCCCAATATATAGAGTATTTCTTTTGTATTTTAGGGATAATTAAATATGCTACTTTATCTCCTAACTGATGGTTTACCTTTGAAGCAGGAATTTGTACAGGTTCTTCTTGTAATGAAGTGTCAGTCTTTATCTCTGTCTCTATTTGATTGATGTTTTGCTTTTCATTTTCTTTAGAAGGTGTGGAGATCTCATATTGTTTAGCCTCGTTAGTTGTCAACGACTCTGCTGATTGTCTAGCACTATACCATTCTAGAAAATAATAAGAAAAGATAGTAAGTCCAATAACAGTTAAACATAAGCCTATCCATTGTTTTTTATTCACTCTTATCACTCCATTTGAAAACGACAGGATTTCTCCTGCCGTTTTAAGGAACTATTTTATGCGTTTGTCTTTTTACGACGGAACATTAATACAGCTCCAGCTAATGCTAATCCTAAGCTTGCTAGCATCATTGTAACACCGTTTGATGCTGTATTAGGTAATTTTTCACCTTGTTTTTTTGTTTCTTTTTTCACAACTGTATTAGTATTTTTCTTTGTTTCTTTTGCAGTTGTTTGAGGCTTAGTTTGTTCTTGTTTATTATTTGTTGTTTGGTTGTTTTGTTTTGAATTCTCTTGCTTAGTATTTTCTTGTTTAACAGGTTCTTGTTTAGTGTTTTCCTGTTTAGTATTTTCTTGTTTAGGTTGTTCTTGAGGTTTAGTAGTTTCTTTATTTTCTGTTGTAGTATTTGTGCTCTTTGGATATTTATAATCCTCACATGGAATGCCGTCTTTATCATTATCTAAACGGTGCGGATCATTTCCAACACCATATCCATTTTGATCCCAGAATGCTTGAGCATCTTGTTGACTTTTAAAATGGCCACAGTTTTTTGTATCATTAGGACTCTTAGCTGCAAATGCAGAAGAACTGTACCCCACTGTTAATAGTGTTACCGCTGTTGCTGAAGCTAATAATTTTTTCATAAATTTCTTTATCCCCCTAAATGGTATGTATTTACATTGAAATATTTTACATTTAAAAAATTAAAAATACAATAATAATTTGTAGATAAATGTAAGATTTCTAGATAATAATACCAAACTGTTAATTCGTATATTGTCATATTATGTCGAAAGAAAATAAAAAAAGAGCCAAGGCCCTCTTTAATAACTACTAATAACCATAATCACTATTCTCACAGTAATATGAATTTGATTTATCACAACAAATATATGTTATTTGTTGGATAAATAATGGAATCAGTAAAGCGTTAGCTGTAGTAGCATTTGAGACAGTAATACTTTGAAAACATCCTCAAGTAAGAAAGTTTTTGTATCTCCTGGTGTTAATATAATTATTACAATTCTACATGTCTAATGAGGAAAAAATATACCGTATACTATATACAGTTGGATATTATCAGGAATCATTTTGCACGAAAGAAAAGACACTCCATATGAGTGTCTTTTCCAATAGTTTTTAGCAGAAGCAAGAAGCTCCAACGATGATTAATAAAATGAATAATTCAACTAATAAAGCAAAGCCTCCCGAGAAGCCACAACCGCCACAACTACCACCATAACCCATAATAGTTCCTCCTTTAGATAAGAGGGGAAAACTAAGGTTCACTCATGTATTTTAATGGATTCGTTTCATCTTATGTTTTTTCGTATTGATTGAGCAGGTCCTTTCGAAAACTATTCACATATTAACTATATTTTTAAAAATGAATAATTCAACTATAACAATAAATAGATAAATTAATATAATGTATTAATTCTAAAAGAAGGGAGGAATAGCCATGCAATTAGTTTGTTTTAAAATAGTAAGTGGTCAGTATTTCTTGTTTGTAGAAGGTATTCAAATTCCTGTACCAATTCCAGCAGTTGCTGCAGCTTTATTAATTGGTTTAGGAGTAATTCCACTTTGTTCTTAATGTAAAGAATTCGGATCATTCCTATCTTTTCATTGGAAAAGCCTCAAATATATGAATACTTGAGGCTTTTCTTATAATTGAGAAAGACACTTTAACGTGGCTGAAGATCTCCTGATTTAACTAATGCGGCCGTTACATCATCACCGAAAGTATTGAGACAGAATACTTGCTCGTCTACCGTATCCATCACTGTAGCCTCACCTATCTTGCCACCTTGAAGTTTAATAAAATAGTTATGTTCTTCTAAAATTTTACTAAAATCTCTATTTGCCCATCTTTCAGTAATTGCTAATAGCTCTTCTTTATTCTTGAAATTGTTTCCGTTTAGAATGTTTCTTACTTTCTCTGCATTCTTTTTGGACATAGGGGTTGCTCCCTTTCCTTCACACGCTTTTACTTTTTGATGAGTCATGCTATGCATAGCTGAAATAACTTCTTCTTCAGTAGAAGTTACTGTAATGTGAAGTTGTGCATTTGAACCTTTCACTTCTGCTTCATTCGATAGTGTGTCTTCTTTATTAACCTCTGCAAAAACATGGTCCTCACTCTCAAGCGGGACTTCAGCAAACTGTAACATTCCATAAGTCATACCAGTTGCAAGTACTACTACACCTATAATAGATGCTAGCCAATACGTTAGCTTTTTGTCCATCTTCATTTCTCCTGTCTTCGTTTAAATATCTTAACTAAAGAGTACCATATTTAATTCCTTTTTATTGAAGTGTCTCTAATTTTTACTATAAAAAACGTATAAATCATTTAATACCAATATAACAACTTCACAATCATGACTATGCCTATTCTCATAACAGGATCTATATACGATGTCACTAAATCATCTGGTGAACTATTAGTTATTAGTACGGCTTTGCATCCTTATTCTCAAAAAGGATAATTATTGTACATACCGATTCTTATGTATAAAGACACCCAAAACAAGTGTTACGAAAAAAATATAAAAAAGACATCTTTTCTAGGGAAAGATGTCTTTTTTATATAAACCTTAATGTTCGTTCTGTAAAACCCTCGCTGCCTTTACTCCTTCTTTCTCTTCTTTTAAGAATAACGATACGATAAATGCAACAATAATAAAGATTAACCCAAGTGCAAATGCGCCTTGGAACCCTGACGTTAAACCGTTTAACTTCTCTACTGGATCCAGTGGATTTGCGGAGCTTTCCATATACTTAGTTGTTCCTGAAGACATTTTCGAAATAAAGATAGCTGTACCAATTGCACCAGCTACTTGTTGCAACGTACTAAATAGTGCTGTTCCGTGCGGATATAAATCTGGTGTTAATTGATTTAAACCGTATGTTTGTGCTGTCATGACAAACATGAGTCCAACCATTAATACGCTATGCATGACAATAATTTGTACCATTGATGTATCAGGAGTAATGCCTTTAAATAAGAACATTGCAATTCCTACTAAGACAATGCCGGGAACGATAATAACTTTCGGACTAAATTTATCAAATAGTTTACCTGCGATTGGTCCCATTATGGCGCTAATAACACTTCCCGGAAGCATGATAATTCCTGATTTAAAAGCTGTAACGAGTAAAACGGTTTGCAGGAACATCGGTAATAAAGTCATCGTTGAAAATAGCGACATCATCACAATGACAATTAATCCAACTGATAATGTAAACATCGGAACTTTAAATGCTCGTAATTCTAAAATTGGATTCTCAATTTTCAATTGTCGAACGGCAAAAATACATAATGAGATAAGCCCAACAATTAAAGTGCCATACACTTTTGCATCGGACCATCCTAAATCACCCGATGCACTAAAGCTATACACAAGCCCGCCAAATCCTAATGTCGATAAAAGGATAGATGGGTAATCTACTTTTGGCCTTGTTAACTCTGAAACATTTTGAATGTACTTCATCCCAATCATAATGGAAATAATCACGATAGGAATAACAATATAGAATAACCAGCGCCAATTTAATGAATCCACAATTACTCCAGATAATGTAGGGCCAATTGCCGGAGCTGCCATCATCACGAGTGCGATTAATCCCATTGTCGCACCACGTTTTTCAGGTGGACAAATGATTAAAATCGTATTCATTAATAACGGTGTAATTAACCCCGTCGCTACAGCTTGGACGATACGGCCAATTAATAAAACGGAAAATGTCGGTGCGAATCCCGCAATTAATGTACCGACTAAAAACGTTACCATAGCGATCAAAAACATTTGTCTCGTTGTGAGCCATTGCTGAAGTAATGCTGTAATTGGAACTAAAACCCCAACTACTAACATGTATGCTGTAGAAAGCCATTGAATCGTTGAAGCCGTTACGTCAAATTCTTTCATTAATACCGTTAACGCATTTCCAAGTAATGTTTCATTTAATAATGCAACCATTGCACCTAAAAGTAATGCAATTAAAATGGGGGTATGTTTCAAATTAGAAGTATCAACTTTGCCACTTGCTGGGCTCTTAGTTGTCATATTCATTTACAGATTCTCCTCCTGTTTCTTACTTAAAAAACTTTAAATACACCGGAACACATGTAATATAATATACATATGTAGATTAAAAAGGGAGAATCAATTTTCAGCCACTGTATATTTAATCTACAAAAAAGGAGAATTGTAGATGAACGATAGTGAAAAACAACTTGATTTACGTATTAGACGTACACATAAATTACTGTGGGATTCCTTATTTGAATTAATGACGCAATCAAAACAGAAATATAGTACGATCACGATTAACCAAATATGTGACCGCGCAATGGTACACCGAACAACCTTTTATAAACACTTCGAAGATAAAGATGCTTTATTAACATTTGGATTTAAACGATACAGCAAGATGATTGCTGAAATACCGGTTTCAGATCGATTAAGTAAACCATTTCAAGTAATGGAACAATTTCTACACCATGAAGAAATCGGTAAAATATTAGAAACGCAAATGTCTGATGAACAATTTATTAACCGAACACAGCATTTAAGTCACGAAACGAGAAAACAAGAAATAGAAGCGTTAAATCAACTGCACAAAAATCATACGATGCCCAATGATTTAATCATTGAATTTTATTCAGGGGCAATCACCTCATTAAGCGCATGGTGGTTTAAAAGTGAAAGAAAAGTTTCTGCTGCTGAAATGGATAGGTATCTCCATCAACTTATTAATCGGGATATTTTTCAGTTTGAAAAGGAATAAGACTACACCTTTTCAATCATGCAATAAAGTGAAACTTTAATCAGCCCTCACCAATCGGACTTTTACGGACAGTTGATCCCCACCTAACTTCTTTGCTTCCACTGAATTTTGAGGTGGGGGTCTTACTGCCCGTTAAAGCGGGATCAAATTGACCACAAAATAGGAATATGATATATTTTCCGTAGAATACTATATAAGTGTAACAGCGAATAAATTGGCATATAATAAAAAGAAGAGATGCGCTAACATCTCTTCCTTAACTGCTACCGTATAGGGTGGTGGTTATTATACGTTATTATTTTTTAAGAAACCCACCCTTTTGCTTCCTACGGCGCGGAGTGGGTTTTTTGTTGTCCTTACCCAGAAGTTGCTTCCGCAAAAAATACGCTGAAACTTCGCGTACAGTCGCTTTGACAAACTCTTTTACAAGGTCAAACAAAAACTCCATATTATCACCTCCTTTCCTTCCGAATAGAAAGAAGGGATAACCATCCACCCTCACAATATGCAGTTGACTTTATTTTATCAAATGATTGTAAAGATATTATGTAAACAAAACAAATGAAATTTCACATAGAAAAAAAGCCCTTCTAAACCGGGCTTTTCTATCACCATTATTTAGCGATCTTCTTCAAATCCGAACTTTCTATAATTGAAAGCAGTCCACCTTTTATTAAGATGGACCATAACCAATAAGATGAGCAATTATAACTGCTATTAAACCGATTGAGTATTCAATGAGAATTAAAGGAAGAATCCACCTTGCCCACCTTGTCCATGAAATCCCTGCGATTGCTAATCCAGCCATTAGCGTACCACCTGTTGGAAAAATAATATTTCCAATACCATCGGCGAATGAAAAGGATAATACGGCTGTTTGGCGTGTAATGTCCAATAAATCTGCAAGTGGCGCCATAATAGGCATTGTCAACATCGCATGACCACTACCTGATGCTAAAATAAAATGAATCGCTACTTGGAAGTTGTACATTCCAACAACACTTAAAAAAGGAGATACATGTTTCATTTCTTCCGACACTTGATACAGTAGTGGGTCTATAATATGCCCTTGATTCAATACGACTAAAATAGCGCGTGATACACCAATGATTAAAGCTCCCCCGATTAAAGATGCCGATCCTTGTGTAAAAGATTCTACTGTATCATCAAGAGATATCTTGCCAAGAATTGCAATGATTATAGTTAAAATAATAAATAAGGCTGCAATTTCTTTTATATACCACTCGTACTTAATAACACCAAATACAAGAATAATATAATTGATTAAAAAGGCCGTTAATATCCATTTATGTCTTTTTGTTAACTCTACTTTCGCTGTTAGTAAGCTGTCTTGCTTATTTGTATCGAATTTTCCGTAAATTCCGTTTGCAGGATCCCTCTTTACTTTCATAGCATGACGATAGACGAATGTAACAGCAATTACATATATGACTACGAATAAAACGAGGCGGAACCCCATCCCCGAATACATAGGAAGACCCGCTATCCCTTGTGCAAGCCCAACTGTAAACGGATTCATAATTGCCGTTGTAAATCCAACAGACGCTCCTACTAGTACCATCGCAGTTCCTGTTATCGTATCAAATCCAACCGCAAGAGCTAGCGGAATAAATAGAGGTACATACACTAAAGCTTCCTCCGCCATTCCCATTAATGATCCGCCAAGCGCAAAGAACAGCATAATAATAGGAATCATTAACTTTTCACGGTTAGCAAGTTTTTTTGCCATCGTTGAAACAAGAGCCTCAACCGTACCGGATGCCTTTAATACACCAAAAAAACCTCCAATAATAAGAATAAAAAAGATAATATTAGCAGCTTCTACCATCCCTGTAGGAATAGATTTTACCGTATCAAAAAATCCAAGTGGCGTTGATTCAATCCATTTAAATGAATTTGGATCTACTGTTGTATACCCATTTTTTTCAATCTGTTCATATTTTCCTGCTGGCAATATATGTGTAATAACAGCCGCAATAACTAACAAGACAAGTAACATTGCAAATACGTTTATTTTCCATTCTTTTTTTTCCTTTTTTTCTTCTGGCTCGAATGAAACTGCCTTTTCTGATACTTGACTCATATACCAATCCCCTTTGCAATAAAGTGAAACTTTAATCATTGGGGGTTTCGTTCATCCCCCAATGATTATTACTTTTACGGACAGCCGGCAGTCTGGTTTCCCCACTACCATGACGTACCAAGCTCTCCATCAATTCTTTTATTTATAACACGCTAGGATTTAACTACCGTTTTACTAATTTCATTTACAAATTGATTAAATAAACGTTGCTGTAGAGCATCCTTTTCCGACATCATTTCTGGATGCCATTGAACCGCCGCTACATAACGATGAGCTTTGGATTCAATAGCCTCTATTACACCATCAAAGGACCATGCGCTTGCCTCAAAATCTTTCCCTAATGTTTTCACTGCTTGATGGTGAAAAGAATTAACCATTAAAGATTTTTGGCCAATAGCCTCATAAATTTTCCCCTCTTCCAGAAGATCTACGGAATGAGAGCCTTGCCATTTACGGAACTGTTCTCGAACATGGAAATATTCTGGCCCCATCTCGTGCTCTAAGTCTTGATAAAGAGATCCACCAGCTGCAACATTTAATACCTGTAATCCTCGGCAAATTCCTAGAATAGGAATATCTTTTTCTAAAGCCTGCTTTGCCAAATTTAATTCAAAATTATCTCGTTCTTCCTCTACAGTACCTATATATGATTTTGGAATATCACCATAATAAACTGGATTGATGTCCGCGCCACCAGCCAATAACAATCCATCTAATTGATTAAGTGTGGACTCAATTTGATTAACTTCCTCAATTGGAAGTAGAACAACCGTTGCACCTGCTCGTTGAAGTGAACGGATGTAGTCGTAAGAAAAGATAGCCATATCTTGACCTGGTAGCCCTCGTAAGCCCTCCTTCCCTATTTCACTATGATCAATATAATACCCCGTAACACCAATTAGTGGTTTCATTTTCTCTCACCTCATAATTTAAATGGTTTCGTTGTCTTTCTCTGCTGAAATTGTATACTCTTAACCTCCCTTTTCTAGCAAGTGGTAAAGAATTAAATATGTAAATTATTACTCTACTCATTTCATTATTTCTTTACACACCATTGATATAAGCAAATATCGTGCCAATATTGAAATTAAAGTGATTATTTACATATTTTTAAATATTTTGTCGTTTTATTGGTGTTTACTATGCTGAAATGTATTATAATTGGTTATTAATTGGTTACATAATGACCAATTAATAACCAACTTTAGACCAATTCCATTCAACTAAAGAGGTGCTCTATGAACAAATTTGAAACCAACCACATTGTATTGATCACCGTTTTAAAAGAAACACGAAAAGCCCTACATCAACAACTAACGGAGATGGTAGGTGATCTCATAGATATCGAAAGTTTTTCTGTAGAAGAAAGTATTCCAAAAGTATTTCATTCTACATTAATTGTATTACCGAATACATTTACGATAGAAACGGTGAAAGACTTTATTGGGGAAAACTGCGAAGTAATAATAGCAAAACGAACATTAAATTATGAAAACGTAGACCAGCTTTTATTTTTACCAGAAGGAACACAAGCCCTATATGTGAATGATAATCATAAAACAGTATACGAATCAATTGAAACGATGCGTCAATTGGGGCTGAACCATATTGAATATGTCCCATACTATCCTGGAAAAACGAATATACAAATGATCAAGCTCGCAATCACACCTGGCGAACTTGAAATTATCCCTGATTTTGTAGAAAAAGTAATTAATATTGGTCATAGATTAATAGATATTACTACAATCATGTCCATTCTAGATCGATTTCATTTAATGGAGGAATCAGGTAACCACGTTTCTGAGAGATACTATCGAAAAATAGTAGATTTAACAAAGAATTTAGCTAAAGCTCATCGACAACTTCATCAAGTTATTGATGGTGTTGGTGATGGCATACTAGCTATTGATTATGAAGGAAGAATTGTTGTCTTTAATGAATTTCTGGAAAGCATGCTGAAAATAAAAAGTAAAAATGCTATTGGTCATCCGATTGATGCCATTATTGATAATATCGATTTAGTGAACTTCATCCTTTCAAATAAGCAACAAGAAAGCGGAATATTTGTTGTAAACGGCTTGGATGTAATAGTGGAACGTCTACATATAAATGATCAATCGATTATTGTTACTTTTAGAAATGCCCTTAAGACCATCGGATTTGAACGGAAATTGAGAAAAGAATTTGTCAAAAAAGGTTATGTAGCAAAATACAATTTTCATAACATCGTTGGGATTAGCTCTACGATCCAAGACACGAAACAAATTGCCAAAAGGTTAGCTAAGACTGATTTAACTGTATTAATTGAAGGTGAAAGTGGTACTGGAAAAGAGTTGTTTGCAAGTGCTATTCATAATGCTTCCCAGCGAAATAGCGGCCCTTTTCTTGCCGTTAACTTCAGTGCTTTATCGGATGATTTAGTCGAGAGTGAATTATTTGGTTATGAAGACGGAGCGTTTACCGGAGCAAAAAAGGGCGGGAAAATGGGACTATTTGAACAAGCAAATGGTGGCACTATTTTTTTAGATGAGATTGGAGATATTAGCCTGAAACTTCAAGCACGACTACTTCGAGTATTGCAGGAAAAAGAGATTATGCGCGTTGGCGGAAGCCAAATTATCCCGATAGACGTCCGGATTATTGCAGCAACCAATAAGGATCTACTGAAAATGATTCAAGAAAATATGTTTAGAGAAGATTTATACCATAGGCTTAAAGTACTCTTTATACACCTTCCCGAATTAAGGGCACGCCGAAATGACATTGAATTATTAGCTAAACATTTTGTCGCACTATCGAACCCTAAAGTCAAAATTGAACAAGAACTAATTGAAGAACTTCAAGGATATCCATGGTACGGAAATGTACGAGAATTTAAAAATACGATAGATTATATGCTTGCTGTCCGTACCGGAAACCAAATAACAAAAAATGATTTACCTAATCAACATTATTTTCAAAAGCCTCCACATAAGAAAACAAATAGCGATCAGGCAGAAAATATTAAACCCTTTTCTTCAAGTTCAAACGCTCTTGATCAAGAATCACTTTTCATCCTTACCCTTATCATGAATTATGAAGAAAAAGGAAAGGCAATCGGACGAAGAATTATTTCTGAAAAGAGCCAAGAAGTCGAAATGAAATTAACTGAGGCACAGGTTAGACACCGATTGAACTTCCTGAAGATGAAAGGTTATGTGGAAATAAAAAAAGGTAGAGCAGGGATTCATTTAACAAGAAAAGGGTTGGAGATTCTACGTAGTCTTTAATCAAGGTTCGGATTTTCAGATACATAGAGGCTGTTTTATAAACAGCCTCTTTTTTTATGGAATAAAACGTCGATAAATTTAAGTTACAAATATTCAGAATTAATATTAAAATAAAAAATGGGGATAGGGGTATGGGCTTATAAAATTTATACATAACGAGGGAATAGAAATGAAACTACAATTAAAAGCGGATTTAGGGCTACTACTAGTTACATTCTTTTGGGGTGCATCCATCCTACTTACAAAGCTTGGACTTGATGGCATAGAAGAATATAATTTAATCGCATTACGATTTATTATCGCTTTTCTTTTATCAGGTTTAATATTTTACAAACATTTATTTAAGATTGATTTTAAAACTGTAAAATATGCATTTATACTCGCTTCTGTCTTATTTATCGTTTACATTTTCGCGACTTTCGGTACAAAGTATACAAGTGTTTCTAATGCTGGTTTCCTACTATGTCTCACAGTCATTTTCATTCCAATATTATCAGCTATATTTTTAAAACACATTCCGGAAAAGAAAGTGATAGTAGGGATCATTTTAACGATAATAGGAATCGGCTTATTAACATTAACGAGCGAATTCAAAATCGGTAACGGCGATATATTTTGCATACTGTCTGCCCTGTTTTATGCGATCCACGTCATCATTACTGGAAGTGTAACGAAACATGTGAATTCCATTGCACTTGGAGTTATACAACTCGGCTTCGTCGGCCTATTTAGTCTTATTTTTTCATTCATTATCGAAACGCCAAAACTGCCTAGCACAACCAACTCATGGCTCATCATTCTAGCCTTAAGCATATTTTGCACCGCAGTCGCATTCATCGTGCAAGTTATTGCCCAGCAATACACGACGCCTACACATACAGGACTTATCTTCTCATTAGAACCTGTCTTTTCCGCAGGCTTTGCTTTCATTTTCACAGGTGAAACGCTGACAGGAAAAGGATACTTAGGGGCTACGCTTATATTGTTGAGTGTGCTAATTGCTGAGTTAGATTTTAAGAGTTTGTTGAGGCCTAATTATAAGAAGAATATAGAATAAACATTTCACTATGATCAATAAACATACCCCAGAAAAATATGAGTTTATATTATTTTCATTCTCTTCACTTAGATTTTCCTTTTTAATAAGACTTTTTTAGATGCTATCTTCAAATAAGGTAGCATCTAAAAAATGTTAAAAGGAATTTTCTCCCTAGTGTCTTCTTATATTTTATGTAATCTGCGTATTTAACCTTTTCTACGCTCTTTAATTACTTACTGAATATAGTCATACAGATTTTTCGCCAACAATAAACAAGTTACTGTAATGAAAAGAGCACGAACATACCCGCTTCCTTTTTTTATAGCGAATTTGGAGCCAACAATCCCTCCAGCAATTTGAGCAATCCCCATTATAAAACCATATGCATAGTTGACTTGCCCTACATACATAAACATCAACAATGCACCAACATTACTTCCTAAATTAAGAAGCTTCGCATTACCTGCTGCTTTTAAAAAATCATACCCAATAAATAAAAGAGAAAACATTAAAAACGAACCTGTGCCAGGCCCTAGAAATCCATCATAAAAACCAATAGCAAAAACAAAAAAAGTAAAAATAATGACGTGTCGACCAGACAATTTCTTATGAGTGGAAATACTACCCCAATCCTTTTTGAATATCGTATAAATAGCCACCGCACCAAGCATAATCAGCATCAATGGCTTCAGTATTTCTGGATTCATTAAATGAACGGTCCATGCCCCTATTATGGAACCTATGAAAGTGAGCGGAACTAATTTAAACGCCGATTTCAAATCAAGATTACCAGAACGATAAAACACAATATTACTAGTTGCACTTCCCATTGTCGACGCTAGTTTATTCGTAGCTACTGCACTTGCTGGATTCAGTCCTGTAAATAATAAAGCTGGTAAAGCAATGAGTCCACCACCACCTACAACTGAATCAATAAATGCAGCTACGAATCCAAAAACAATCAAAATCATTAATACAGATGGGTCTAAATAAAAATCCATACTATTAACCTCCCCTTTAGTCACTATTCGAATAGTAACTAATAATTTGCTAAATGTAAACAGTTATTGTAACGTTAAAATATAAAGTGAAACTTTAATCAGTGGGGCCACTGATTATTAGTTGACCCAATCGGGCTTTTACGGGCAGCCCGACCCCCACCTAACTTCTTTGCTTCCGCTGAATTTTGAGGTGGGAGTCTTACTGCCCGTTAAAGCGGGATAAAAGCAAACATCGGAGGACGAAAAAAGTGGACTACATAGTGCAACAGCTTAAAAAAATTGGTTTCAATGAATATGAAGCTAAATCTTATGTATCTCTTGTTAAACAAGGGCCTGTCACAGCCTACCAAGTGAGTAAGGATTCGGGTGTCCCAAGAGCGCGAATTTATGAGATTTTAGGTAACCTTGTAGAAAAAGGAATTGTCATGAAGGAAGAAATAAATGACACCACTCGCTATTCACCTCTACCTGTTGAAATCTTTTTACAGAAGGCGCAAACAGAATGGCAGTCTACTTACGAAGGAATAAGTGATTCATTAAAAAAACTAGAAACTTCCGAGGAAAAAACGGATAATCGAGTGATTACTTTAAAAGACAATCAAACAATCATTAGCTATTGTCAGGCATTAATAAAAAAAGCAGAACGACGTATTGTCATTTCAATGTGGGATGAGATGTATGAAGCGTTAAAAGAAGATCTATCTGAAGTAGCTGATAAAGTTACAATACAAGGTATTACCCTGCATGTTGAAAACCCAATTAAAAATCTAGAAGCCCATCGCATAACACCTTATACAGAAACCTTGTCTACAGAACATTGGTTTATTGTATCGATAGATTCTAAAGAGATGATTTATGGACCATCACTTGAAGAGCGTAATATTGCTTTTTATACAGATGACCCCGTTCATATATACTTATTAGAGGATTATGTATGGCATGATGTTTTAGTAAATCGACTTGTCCGACGTAGCCAAGATGACTTGCAGCAATGGATTACTGCAGAGAGAAGATCTTTCTTTATGGGGAAATGAGGAACATATTCAAGAGCAAACCAAAAGATTTGCGTATTAAACCTAACAACTTCTCCGTACAAAAATAGCCGACTATTATATAGTAAATATTCGGCTATTTTTGTATAAATTTATACAGACGCTGCCATTACCCCAGCGATTAATGAGATAAACGCTTCTCCCACTCTTTCACCTTTTCAATTGTTACATCTAATTTTTTAGCTATTTCTTCTACACTCATTCCTTTAAAGAGCATTCCAGCTGCCGAAAGTGCTTTATCAATTTCTTCTTGCTTCTCTTGCTCATATAAACGACCTACTTTTGTCATCCGTAACCACTCCTTTACCTTTTTCGCGTAGTCTTCATCAATAAATTTATCTGTAGCTACAAGAATCCCAGCAATAACTTGAATTTGTTCTTGCTCATTGGAGATACACTTTGCTACTTCTATCGTTTTTTCAATTAAAATTTGTCTTTTCTCTCTACTATGCATAAGTGGTACAAGTATTAATTTCATGGTTTCTTCATCCGTCAAAGATTTTCCTTCTTCCATTTTTCTAATAATCTTTTGAAGAATGGCATCACCATTGTATTCATTTAGTAAAACCGCTTTAGAATTTAAACGTATACTACATACATCTATTTCTTCTATAGGATTCATTACCTCACTTGTATAAATAACTACGATTCGAATATCCGGTAACTCTTTCCTCTTATTATAGTAACGATACATAATTTGATTCGCATAATCCATATACTTCAAATGGTTTTCGAGGAAACGGGTATTACTTTCATACTCTAACATTAAAATTGAACCATCTTCCATTTCAAATAAAGTATCTGAGCGCCTTTGATCTGCACGAACTCTCGAAAATTCATTTAGCAACAATTCTTTTATTCTTGGATAACCTTTTAACCCATATGCTTCAAGCCCTTTATCCCTATAACATTCACTTAAAAACCTCATCAGAATATCTTTATTATGATAAGAAATATCATTCCCTGCCAATAGCTAATCCCCCTTAACTATTAGTTACCATTTTCTTTATTATATAACTTATAAAATTAGCGTTACAACTTTGGTTCACATGCACATGCTATTTTCAAAACACCTTCCTCTCACTACTTCTCCCTCTCCACAAACCGCCCAAACTCCTTCAAAAACCTCAGCTTAAAACTCCCCACAGGCCCATTCCGGTGCTTTGCCACATGAATCTCCGTCATCTCTTTCTGCTTCGTTTCCTTATCGTAATAATCTTCGCGATACATAAGCATAATGACATCCGCATCTTGCTCAATTTGCCCCGTCTCTCTTAAATCAGATAAAAGCGGACGCTTATCTTGCCGCGACTCTACAGAACGAGATAACTGTGATAACGCTACTACACAAACATTTAACTCACGCGCTAATAACTTAAGCTTACGAGAAATCTCACTAATCTCTTGAAATCGATTGCCCTTATGCTTCGAATCGCCTGTAATAAGCTGCAAATAATCTACAATGACTAAAAGCTTTTTATCACCGTGTTTCCTCTTTAACTTACGAGTTTGCATCCAAATATCTTGTACCGTAACGCCTGCATTGTCGTAAATCTCAAATGGCAACTCACCAATCTCCGCAAACGCCTTACTTACCTTCTCCCAATCTTCCATCGCAAAACGATGCTTCGGATTTTTCAGCCTACCTCCTGACACTTCGCCTACGCAAGAAGCCATCCTTTTTAACAATTGCTTACTACTCATCTCTAACGAAAACAATCCAACCGCCGTTCCAGACTTTGCCGCATGCAGTCCAACATTAAGCGCAAACGCAGTCTTCCCCATAGAAGGACGCGCACCAAGAACGACAAAATCACCTTCCTGAAGTCCGCACGTCATTTTATTTAACGATGTATAACCAGTCTCAATACCAGTAATCTCTTTCACATCTTGATGAAGCTCCTCATACAAATCAACTAACGCATCCTTCAAATCAAACTCACATACAGAGTCTTTTTCCTCTAACTCACAAAGTGCCGTAATCGTCTCACCGATAACTTTCTCACTCTTCTCCGCAATAAGACGCTCTCCCATCCTGTGCCCGATAACACCAGCCTGATACATTTTCCAGGCACCTCGAACAAGCCCCTCATAATAAGAGAAGTTGCTAGTAGTAGGCACACCATCCATTAACCCTATAAAATACTCCATTCCCCCGATCCCCTCTAAAAACTTCGGATCTACCCTAGAAATGAACGTCACAAGATCAATCGGTTGCCCCTCTCCTTCCATCTTTCGCATTAACTGAAATATAGACTTATGTACTGGCATAGAAAAATACTGCTCCGTCAAACGGCACTCCTTAATAAGCTCTCCATCAATTAGTAGAGAACCTAACACCGTCTTCTCCGCCTCCACATTTTGAATACTCATGGCCGCCACCCGCGCTCCGCTAAAAAGCGCTGCAACTCCTCCTCAGATGGCGCATTCTTCTCCCACTCCTCACACCTCGCCAAAAACTCCTCCGTCTCCCCCGTACTAACAGACAACTCCTTCTTCCGAAACTTAGCCGTATCCGCCTCAACCTCACACACTTTCGTAAACCCTTTCCCGTGCCATCCTCTCAAAATCCCCTTCACATAAGCAATCGTCCGCTTATTATTCTCAAACGCAATTTGAAGCGCCTTCAGCACAAGATCCTCAGACAAATCATCCATCCACGCACTCAGTTCCTCCACAGTATGTGGAGACAAACTACCAAAATGTTGCTCATAAAAAGAAAACACGCGACTTCCCGTTTCTTCCTCTATAACCTCTTCTTCCTCTGTCTCCTCACAAACTGGATCTGGCTCAACATCATCCACAGCTAAATCACTCGGCATACCGAAATGCGCTAAAAGCATCGGAACATTCAGCTCCTCCTCTACGCACTTCTGAAGAAACATATGTACAAACTCCTTATTCTTCACACCCTTAAGCTCACGTAGCACACACTTCTCCACATTCGTATTCGTCACAGGATTATAACGAAGCCAATTCAAAACGAATAACTCCCGAGTATCCGCATCATACAGAATCTTCCCATAATCAATGAAGCGCTGCACAAGCTTATCAACAGTCTCCCGATTATAACCCGTCTCCATCTCAGCTAACCGCTTCGGAAAAGGAAAAATCCCACACTGCGTCGTCTTCGAACAAGTTAATAAGTAAACATAAAAATACCGCTCCTCCGGCGTCAAATCCAAAACAAAATCATCCTGCCAAAAATTCACCTGCACATTACGATACACCGCCATCCTAATTCCTCCCGTCTCCGTTCAAAATTAAAAGCCCCTTCATAATATATATGGGAGGATGGCCGGGTTTTTGGCGTGTTATTTTAAATTTTTTTGACTACTACTACGGTGTTTGTTGTTGTTTTTGTTTTTGTTTTTGTTTTTGTTTTTGTTGTGTTTTTTCTTAGTGATTTATTACTTGGTAGGGGCTTGTAAGGGGCTTAGGAGGGGCTGGTTTGATTAGGAAGTTTCTGTTGATTTCTTTTAATGTTGTGCCTTCGTGTTTGGCTAGGAAGTTTATTAGTTGTAGGAGGTAAGCATGGGAGGCCCTCCGTTGGTCTTTCGTTTATGATACTATATTTATACAGTTCACAAACAACATTTCCATTTATTTTCCATCCAATGGAATCTTCCATTGCAATATGGACAACATAGTTGGGATATTTCACATAGTTCTTTGTCTCCTGTCGGGATTGCAATAGCTATATGTAATTTGAAAGTGAAGTTAGAAATAGATGGTTTAGTAACATTGAATGATTATTTAGTTGATTAATAGAAGCATAGTGTATAAATATTTTTTATATCATATGTGCAGTAAAAAATTAATTAGTCCACTTTACCAGGCTAGGGATTCCTAGGAATCCCTAATTTGGTTACAAAAATTAACTTTCTATATGCAATTAGAATTAAGTTATACTAAATACCTAGATTCATTATCCGAAATATTAGTAGCTATTTTCTTTGAAATATTTTCTGTAACTCTCTCAAAACATTTCAAAAAAAATAACTAATACCATTAGTAACGTTCTGTTTTAGAAGCAACCTCGTTCTTCTGCTTTATTTTTGCGGATTGTATTAAATTCTTCTAGGGTTGTACCTTCGTATTCAGTTAGTTCTTCTTGCATATTTCGTTTATATATTAGTTTTTTTTATAAATTCATATAAATCTTTAATTCGATAATTCAAATCCAAACTATCTAACCTATTCCACTTTTCTGTTACTTTTTCAGCTAATTTCACTTTGTTTCTAAAGAAAGAGCTTTTGATAATTCTTTTCTTCTTTCGATTGTCATATAAACCTGAATAAAAGTTACTATAAATATCATTTTTACCGAACATTTTTCCCTTTAACTTATTTATATTAGGTTTATCTTTACTTCTCATAAATCCTTTTTCTTTAGAGAAAATATCTAAAAACACTTTATGTGGAACATAGTTTTCAATCTCTTTACCAGCAGTTACCCATACTCCAAAATTATCTCTTGCATGGGCTAGAATTCTTTTTAAATTTTCTTTATATTCCCCTCTATCTTTACTTAAATCACTATCCGCAACTAAATAAACATTGCTACTAGTTGAAAATAAGTCGATATATTTGTTTAAGTCCACTGGATCAACATCATAATGACTAATTAGTGACCCCCCGTACATGACAAAGCTATAATCTCTACCTTCAGTATACTCTTTAACCCCCAATGCTTTTGTATAAATGTTTAACCAGTGTTTTATATATATCCTATCACTAGGACCTTCTATCCAAATTACACAATTTGACTGTAATAATTGAGAAGGCTTAACTCCTATTAAATCAAATAAATATCTAGACCTTTGCTTATTATTATAGATTTCAGTTGCCATAGTCTTTTTGTCTTCTCTATTAATCATATAAATTTGATCAACAAAATCCGTTTGGTCTATTAATACAGATGAGTGTGTTAGGAGAAAATACTGATGACTTAATTCACTGGTACAAAACCGAAACAGTCTTATTAATGTTTCAGGGTGAATATTTGATTCAGGTTCATCGATAAATACATATACATTCTCTTTATTACGATATCTATAGAAGAACGTAAGAAACATTAATATTTGGCTAATCCCACTTCCCAAATCTCTTAGTTTCACTGGAAGTTCATCATATAAAACAAATAAATCATCTGCCGGATTAAAATCTTTCTCCAAATTACGATATAATTCAAATTCTTCTTTAACAATTTCTTTAAATCCAAATTTAATGTAATTAATAAAACTATTCCATTCTTTTTCCGATTCCGTAGCCGCTTTCACCAACTCATCTGCTAAATTTAAACTTGATGAATTTTTATCTAAAAGTCTTGCAATAGAAACTTCAACCGTTCTAGCTTCATCGATAAAAATAAAGCTATCCTTTAAGATTCTTAGATAAGTACATAGCGCAGTGGAGTTCAAGTCTAGTGAATCTTCTTTCTTACCAGTTATAACGACATAATGCCCCGATTGGCCCTTAAAATTTGAAATGTTACAAGAATAAATGCTAATAGTTTCTTCATTTTCAAATTTTATATTTAACTCCATTTCTTTAAAATAACAGTTGTCGATAGTATTTGTCTTTTCCCATTCAGACCACACTATGGTTTTAAAAGACATTATCCCTAAAGGAGAAGATATCCAGTCTTCATATTCTATTTCTACTTTGTTCTGTAAAAAAAAATCGTCACTACTCAGTTCAATTGTTTGAAACAACACATAATTTGTTTCATTTGATATCTGTCTAGCTTCTCTAATGATATGTACAATCGACTTTAATAATCTTGTAATATTCGATTTACCGGTGTTATTTTTTCCTATAAATAAATTAAAATTTCTAATATCATTAATAACGAAAGCTTCGTCATTTGAAAAAGACCTAAATCCTTTAACATTTATATTTTTAATCTTATGCATTTTTACCACCGAACCCTCATATTCAGATTAATTAACTTAATGACTTTCCATATCAGCTCTATATTCAGCCTCCATTTCAGCTAACCATTCATTTTGAGCAGACACCATCGCGCATACACCGCTTAAAAAAGCAGCTAATTCACCAAAATAGTTTACTATATTCTCTATATCCAATTTCTTTGAGGTTTTAAAGTGTAAATTCATGAATTTATCTGTAGGATACCTAAATTTATCTGCTTGTCCATCAATATTATGAAGTTGATTAATATACTTTTGTACATTGGCTAAAGTCGTATCTTCTTCTGGAGCTTGAGCATGTTTTATTATGTCCACTTTTATTGAATTCCATAGACCTAAAATACTATGTTTCTTATCATTCATTAATTTTACTGACTCTTGAAAACTATAAGAGCATTCTTCAAATAAGATCTCCTTCATTGCAAGTTCTATTGCATTTCTATAAAGGTAGCACATAGGAATAAAAAGCAACCAATTAAGTTTTCTATCCTTGCTCATGCAATCATAAAGATACTCAGCTGATTCAGTATAAGCTTTTACATACGGATAAAATTTATCCCTACTATATGAATGGCCAATGACACTTTGGTAATAATAACCTCCACCTTCTTCGAAAAATACAGGTTTATATCCTTTAAACAACTCATCTTTTATATCTTTCTCATGTAAATAGCTCTCTAAAATTTCAAATGCTATCTCCATCTTATTAGCAAAGGCAAATAAGTTGATATGTGTCTGCTCTTCGAAGAATGATTTAATACCAAATTTTTTTTTGTTATCAAAGGGATTCCTTTCCATTGTTATTCCAAAAGGATACCTAAAAGAATCCGATTCCTTGTCAATATCGTTTATGTCTTCGAAAAATGCTTCAATCCATTGAAAAGCCTCACAATTTCTTATCACATTATCTTTTATGTATGGGTTTACCGCTTCGAGAAGCGATGCTAAGTTATGAAACGTTTCTTTTATAAAGTCTCTTCTACTACCTATATCCAAAATATATTTAAATCCTATTGCTTTGAGAATTAGCTCAAGGCTATGTCGGTAAAGATATGCTAGCGAGAAAAAATATGTATCTAATTTACCGATATTGGGTTTTTCAAAAATATGTTCAGTGATAAGGTGTGCTGACTCTTTAAACATTATGGAATATTTCGAGAATTCCTCTTTTAGATCACTATTACCTTTCAAATTTATTAGACTTTCTATTTTATTTTTCTTAAAAAAATCAGGATTTTCTTTTACCCATTTTCCGTTCACCAATACTTATCCCCCTCAAAAGCATTTCGTTATAAATATCATTCACCTTATTTTATCTCCATCTATTGATATAGTAGGTGCTTATCCGATTGTGTTCTTGAAATTATACCTTCCCTTCAACTTCAGACTTATATCGCTATCAGCTATCCCAATTACTTTCTAAAACATTTAGTTGAAACTTAATTTTCAAACTCTTACTTCCTGTTTCACTTCTTCCCATCGAGTTAAAAAATCAAGATAAGACGATTTATCTGATAAAATTCCAACGTTGTTTTTACTTCGTGTAATAGCTACATAAAATTGAGCTTTTACCGTATCAGACATTTTATATTGCCCTTTAATAATATGCTTTCCATCTCTTTAGTGGGAAGTATTAAAACATTATCAAAGCTTAACCCCTTTGATTTACCAAAAGTTAATGATTCAAAGTTACATTCTTCATCGAAGAAAAATCTGAACTTTCTAAGTCATAGATAATCTTATCAAATGAATGACGTATCACTTTGTAACTAACTTTTTATTCCATATCCTCTAATCCTCCAAACCACTTCAAAAAGCAAATTCAAATTTTATCACACTAAAATAGTTACTTAGTATTTTACTTCAAAAATCATACCCTCAACATACAAAACTCCATATATTTACACTTGTTATTTTCTGTACAATTGGATTTGAGTCAATATTTTGGACACAAAAAAGTTAAAACTATGCTACTTCTTTAGCCCGTTCTTCTATTGGTTGGGGAGTTTTATAAACAATGCTACTATGAATCCTCTTACGGTGGTACCATCTCGCAATGTATTGAAATAGCGCCAAATTTTCTGGTCCAAATGTGACATATTTTGTACGACATACTTCTTCTTTCAGTAAAGTAGCACGAAATAAATCCATACAAGCATTGTCATACGGACACTTCTTCTTTGAAATCCATTGTAAGGACTTAACTAAGTTTTATCCATATAACTATACTAACTCCACTGTGATTCTACTAACTTCATAGTATTATAGGTATTAACATGCTCTTTAACTAAACTTATAACTTTTGCTATGTCCTCTTCTGTAATTACATGTAATGTGTCCTTCACTAAAGCAAAGAAAGCTCTAAAAAGCATATCTAGTTTTCCACTATTTATTATCCCTTCAACTTCATTTTGTTTTAACTGTTCTATCGCTTTCCATAATTCCTCTTTATTCTGTATCTGTCCTAGATTTAATTTTGAACAAATATAATAATAGTCTAATTTTGGGCATATTTTTATGAGATATAAAATTGCATCATATACATTTAAATAATCCGACCACTTTATATAAATCTTTGATCCCAGAGAATACATTATTTGAAGACTTTCAACAATATTCAATAACTGACTTGCAGAAACTTTTTTATTAATATCATAATATTTATCATTACTCGTATATATTATCTGACTCACTTTAATACTATTTTTTCTTTTCTTGAAAATAGAACCTCGAGACGTAGTAAAAAACGCTTCAACTGTCGGTATTAAATCTTCTACTAACCATCTGTAAGTCTTTTTTACACTCCAAAGCTCCTTTCCAGAAATACTCATATAATCCCACACCAACCATACCCTATCATTGGAATTATACCAGCTATAACCATCATTATTATCTGCTATTGGATAAATAAAACAACGATATTCTCCCGCATTTTTATCATATACCTTTATCATGCTCCCATGTGCATCAAAGATGTGCCATTTACTATTACCTGCTGCATAATCATGTTTCTGAATAAATAGCCTGATTTTCTCAAAAAGGTTCGATGGAATGCAAATTAATTTATAATTATTTAGATCGTGTACCATTGGATAAAAGTTATTCGACTCAATTTTATTTTCTATCTTTTTTATTGCTTCAATATAGTTTCCCATAAAAATATCAATAGCCCTTATTAAATGCTTGACCTCACCTAATTCTAAATTAAATACACATCCACCGATAATAATACTATATGTTTTTAACTCCTGATATAAAGTAGTTTCCATTACATAAGGTCTCATCGAAAGGGTTAAGGGAGTTTTATAGCCTCTATACAAAGTCTTTAATATCTCTTGATGTGAAAGACTTATATTAACTTGGCGTAAATAAAAACTATTAAAAGTAAATAAACAACTTCCTTCTCTTTCTTCCAATCTAGGTAAATGGCCTGATATTCTAACACTATGAGAATTGACCTCAACACTGTTATTAAATTCACTTTCAAATTTTATCACTTCATCCCCAAAGTCTACTTGATAACCTTTTATTTGATCCATATACTCTTCTAATGTTATTTTTTTATTTTGAATTGCTTCCCTAATCGCCTCAATACTTAGGGCGTATTTTTTCTCTTCATGAAATTTAGCTATTTCTCTCTCAACTAACTTTTTAATTTTTCTTGCTTTCATTAAATTTAGAATTACTTGTTCAGAGGGAAGTTCTTGATTACTTTTTTCTCTATTCCATGCTCGTAATACCGGTCTCAAATTTTCTAATCCGTGCACATCAAAATCTTTTGGCAAATCGTATATTTCTATCTTCCCTTTATTTTTAAAAGTATCAACAGAAATTATATGATCAACTTCCATATCTGTAATATTTTCGATTAAGTTTTTTGTGATTTGACAACGGCGGTTATAAGCTGTCCAAATTGCATAACGAACAGCTGGTTCATTTTTTAGAGACATAATTCATTACACTCCTTTTTCTAATATATTAATTTTATAATATCACGTCACTTCATTAGCAAAAATAATTGAATTAAAATCATAAAGAAATACTTAGAACAGCTGGTCAAGAAATTTCATTTTTCTACGTTACAGGATTTGCACAAGAAAATGTATAATACTCTATAAGTCCTTGATACGAATAGCTTTCCACTCGGTATTCCCGAACCGTAAAATATAGGTTTCTTATCTTGACAGGGAGAGGTCATTATTTGAATTTTATACCCACTTTATTTACAAAAAAAGAAGAGCATATGCCTTATATATGTTCTTCTCATAGCTAACAATACACTTTATCCAACTAATATTTATCTATTATATATACCCTTATCCATGACTTAATCAACCTTGGATCTAAGTGCTATTCCCTAACATTTAACACTTCTAAAACTTCTCTAAACAGCACCGAACCTCTCCCAACAACCAACTCCAAAGCAACTTCTTTAACTCGCCCATCTCTCCCCACCACAACAACCTGATTCTCATAATCAACCCAAATCTGAACATCCTGCACATAATAACTCTTAATAGAAGAAGCCTCATCTAAGTTGTTATGATCCAGCTCAACCTTAACCTGCTTCGTGAAACGACGTAGCGTTTTCCAAAGAGTTCGTTCTTCTTTTGATTTCATGAAGAGTTCTGGGAGTTCTTGTACTTCTTTTAATAGCGATATAGTTGTTATTGTGTAGTTCTGAATGCCATATCCTACTGGGCGGATGAGGTGGTCTAGTTTTTTCCATGGCTCTAGTTCGAAATGTACATGCTCATCGTTTTGTTGCATTTGAATGTGTTTGATTTTGGCTACGTATTGAATTCCACCTTTTTCTCCGTGCCATTTTTTCGGCGCATATAATGCTATGTATTTCGCTTCTTGCCATCCTGGTTTTAACTGTGTGACTGGTAACTGGTATAAGCCTTCTTTTCTATATGTTTCATAGTCGGCTTCAGTTTTCACACTACCCACTAATACTTTTTCTTCTAACGAGGAGTGCCATTCTTCTTTTGTTCCTCTTGGGAGGATGCCTTCTCTTATAATTTCTTCTGGGCTTTTTTCAATGAGATGGTCTAGAAATTGTTCGACTAGTCTTGTCGCGTTTGGCAAGAATGGAAAGCCACCGATACTTACTTTTTCAATACTTTTATAAAATGGATGGTTCTCATACACTTCCTCTTGGTTCCATGGGAATAATACGTATGCTCCGTAAGCTGTTCGCTCAAAAGGTCCCTCTTGTTCCACAACTAATGCATCTCTGTAACGATGCATTGTATTAATGTCTTCTTCCATTGGACCAGGAGTGCCATACTTCCTTTTGTAATGAGCTTTTTCAGCAAAGTCAATTCGATATTTCGCATCAAAAATGTATTGGTATCGATAGTTCTTTCCCTTTTTCTCAATAGCGAGCATCGTATCTGGTTTTTGTGTAACTGTTGGCAATCTACCATTTCTTTTCTGGAAATAAAGTTCTATTACTTCATCAGTAACTGGATGCTTGAACGTTCTTTTTGCAGTTTTACTTTCATCTAGCGTTACATATAAACCATCTTGTTTAACTTGAATAACATCTTGATGGAGCGGTATATACTTTTTGGATAGAATTTGTCCAAGTTTTAAATACGTCCAGTATTCGTATAACCTTGCGACATCTTTTACCGACATTTTGAAAATTTGTCCTCGTAATGTTAAACCTCGCGATAGCATTAAGAAGATTTGATATGCATCTCTATAGCCTGCCGCCATTTGGATTACGAGTGAAAAGACTGAGCGATCTAATTTTCCTATCCCTCGCCAAAATGGATCGTTCAATTCATTTTTCATTCGATACTTCATATTTTTTACACGCTCTAGCAAATCTTCATCAGTTTCACCACGTGTATATCTAGACTTTGGCTCTAGCGTCTTAAGTAAATCCTCTATTTTATGTACGACTCTTTGAATCATCCATTTAACAAATCGATTTTCCAGCGTATCATAAGAAACTTCCTTATAAGCTGTAATGCCTTTAGTCGGTATATTGTTTTCTCCTTGCAGCAAGTGCGGTCTCTTTCGCAAATAATTCATTCCGACAGAATCCAATTTACGAATTTTTTCTCCTCGTACAAGTTGATGCCTAGTCATAAGCGTATGATGTGGTTGTCGTTTAATATGAGAGATCGACTTCATAAACCGCTCAAAGGAATCATTTAAAATACGATAGAACTCACTCTTCGATGGATTTGTAGCGTAAATTGCAGATGCTCCTAAATAAGTTCTCTTTAGTAAATGAAATGCTAAATTATAAATTTCATCATTTACTTCATCTAATAAGGCTCTGTAATCATCCTTATAATCAAGCTTTGCTGGGAAAACTTCAAATGTAACGGTTAATAAAGTATCTTGATCATCTTTAATTTCAAACGTTGTATTTCCTACTTCATTCGGAAAAGAAAGATTTCCCATTAACACGTGAAGTGAACCCATTTGAATAGAACTAACTTGTTTTCGAAATCCTGGATGTTCATGATAAAAAGAGAGCTGCTTGTTATTTTTCGGAACAACAACAAGCTGATAACTTCTATTTTCAAAAAAGATTGGTGGATGTTCGTTCCATTCATCCAATCTCTTCAATCTCGCATCAAATATAGAAACGGATTCCGTCTTACCATCTACATGAAAATACATCATTTCATCCGCGTTTATAGCATAATATTCTTTTAAACTCTCATATTTTTCATGATAAGGATTTCCTTTAATCGTCAATGATAGCTCCTCTGTTTCAATCTTAACTAGCTCTATCTCATTATTAGATCCAGAAAGAGGTGAAACCATCATACTCGAACCTCCTTAACATATGAGACAGCTTGTTGGCTGAACGAGGATATTTTGCATAGGAAGCGTCATTATTGCCGCTATCATATTCTTCATTTGCACATAATACATACAACTGCTTTAATACCTCTTCTGTTCTTCCATCGCTTCCTGCAAGACGCGGTAAAATCTTTTGATATATTTGATAATCGAGTGCTTCATCAAATGACAATAACTTTCCTTGTTCGTTGTATGCCATATAGAAACAAATTTCATCTCGTAGACGGTATCCAACTTGAGCCCCCACTGATTCAAGTATTTTATTTATTTTTATTAAAAGGTTCGATATATTTCTCACAAGATCTTCGTTTTCTTTAAAACATTCTTTTAGATGAAGATACTCAGTTTCTAAAGAGCGATTTGAAACAATTTCAGCTTCCTTCTCTTCTACATCCATTAAGAAATTAAAATAATCTAAGCTAACAGTATTAAACTCAATTGTATTCGCTCGATCTAATACTTTCTTACTTAACGGATGTGTCGTTTCGTCCATATTTACAGTTCCGATAATATATACATTTGATGGAATCGTAATATGCTTATTCGCAATTGACTCAGGAAGAACAGGTGATGTAACAATTTTTCCATCTTTCCATTTACGACTCTCGATTACACTTAAAAAGTCACTAAAGTAGTATTCTACTCGAGCTAAATTCATCTCGTCTAACACTACAAAATACGGCCTATTTGGATTTGCATCTGCATTTTCAAGAACTTTAATTAACGGCCTTTCTTGAAACTCCCCTTGAAGGTTCACATAGCCAAGCAAATCAGAACTATCACTCCAATCAGGTCTAACCGGAATAAGTGTAAATTGTCCATTCTCTTCCGTAGCCCCTAAACTCTCCGCAAACCACTGAACAATTTTCGTTTTCCCTGTACCTGAAATACCCGATAAAATTACAAATGGCTTCGTCTTTAATGAAAGGAAAAAGTTAATAAGATCCTTTCTCTCATAAAAGAAACCTTTACTTTGAATATAAGAAGACACGTGATCGATAATTGATTGCTGATCTAAATACACTTCTTTCCCCTCATAAATCATTTCATATTTCGTTCCTTCCTCTTTATAAGCTATGAACCCCTCATAATAGCGAAGCATTTCTTCCAAGTCTTCAACTAATTCTGTTTCGCTAGGCATTTCATTAACATCGTATGCAATATAAGCCGCTGTTGAATTTGCATACCCTTTTGCTTTTTGGCTTGTCCCTAGGAAGATCTCATCATCTTTTTGCACTTTGTCGGACATATGTATTTGTTCACGAATCTCTTCTTTAATTTTTTGCATCTCTTCTTTAGTCGTTTCTGTTACACCTTGTCCAATGGTCAAATACAATCGTTGCATATCTTCACTAAATAAATAGACGATATAATACCCTCTCTGTGTCGATGTTGTAATACTTCTATGCATTAGTGCAATCCATGGAACTGTCGCCCAATTCCCTTTTCCGACTGACCCTATCACACTGTACTGCTTCTCATTTATAAATGGTAAACGAATGATCTCTGTTGCTATATCATTTCGGACTGTTAATCCTAATTTATGTCCTGCAAATTTTTCTGTTTTTGCATCCAAATATTCTTTCAGTATCTTTAAAAAGCCTTCACGTAAACTACTACTCATATTACCGCCCTTTTCTTCACTCTTTTTTATGTATTGTTCGGATGGAATCCATTCAGCATTAATTATTTCCAATTTCTCAGACCACATTAAGAGATTATGCGTACGTTCTTTTGCTAATGATTCTAGCATTAAATTTTCTCCTCTAGAGTTCCGAACAATCGTCATCGCTAAATGTACTAAAGCTTCTTTCTTTTCCCTTCTCGAATACGCTCTTAAAAGATTAAGTACAAACATAACAATGTGAAAGTATTCCTGCTTTAAAACTAACTTTCGAATAACATCATTCTTACTTTTCGTCTCAATATATTCAGTTAATAAAGATGTATTAATATTATGATTATCCTTTAAAAATCCCAGTAATCTTAAATCTTGTCTTCCTTTAGATTTAACTCTATACAAATTACCATTGGTTTGATCACTTAAATTTTTCGGATCGTATGTATTGTTTATTACCTCTTCCAAAAATCCAACAACTTTATGATACTGCTCACATGGCAAATTATCAGTTTGGAACTCTTTAAATGCAATAGCCCCTGATTCCGTTACATCCACAAATGGAAGGTGTGAAAAGAATGCTACTAAGAAAGTATTACATTCACTCACTTGTCCGAAATCCTCACTCTTTAACGTGCGCATATCGATAAATTTTTTCCAAGCGTTCTTAAGGAGCTCAGAACTTACTTTAAAATAAGATGATGCTTTCTCTTCATATTGCTCACGTAAAAATTTGATTTCAATGTCTAAGTCTCCATCATCTTTGTTTATAACCAAATAAGTTTTATCACCATTTATATCTTCAACCTGCTTTGTTGACTTAGCTAATTCCATTATGAGTTGCTCTAACATTTTCATCCCCACCGTTACAATTAATTACAATTACTACTATTTTACCAAACTATGTGTAAAAGAAAGTAATCTTTTATACATAGGTACGTTTCACCCTCTAAGAAATTTAAATTTTGTTAAGAAAGAACAAATTTCCAAATTTTATTATTTCTCTATTCGTTATACAATATAAAATATAAATATTTCCAACAAATTTTATATCTGTATAGATAAATGAAGGGATTGAAGGAAGAGGTATGGCAATCATTGATGAACAAAACTTTATCGTGACCGAGCAGTTTGGAAAAAGTGGAGAAACGGGGGAGCTAAAAGTTTGGGAAGCAGTACGACAGGCTTTTAGCTCCCGAGAATGCTTAGGTTACTGGAAATACCCTATATTTTCAAAATCCGGGCATGGTAGAAAAGAACCTGATATTCTCATTGCAGATCGAAATCTCGGTTTAGTGGTTATAGAAGTAAAATCAATTCACATTAATCAAGTCAAAAAATTAAATGGACACCGTTGGGAATTCGAAAATTTTTACACAAAATACGGAAATCCCTACGAACAAGCAGAAGATCAATTATACGCACTTTTAAATAATTGCAATGCATTCCCAGAAATTAGAAATAAAATTACAGGTAGAGTATTAGTTGCATTACCCTATATAACAGAAGCCGAGTGGAGAAGTAAAGGATTCGACCGTTTACCATCTTGTCCTCCAATTATTTTTAAAGATCAACTAGGAAAAGCTAGTTTATTAAATAAAATCGAATCTACTTATGTTACGCAATCGGGACAAGAACTAATCGATAAACATTGGGAACTGCTTTTATCTATATTAAGCGGTACACCTTTACATATGAAACAAGAAAGAAAAATCATTGGAAATGAGCATAGTCGTTCTGCTGTGATTGCAGCATTAAATAAAAGCCTTTACGAATTTGATTTAAAGCAAGAAAGAGCAGGAAAAACTATTCCACCAGGGGCACAGCGCATCCGTGGTATTGCCGGATCCGGAAAAACTGTTTTACTTGCTCAAAAGGCAGCACATATGCATTTAAAACACCCGGATTGGGATATCGCGCTCGTTTTCTTTACAAGAAGCCTTTATGACTCATTCATTGCACAAGTAGACAAGTGGCTACGCCATTTTAGTAATGGAGAAACTTGTTACGATGAAATAGTAAAACGAAAAATCAAAGTTTTGCATGCTTGGGGAGCAAAAGATCGTGAAGGTTTTTATCGTTTTCTATGTAGACGTCATGGAATAAAACCTAAAAAACCATCAGATTTACCTTCAGGCTCTCCAAGTGAAAAGTTTGCCTATGCTTGCACAGACCTATTAAAAAATGCACATATCTACCCTGTCTTTGATGCCGTTTTAATTGATGAAGCACAAGATTTAGTAGTAGGTGACCATGCTAAATATAATGGAAAACAACCTTTTTATTGGCTCGCCTTTCAATCACTTAATCTGATAAACGAAAGTAACCCCTATGATCGTCGTTTAATATGGGCTTATGATGAAAGTCAAAGTCTAGATAGCCTAAAGGTTCCTACTTCTAAGGAACTTTTTGGTAATGACCAAAACTTTAGTAAAATGGTGAGTGGTTTTTATTCTGGAGGAATTAAAAAAAGTGAAATTATGCAACGTTGTTATCGTACACCAGGCCCAATTCTTACTGCAGCGCATGCAATTGGAATGGGACTATTACGAGATGAAGGAATGCTGCGTGGTTTAACAACCAGAAAAGATTGGGAAGGAATCGGTTATGAAGTACAGCAAGGTAGCTTTAGATCCGGTGAAGAAATTGTGCTACATCGTCCAGAGAAAAACTCTCCAAACCTTATTCCTTATCAATGGAAAGGTGATGTCTTACAATTTCAAACTTACGAATCCAGGGAAGCAGAACTTAACGCACTTACAAAATCTATAAAAGAAAATATTGAGGTAGATAAATTAAATCTTTCAAGAGACATTCTTATTATTACCCTAGGAGAAGGAAAAATACTACAAAAAGTCGTCTCTGAACATTTAATGAAAGCTGGTATAAACATCTATATTCCAGGTGCCTTAGAAAAAAATTATCTCTTCCCAAAATGGCCAAAAGAAAACCGTGATAAATTCTGGGAAGATGACGCTATTACGATTTCACAAATCCACCGTGCTAAAGGCAACGAAGCACATGTTATATACGTAATTGGTTTTGACCTTATTGCATCTAAAGAAGACAATATCCAGCTTCGCAATCAACTATTTGTTGCACTGACAAGAACACGTGGATGGGCTACTTTAACAGGAATTCAATCTACCTCTTCAATGTACGATGAAATGAGAAGAGTTATAGAAAGTGGAAACACATTTAAATTTACTTTCAAACGCCCTCCCATTCATAATGTAAACGAAGAGGAAGAAAGCTATATTACAAATTGATAAGATAAGGAGCAGCTAATAAATGATAAGCAGCTCCTTATTACTCATTATTTAATCAAAATGGAGCTCTAGACAATCCATTCTTTTCCATAACGATTTTTTTCTGACTACTAGATAAACAGTCCCAAATATCTTTTAGCCTCCAATCCGCTAACTGTAATAAATCTTCCTTCTCCCTCTTTTTCTTAATAGTTAACTTAAAATGAGATTTATTAAAATCAATATCAGCTTTCTTAAGCCTCCATATTAATAAACTTAATTGCTTAGGAGTGAAAGCTTTTCTTTCTTTAAAATACTCAATAAAGTTTTCGATCATAAACTCATTATCTACTGAAGCCAATTTTACTAAAGTATTTAAGACGCTTTTTTCTTTCGCCTCTGTGACTAATTTATTTCTATCTTTATTCACTTTCTTCTTTGCATCTTCAGACGATAATTTAGTCCCTTCATCATTAACAACTACAATGTTAAACTTTTTAATACATTCTGACCCAATTAATAGCAGATTTCCATTTTGTTTGTTCATAATTTCAAATTGATATCTGATATTAGAATGATCGCATAAATGACATATTTCATCTGCAATTTCTACATCAAACATGTTCCCCTCATATGCCCATTCCCCCAAAGCCTTTTTTAAATTATACTTTTCGTTACTCAAAGGGAAAATGTTTTTCTTAGCATTTTCTATCCAATTCATTTAACCACCCCGTATATTAATATTTGAATTAGTTTTATATCCTCATGCTAGTATAAAAATATAAAACTCTATTCACTCTTGAATATATATCTAATTTTATAAAACAATAATTTGATATTGTTCAGTTTCATATTTTATAATATTAGGTTCAAAAATATTCCTAACTTAACTCCTATAAAACAATTACAATTACTACCATTTTATCAAATTATATATATGTATAAAAGAAAAATCATACGCCATACCGTATGATTTACTAATTCCTATTATCCCCCACTAACTCCCCATACTCCTGACTACTCTGCTCAAGAAATATCATACTCTCCCCACTATCCTTATAATAAGAA
Organism: Bacillus sp. GW823-FHT06A10; assembly: GCF_058795375.1. Lineage (NCBI taxonomy): Bacteria > Bacillati > Bacillota > Bacilli > Caryophanales > Bacillaceae > Bacillus > Bacillus sp. GW823-FHT06A10. Next base: position 190,405 of record NZ_JBXAHT010000001.1, on the reverse strand, counting down.
TTCCAAACCCGCTCCCTCAAAATCCCCTTCCAACTATCACTCTCCACCATCTTCTTAATCACATCATCCCAATAAGCAACCTCTTCCTCCGTCATATCTTTCGGGCCCATAATTCCTTTCCAGTGCTGGAATGTAACGTTGATTCCTTGTTCTTTCCATGTTGGGATTTCTGGTAGGCGGTCTAGACGTTTTGGTGCGGATACGGCTAGTATTTTTATTTTGCCGGCTTTGTATTGTTTTTCGGCTTCGGATAGAGTCATGGTTGCGGCGCTGATTTGTTTGTTCGTTAGGGCGTTTATGATTTTTTCTTTGTTTTCGTAGACGAAGAATTGTAGTTCGGCAGGGTTTATGCCGAATGCTTTGCTTACTTGTACGAAGGATAAGTGATCGTCGTTTCCTAGGCCTGGGGCAACGCCGATTTTGAAGTTTTTCTTGTTTTGTTTTAGTTGTTCCATTAGTTGTTTTGCGTTTTCTATGTTTGAGTCTTTTGATACGACGACGACTTCCCAGTCCGATGCGAGTGTTGCGAGCGGCGTGAAGTCTTTATATGTTAGTTTACTGTGGCCTAGTAGGTTGTTCGTTATGAGTAAGCTTGAGTTAATCGCCAGTACGTGACCGCCTTTTTGTTTCGTATATTTCCATCCGACGTCACCACTGCCACCTACTTTGTTTGTGACAGTGATTGGTTTTGTGAAGATTTTTTCTTCTGTTAGCGTTTTTTGCATCGCTCGCGCTGTTAAGTCCCATCCTGCTCCTTGAACGTTTGGCGCAACAATTTCTACTTTGTCTATGTTTACTTTATTCGTATGGGATTTTTCCGAAGAACAACCAGCTATTACTCCTGTCATGATCCATATACATAGTAATAATCGCTTTTTCATAGTCCTCGTCCTATTCGGTACTTTCGTTCTGGTCGTCCGATAATGCCGTATGTGTACTCTACTGTGCATTCGTTTGTCGCTACTAAGAATTCTAAGTATCTTCTTGCGGTTGTTCTGGAGGCACCCATTTGCTCTCCCATTTCTTCTATTGTAATTCCCTCTTCAAATCCTTTTATAATCCCTTTCACTTTTTGCAGTGTTAACGGATCCACACCTGTCGGTAAATTTTTTATGTCTTGTGTTTGCGAAATGCCGAAGAAGTTATCGATAATCGCTTGATTCACTTCATTGTTACTATGTAATAATTGCTTCTTTCTTTTATAGTCTTCAATTGTGCGAACGAATTTTTCTAACGTGACCGGTTTTATAAGGTAGTTGCTTACGCCGTTTCGAATTGCTTTTTCTAGCATATGGTTTTCATTTGCCGCTGTAACCATAATGACGTCAACGTTTGGAAAGTCAGCATGGATTTTCGGTAATAAGTCTGTGCCGATTCCGTCTGGTAAATAATTATCTAATAGAAGCAAATCGATTTCTTCCTTTTGTAGTAATTCCATCGTTTCTTTCGCGTTCAATGCTTTTCCAATCACTTTTACGTCTTTTATTTTTGATAAAAACTCTTCCTGAATTTGCGCGACGCGGAAATCATCTTCTGCAATTGCAACCTTCAACATATGCCCATCCCCCTGTTTGTCATGTACTTTCTCTCAATGTTTTCGGAAGGTAAATTGTAAAAATCGCTCCCCCATTTTTTTCGTTTTGAATTTCAATTGTTCCCTCTAGTAGATCTACCATTTCTTTCACATTCGCTAATCCGTAACCACGATCATTCCCTTTCGTTGAAAACCCTTTTTGAAAAATGGTCGTAATTTTTTCTACCGGTATTCCTATCCCACTATCTATCACTTCAAATACAATATCGTGTCCTATATCCGTAACGAAGAAGGAAACTCTCTTCTCCTCTTGCCCACTCACCACATCAAACGCATTATCGATTATGTTTCCAAGGATCGTAATGAGGTGCGACACCTTTATATGGTCTGGTAACGGATGAAGCGCACTATCTCCTTCAATATGAAAATCAATTTTCTTCTCAGATGCTGTTCCGATTTTTCCCAATAAAATAGCTTGTACTTTTGCATCATGAATTTGATGGAATAAAATATGATTTTGGCTTTGATGAATATTAGATTCTTGCTGGATAAATTCAATCGCTTCTTTGTAATGTCCTAACTGAAGTAATCCTGATAAAACGAAAAGTTTATTTGTAAATTCATGTGTTTGAGCGCGTAAGTCCTCTGAATACTTTCTTACCTCAGATATTGTGTTCACAAGGTTTTGCAGTTCTGTTTTATCTCTAAAACTACATACAACTCCTACCGTACTGTTATTTTCAAGTATCGGTGTCCTGTTTAAAATAAACACTTTATCTTGAAACGCGATTTCTTGATCGCTTTCTAACGCTCTCTCCATATTAAATTCCGGTAAAACTTTTGAAATGTGTTGCTGCATATAATCATCATTTACATGTAGCATCTCTTCTGCAGACGTGTTCATCATCGTAATCAAACCGTTTTGATCAATAGCGATAATTCCTTCTTTTATAGATAGTAGTATTGCACTTCGTTCCCGGTATAGCGCTGCAATTTCATTCGGCTCTAAACCGAGTGTGTCTTTACGAATGCTACGTGCTAAAAGAATACCTCCAACAATTCCAGCTAATAATACAGCTAAAGAAAAGAGTATAATTTCTTTCGTTCTGCTCAATATGTTAGATTCAATGCCTTTTATTAAAAACTCTACTGTCACAACACCTACAACTTGATCGTAGTCTCCGTTATGAACAATAATGGGCGCCTTCGCCATTAAAGCAGGACCACTTACACCATTTCCTTCAAGCGTATAATAGCCACCAAAGGTAAGTGCTTCATAGTTATATGGATTGTTACTCTTTGTGCCAATTAACTCCGAATGAGAATGGGAATACATAACCCCATAGCGATCTTCTATAATGACAGTATCTGCACCAGCTTGCTCACGAACTTGTTCCGCAATAGATTGAATGTTACTTTTATGCTCGTTATTTTGAAAAGCCTCTTTTATAGCTGGCATAAAAGAAAGAGATTTAGCTGTTTGCAGCGCTAACTGTTCTACTTGGCGCTTCGTATCAACGGACTGAATGTAAACAAATATTCCCGCTAATAGGAGAACGACAAATAAAATTAACGCGATAATTAAGCTTACTATTTTCGTTTGTAATGACACTTTGCGTGATTTTTTCATGCTTCATATCCTTTGATAAAATATTCAAAACTATCAATCTCCTTTTTCTATTATTATGACAAAACCAATAATGAAGCAACTATTAAAACTCTCCATGTACATAAAGTACAAAAAGAATAAAATTGTCATAATATTGAGATTTTATTCTATAGACAGTACAATTCAACTACAATAAAAACGCTTTCATATTTAACTTTTATTTCTAAGCAAGAGGAGGAATTATTATGGCTCAAGCAAACTCAAAACGAGTCGCGGGCAATATTTTCAAAGGTTCTGTCGGCAATTTAATTGAATGGTACGACTGGTACGTTTACTCTGCTTTCGCCGTTTATTTTTCAGCAGAGTTCTTTCCTAAAGGTGATCCAACGAGTCAGTTACTGAACACAGCGGCTATTTTCGCAGTTGGTTTTTTAATGCGCCCTATCGGAAGTTTATTAATGGGACGCTATGCGGATCGGCACGGACGCCGGGCAGCATTAACACTTTCCATTACAGTTATGGCCGGTGGTTCTTTAATTATTGCCTGTACACCGAGTTACGAAAGTATCGGTATTATGGCACCAATTATTTTAGTTCTTGCCCGTTTACTACAAGGATTATCACTCGGCGGAGAGTACGGAACTTCCGCAACGTATTTATCTGAAATGGCTAGTAGTGGGCGCCGTGGCTTTTATTCAAGTTTCCAATATGTAACGCTCGTTGCCGGACAGATGGTTGCGTTAGGCGTTCAAATTGTTCTTCAGCAATTACTAAGCGAACCAGATATGAAAGCTTGGGGATGGCGTATTCCATTCATTATTGGAGCGATGGGCGCAGTAGCTGTATTATGGCTTCGCCGCACGATGGATGAATCAGAGCAATTCTCAAACATAAAATCACAAAAACGCGAAAGCGCAGGAACCGTTCGCGCGCTTATGAAACACCCGAAAGCAGTATTAACAGTAGTCGGCCTAACATTAGGAGGCACTGTTGCATTTTATACGTACACAACATATTTACAAAAGTTCATGGTAAACACAGTCGGTCTTCCGAAAGAAGTTGTAAGCTGGATTAACTTTGTCGCACTACTTATTTTCGTCGTACTTCAACCGATTGCAGGGCTACTATCCGATAAAATTGGACGCCGCCCACTATTAATGGCATTCGGTATTCTCGGAACATTACTAACAGCGCCGATCTTCTTCTTCATGGAAAAAACGACAGAACCAATCGTAGCATTTTTACTCATGATGGTCGGTCTCATTATCGTTACTGGTTACACATCAATTAACGCAATTGTAAAAGCAGAACTCTTCCCAACTGAAATCCGTGCACTCGGCGTAGGTTTACCATATGCACTAACCGTCGCGATATTCGGCGGAACAGCTGAGTTCATCGCTTTATGGCTAAAGAGTATCGGAATGGAATCACTATTCTACTTCTACGTAGCTGGCTGTATCGCGATAAGCTTTATTACGTATTGGCGTATGGATGAGTCATCGAAAACTTCGCAGATTGAGGCGGAGCTTGGTGGGGATAAATTAGTTAACAATAAATCTAGTTAAAATTATGTATTCTATTATCTCCGTTTATCTGAAAAAGCATAATTCGTTAATATGCAATTTAAAAACCTCTACTTATATGTAGAGGTTTTTGTATGACGAAAAAACACGTAGTTCCATTGTTAATTTACAAACCCCAAATTCTTCCTCATCTTAAAGTGGAACAAATTTATTACTTAGAGTGTCTAATAAGTGTATTTCTAATATGAGTTGTCCAGATTGGATACAACATATCCCGTTTGACATCTATTTTTATGTATTACAAAAAAATGAAAGGACTTATTATTCCCAAAAGTAAAAAACATGTATTGTAATACTTTCACAGGTGAACCATTACAAGTGGAAACAAAAAAGAAATAACGCAAACTGTGACTTATCAATCATATAAAGTGAAACTTTAATCAGCGGGGGTCTTACTGCCCGGCAAATAGCGGGATAAACGTTTTGGATGTCATTTAACCTGTGAAATTTTAGCTGCAGTAGTATTGTTACCCAATGCCATCTTTAATTGCATTGGTATTTAGAATACCTAGACAAAATCCATATATTCTTGAAAGAGGTTGAAAATTTATGTTCGTTTTAAACAAGTTCTATAACATTTTACATTACAAAAAGATTGTACCTGTAGTATTACTTTCATGCGTATCACTTATAGGCTGTTCCAATAGTAATGCTCAATCTGAACCACCCAAACAAACGAATCAAGCTAATCAAATTAAACAAGAAAATACAGGAAGTCAATCTTTTGCTAAACTTGAAAAAGAATATGATGCTAAGCTTGGTATTTATGCACTGGACACAGGTACGAATCAAACGATTGCTTATCATTCAGATGATCGTTTTGCGTTTGCATCTACATCTAAATCATTAGCTGTGGGCGCTCTTTTACGCAAGAACTCATTAGAAGCTCTTGATCAAAGAATTACGTATACTCATGAAGATCTTTCTAATTATAATCCAATTACTGAAAAGCATGTTGATACAGGAATGACGTTAAAAGAACTTGCAGATGCTTCAGTTCGATATAGTGACAGCACAGCACATAATTTGATTCTTAAACAGTTAGGAGGTCCCTCTGAATTTGAAAAAATCTTGAGAGAAATGGGAGATACTGTTACTACTTCAGAACGATTTGAACCTGAATTAAATGAAGTGCATCCAGGAGAAACACATGATACCAGTACACCAGAAGCAATAGCTAAGACACTTCAATCATTTACATTAGGGACTGCACTTCCAACAGAAAAACGTGAACTATTAGTAGATTGGATGAAGAGAAATACAACTGGAGATAAATTGATTCGTGCGGGCGTACCAAAAGGATGGGAAGTAGCTGATAAAACAGGCGCGGGATCTTACGGAACAAGAAATGATATCGCAATTATTTGGCCACCAAATAAAAAGCCAATTGTTCTTGCTATACTTTCTAATCACGATAAAGAAGATGCTAAATATGACGATAAACTTATTGCAGATGCAACCAAAGTCGTGTTAAATACCTTAAAAGCTACGGAATAGAGGATAATAGGTTAAAAGTTTTCTATTTTAGGCGGTGTTTTCTCTAGTAGGAGTTGCACCGTATTTTCATCAACTAAAAATTTAATAGTGTCCCCAAAAATGAAATTTGGTGCTCCCCCTAAAACATCTGGACTGTAATAGCCAATAAAAAATGCAAACCAAACGCCCCTTAATCATTCGTTTGGTTTGCATTTCCTTTTTCTAAAACCACAGAAAAGATAAGCACTATAGTTAACAGCATAATAAACCTTACTTCACTTCCATCACTTACAAAAAATGAATACAAAGTATATATTAAAATTAATATTCCATAAATAATTTTCTGCAATGTACTCCCTCCTTTTTGCCGTATATATTTTAGTATAAAAGTTTGATTCAAGTCCTATATCCAAATGAAAATACTTTTCTCTTGTTCATTTATCTATTTTCTTTTTATAACTCAAACTTCTTCGAATCGTACTTTTCTAGAGTTTGCTGCAATTCATCTTGTTCATATGGAATATGCTTATCTGTCTGTATATCTTCAACATTTGCTCCACCTGCTAATAATCTCCTGTACATAAAAGAGTGCCCTGTTAATACTGTTTTAATCATTTTGTATCGCCCTCCTTTTGTTTGATTACTTGTATCATAAAACAAGTATCTGAAGTTGATATGTAGTCTATCTAGAGTGTATGTAAATTTAGAAAATCTCTAATAAAATGTTTGTATTATAACGTTACCACCAAAACTATTGCCCTAAACACCATGATTTGAAGAGATAGGCCCCCATGTTCTAGTCTCAATTCTTCCTACAGTTCTATATTCAGTAGAACTAGTTAATTCCTATAATATAAAAAGAGCACCACTTTTTGGATGCTCCTCGTTATAACTATATATTATTTAATTTCCTTCTTTTGCTGGTACCATTTTTCCTTCTTGAGAATCTGTACCTTCTGTTCTTTCAACTGTTTTTGCATATTCTGGTTTCTCAGGGGATCCCATTTCAAATCCTGGTTGAGAATCTGTACCTTCTTTTGTTGGTACCATTTTTCCTTCTTGAGAACCTGTACCCTCTGTTCTTTCAACAGTTTTTGCGTTTCCTTTAGGAGTTGCTGGCACTGCATCTTTAGGTAAATCAAAGTTTTGTGAGAAAGACGTTGTTCCATCTACACTCTGTGTAATTACTTGATTTGAACTATCTTCATTTGACTTTAAATTGTCCATTTTCGCATCATCTGCACCTCCCGCTACCAATCCTGTACTTAAAATTGCTCCTGCTAATAATGTTTTAATCATTTTTCATTACCTCCTGTTTATTTGTAATATTCATCAAAAAAGTATCTAGAGTTAATGTTTTAGTCATTATCTTTATCTACTTGCTTTTTGATTACATTTAGCATAAGACAAGAATCTATAGTTGATATGGACTGCATCTGGAGATTATGTAAAGAAAAATGGATGATCCATTGTATATCCTAATGGATGCTTAGACAAGATTGAAACTTTATATGAATTTGAATAATTGAGTTCCCCTTTGTTTTTGGGTCTGAGGGACTAACCCTTTCTAATTTGAAAGCAAACTTTTTATTAATTGAAGAATTAAAAGAGGTGGGGATCTTACTGCCCGTTAATGCGAGATAAAAGAAAACCGCCTGAAATGATGTGTAATCGAATAGTAGTACATAAAAAAATACAAGTAACAATAAATTAAATCTCGTTAAAACAAAAAGGAGATATCCCAGGCATGGTACTAGGACATCTCCTTTACTTATCTAGATTTCTAAATTCTATATCGCACTATCAATTAGACAATTATTAAATATATCTTCTATCTAAAACATCGTATTATCATTAGCTGCTTCACTTGGAATCTCTTGAATTACATCCCAGTGTTCGACAATCTTTCCATCCTTGATACGAAATATATCCACTATAGCAACTCCCTTATCTTGAGAATTAGTACGAGAATGTACATGAAGAGCAACTGTATCCCCTTCAGCTACCACACGTTTAATCTCTGCAGAGGAATTAGGATTTTTAACAAAATCCTCCTTAAAGAAATCCATGAAGGCTTTTCGTCCATCAGCAACAAAAGGATTATGTTGCTTATAATCTTCACTAACATATTTAGGGATAATATCGATATTATGTTTGTTAAAAACTTCATTATAGAAATCAACTACCATCTTTTTATTCTTTTCATTTTCTTTCACTTCTTTTGATACAGAAGCAACATTCTCGCTCTTTATTGAGTTCCCTTTGTTATTACCGGTGGAAGCTTGATATACCAAAGTCGAAACTACTCCTAAAATAAATACAGAAATAATTGTTATGATTAAACTTTTCTCTAATTTCATATATACCTACCTCTTCTACTTAAATAAGTTTTCTTCTATAAAAAGTTTGAAGAAGGAGAAACCTTCCCCCAAATGTAATGTCAGGGGTAATGTTAGGAATTTCATTTATCCTAACCTCCCCCTATACAAGGCATATTAGAAACGATTAACTCTAACTTAATACCTCATTAACAGTTGCACTGTCTACAATTTGAATAAACTTCTTAACCTTATCGTTCTCATCAAACTTATAAAGATGACAAAAATCTGCTACAAATGACTTACCTGTAGCTTTATATGTTCCACTATATTTTCCATACACAATAACAGTATTGTTATTAAAAGTATAAATTTCATCTTTAGCGCTATAGTCATCCCATTCCGTGCCAAGACGTTCATGTACGTTTTTCACTACTTCATCTGGACCTATATAAGTACCTGCATATGGAAACCCAGCAGCTTCTGTCCAAGATACATTTTCACTTAAATACGTTTTGAACGCATCCAATTTCCCTTCGCCAGTTAACACATACGTTTCATGTAATAGTTTTTGATATTTATTCATATCATTAACCCCAAGGCATTTCTTTTGTTACAACTTTTGCACTTAATTCTAATACACCTTTATTTGCATAGTCTGGATATGCTGCTTCAAGTTTTGCCACAAAATCTTTTGAAGTTCCACTTTCCTCAGAAGCTTGAACCGCAGTTCTTAGATAATCCATTGTCGCAGTAAGTGCTTGATTATTTAGAGATTTTTCGATTGATCCATGGCTTGGTACAATTATGTCAGCATGTAATGCTTGTAACACTTTCAAGTTCTCAATCCACGCCTCCATCGCCGCTTTTGAGCTAGTATCCGCTAAGAATACATGTATTTCGTTAAATACATCAATACCACCAATTAATACTTTCAGCTCTTTATTAAATAAGCTAGTTCTGTAATGATCTAAGCCTACTAGTTCAAATGTTAACCCCTGAAAATCAATTGTGTTTTCTTTAAACACTTGAGGTAATACCACGTTACTTGGTGCATTTTCTCCAAGGACGTCTTTCCAAACTTTTAATTTCCCTAAGACAGAATGAACGATATGTTCAACAGTAGACTCCGTAGCATACGCTATAGCTTCTGGGTAAGCAGCTTTAATATTTTCTAATCCAAAGTAGTAATCAGGATCCCCATGAGTAATAAAGATTTTATCTAAAGATAAGTCATTTTTTTTCAGATACTCAACAATTTCTTTCGAATCAGATTGAGTAAATTTTGAGTTTATTAAAAATGCATGTCCTGCTTTCTCAACTAATGTTGCTGTGACCATAAAGCTTTTTTCGTCCGAACTAAACACCGTTAATTTCACATCTTTTTGATTTGTATCGATTGTTTTAAACATAGTATGTTATTCTCCTTTTGTTAAAGTTATGAACTAATTATCATATTTTTATCTTGTTCCGATAAAATCTCCCACTCCCATTCATCTGAAAGTGTAATAGTACTGGCGAATATTCCGGAGATGAATGTCAGGTGGCCTAAGATAACATGTTTGCTACTATATCCTAAATTTTCTTAATATAAATTTTTAAAACGCGCTTCAATTTTATCCGGCGTCATTACGCCACCACCAATAGGAATAATTTGATTATCCTTTTGTAAAAGTAAGGAAGGATAGCTATTAACACCAAGCTGTCGAACTTTATTGAAATCATTTTGGACATCTATTATTGTTTCTTGAGCGTTTAAACGTTCTAATACTTGTTCAGGGTCCAAACCATGCTCGATTGCAATCTTGCGATATGTTTCAGGATCACTCAGACTTTGACCCTCATAATAAAACGCTTTTTGCATAGCCGAAGTGAATTCTAACAAACGTTCTGGCGCTAATGAGCGTAAAGCTGAAAAACCAATTGCAGCATCTTTCGAATTCATTTTAAAAGTCCCTTCCTCCACCAATTTTTGATATGAAGGACCAAATTCAGCACCTGTAAGTTGATTAATTCTTTTATTTCCTTCTTCTATATATGAGAAGTTTTTCATTGGTAAATTATCTAAAAATAACCCTCCACATAAAACCGTTAATGGCACTTCAGTGTGGTTTTTGTAAAATCCTTTAATACTTTCTGAAAAACCATAGCACCATCCACAATATGCATCCCATACGTAAATAAGGTTATCTTGTTTCGTCTCCATTTAAATCTCCTACCTTTTTTTTTATTATCCAGCTCAACTAAATTTTTGATTTATATAAGTACATCTTTTTATACCTTGTTCTTTTTTAGATACCTTACTATATTTCCCCAAAACTAATATTTCCAAAGAAAGATCCACCAAGGTTTTTAACAAAAGATAACATTGCAACTTATTGCCCCGTAACAGAAAATACTAAAGCTTAGAATATGCATTGATTTGAATGTGTTAGTAACTTTCTACACCGGGTGGCAACGTATGGACCACCATCCTTAATTAAATATATAAATCATATTTTTAGCAGATATTAGTTGTAACTAAATTGATTACATCTTTATGTAACTATTTTAGTTACAACTAATATAGAAGTCAATTCTTTTTTTCGAAAACATTAAATTTCTACATTAATCTACAACCAATCCCACTCTTTAAAAAAATATATCAACGATTATTCGATTATATCGATCGTAACTCCGAATATATCAACGTTTCGACACAACATATCGATTTACCGACAAATTTCGAGCGCGTTATCTCCTAAACTAACAACCAATCCCACACCACGTCCACCTACAAAGAAAAAAAGCACCAGGTCCCCCCTAGTGCTCTCCCCCTAAAACAAATGACAAGCCACCTGATGCCCCTTCGCAATCTCCACCATCTTCGGTACTTCCTGTGCGCATTTTTCAGTGGCGAATTTGCAGCGCGTTCTGAATTTACAGCCGGACGGTGAGTTTAGTGGGCTTGGTACTTCTCCCTCTAGGATGATCCGTTCTTTTCCTATGTTTGTTGGATCTGGTTCTGGCATGGATGAGAGTAGTGCTTGTGTGTATGGATGTGCCGGTTTTGTGTATAGGTCTTCGCTGTCGGCAATTTCTACTATGTTTCCTAAGTACATGACTCCGATTCGGTCTGATATGTGTCTTACCATGGATAAGTCATGTGCGATGAATAAGTATGTGACGCCTGTTTCTTCTTGGATGTCTTGCAGCATGTTTACGACTTGTGCTTGGACTGAGACATCAAGTGCTGAGATTGGTTCGTCACATAAGATAAAGTCTGGTTTTACAGATAGTGCGCGCGCGATGCTAATGCGCTGGCGCTGGCCTCCGCTAAATTCGTGCGGGTAGCGATATAAGTGTTCTTCTTTTAGGCCTACTTTTTTCAGAAGATCTAAAATGATTTCTTTTTGTTCTTCTTTTTTATAAGATCCGTGAATATTCATTGGCTCGCTAATAATTTGGAATACATTCATTGCCGGGTTTAATGATGCGTATGGATCTTGGAAAATAATTTGCATTCGTTTTCTATATTCTTTTAGTTCACTTTCTTTTAAACTTGCGATATCTTTTCCGTCGAATAAAACGTTACCTGAAGTGACATCGTGTAAACGAATGATGCTTCTTCCTGTCGTTGATTTTCCGCAGCCAGATTCTCCTACTAATCCGAATGTTTCACCTTTTTTAATGGTGAAGCTAAGGTCATCGACTGCTTTTAATTGCTCTGTTTTCCTGCCAAATAGTCCTTTTTTAATAGGAAAATACTTTTTTAAGTTCCGAACTTCAATTAAGTTTTCTTCATGCATGTGAATCACCTACTGTCTTATCGTTTAACCAGCACATGGAACGTCTTTCGTTTCCGATTTCAAAATATGGCGGACGTTCTTTTTCACAAATGTCCATCGCATGCGGGCAACGCTCTGCGAATGGGCAACCTTGTGGCGGGTTTAATAAGTTTGGCGTTACACCTTGAATAGGAGCGAGTCTTTCTTTTACGCCGTTCGCTATTTTTGGCAAAGAGTTTAATAGCCCTTTCGTATATGGATGATTCGGCGATTGGAAAATATCAAGTACAGGTCCTTCTTCCATAATAAGCCCGCCGTACATAACGATAACGCGCGTACAGTTTTGCGCGACGATTCCTAAGTCATGCGTAATAAGAAGTAACGCCATATTCGTTTCGTTCTTTAAGTTTTTCATTAAATCTAGTATTTGCGCCTGTATCGTTACATCAAGTGCAGTCGTCGGTTCGTCAGCAATAAGAAGGTCCGGATTACAAGACATCGCCATTGCGATCATAACCCGCTGCTTCATACCACCGCTTAGTTCATGCGGATATTGTTTTACCCTTTCTTCTGGTGACGAAAGGCCGACTTGTTTTAACAAGTTGATCGCGATCTGCTCTGCTTCTTTCTTTTTCACTTTTTGATGACGTATAATTACTTCCGTCATTTGTTTCCCAATTTTCACGACTGGATTTAGCGCTGACATTGGGTCTTGAGAGATAAGTGAAATTTGATTTCCTCTAATAGAACGTAATTCTTTTTCAGATTTAGAAAGTATGTTTTCATTATGAAAAAGGATTTCCCCTTCTTTCACTTTTCCTGGTGACGTAACGAGAGACATAACAGACTTCGCCATTACACTCTTTCCGCTTCCAGATTCCCCAACGATACCGACTACTTCTCCTTTATTTAAGCGAAATGTAACGCCGCGAACCGCTTCAACTTCGCCACTTTCTATGAAAAAAGAAGTCTTTAAATTTTTCATTTCTAGTAGTTTTTCAGACACGCTTCTAACTCCTTTCACTTAACACTTTAGTTTTCATGTCCGGCTCCTTTTGGTGCGAAAGCTTTCTTCAATGCTTCACCAATTACGTTAAAACTAAGTACCGTTAAAAGGATAAGGAATCCTGGGAAGAGTGTTAAATACCAAGCTTCACCAATATATCCTTGCGCATTGTTTAGCATGCTGCCCCAAGAAGAATCTGGTTCTCTAATACCTAAACCTAAAAAACTAAGTGATGATTCCATTAAAATCGATGTCGCAATTGTTAATGTCGCAGCGATAATAATGGTTGATAAAATGTTAGGAATGATATGTCTTACAATAATCATAAGTGATTTTTGTCCTGATACTTTTGCGTATAAAACGTACTCACGCTCTTTTACAGATAACGTTTCTGCCCTTACAATACGGGCGGTGTCCATCCATGTTAGTAATCCGATAATAAGAACTAACGTCGTAATTCCTGGTTTTAAATACGCATTTAATAGTAGCATTAAAAAGAATGATGGAATTGACATAAGCACTTCAACAACTCGCATTAAAAAGTTGTCTAACTTTCCGCTAAAATATCCGCTAATTGTTCCAACTGCGGTACCGATTGTAATAGAAACAACCATCGCAAGAAAACCGACCGCAAGTGAAACTCGTCCGCCATATAACGCTCTCGTTAAGTAATCCCTTCCGTAATCATCCGTTCCGAAAGGATGACTCATACTCGGGTCTTGTAAGCGATCTGGAATTGACATTTTGCTAGGATCGTACGGCGATACGAATGCGAAAATTGATGTGACCGTTAAAATCGCAAGTATAATAACTCCCATTGCAACAAACTTATTTTTCGTAAAGCTATGTTTTATCGTTTGAAATCTCCTATTATTCATTCCAAATCACCCCCTCATTCGAATGCGCGGATCTACTACGCCATATAAAATATCAGCAATTAAGTTACCGAGAATTAACATGAATGATGATAGTAATGTAATTGCCATGATAATCGGATAATCAAATCTAAAAATAGCATTTACCCCAAGTGAACCAAGACCCGGCCATGAAAATACTGTTTCCGTAATAAACGCTCCGCCTACTAAACTTGGAATTGATAATCCGAAAATTGTAATGATTGGTATTAATACATTTCGAAGTACGTGATTAAATAAAACCGTTTTCTTCGAAGCACCGTACGCATATTGAATTTGTACATATTCTTCTTCTAATTGCTGAATCGTACTTGAACGAATATATCTCATATAAACAGATACGTTTTGGAACGCTAGCACCATGCAAGGTAAAATGCCGTGTTGCACAATATCCCAGACAGAATCTTTACCTACGGTGCGCATACCCATACTCGGAAGTAGGTTCAATTTTAAAGAGAATAAGTAGACTAATAGTAGTGCAAACCAGAAAACCGGCATAGAAATACCAACGTATGAAATAAAGTTTACAATGCGGTCAAAGAATGAATTCTTTTTCACACCTGTAAATAGTCCAAGCGGTATTGCGATTACGAATGAGACGAGTAAAGATGATCCCATTAACCCAATTGTTGCAGGTAATCTTTCTGTGATAAGTTCCAAAACAGGACGATGATTTTGAAGTGAGTAACCAAAGTTTCCTGTTAAAATGTTTTTTAACCATAAAAAATACTGCACGTAAATTGGTTGATCTAGTCCTAAACTTTTGCGAATACGCTCCACATCAATTGGACTCATGTTTGGCGTTACAAAGTTTCGAACCGGATCCCCCGGTGCTAGTTTTATTAATAGAAAAGAAATAATAGAAATAACAAATAAAAGCGGAATTGCATTTAAAAGCCTCTTCGCAATTACTTTATACACAAACTTCCCCCCCTCAAGCTAAAGAAGCTGATTTCCACCAGCTTCTTTATTGTTTCTTATTTCACTTCATAAATCTTAGATAGATCTTCAAACATTGTGACAGGAATTGCTTTCGCTTCTTTTAATCCATCAAACTTTTTATCTACTGCAATAACTGCTTTCGGATACGCGATTGGTAGATAAGGTACGTCTTCTCTAGCTGTCTCTTGAATTTTATGGTATAGCTCTGCGCGTTTTGTTTTATCTGTCTCAACTGCAGCTTCTTCCCATAACTTATCGAAATCAGCGTTTTTATATCGTGCATAATTGTATTCAGCATTGCTTAAGAATAAGCTCTTATATGAATCTGGCTCAGGTCCCATTATGTAGCCACCAAATGTAATGTCATATTCTTTATTCTCTTTATCTAAGCCTTTTTCACTTGCTGCACTAGCATCTAATGCATTTAGTTCAACTTCTAAGCCAACTTCTTTTAATTTTTGTTGTGTATAAAGCGCTAAGCTTTCCATAATTTTATTATTCGTTACATACATCACACGTACTTTTTCCTTATCTTTCACGCCAGCTTTTGCTAATAAACCTTTCGCTTCTTTTTTATCATACTTATAGTCTTTAATATCTTTCGCATAATACATAGCGTCTGGCGTTAAGATTGAATTTGCAGGTTCTGCAAATTCACCTGAAACGAATGCTGAGTTAATCATTTCTTTTTTATCTAACGCATGCGCAATTGCTTGGCGCACTTCTTTTTTCTTCATAAGATCAGTATTCATGTTATAAGATAAGTAGAATAGTCTACCTTCAGGGAATGTCACCATTGAGAAGTTCCCAGTGCTATCTAATTTCTTAAAGTCTTGCGGCTCAATCATCTTCATGTTGATTTGACCATTTTGCAGTGAAACATTTGCTGTATTACGGTCTTTTACAACTCGGTATACGATAGAGTCTAATTTAGCTTTCCCACCTACATAATCATCGAATCGATCTAATGCAACGTACTCATCTGATTTATATTCTTTAAACTTAAACGGACCTGACCCTACAGGTTGTAAGTTTTTCTTACTCTTCGCTAAATCTGCTTCCCCTTCAAATACATGTTTCGGAATCGGGAAGAAATCATTCATCACACCTTCGAAAGATGCGCTTACTTGTGGTAAAACGAATTGAGTTGTTAACTCATCTACCTTTTTCACCTCAAGCGGCTTTCCTTTAAAAATAAAGTTTTCACGACTTGAGCTATTTTGCTTCTCATCTAAAATAGATTGGAATGTAAATGCTATATCGTCTGATGTAATTTTCTTACCATCATGCCATTTCAAATTATCTTTTAACTTCAGTGTCCACGTTAATTGATCTTCTGAAGGCGTAAAGCTCTCAGCAAGAACAAACTTTTTCTTACCGTCTTCCATATGATATAGCGGCGCATATAAAGCCTGCTGCACAGTTAATGACACACGATCATTCGCATAAAGCGGATTCATCGTATCTGGATTATCGCTAACACCAATCGTTAACGCCCCTCCGTCTTTCGGAGTCCCTGATTTACTAGTGCTCGCTTGCTTCGAATCTTTTTCCCCTGAACAAGCAGCTAATGCAATAAATAATAGTAGGACAAATGGTAATACAAACAACTTCTTCTTCATATTTCGACCCCTCTCGACTATTTACACCTATAAGAAAACTCGGAATTAATACCGAGTTTTCTTATAGGTTTTAAATTACCACTACCCGTATGTATTGTCAAACTTTTTCGCAAAGGTAGAAAGTTTATAATCTATTAATGCATTCTTGCGATAAACTATATTTATGCGGAGGAGAAAATAAAAAGACCACGAATAAGTAGCCTCATAAAATGAGTTAAAAAACTATCAACTTACAGAAAATCCCTCTAAAATGATTGTTTTATATGATCGAAAATGTAGAATGGGATTAAAGACAAAAAACACATTTAGGAGGTTATCATGACATTTGATGAATTGAAAAAAAATAAACCAACAACCTCATGGGTTGAGTATGATGAAGATGGGGAATTTTTTACTGAAGAAAATATAAGTGCAACAAATACAGTTCTTGACACTTACATTAACAATTTACAGCGATTAGGAGAGAATCCAACCGAAGTCGAAGTAATGCAAGTTGTTAAAGAGGTAGTTATTAAATTAAATGAATTAAATATCGAACATGACCATTTTATCGAAACAATGGAAAGAGAAGATCTCTATGAATTTATCGATACAGCAGCACGAATAGCTGGCTTAGAATCCGAGGAAGATATAACAGAAGAATGGCGTGAATGGTAAAAAGTTGCACCTCTAATAATTAGAGGTGCAACTTTTTTCATATACCAATCGAATGAATGATTTGATGTCCGCGCAGAATTAATATATTTCAACATAATATTAAAAGGCTTCAATTATAAATACTAGCACACCCATCCCGACAAAAAAGACCACCAAAAGGCAGTCTCAAAACTCAATCTTATTTCCTCCTCCTTGCTCCAACGCTTTCTCATACAAATACTTCGCAACGATAATATCTACTACCGCTAAACCAACTGATTTGAAAATAGTAATCTCTTCATCATTTTCGCGTCCAGCTTTTTCTTTGCTTATAATTTGACCAAGTTCAGCGTGAATGGCGTTTGCTTTGAATAGACCCTCTTTTATCGGAACTTGAAGGTCTCCTGTTTCGTCTAGTGCTGCTTCTTTTGATTCGACTACTACTTTGTTTGCGCTTGTGATGGCGTGTGAGGGTAGTTCTTGCATGCTCGGTCTGAATGAGCCGACGGCGTTTACGTGGACGCCTTTTTGTAGTTTTTCTGAGAAGACTGGTGTGGTTGCGTTCGTAGTTGTGACGATGATGTCTGCTTCACGTACTGCTTCATTTGGATCCCTGTGAACGTAAGCAGGTTTACCAAATTTCTCTTGTATATATTGCGCAAATGCATACGCTTTTTCTTCTGTGCGATTGTATAAGATGACTTTTTCGATATCTCTAACCGCAAATATTGCTTCGGCAATTCCTTTCGCTTGTTCACCCGTGCCGATAATGCATAAGGTTTTTGCGTTATGACGAGCTAAATATTTTGTCGCTACTCCTGATAAGGCGCCTGTTCGGATCATCGTTAAGTACGATCCTTCTAGAAGTGCGAGCGGTTCTCCCGTTTGAAAGTCTGATAGCATCACAATCCCATTGATCGTTTTCTTTCCTATCTGTTTATTTTGCGGGACTACCGTTACTATTTTTACTCCAAGTGCCTCAAGTCCTTCCGCTACTGAAGGCATAATTAATGCCGTATTTTGCTCGTTCGCAAATGGTAATGAGCCTCTTATTGGTGTAATCGTTCTTTCTGCGGAAAATTCTTTTAAAGCAAGCGCCGCGTATTCAATAACTTCATTCATATTTACTAAGTTTCTTTGTTCGTTCGCGCTTATAACTAGCATATCTTTCCACCTCCTCCTTCTATCCTAACAAAAATCCCCGTTTCAAATCATCTCTCGGGTCTACAACGAACTGATGAAATCCTGTAATAAAGGCATGCCCGGTTACTTTTGGAACGACAGCTTCATATGTATCTACTGCGGTTACCGACAATACTTCCCCCTCGAATTTCCCGTCAGTAATGCATTCATGGACGAAAATTTCTCCCTTTTGTAAAGCATCTTTTTCAAAAAGAGTTGCGATTCTTGCGGAAGTTCCTGTACCGCAAGGAGAACGATCTACTTGCCCATCAGCAAAGATTGTTACATTTCGTAAAGTTGCGTCTTCCCCTTTCGGTTCATCTGAAAAGATAACGCCGTATATTCCTTTCAATCCTTCTTCAAGTGGATGTTTCACTTCCATTTTGCTCTCTATATAATATTTAATTTTACCGCCCCACGTTTGAATAGCGGGCCAGTCTTTAAAATCAACTTTCAAACCAAATTCTTTACAGTCTACAACAGCGTAAAATGCTCCTCCAAACGCGATATCTACTTGGAATTCATAGTTATCTATTTTAATAGAAACGTCTTTTTTGTATACAAATGAAGGAACATTTTCAAATGATACAGATTCTACTTCACTCCCGTTATATTTTGCATACGCAATAACTTCTCCGGCTGGGCTATCAATAATGAACTTTTGTTTTTCACCCTTTACTTCAAACATGCCTGTTTCAATTCCAACTGTAATGACAGCAATAATGCCATGACCACACATCGTACTCCATCCTTCATTGTGCATAAATAAAACACCAAAATCAGCGTGGGCACTTGCTGGCGGTGTAATGATACAACCGTACATTCCGTGATGCCCTCTCGGTTCATACATCAGAATTTCACGAAGGTAATCCAAATGTTCCATACAGTATGCGCGTCTTTCCAGCTGCGTTTCCCCTTTTATTTCTGGCACGCCGCCCGTAATAATTCGAAGCGGTTCCCCAGCTACGTGTGCATCAATCGTTGTATATATTTTACTAACCTTCATTTCTATCTCTCCCCTATACGTTGATACTATTTCCAACGCAAGTATCATGCCAAATCGTATAGCATTACTTTTTTCAAATCCCCTCAGTAATGTGTATTCTTTTTTCAACAAATTCATATACAACTGTCTACTTTTTTATACACGGCTTGGACGTTACGTTATAAAACACCTCGATAACTTTGCAATTCCTCTCGTACACACATGCAAAATTCCCTTTATCATTATTATTTTCAATGTAAAGTTACTTCGCTCCCATACATATACTGTTCAAAAGCAAAAAGGAAGTGATCCCATGTATTACGGAACAAAGGGCTGGTACGTAGCTGAACTAAAAAAATTAGGCGTACGCTATCATGAAGGACGAAAACTAGAAAGTTACCGCGGACACGTATTACGCAATTTATTAATCGCACAACAAGAAAAATTAAAAGAACAGTAATATTCTAATGTAACGATATCGGCGATTCGCCATGGAATATCGACTTACCGACAAATTCCGCTAATTCATCTATCTACACCACCAATCAATCACACATCAAACTACAATAGAAAAAGGTCACCCAAACGGGTGACCTTCCTTTCTTATTCACAAACAAGAATTTGTCTAGTAAATGATCCTTTTCTTGTAATACAGCGATCTGTAATTTCAAATCCTGCTTCATGGATCATGTCGTCCATTGTTTCCATCGTGACAACGACTACTTTTTTCGCGATGCGGCGTGCACTTGAAAGAATTGATAGTTGATCTTCTGGTGTGGCGTGCGTAAATAGATCGTACGGCATATCGATAATGGCAACGTCGTAGTTCTCAGTAATTTCCTCGATTGGTCCTTTTGTTACTGTTCCTTCAAATCCGAAATGTGCGATATTTTTTCTTGTTCCAAGAACTACAAGTGGATTTATATCTCTACCAACGATGTTAATCCCCATAGAAAGTGCTTCTACTACTACTGTTCCAATACCGCAGCACGGGTCAATTGCTCGTACTCCCTCTGGATTTGGTACAGCGATATTTGCAACCGATCTCGCAACACGTGTGCTAAGTGATGTCGAATAACTATGCGGTTTTTTTATGTGATGATACCAAACTGGTTCGCTTTCTACATAGTGCCCGAAGTACCAGCGTCCTCCAAGAGGAACAATCCCGAATACACGCTCTGGATTACGAACATCCGCTTCTCCTTCAATATGCATGCCAAGGTCTCGTTCAATAAGACGTCTTTCTCCATATTCAATTTTATTTTCTCCAACGAGGTCATTGATTTTAACGAAGATAACTTTAAACGACGCCCCCGCTAAATCAATTTGTTCCACTTGTTTTAAAATGCTTTCTAAGTCGTCCCCTTCATACATAACCTCAACGCGCTCTTTCATAAACGCACTTCTACTTGGGTCAATTTTTACATCACTTTTTAAAATATTAACGTGCGACTCCATTCCAAAGAACGAGCGCATTTCCAAGTAACATAAAGCACGCTCCTCCTCACGAAATGCATACGTATATATACAGGCAGGTGTTTTACTATGATTATTCAATCTATTATCATCCTCTATCGTTTAAAATTGTTATGATTACAATTACTCAAATACTTTTTTGTATATAAAATTAAATGATATCATATGCCGGAAATAAAGAGAAACGTTAATAAATAAAAGAGACTGCCAATGGCAATCTCTTATTATTTATTAACGGAAAGAAGACACGTTGTTACCCATTTCTTCATAGTAATCTAAAATACCTTGATAAATAGCTTCCGCTGCACGTTGTCTCCATTCTTCAGTAGCTAGTTTTTCACCTTCACCTTTAGCATCGATGAAACCTAGTTCAGCTAAAATAGCAGGCATTGTATTGTATTTCACTACATAGAAGTTTTCTGTCTTTACACCTCTATCATTTGATTGAAGTGCTTGTACTAAACGTTTTTGTACTTTTTCTGCTAGTACACGGCTTTCTTCTGAATTTGGATTTGTTGCCGATCTGTAGTAGAACGTTTCTGTTCCTTCTACTTGTTCATTAAACCCGTTTGCATGAATACTTACGAAAATATCACCTTTATTTTCTTGTGCAAATTCTACACGTTTTTTCAAAGATTCACCAGGAGTATTTCCCGGACGCGTATCATCATTACGTGTTAATAAAACAGTAAATGGTGTCTTTTGTTCAAATAGTTTTTGTACACGTAAAGATGTATCTAATACAATAGCACTTTCATCCATTTTCACACCAGAATGCCCTGGATCAACTCCACCATGACCTGGATCAATGATAATCGCTTTTCCTTCTAAGAAGTTACCTTGCTTCACTGGATTTAATTGATTTTTATTAACCCATTGGAAACCAGCGCCCATGCGGATACGAATCCAGCTGCCATTCTCTTCAATAACAGTTACTTGCTGTGCGTTATGTGTTCCCATTACTTTTGACGAAGAAGAAGCTTCTGCATAAGTAGTGAATCCTTCATTAATAACTTCTGTTTTCTCCACTAAAGGTGTCCATTTATCACCGTTACTTGTTGCAATTTTGATCCATCCATCTCGTTCTTCTTTAATTTCTACCGTTTGTGGATTATGCTGATTTGCACTAATCCCAGAACTTAATGATGGTGCGTGATATGTAATGAATTTTCTATCTATGTACATTTTCTTTGTTTCTACTGGACGATCACTATTCTTGCTAAATTTATCTGTTTGCGCAGTAAGCTGAGCTGCTTGTTCACGCGTAATAGAATCATTCGGTTTCCAGCCATTCTCTGTCCCTAAAGAAAGTTTTAATTCTACTAAAATATTAACTTCTTCTTTACCCCAATGATTCTCTAAATCAGCGAATTTTGTAGGAACTGGTCCTGTTACTTTGCTTTTCAGATTATATGCTCTTACAAGCATAGCTGCCATTTCAGCACGAGTTACTTTTCCTTCAGGATCAAATACTCCTGGTTCTCGCCCTTTAATAATATTCTCTTTTTCCATGGCTGCAATAAATGAAGCTGCCCAATTATTTTTTGCATCATTATAAGACGGCTTTGCATTCGGATCTACTTTAGCACCAATTGCTGTTGCGATAATCTTTGCTGCCTGGGCACGTGTTAAATTTCCGTATGGCATAAAGTTACCATCTGGCATACCGTTAATTACATTTCTCTCTACTAAATAATAAATTGCGTCTTTCGACCACGCACTATCTGAAACATCAGGAAATTTCTTTGTTTCTGCTAAACTACTAATTGGATGTGCTAGTAAATTTGCTGCTAATAAACCTGCGGCTATTGCTTTGTACTTCATGAAAAATAAATCTCCTCTCAAAACTTCATATTCATACAATTTTTTTATTCAAGCTAACTAAAAAATATTAACTATTAATTAATTCCTTTCATAGTGTATAACATTATATATCTATAGTAAATACGTTTCCGGCCGTATAACAAAAATCGCATATATATAACTTATAATGAATGTATATAAAATAAAATTTTAATCAACCCACAAATAGCGGGATAAAAAAACGATTAGGACATGTCTCCTAATCGCTTCGCCAAATAAACAGCTGATTAAAAATAATATTTTTAATCAGCTCTCTATTATCTATGAAATTATTCTTCAATTAAATTAGACATTACATATGCATACACTAATGCTTCTGTATGCGCAATAGAACTTTCATGTGTACGTTCAAATGCGTGAGAAGAATCAATACCCGCTCCAATTAAAGCATGTTTCACATCAAATCCCGCGCGAATCGCAGCTGATGCATCAGATCCGTAGTATGGATAGATATCTACTTTATATTCAATATGATTCGTTTTCGCAAGCTCTACTAAATGTTTACGCAGTGCGTAATGATACGGGCCGCTAGAGTCTTTTGCACAAATAGATACTGTATATTCATCAGATGTTTGTCCATCACCTAACGCTCCCATATCAACTGCTAAGTATTCAACAGTTTCTTCTGGAATATTAGAATTACCACCGTATCCAATCTCTTCATTATTAGAAATTAAGAAATGCGTCGTATATGGTAATGTTACGTTTTCATCTTGTAATCTTTTAATTAATTTTAATAAAATCGCAACACTTACTTTGTCATCTAAATGACGTGATTTTATGTATCCACTCTCTGTAATTTGAACGCGCGGATCAAATGACACGAAGTCTCCTACTTCAATTCCTAATTCGCGTACTTCATCAGCTGAAAATACGCGCTCATCAATACGAACTTCAATATTTTTCTCATCGCGTTTTGCTTCACCTGCATCTTTATATACATGTACAGATGTTTGATGCATTAAAATCGTTCCTGTATACGTCTTGCCACTTGATGTTTCAATTTCGCAATATTCTCCTTCTACAGAGTTCCAGCGAAATCCACCAATCATAGAAAGACTCAGGCGACCATCAGGCTTAATTTCTTTCACCATCGCACCTAACGTATCAACGTGTGCCGTTAATAAGCGGTGCTGCGCATCATTCTTCCCTTTTACCGTTAAAATAAGAGCGCCTTTATTGTTACGCTTCGTTTCTACGTTCCACTCACTGACATAGTTTTCAATGAAATTAATAATTTTTGCTGTATTTCCAGATGGACTCGGAATAGAGACAAGCTCCTTAATCAGTTCTATCGTTTCTTTCGTATGATGTGCCATTGTCGTTTCCTCCTCATTTTCTCTACTATTCAGTATACAAAATCCGCCAGAAAACCTCTACTTATATAGCTTAATTTTCTAAATTGTAGTAAAATTCTTTTTAGTATACAAAAGGAGTCCTGAAATATGAATATATCAAAAAAATATATACACATTGCACTCATTTGGTTTTTAGCATCATTATTTTGTTTACAAATCTCTTATGCCATTCATACTACTACTTCTATTACAATCGGCTGGATATTAACAGCTAGCTTCTTCATTATTAGCTTCATTGCAACAAAAAAGCATAGCGTTACTCATTAACGCTATGCTTTTCCTATAAAACTATTCTTCTGAAACGTCTAATAAATAAATACCTCTTTCAAATCCACCGCGC
The DNA here is from genome assembly GCF_058795375.1 of Bacillus sp. GW823-FHT06A10. NCBI lineage: Bacteria > Bacillati > Bacillota > Bacilli > Caryophanales > Bacillaceae > Bacillus > Bacillus sp. GW823-FHT06A10. The sequence continues at coordinate 165,794 of NZ_JBXAHT010000001.1, read as the reverse complement.
TCTACTTCTTTTTTCTTACGAAGGCGTTCTACATCTTCAATCGATGCACCTTCTGCACGTGCTAATGAAATGATAACTTCTAGCGCATCCGCAAGAGAATCTAGCGCATGTTCGCGTTCTTTCATAGAAGCAAATTCACGAATTTCTTCCGTTCCAATTTTCGCTAAAGCCTGTATGTATGCTTGCCCTGTTAATTTTTGTGCTGTATACGTTTTTCCAGACATTAAAATCTTCTCTGGAACACGATCTCTTACTAACTTGTTATATGCTGACATCATTCATCCTCCTATATTTAATAACATCCGAGCTCTGCTTTATAGAAAAACCATTTTTTCTTCACGCACGCACTTAACATATCAATTCCTGATCCATGTGCTCTTACATGTGGAAAGAAATAGTGCTCTAAGTCTTCGTCCTTACCATATAGAGTTTGATACTCATCTGGAATCGCTTCTTTTTTCACATCTTTTTCTTTCGTCACCCCATCAGAAAATGCAACACTTGGATGTCCCTCAAAAAACAACGCAGTCCGAACTGCCAAAGATGGTGTACTATGCAAAGCAGAATATGTAAGCAAAATAATAGTAATAACACCGATCATTTTCTTCATGTATTACTCCTTAAAAAAAGTGCTAACACAATTATACTAAAATGTGTTAGCACTTTCTCCCCTTTATCCCGAATTAACGAGCTAATAATCAGTGAGGAATGGACAAAATCCTCACTTCACTTTATTCCCCTTTAAATGCTGGTAAACGTTTCTCTAAAAACGCAGCAATTCCTTCTTTATGATCCGCTGTTTGTCTCATTGCATATTGACCACGCTTCTCTAATTGCAATGTTTGCTCTAAATTAGAGCGATTTACTTCACATAAAATTTGCTTCGTTTGAATCATTGCTTTAATCGGTTTTTGTGACCATTCATTAATTTTTTGCTTCACAGCCGTTTGGAAATCTTCGCCGATTACTTCATCAATTAAGCCGATATCAAGCGCTTCTGTCGCTGATAATTTCTTGCCTTCCCAAATAATTTGCTTCGTCATATTTTCACCGACGCGCTTTTGAAGGAAGAAATGACCGCCTCCATCTGGAATTAAAGCGATTCCAATAAAGTTCATCGCAATAACAGATGATATATCCGCCATTACATAATCAGCTGTTAACGCAATACTTAACCCAAGACCTGCAGTTGGTCCATGAATTGCACTAATAACAAGCTTTGGCATCGTATATAACGTCACGACAACTTCAGAAATAGTATTCATAATGCCATCAAACTTACTTTCATCATTACTTGAAAGCATCGATTTAATATCCCCACCCGCAGAAAAACCACGGCCGTTCCCACATAACACAACGATATGCGCAGAACTTTCCGCTACTTCTTTCAACTTTTGTAATAACTCTTTTAATGTCGGCTCATCTAACGCATTTAACACCTCTGGGCGATTGACCATAACTGTTGCAACGTGGCCTTCATATTTCACAACGACAGATTCTGTTTTACTTGTTATTTCCATTATATATACCCCTCTTTTCTCCATAAAGATTATACTTATATAATTATAGAGAACCATTGAAAAATCCTTCTTTTTTCTCAATTTTCTGTCTAATAATCTCGCAATTTGTACATATACCGTATAAAACATACAATTCCGTTGAAAAATATAGAAATTAAAGTCGGTTTATCCATGCTTTTCATCTATTTACCATTACAATGAAATGGTGTATTCTTAAGTTTGATAAAAAAACAAATATTGAAATTCATTCGCCTTACTATGTAAAAAAGGCTTTATACCCATCTTTTGGGTGTTGTAATAAAGGAATGAAGAACTGGAGGAACATATGGTTAATAAGTTGAAACAAACGGATAACTACTTCCCACATTTCCTATTGCTATTCATTGTGTTTCAACCAATTTTAGATTTATTAACATCTTTTTCAATCTATATATTACACATGAGCGCAACAGTTGGAGTTGTAGTCCGTTTCGCCTTTATGCTTCTTGCATTAGGATACCTACTTCTTCATCACAAACAACAAGATGCGAAAAAGTACATCCTCTATTTATGTTTACTCGGAATCGCACTCGCAATCGGTCTTGTAAATAATATGATGGTTAAATCTCCAGTTTCATTTGGAGAAGAAGTTAAATTCATTTTAAAGAGCGTATATCCAATTGTGCTACTGTTTGGATATATTATCGCCTTTAAAGAGCTAAAAAATAAAGAGTATGTATTTCATAAAATCATTACATATTTCTTATATGCAACTTTAATTTTAAGCATCACAATGATTGTCGCAATGCAAACTGGAACGGATTTCCCAAGCTATCCTCATTCAAAAATCGGTTCAAGAGGTTGGTTCTTCGCTGGAAATGATTTAAGTTCTCTTTTCGCCATTATGTTCCCAATCATTGTCTTATATTCGATTCATAAAACAACTTCTTTCTCGAAAATATATTACTGGATTCCAACAATACTTGCGATGTATGCAAGTATTATGGTCGGAACGAAAGTCGGATATGGCGCAATTGTGATTACATTAGGCGTAGCACTTTTCTTCTCATTCATTGAGTACATGATAAATCGTAAAAAAGAAAGAAAAGGATTCACACATATTGTAAATACCGTTGTTGCCGCAGTTATACTAGGAGGTTTAATTGTTCTTACACCGCATACTCCTATCGCAAAAAATATGGGCATTCACATGCAAATATATGAATACAAAAAATCAGTACAAGAAGAAAAAGATCGAAAAGAAGGAAAAGTAATTAAAGAAGATCCAGAAGATACAAAAAAACATGCAAAAGGTGAACTTACAGATTCTGAAATGAAAAGTTTGATTTACAGTGATCGCGACAAATTCTTAAAAACATACAAACAGTACTATAAAGACGCACCGCTTTCACAAAAACTATTCGGAATGGGTTACGCTGGTAACTACACAGATAAAATTAAATTAATTGAAATGGACTTCCATGACCTATTTTTCGCCTTTGGAATTGTCGGTTTCCTTATTTACTTAATACCGCTTCTATACTTTGGTATTAAATTATTCATCCGCATGATCACAAACTTTAAGAAAATCATGACCGTAAAGTATATGCTATTAGCGAGCACACTCATTCTATCACTTGGCATCGGCTTTATGTCTGGCCACGTATTAACAGCGCCAGCCGTTAGTATTTTCTTCGTTGTTATACTCGCTTATATCATTGTTGATTTTGAAATTGAATAAAAAAGAAGGTGCTACGAAATGTCAGTAGCACCTTCTTTTTTATTTAATTAATGTTTTACGTATTCTAAGCTTTCTTTTGCAATATACGCTTCTGTTACAGTAGGATTATCTGAAATAACTTTAACCCACGCTTTTCCATTTATTATTTCTTCACCAGTAACTGTGACAACTACATTTGTATTTAAACGATACAGTCGCTCATTTGATATACTAGGATTCTTTTTCACTTCCACGTTATTCATCACACGTGCAAGTTTGTACTTGTTGTATTCTTTTTTACCTAAATAAGAATCAAAACGGTTCATATGCCCCGCTACTTTTTTACCCCAGTTCGCATCAGATGCATATTTCGCATTTAAACCAGCAGCTTTATCACCTGTATATGTTGCTGTATAACGCCAATGTCCTGGATTTAAATATCCTTCATTCATGTATAATTTTGCTGCATGTTCAATACAATCTTCTTTTGAATTGAATGCTTCTCCGTTACCATATGGACTATCGTCTGTTGCTTTTAAACCAAATAAATTATTTTTGTCTTTTGCAAGAGCGCTTGTTCCATAATAACTTTCATGAATTGCTAATGAATATAAGAATAATGCATTTACATTATACTTGCTTTCTACTTCTTTAAATTTCTTTCCTAAACCAATTAATGGAGAGTCTGGCTTAATCGATTTCACATAACTATCTAGTTGTTCAGCTGTATAATCTGTTTTCGAACGTAATGATAAATAATTGAAATATTGATAGAAAGTTTCGTCTCCAAATGTCTTTCCATCTACACTATACATTTGCTGTCCTTGCTTCATGAAAGAAGGTGCCACACCATATCTAAATTCTGTATATCCAGGTGAACTTGTATTATATGTATAATATTTATGGTATAAATATCCATCTGATTTCACATAATAAGACGACTGTTTCATTTCATTTGTAGGAATTAAAGTGATTTCATTCTTCTTCACATAACCTGTCAAACCAGAAAGTTGAACTTTCACACGATCTTCGCCAACTTCTAACACTTTCAATTCTGTTCCATACTGAATATACGTATATACTGTTGATAAATTCTCATCATAAATATTAATGATGTTTTGCCCAGTTATTCTTTTCGCACTTGCAAAACCATCTTTAATCCATAAAAATTCGTTCTCGTATTTTACCGCATTCATACCTTTATTTTGAGCAGCCGTAACCGCTTCTTTATACGTATTATAGCGCTCTACTTCTTGCTCTGTTCCGTTTTCTCTTACATTTGTCACAACATATTTCTTAGTTTCTACAGGATTGCTATTTCCGTTTTTTTCAATCGTCTGAAGCATACGATCCAACATAGCTGAAGCCATCCCTCTTGTAGCTGATAAATGTGGTCTAAATGTATTATCTTCTGGATACCCTTTAATAATTTGAGTAGCCACCATAACTTGCACATGCTCTTTATAGTTAATACTATCTTTATCAGTAAAGGTAAGCGGACTTACAGCTACTTTAATATTTTTATAGTCTAACGCTCGCTTTACCATTATCGACATTTCTTCACGTGTAATCACATCATTTGGTGAGAATGTCTCGTTCGTACGACCATTAATAATTTTCGCTCCATATGCTCTACTTACACCATCATATAAACCGTAAGTCTTCGGCACATCCTCGAAATTCGAATCAGCTTTCGGTAAATTTAAAGCCCTTGCTATGAATGTAGCAAACTCTGCTCTTGTTACTAATTTATCAGGCGCATATACATTGTCTCCATACCCCATTAAAACTCCTTTAGTAATAAGTGAGCGCATATGCGTCTCAAACATATGTCCTGTAATATCATCATTTGCCGCATAACTTGAAATAGGAGTTAAAAGTAATGATCCCGTTAATGCCACTGCTGTTATACCTTTTGAAAAAGTCTTCAAGGTTATCCTCCTCGTAATCTACGAATTTATTATCACAAATTTGATTATATAATACTCACAATCATTTTAGCATAATAAACAGGAATTAAAATAAAACGTTTTTTAATTAGAATTTTCATTACATTCAAAACAAAATAAAAGACACTTTACTTTTTTAATAAAGTGCCTTTTTCCATATGATCAATGAGTTTCTTTGTTGCCTGTTTGCCTTGCAACCGAAGCTCATCTATTGTCAATTGTAACTCTTGCTGCACAGTTCCTTGTTGCATTAATTGCTTTTTCGCAATTTCATATAAATATTCAGCACTCCATTCGCCATCCACACTTCCTATAACTGGCTGATTCACTTGACTTAAAAACGAATCAATTTTCGGATCGTATGAAATCCCGACCATTGGAGTTTTGGCTACAGCAGAAAAAACTAGTGCATGAAGACGCATACCAATTAGTAATGAACATTGTGATAAAATGAATATTTTCTCGTCGATATCCATTTTATATGGAAGCATATACGTCTCTTCTCCCATTAAGTCTACTACTTCACGCGAAGCTTTTTGATCAAATGGCTCATGCATTGGAACAAATAGAATTTGATATCCTTCTTGCTTTAATTTTTTTAATGCCGCAGCTAATTTTTTTATATAATCTTCTTTTGCATTCCAATAACGCACACTAACCGCGATTACTTTTCCATGTATCGAATGCTTTTGCAACCAATCCGATTGTTTTGTCCGTTTCCATGTTAAAACAGGGTCTGGAACAATTTCAATATCGTTTTTTATGCCAAGTCCTTTTAAATATAAAAACGAATCCTCATCTCGAACTGATACATAGGAAGCTTTTGACAAGTTCCATTTTACTAATAGACGATTATATCCTTTTGTAATTGGACCTATTCCTTGTGAATAAATATAATACGGCTTTTTTAATAATCGAGCGAGTCCCATAATACCCGTATAATATAGAATACTCTTCGTACTTGTCTGATCTTGAAGAAGGCTCCCGCCACCACTAATAACTCCATCACTGTTTTTGATCGCATGATAAACAGCTTTTATATCCCAGCGATCTACCGATTCTACACCATACATTTCCTTTGTATATTTAGAATCATTTGATAGTACTACTAGTTCTATATCCGGGTTCTCTTTACTTAACGATTCAATAATTGATTGTAGAATCGCCTCGTCTCCAACATTATAAAAACCATAATATCCTGATAAGACTAAACGCACCCTAAATCTCCTCCAAAACTAGGTAACCGTTTATTTCATCTAACATAAACTGGTACCCATTCCTTACCTAAACACTTAATACCCTACATAGTTTCCTCTTTATCAGCTCATATGAATTTTAATAAAAAATTAATTTTCTATATTTATCTTTTCAAAAATGGTATTTTTTTTATTGATATCCATTTTAATTTCAAAGCACATACACCATACAAAATGGTTGTAATACTTAATGCTATACCACTGAATAATAACGTCATAATTCTTGAAGATGTAACATCTATCACATTAAATAGTTCATACAATCCTAGTCCTAAAATAGATGCTATTGCTAGCACACCAAAAAAGCTTTTTAAATGAATAGAATAGGCAATATAGCTTCGAATATACAAATGATTTACAATACAAATCAATACGTAAGTAATGAATGTACTATACGCCGCTCCATCTATGCCAAACTTCTGCACGAACATTATGTTTAACACGACTTTCACACAACTCGCACCAATAACAATCCATGCAGCTTGTGCAGAACGATTAATGCCCTGTAAAACACCTATTGATAATACCATAACCGCAGTAAAATACGAACTGCCAATCATAACTGTTAACATACTACTGCCTTTTACGTCTGTGAACAATCCGACATTTAACGGTACTGTTAATGCCATCAACCATATTGTTAACGGTGCTGTCAAAACATGCGCTAGTCGATTTGTATTTTGAATTGTTATTTTCGCCAAATTTATATCTCTTTTGGCCAATGCGGAAGTTAAGAGTGGTATTAACGGAAATACAATTGCACTTGCAAAAATAACAATTATTTGCGTGAATGCAAAACCGCGACTGTATATTCCAAATTGTTCTTGAATTTCTGTTGATGATCCTTGTAATACATGCGGTATTGTAAGCGAGTCTACTAAATTTAAAAGTGGCATTGATAAAGCTCCGATAGCGATTGGGATCGATACCCTCAATATCTTTTTGCCGTTTTCTCTTAAATCTCGGAGTGAATAGGAATTGCTTTTATTGTAGTATGGACTTCTATTATATTTTATACGCAAATATATAAGCGAACTAATGACTCCAAGAAAAGAGCCAACCATCGCACCACTAGTAATAACAGTATTACTCTTATCCCATGATACTAGTATGTAAGCAATTATTAACATAAAAAACACACGTACAAATTGCTCAATGACCTGTGATACCCCTGTTGGTTTCATATCACCGAAACCTTGAAAATACCCTCTATAAACTGCCATGTATGGCGCAATGAGTAATGCTAATGAAGTAATAAGCAACGGCATTCTAGTTTCTTGTCCACCAAGCATATTTGCAATTTCAATAGAAAATAATACAATGACTAAACAGCCGAAAACGCCAAATGCTATCCCAATAATTGACGCTGATTTAAATAATTTCGCAATTTCCTTTTGCTTATTTTTTTCGTTCAACTCTGCAATTAGTTTCGAAATTGCAAGTGGAACTCCGGCTACCGATAATGTAAGAGCAATCATATATACAGGAAAAACAAGGCGGAAAATACCGAGCACTTCATCTCCTGCAATATTTTGTAATGGAATTTGAAAAAAACTACCAAGCAATTTTGACAAAAAGGTTGTAATTGTTAAAATCGCTGCTCCTTTTACAAATGTTTTATTCATATTTTTTCTCTTTTCTTTTATACATATACTCTCAAACATATTGTTTTAAACGATAGGGATTCACTTTATCCCATTGGTTATCATAACAAATTTATTATAGGTTGAATACTTGGTTTTTTTTACAAAATAGAAAAGAGAACCAATTCACGCCTATCTCTTCACACTATAATTTCTAATTCCTTCCATTATATGTACACATTATAGCTGTTTTCGTTACTCAAAAAGAGCTCTTCTCTATCACTGCAGTGCATATTACTAAAAACATTATAAGAATATCCCACAACTCTACATTATAATGTATGTAAGATTGTGAGATATTCTAATTACCATCTAAGCACTTAAGATTTTCAATTGTTCTTTCTGTTCATCGCTTGCCATTACTATGATTGTTTTTTCAATACTCGGATGTACTTGCTCAAGCTTTACACTTGCCCCTGCTTTATTTGATTGCTCAACAAAATTTAATAATGCCATAGCTCCTGATACATCCATATAACGCACATCTTTCATACGTAAAACAACCGGTGACTTCACATCTTGTAAAGTAGAGAAAATACGATCTACTGATAAGAAAGAGAGCGGTCCTTGAATTGTATACGTTTCTTCTCTTTCTTTTACGATAGAAGTTTTACGTTCTTTACATTTCACCATATATATGATGAACGAAAGAATAATACCGAATGCAACAGCAATCATTAAATCGAACTTCACCGTTACAATCATCGTTACGAGCATAACAACGACATCACCTTTAGGAGTGACATGCATCTTTTTCATGCTTTCCCAATCGAACATTCCAATACCAGTTAAAATTAAAATACCTGATAGTACAGCAAGTGGAATATATTGTACGACCGAACCAAGACCCATAATAAAAATGAATAAGATAACACTATGCATACATGCCGAAAGTGCCGTTTTACCGCCACTTCTTATATTCACGATAGACCTTACAGTCGCACCTGCACCTGCTAATCCGCCAAACAATCCGCTCATCATATTACCGATACCTTGTCCAACGAGCTCTTTATTACTTTTATGACGTGTACCTGTCACATTATCCATTACGACCGATGTTAACAACGAGTCAATCGATCCTAATAAAGCAATACTAAGCGCTGGTAAAATAAGTGCTGCTATTCCTGTTCCACTTAAAGATGGAATATGAAGCGTAGGCATCGCTTCTGGAATGGTTCCAATCTTTTCAATTACTTTATTTAATGAAAGATTTCCGATAATCGGTAAATTTACTGTAAGTCCTTCGAGTAGGGAAGAAAATAAAGGTAGCAAAGCTGTCACACCGACTAGTGCTACTAAACTAGACGGAATCGCCTTAATCCACTTACCAGAAACAATCATTACAATAATCGTTAACACAACAAGTAGAAAACTATTTTGTACATGCTTTATTTCACCTAAAATAATGATTAATGCAATACCATTCATAAATCCCGAAACGACAGGATACGGAATATATCGAACGTAAGAACCGAGCTTACATACACCGAATAAAATTTGAAATAACCCTGCCATCATAAAGGCAATAAAACTTGCCTCTAACCCGTGCGTCGCAATAACTCCTGTTGCGATAACGGTAATTGGTCCAGTTGGCCCCGTTACTTGCCCAGGTGTCCCGCCAAATAACGCTGCGAATAAACCTGCAAAAATCGCACCATACAATCCAACAAGCGCTCCCTCAGACGTTCCTGTCGCAGCAATACCAAATGCAATCGCAAGTGGCAACGCAACAATCGCAACAGTAAATCCTGCTAAACATTCCTTTGCTATTTTTTGAAACATAAAAAAACCACCTTTGTATAAAGTCCATGTTCCATTGTACACCTAAAAAGATACATTCGTTAGCTCACTTTTTACATTCTCGTGACGTAAACGTATTCAATGAAAAGTTTCCCCCTTATCTTTGGAAACAATTGCAACTATGCTATAATGAACAAATTAAATCTTTTACTATATACTTGGAGGCACTATGCTAACTTTTGAAGAAAAATTATCGATTATTGAATCTTTCCCAGAACTAGAAAGAAAGAACGTATCATTAAAACGTGTAAACTTCCACTTTGAAGAAAGTCGTTTAGATAAAAAGAACGTTGTATTTCATTTACACCCAAATGGAAATGGATTTGTGTATGCAAGCGGTATTAAAGGTTACAAAACGGATGATAAGGGTATGGTTAACATCCGTGAGTTTTCAGCAGAAGAGTTACGTTCAGTAATTGAGAAATCAATTGACCTTCTATCACAAGAAGAAGTAGTAGCACCTGTAGAACCTGCGAAAGAAGAAGAATGGCAGAACGAAGATGGTCATATTCTTACTCTTATTTCAGAGGATGACATGTGGAACGTGTACGCTGGTGTAAACTTAGACGGTACATTCAACTCTTATCCAGAAGCTGCGGAATACCTTGATGAAGAAGGGTTTTCACGTAAATAAAAATAGAAACCTATTTCATTCAACGACTTTTATAGTAATCAAAAAAGACACTTAAGGTGTCTTTTTTTGTTATATAAACTCCTTTCTCACACTATCTTTATTAATTTTCATAAAATGATTCAGAGGAGGTTTATATGAATACAACTGCTAAATTAATAAATTGGAAAGAACATGGCGATATGATTATTCTAGAATGTGAATTAAATGGAAAACGCTTCGAGATATCAACATATAAACAACGAATATATAATGCACACCTTTTATCAGCTGACGTGTATATTCGTTTAGATTCATCTGATAATATAATTGGAATAAATATCTATAAAAAGTAAGAAAAGCCCCCTATTCCGTAAGCGGGCTTTATCTTTATTACAAAATGTTAGAGTATACTCTCTTTTTTTCATACAGTTTATGTAATTATACATATTCATTAAAAAATACACTAAATGAATATTACATGTAGTAAAATATAACTTGTGGGCACGTTCTATAAAGCAGATTCTTTTAAAAGGCGTAACATATCGATTATTATAGGGGATGTGGCGTCACTTCGATATTGATCTCAAATCTCTTGTCTTTTGTGAACTAACAATCTAGTGTATATAGACGATTCTGCTTTATAGTGTGTGTTTACACTCATAACAAAGGGGTAATGGTAATACGGATAGATTCCGATTCGTATGAAATGAAATGGTTCAAGTCGGAGAGAGGCACCTTAAGGTGTCTTTTCTTTTTGGACATTACATCCATTTTGTTTTTCCACCTTATTTCAAATGCGCTAATTAACCTTCACCAAGAAGAAATGAGAATTAAGTAAATATAAAGTGACTGATATTCACTTAATTCCCAACCTCTACAAAAGAACAGGACATTTAAGAATTAACAAAGATATTGTTTCTTCTGTTTAATACAGAAAAATGAAGGATACCCCATAGATATGGGGTATCCTTCATTTTCTATTTTTTCGCACCTTTCAGTGACTCCCTCAGCACAAACTTCTGCAACTTCCCGCTCGCATTACGTGGAAGTTCATCTACAAATAAATAATGACGTGGACGCTTATAATCTGCTAATTCGTCACTTTCTTTGCAATACGTTTCTAAATCAGCTTCTGTTATTGTTTCATCTTTCTTCACAATAACTGCTACAACACGCTCTCCCCATAATTCATCTGGCTCACCAAGTACCGCCACATCTAATATATCGGGATGACTATGAAGGAAATCTTCAATTTCACGAGGGTAAATATTTACGCCACCGCTAATTACCATATCATCAACACGATCTGCAACGAATAAATAACCATCCTTATCAAAGTATCCTAAATCACCAGAATGATACCATCCTTTATACATCGATTTTTTATTTGCCTCTTCGCGATTATGATAGCCAGCCATCATAGTTGGGCCGCGTAAAATAATTTCTCCTACTTCATAAGGAGGTAATACATCATCTGGTTCTGCCGGTGCATCCTCGTTCGGTTTCACAATACGAACTTCATGACTAAAGCATGGCGTGCCTGCTGAACCAGCTTTCGTAATTTGATCCTCCTCTACGAGAAACGCCACAACTGGTCCCATTTCTGTCATTCCGTATATTTGAACAAGGTCAATATAAAGACGTTCTTTACATTCCTTCACTAACGCCGGTGCCATTGCCGCTCCGCCATATATACCGATTTTCATTGAAGTTAAATCATACTGAGTTAAATCTTTTTGCAACAACATATTCCACATCGTCGGTGCTGCAAAGAACGTCGTAATCTTTTCTTCTTGAATCGTATGTAATACTGTTTCTGTATCAAAATGATGCAAAATGACATTCTTTCCGCCAACTTGAATGCGTGGTATGATTCCGGCATTTAATTCACCACAGTGATATAAAGGTGCAACAACAAGCCCAACGCTATCTCTATTATATTTTAGGAAATACGTACAAATCATACTATGCTCAGCCATTTCACGATGACGATGTAATACGCCTTTCGGATGACCTGTCGTACCGCTCGTATAAAGCATTGAACAATAATCCATTTCATCAATTTCGATATTTACTTTCTCAGAAGATGCTGCATTCACTTTTTCATGGTAGGAACTTGCATAGGAAGGTTTATCGTTTTCTATAGACCAAAAAGATGTATTTGGAAAATCTCGTTCAATGATAGCAACAGTTGACTCAACTGCTTTTTCAAAGACAACGACTTTCGAGGATGCGTCCTGAAGAATATAAGATACTTCTTTCGCCTTTAAGCGAAAGTTAATCGGATTAAAAATTGCACCAATTTTCGCACAAGCTAAGTAAACGTTTACAAATTCATGGCAGTTATATAAGTAAACAGATACTGTATCTCCCCTTCTTACTCCGTCTTCTAATAAAGCGTGTGCCGTTTTATTTATTTGTTCATCCCACTGTTTATATGTCCAGCGAATATTTTTTTCAGGTTCCACTAACGCCTCTTTATTCGTATACTTACCAACAGATAAATCAAAAATTCTCCCTATCGTCATGTACATGCCAACAATTTCCCCCTTTTCTCTTTCATAAATCTATCATTTCGTCTATAAGTAGACATTGTCCTTCAATGTTTTGACTAATTTTTCTGATTATTATCGACATAGTTTTACATACGATACCGCTAGACGGTAAATGAAATTATATCGGCGATTTTTCGAATATATCGACTTACCGACAAAAACTGACAAGATATAATCGGCCCCCCGTTACTGCAGGATAAAAAGAGGTTGTTCCGACTCGGAACAACCTCTTTCTTCTTATGCGAATAGCTCTTCTAAAATTTTCAATTTATCTTCTGTATATTTTACGAAGCCATCGTTATATGATTTTGGATCTTTCGGATTCGCGAAGTGCGTAATTGCCCCCGTCTTCGGATGAACAAATTTACTTGATGCACCGCAACCAAGTCCGATAATTGATTGTACTTCTTCCATAATGACAATGTTGTAAATACTTTCTTGCGTCGGCATTGCATAACCAACGTTCTCTAAGTTACCTAAAATATTCTTTTGACGATATAGGTAATATGGTACGTAATTATGCTTTTGCGTCCATTCTTCTGCTTCGTGCATCATCGCTGTAATTTCTTCGCGACCTGCTACTTTATATTTACGTTTGTTTTGCGTCATTTCAGAAGCACGTTTAAATGATAACGTATGAACTGTTAATGATTCTGGCATTAACTTTTCTGTTTCATCTAACGTATGCTTGAAGATATCTAACCCTTCACCAGGAAGACCAATAATTAAGTCCATATTAATATTGTTCATTCCCATTTCACGAGCTAAATGGTATTTCTCAATTGTTTCTTCTACAGTATGATGACGTCCAATTGCTTTTAGTGTCTCTTGATGGTATGACTGCGGATTAATACTAATACGGTCAATGTTCCATTTATTTAACACTTCTAGCTTTGCTGGCGTGATCGTATCTGGACGACCTGCCTCAACTGTAACTTCACGTACATTTTTCACGTCTGGGAACGCTTCGTACATTTCTTCATACAGCATATCCATCTCTTCTGCTGTAATACTTGTAGGTGTACCGCCGCCATAATAAATCGTCGTAACTTTCACACCTTTTTCTTTTAAAAACTTACCAATTTCACGAACTTCATAATGTAAACCACCTAAGAATGAATCAACAGACCCTTGGCGTCCATTAATCGCATAAGCCGGGAATGTACAGTATGCACATTTCGTTGGGCAGAACGGAATACCGATATAAATACTTACTTCTTCTTTCAAACGGTATAAATCCGGAACAACTGCTAATTGGCAATCAACAATACGCTGAAGAAGTTCAATTTTCTCTTCATGAATTAAATAACTTTCACGAAGTTCTTGATGCGCTTCTTCTTTTGACATACCATTTTGAAGCATTTTATGAAGAAGTTTCGTCGGACGTACTCCCGTTAAAATACCCCAGCTTTGTTCAAGTCCAGTTAACTGCTGAAGAACAGAAAGATATACATAAGAAACAACATGCTTCACTTGCTTCATACGCTCTTTTTCATCTGTGAAAGCAGATAAATCTTTCGAGAATGTTTCTTCATACACATTTCCTGTGCTAACATCCGTTAATCGAGCGGATGCTTTCACATTATCCTCAATGTGTATATCAACGATCAGATTCGCTTCCTCTTGTTCAAATCCAATCGTACTATCTTCAAAAAATAAGCCGCCAATATTTTGTAGCGGACGTAAAAAACGATCATCTTGTAACGTTTTAATTGAAATTAACACATTATCACCTTTTCATTTGCAAACTCTCTTTAGTTTACTTGAAGGGCGTTTACAGGTCAATACAGAAGGTTTTACCTGTTTCTCTTACATTTTTTCAAATAATTCTTTTTATGAATATCGCTCATGTATATAGACATCCTGATTTTCTCTTGTTAAAATTTATTAGTGTTAAAATCGATACATAGTGAAAATACAATATAAAAAGGAGGAATGTTAACACTAGATTCTATAATCTAATGTGTTAAAAAAAATATGAAAAAGAAATTTTATAGTGTTTTAACTCTCTCTCTTGCATTACAAACTGTTCTTGCACCTACTTATTCATTTGCAGAGAGTGCTGAAAAATCCGCCGAAGTATATACGGAGGATCAAGTTTTTAAAAGTATTAAAGAGCATGTTAATGAGCATAGTACTCATGAAGAAGATATCGAGGTTACTGGCCAATTCCTACTATACACTTCAAAAAAACATTCATTATATACCGCGAACGATTTAAAAAACAAATCGAATATCGAGATTACAGAACAAGTCGTAACGGCGACAAAGAAAAAAGGAAATGCTTACTACATAACGACGCCAACTGGCGCTGGATGGATAGATAACAATGATAATAGCTTAGAAGTTCAAGAGATTCATAAACTATCTAACCAAAAATTAATCGTAAAAGAAGAAGCTTCCATACATGCCCTTCCGTTCCAATCGTTTAAAGAAGAAGGGAAACTACAACCACAAGTCATTACTCCTACTGAACAAGCTGGAAATTGGTTTAAAGTCCAAATAAACGAAACAGCAAAATGGATTTATGCACCTTCTGCTACATTTGAAGGTACAAAAGCTTCATTATTAAAAAACAGTCGTACTGCTAAAAATAGTTTATTGAGAGCTCCGGAAGCTCTACAAACAAACAATATTTATGGCGTTACATTTAAAGAAATGATTGTCCCAAAAGGAAATGACGATATTCGCCCTGGCTACCCGATGGTACCTAAATATATTACGATTCACGAAACGGCTAATACAGCGAAAGGTGCCAATGCTCTAAATCATGCAAAATTCTTAGATAATCAAGCACGCGGAACAGCTGATCGCGCCGCATCTTGGCATTTCACAGTAGATGATAAAGAAATTTATCAACATCTTCCAGTAAATGAAGTTGGATGGCATGCTGGAAATAAAACTGGAAACTATGAATCTATCGGAATTGAAATTGCCGTTAATCAAGATGGAAACTATGAAAAAGCGGTAGAAAATGCCCGTAAATTGGCAGCTTATTTAATGAACGACTTAAATATTTCTCTAGATAAGGTCCAAAAACACCAATTTTGGTCAGGAAAAAACTGCCCTGCGTTTATGATTCAACGCGGACAATGGAATGCTTTCTTAAAAGGAACTGAAACATACTATAAGGAAAACCAAAAAAATCCCGTAACTGATGACATTACAGGTGGATGGTATGAACAAGACATTCGTCAATTAGCAGCTAGAGGCATTATGCAAGGAGAAGGGAACGGCAAGTACTTCCCAGAACGTCTTGTAACGCGTGCTGAATTTGCTACACTAATTACTCGTGCTTTACAATTACCAAGTGGAAACGCTAAGTTCACAGACTTAGAACAAGTACACCCATCTTTAAGAGACGGTATTAATCGTGCAGCAAGCGCAGGCATAATCCGCGGACGTGGTGATAATACATTTGATCCAAATACTACAATTACACGCGAAGAAGCTGTTATTATGATTGATCGTTCTCTAAAACACGCTGGTATTTTTGCAAAACAAGTTGAACTACCATTCGTAGACCAAAACTTAATTTACGCTAAAGAAGAAGTACAAAGAGTGTATGGATATGGAATTGTAAAAGGTAATGAATTTAATCAATTCGTACCAAAAGGACCATCACAACGTGCACACGCAGCTGCATTTATAAACAGAATGCTTAGCGTAATTGAAGCTTAAAATATTTATCTGTATTAATTTAAAAGGCATCAGAGATTGTATAATCTCTGATGCCTTTTATACATCTTTTAACTATTTTTAGCCATGAATCTTAAACGTATTCCTAGTAACAGAAGCATAAAACCGATGAATGGAACGTAATTCGTATTGTGTCCTGTAGCTGGAAGTTGTTGATTATTAGAAGAACCTTGTCCTTTTTCTGGTAAATTAGGTTTTTCTACTCCCTCACCTGGTTTTTCTGTTCCTTCACCTGGCTTCTCTGTTCCTTCACCTGGCTTCTCTGTTCCTTCACCCGGCTTCTCTGTTCCTTCACCCGGCTTCTCTGTTCCTTCACCCGGCTTCTCTGTTCCTTCACCCGGCTTCTCTGTTCC
>NZ_JBXAHT010000001.1:0-148613 GCF_058795375.1 Bacillus sp. GW823-FHT06A10 | reverse complement strand
TTCTCTGTTCCTTCACCTGGCTTCTCTGTTCCTTCACCTGGCTTCTCTGTTCCTTCACCTGGCTTCTCTGTTCCTTCACCTGGCTTCTCTGTTCCTTCACCTGGTTTTTCTGTTCCTTCACCTGGTTTTTCTGTTCCTTCACCTGGTTTTTCCGGACCTTTTTCTGTATCTTTTTTATTTGTAATTTGAAGTTTTACAAATTCAATTTTTTCATTAGAAATCGTAAATTTCATTTCCTTATCGGATAAAGTATATCCTTCTGGCGCTTGGATTTCTTTTAAAGTGTAATCTCCTGGTTCTAACTTCTTAGAAGTCGCTTTACCGCTCTTATTTGTTGTTAATGTGTCGATTTTTGTTCCGTCTTTCCAAATTTCAAACACTGCGCCTGCTAATATTTTATTTGTATTATTAGCGTCTACCTTTGTAATTTCTAATTGACCTGTAATTTCTTCTTTCACTTTTTCATTCATAACTTCTTGTTTTACTACTTCATTTGCTACAACATTTACTTCTACTGTTACTTCTAACGCTTTATAACCTTCTGGTGCTTTCGTTTCTTCTAACGTATACTTTCCTGGCACTAAGCTTTCGAATTTCACAACACCGTCTTTATTCGTTGTTTTCGCTTCTCCAACTACTTGACCAGCTTCGTTCTTTAATTTAAATTCCGCACCCGCTAGAACTTTTCCATTCTCTGCATCCTTTTTGATTACTTGTAAGCTTCCTAGTTCTTTTGCATTTTCTACTTGTACTTGTACTACTTTGTCTGCTTCCACAACGACTTCAATTTCTTCTTTTAGCAATTTATATCCTTGTGGTGCTTTCGTTTCTTTTAATGTGTACTTTCCTGGTTCTAATTTCTGTGAAACTACTTTACCAGTTTTATCTGTTCGTAACGTATCTACTTTTTTACCATCTTTATACACTTCGAATTCTGCGTCTGATAATACTTTCGTTTTATCTTCCGCATCTACTTTTACAATTTCGAATTGACCAAGACTCTTACTGTTCGTTACTTTTACATCAACAACTTTTTCACCGTCAACTGTTACATGAATTATTTGTTTTGTTAACTCATAACCTTCTGGTGCTTTTGTTTCTTCTAACGTATATTCACCTGGCACAAGTCCGTCTACTTTAACCGTTCCAGACTTATCTGTTGTAATTCCTTCTTTTACAACATTTCCTTTCGCATCTTTCAATGTAAATTCTGCGCCTGCTAAGCGTTTCGTTTGATCTTTATCATCCATTTTAATAATTTGTAGAGAACCTAAGATTTTTTCGTTTTCTGCCTCTACTTTTACTACTTCTTTCTCGTTTTGAATTGTTACTTTCCATTCTTTATTTGAAAGCTTGTAGCCCGCTGGTGCTTTCGTTTCTTTCACTGTGTATTCACCTAGCGGTAATTTTGGTGACATCACTTTTCCACTCTCATCTGTTTTCAGTTCCGCTACCTTTTTACCATCTTTATACACTTCGAATTCTGCGTCTGATAATACTTTCGTTTTATCTTCCGCATCTACTTTCACGATTTCGAATTGACCCGTTACTTTTTCATTCGTAACTTCTTGTTTTACTACTTCGTTCGCTACAACGTTCACTTCTACTGTCACTTCTAGCGCTTTATAACCTTCCGGCGCTTTCGTTTCTTCTAACGTATACTTTCCTGGCACTAAGCTTTCGAATTTCACAACGCCGTCTTTATTCGTTGTTTTCGCTTCTCCAACTACTTGACCAGCTTCGTTCTTTAATTTAAATTCCGCACCTGCTAGAACTTTTCCACTTTCTGCATCCTTTTTGATTACTTGTAAGCTTCCTAGTTCTTTTGCATTTTCTACTTGTACTTCTACTACTTTGTCCGCTTCCACAACGACTTCAATTTCTTCTTTTAGCAATTTATATCCTTGTGGTGCTTTTGTTTCTTTTAATGTGTATGTTCCTGGTTCTAATTTCTGAGAAATTACTTTACCAGTTTTATCTGTTCGTAACGTATCTACTTTTTTACCATCTTTATACACTTCGAATTCTGCATCTGATAATACTTTCGTTTTATCTTCCGCATCTACTTTCACGATTTCGAATTGACCCGTTACTTTTTCATTCGTAACTTCTTGTTTTACTACTTCGTTCGCTACAACGTTCACTTCTACTGTCACTTCTAACGCTTTATAACCTTCTGGTGCTTTCGTTTCTTCTAACGTATACTTTCCTGGCACTAAGCTTTCGAATTTCACAACACCGTCTTTATTCGTTGTTTTCGCTTCTCCAACTACTTGACCAGCTTCGTTCTTTAATTTAAATTCCGCACCTGCTAGAACTTTTCCACTTTCTGCATCCTTTTTGATTACTTGTAAGCTTCCTAGTTCTTTTGCATTTTCTACTTGTACTTCTACTACTTTGTCCGCTTCCACAACGACTTCAATTTCTTCTTTTAACAATTTATATCCTTGTGGTGCTTTCGTTTCTTTTAATGTATACTTTCCTGGTTCTAATTTCTGAGAAACTACTTTACCAGTTTTATCTGTTCGTAACGTATCTACTTTTTTACCATCTTTATATACTTCGAATTCTGCATCTGATAATACTTTCGTTTTATCTTCCGCATCTACTTTCACAATTTCAAATTGACCTGTTACTTTTTCGGGGATCTTTTTATTCACTACATCTACAGTCACTACTTTATTAGCCTCTACATCAACAGAAACTGAACTAGATGATAATTCATATCCTTTCGGTGCTTCTACTTCTTTTAATGTATAGCTTCCAACTGGAAGTTGTTTCGATAAGGCTTCACCTTTATCATCTGTAACAATTGTTTCCACAACTTTCCCATCTTTATCGATAACATCAAATTTTGCACCTGGTAGAAGTTGACCAGATTCACTATCTTTTTTCAATAATTTAAATTGGCCATTCTCTACTTTTTTCGTATTCTTCATAACAAGTTCAATTACGTTTGTATTATCAATTGTTACTTTGACTGGTGTATCAACTTTTATATATCCTTCTGGTGCATTTATTTCTTTTACAAAATAGTCACCAAGTGGTAAATCTTTAACTTCCGCAATACCCTTTTCGTTTGTTGTAACAGTAGCCACAACGTTATTATCTTTGTCTATAACATCAAATTTTGCGTCTTTTAAAACAATGTTTTCATCGTTTTCATCAACTTTTTTAATTTGTAAATGTCCTTTTTCAACTGCTGGTTTATTCCACTTTGGCCAGTTAAATTTAAAGTTATGAACCTCAAAACCATCTCTTTGGTGTAATCCTCCAACATAGGCTTGTCCATTAATAGAACCACCTTTTGTTTCTACAACTGCATTAGGTGCAAACACACTACCTACTACACCATAACCTTTAGTTGTTATCTTTGTAGCATTAGGAAATACCCAAATTACCTTACTAGCTAACTCAGTAAAAGATGAATTAGGATCGTATGCTTGAGATGTATTAATTAAATCCGTCGCCATCCCAGTATTTCTTGTATCATACAAAATTGCACCGCCACCAAAACTCACTTCTTCTGCATCTGAATAAATAACAATAAAGTCTTTATTCTCTACATTCGGAAGAAAAACGTCTTTTACATCAAATGCTTTCTTTCCCGTCTGGCCTGAAGAGACATAAATATTAGGGTTGTTTACATCTTCACCGATTCCAAAGCTCATATTAGGTTTTGGCTTATCAGTGTATAGTTTACTTGCATCCCCAATTACACCATCAACGTCTTTTCTAAATTCTTTAAACTTAGCATCAATCTCCGCTTGCTCTTTATAAGAGATACGGTCATATGACGTTTTCATTGCTCCATCTGGGTCACCGTCTTTTGTCATCGCCACTGTTCCATCTTGAATAATTACCTGTCCTGCTCCCGCTTTCGTAAATTGACCGCCTAGTAACAATGATGGATATCCTTCATCTACCCAAGTTGCTCCAGCTAAGTTATTTGCTCCAGTTGCAGCCGCTACGACTGTATAACTTGATGCGTTCATATTTTTCTGAACAGCCATCGCACCTTCAATATCCGCACTCGTTGCACTATGATCTCCAAAAATGATGGCGTTGTAATAAGATACATCACCTAAACCTTTTAATTCTGTTGTAGCTGCCTCTGCTTTTAATGGTAAATGGATTAAAAAATTCATACATATTAGTAATACAACTATTAAACTACTACTTAACTTTTTAATTTTTTGATTAAATGATTTCCTCAAGAAATTCATTCCCCCTTTTAAACTTCCTAAAACCACAAAAAGAAGTACATATCATATGTACCAAACCTTACTCACATTAACTTAAAATAATCCATTTAAATAAAACAAAGAAACACTACAACTACTTAATAAGATTGCTACAATTCATTTTTGAAATAATACGTGAACTAAACTGTCATGCGGAAATACTTTTACGTATGGGAGCCCAATAAAATTAATCTGAAGAATATTTCATGTGGTGTAACTGTTTTGGCAACATCATCCACTTTACATTAGTTTTCTAAAGGATTCAAGTGAATTGTATAGATTTCATACACAATTCATATTTTAAAACGCTTTCACTATTTTTAATAAGATAAACAAAAAAACGTAGCCAAAAAGCTACGTTTTTCTGTCATCGTTTCGGTGTATTTTTATGATTCTTCAAAAACGGAAGCGGGAATTGCTTACGGAAATGCTCTTTAATCATGTACTCTACACCGTTCTCACTATTTGAACGTGTAATCCAATCTGCTGCTTGCTTTAACTCTACAGGCGCGTTCCCCATCGCTACACCAAGTCCCACGTTTTCAATAACCTCTAAATCTTCCATACTATCTCCAATCGCAACCATTTCATTTAGCGAAATATTTAAATGCTCTCCAAGCAATTGTAATCCGCGTAACTTTGATACATTTTGCGGCAAGATTTCTATTCGTTTTGAATCACATTCAACATACTCTACATCTTGGAATGCTTTTCTTAATGTATTTAGCCCGCGTTCTTTTTCACCTTTACTTTGGAAAAGAACATCAATTTTTGGCGCCGCTACCGGATGGTCACGAAGCGCGTCACCTAACGAATCTACAAATTGAACTGGATAAAATAACGGATCTGCGCTTGATAATACAGTGCGCGCAATTAAGTTTGGTGTATTTCTCTCACGATTTCCTATCGAAAACCGTTCATGAGAAATACGTACGTTACAATCAAAGTGCTCTAACACTTGCACAATGTTAAAAGTCTTCTCTTCAGATAATCTTCTTTGAACGTACGGCTTATCTAACGTTGCTGAAACGAAAGCACCACCATGTGTCACTAATATAGAATCTAATTTTAACGCCTTTGCTACTTTATGAGCGGATTGAAAATTACGGCTCGTAAATAACGTAACGTATACATCTTTTCTTTTCACAAATTCAATTGTTTCTCTTAATCCTTTTGCAATTTTTCCATTGTTGTATAGTAGTGTCCCATCTATATTAAGAGCTAGTAAGCGATAAATCATGTCGCACTCCCCCTCTTCGCTGTTGTACTCTATCCATAATTTATGAAATAAATGTAGCAAATAGAACGAGTTAGAATTACTACTGAAAATTTGGTTTACTATATACATATACACTTAGTAAAGGAGATAGTACAATGCAGGCACCTCCTTCTTTTTATGAAGGCGATACGTTAGAAGTCGCAAAAAAATTACTCGGGCAAAAACTTGTTCATATTGTAGACGGAATAAAGCGAAGCGGAATCATTGTAGAAGTAGAAGCATATAAAGGCCCAGATGATAAGGCCGCACATAGTTACGGCGGCAGACGGACAGATCGCACAGAAGTTATGTTTGGCGCACCAGGGCATGCTTACGTATATTTAATTTACGGTATGTACCATTGTTTTAACGTTATTACAGCACCAGTTGGCACCCCGCAAGGTGTTCTCATTCGAGCCCTTGAGCCAGTAGACGGTATTGAAGAAATAAAACTAGCGCGCTACAACAAAACAGACATTACAAAAGCGCAATATAAAAACTTAACAAGCGGTCCTGGCAAACTATGCCGTGCACTCGGAATTACTTTAAAAGAACGAGGCTTATCATTACAAAGTGACACATTGCATATTGAACTGGTCCCAAAAGATGAACATATATCATCACAATATAAAACAGCAGCAGGACCTCGTATTAATATCGACTATGCAGAAGAAGCTGTACATTATCCGTGGCGTTTTTATTATGACGGGCATCCGTTTGTTTCAAAGAAATAAACATATGTAAAGGGAGAGACTATGAGAGGCAAACCTGAACTAAAAATAGAATCAGAAAAAGTATATAAAACGAAGAAAAATCCAAATGGAATGTTTATAGCAAGAATACTACAAATTCCGAAACAAGAAGATAAACTAGACTTTGTCATTATTTTACAAAATAAAAAAACGAAAAATATTATTTATAACAAAGTTTTAGTAACAACAGATAACGACTATTATTCTTTCCGACTCGCTCGTGGGAATATTAAATGGTCATCCTTATATACTGTTACAGTATGGGATGGGCTTGGACATCAATTAGTAGAAGTATCAGCCTTAACTGGTAAAGAGAACTATTCTATTTCTGATGAGCATTATTCCGCATATCGGGAGTAACTCAAAATAAAAGAGAAGCCGAATTGGCTTCCCTTTTTACTCTGCACCTTCCGCAGTTGCAATATTATCCTCTAAGTTTTCTCTTGATAATTCAGCCGCCATAAAATCAGCTGTTTCTGGAAGTGCTAAATGCATATGAGCTTTTTGACAAATTTGGATCGTACAGTTTTCTATAACATAGTCGAAAACATGTCCACCTCCGCTTCTTTCATCATCAATATAATGTAAGTGGAATCCAGCTACACCAATACCTTGCGCATAATCTGGTGTCCAAAATCCAGCAAGCGTACCTTCTGTATTTTCAAATGAAAAGATTGGTTGTGATTTCGTCACTTCAACGAGCGGTGTATACGGTTTTTCTTGTCTTGGAACAGTTCTCGTTCTTACTTCACGGAACGTACCGTCCATTCGAATACCGTAAAATAAGTTTTTACTTGGCATTAATTCATGTAATAACGCTTCAACTTCTTCACGATTCATCGGATGCTCTACCGTATAACTCATTTCTTTTTCAAAAAACGTTACAGTCGCAAATGGCGTTGTTTCTTCTGGCTCTACTTTTTCCGCTGAACCGTCTGAACGTAAATGATAAAATTCATTATCAAATGCAATCATTTCACCATCTAATTGATCAAATGTGCCGATGCCAAAATCACCATGTTTTTTCAAATCTTCAAAGCTAATCACACCATCATATATACCATCTAATAGCGCAAGCATTGTAGATGTTTGATATACTTCATTACTCGTTTTCGTTTTTTTTGCATCAATATCAATTAATTGCGCAACAGTCATCTCAAATCTGCCTCCATTAGTTTAATTGGTTTGGTAATAATTTTTCGCTTAATTTAATATTGTCACGATAGTCAATTGGAATATCAATAATGACAGGACCATCTGCTGCTAATGCTTCTTTTAATACCCCTTCTAATTCATCAGGCGTGTTAACACGAAGACCTAACGCTCCGAAACTTTCCGCATATTTCACAAGATCAACATCACCAAACTCTGTAGCTGATGTTCTACCGTATTTCATCATTTGTTGGAATGCAACCATATCATATGTGCCGTCTCTCCAAACAAGATGGACGATTGGAGAATTTAAACGTACCGCCGTTTCTAACTCCATCGCTGAGAATAAGAAACCACCGTCACCTGATACGGAAACTACTTTTTTACCTGGTTCTACTAAAGTAGCTGCGATTGCCCAAGGAAGTGCAACACCTAACGTTTGCATACCGTTACTAAATAATAATCTACGTGGTTCATAAGAACGGAAACATCTCGCCATCCAAATAGAATGGGAACCGATGTCACATGTAACAGTTGTATCGTCACTAATTAAAGAACGAAGTGTACGAATCACTTGAAGTGGATGCGTAACACCCTCCGAAGCACGGTTCGGAACTTCTGCTTGTTCTGATAATTTCGCGCGTAATCGTTCTAATACCGCTTCTGATTTCGTACTTAATACAAGTTTCGGTAATTTCTCCGCGATGCTATTTACCGTTAAGGCAATATCACCAATTAATTCACGCTCTGGTTGGTAATCATGGTCGATATCTGCTTGATGGTCGTCAAGATGAATAATCGTTCTGTCGCCAAGTTTATTCCAGAATTTTGGATCATACTCGATTGGATCATAACCGATAGAAATAACAAGGTCTGCTTCTTCTAGTAAAATATCACCTGGTTGGTTACGGAATAATCCAACGCGGCCGAAGAAATGATCTTCTAACTCACGTGAAATCGCACCAGCTGCTTGATATGTTTCAACAACAGGAAGTTCTGTATCCGCAATTAATTTACGAACAGCTTTCGTCACTTCATTTGTGCTCGCTCTCATACCAAGTAGAATAACTGGTAATTTCGCTGATTTTATTTTTTCTACTACATATGTAATATCATGTGTGGGAGCGATTCCAAGCTGTGGCTTAGAAAGCGCACCGATAGACTCTACAGTTGTTTCCGCAGTCATAACGTCTTGCGGAAGACTTACTAAAGTAGCTCCCGGATTTGTGGAAGTCGCACTTCGAAATGCATTACTAAGTGCTTCTGGCACATTATCAGGATGCTCTACTTCTACGCTATATTTTGTGATTGGTTCGAATAGTGCAGCATTATCCATAGATTGATGCGTACGTTTTAATCGATCCGTACGCGGTACTGCACCAGCTAAAGCAACAACGGGATCACTCTCCGCATTCGCAGTAACAAGACCTGTCGCTAAATTTGATGTCCCTGGTCCTGAAGTTACAAGACATACGCCCGGTTTCCCTGTTAATCTACCAATAGCAGCTGCCATAAATGCTGCATTTTGTTCATGACGACAAACGATTAACTCTGGTCCTCTTTCTTGCAATACATCAAATACAGAGTCAATCTTTGCTCCTGGAATACCGAAAACATGTGTAACACCTTGTTTAATTAAACAATCAACAACAAGATCTGCTCCTTTTGTTTTTGTCTTCACGTCGTTTGCTTTTACACCTGTACTCAAAACTAATCATCCCTTTATTTCATAATGTGTGTAATAAAGATTTTAATTTCACCTAGTTAATTAAGCTGGTGAAGTATCATTTATCATTATATTACAAATGCATTATTTTTCCAACAATATGAATTCGACATTATTTTGACAAGATTTAAAGAATACGCTTACAACCTTTTGTTTATCTTAAAATAACATTTTTATATCTCTTCTAAAAATGTACAAAAATACTTCCACCTATTCACATTATTAACAAATTTATAGTACCTTGCAAAGAATAATAGTAAGTGATATATTTGTAAATAATGGAATACCCATCATTTGGAATTTTATTCACAATTAGTATATCTCCTTTCAAAAAGTAGATATAGATTGAGTGTGCTGTTTAGAAAAAAGATAGGATTTTCAGCCATAATTCATCATTTTATAAAGGAAAGTGATTGTTATGAACAAAAATGAATTTTTAGAGCAACTTAGTTCTTCCCTACGGAATATGCCTAATTTAGAAAAAGAGGATATTATCTCGGAGTACGAAACTCATTTTATTAGTGGTAAACAAGATGGAATATCTGAAGAGGAAATTTCTAAAAAGCTAGGAAACCCTAAAACTATCGCTAAAGAACTTAATATTTCATATGTAATAAGTAACGCTGACAATAGGCGCAGCCTAAAAAATATTATGACAGCACTGTTTTCTGTTATGAGCTTAAGTATTTTAAACTTTATATGTATCATTATCGCCTTTTTCGTACTACTCTTTTTATTACCGATTCTTCTAGCACTTATCATTGCCACGCCAGTATTAATTATTTCGCCTATTTTATTAATAGGATTAGGATTCTTTAAAGGGTTTCATCAAATTAGTTATTCCGATGTTTATAATGTGTTCATCGCTTTTTGCGTCGGTTTACTCATATCCATCATATCTTATCAAATGGTAAAACATCTATATGCACTTTTAGTAAAGTATTTGAAATGGAATATTGCTATTTTACAAAGACACTAATGAATGTAAAAGGAGATTAAAATGAAGAAATATACTTTATATTCACTCATGCTACTTACTCTTTTATTTCTATCAGCTTGTTCAAACAGTGCACAACCTAAGGAAGAAAACGATGTACAATCTATTAAAGATGTTGCTATTAAAGTTCCAGAAAATATATTTAGTTCCTCAAAGAAAAATGAAAATATTAGTGAAGACGAAATGAAACAAAATATAAAAAGTTATTTAAATTATAGCGAAGAGTTAGACGAAAATATCGTTCCACTTTCATCAGCCATGTCTGATGAGAATGCCACGAAATCTGACCGAGAGAAATTAAAACAACTAGTAGATTTAGCACAACAAAACGACGCGAACTTCCATAATTTTATTAGCAACAATACGATCCCCGATGATTACAAAAAGCCTTCAAAAGAAATATATGAATTTATTTCATCATCTACAGCACTTTCAGTAGAACTAGATCAAGAATTAGACAAACTCGCCCAAGATGGTAACTTATTCAAAACTGATTTTTCTTTTACAAAACGCTTTGAGAAAGTTAATGGTAGGAAGCAAAAAGAAATTGAAGAGTTTTTGAAGGAAAAAAACATTAAAACTGAGTATTTCAGTAAGTGATAATACATGTTAGATCATACATTCCTCTTTAAAACATTCACCAACATATGGAAATTTTAAAGAGACTTTATTATGTGTAAGGATGCACTTCATCCGTTTCCTATAAAAAAAGGCCTCCTTAAAGGAGGCCCAAGCAAAAACAACAAACGCAAAATAACAACAAATAATGGACGATAAAATCACTATATTGACAAAGTATAGGATTTTTATCAATTGGAGTAACTCAACCCTAAATTACTCTTTTAACAATGCAATACTAATAACTTATTACAGCAATTTTTTACCGTGTCTTAAATAATTGACTGTCTTTCAAATAATTCTATTTATATTGATTGTTATTAATTAGTATATACTTGAATACGACTATACATCCTAATAAAAGGCAATATATTAAGCTGTTAGTCCTCGCGAGTTTATTTTGCCTTTAATGTAACTATACTATATTCTTCCATTTATATCACCGAACATTCCTCTCGTATTCACGCATTTTTCTTGCGTGAATACCGCAACTTAATAAAGAGCTACATTAAAAATTTATAGTTGGAATAAACCATAGTTCTTTCGCCTTTTGTACTGCTTCCATTCTTGATGAAACTTGTAACTTATGAAATATGTCGGTCAATTTATATTCTACCGATCTTTGACTTAAGTTTAATATTTCGGCAAGCTCTCTATTTGTTTTTCCTTTACCAACTTCAACTAGAATCATCTTCTCTTCATCATTTAAAGAAATTATATTTTTCATTTCGCCTTCTACATTTATATTAGATGCATTTTCTACTATCCTTAACTGTCTTACAAGTTGATGAGAAAGAACTACTTCTTTTTTCACTGCATGGCGGATTGCGTTTACCACTTCTTTCTCAGAAGAAGTTTTACTTAATACACCAAGTACTCCGTTATCTATTAATAAATTATAATGTGCAAGCACATCAAATCCTGTAAAAATAAGAATAGCTGCTTCTGGTTGCACACTAAGTATATATTTAGAAAGCTCTAAACCATTTATTTTTGGCATTTGTAAATCTATTAAATATACATCATACTGTTTATTATGCATAACTTCTCTTATTTCTTCACTATCATGGAAAACATCAGCCTCTATATCATCATATCTTTCAATTAATGCTTTAGTCCCTAGGCCAACTGCAACGTGATCATCTACAACAAGAACAGAAATCATTTTTTCATCCCTTCCACATCTAAAGATTGAATCAATTAATCAATTTTCATACTAACTTTAATCTTTAATCCATTATTCACCTTTGAATCTATTGACATTTCTCCACCTAAACTATGAATTCTAGCTACAATCCCGGATAAACCTAAACTACTATAAGAATGATTTAACTCGTCTAAATCTATCCCCATTCCTATCCCATCATCATCATAAGTTAAATTCAAATATCCATTTTGCTCATATAATCGAATTGTAACTTTAGAAGCTTTTGAATGCTTTAGTGCATTATTTAATAACTCCTGAATAATTCTATAAATTGCTTGTTCATATTCTACATTAGGTAGAATAATATTATCTTGAATTTCATAATAGAAGAAAAATGTAGCTTTAAGATTTACTTGTTTAAATAAATCTAATAATGCTTTTTTCAAACCTAATTCATATAAAAATGGAGGACGTAAGTTATTACATGTTTCACGAATGACATAAATATGATCTAAGACATCTTCATACACTTCGTTAATTATTTTTTTCATATCGACATCTGGAATATCTTTATGATATTCCTCTAATTTCCTAGACAAGCGTATTTGGTCTTGTAATACACCATCATGAATATCACTCGCCAAATTTGTCCGCTCTTTTTCAGATAAATTAAATAGTAACTTTGAAAGCCAAATTGGAGGCTGTTTCGGTTCATTTATCGTTTGCAACTGATTCACTAATTCTTCCACTTGATATGAGCATTCTAATAATAAATCAGCATAACTACACAATGTCTCTAACCATCCAATTTCTTGAATGTTCAAACCTCTCCTATTATTAGATTTACATAACAATATAATCATTGTTTTTGCTGAAATGGACAAAACAAACACAAAATGATCTTCTAATTGTATAATGGAACCAACAGTATATGTCTCTAACTGATATCCATTCAATTGCTTTAGCACATCTTCAGAAACATATCCATCCCCAATAATTTGGAGCGAATTATCCCCTTTACTCACTTCAATACAGCATATTTCTTCTATTCTTAATACATCATTGATTTCTCTCTTTATGCTAACAATTAAGTTTGAAAACTTATATTCATTTTTTGCCTGATGTAAAAATCTATGTAAACTAAACTGATAATTTTTCTGAGAATGATATAATTTTTTCCTTAATTTAAAATCCAAATAATCCTTTATAAAGCAAGAAAGCATTAACGAAACAAACAAGATACCAGCAAATCGAATAACATCTAATATGTTATCGCTAGTATTGTGGAAAATTAAAATCCCTAGTATAACGATGAAACCCGTTAGACATATCGACAGTAAAGCATAATATTGAACTCTATGAATAACAAAATTATAATCAAATATTTTCCCTTCAATAATCATATAAAAAATACAAATTGGAACCAATAAAAAAAAGATCGCTGTCGTCTCGACACTTATTATTTCTTTGTAATTTATCAAATTAGGAATTAAAAATAAGAATATAAATGGCATGGCTGATATGATTGTGCTCATAATAATAACTCTTATAAACTTAAAATAATAACTTTTTCTACTTTTAAAATAAAATCTAAACAATACATATACTGTTAATAAAAACAAAACAGAACTTAACAATATAATATAACTCGTCGATAAATCATTATATTTTAAATAAATAAAAATGGTTAAACAAACTAAAATAAACGCTATTATATTTATGTAGATTAATTTTGTTTTTGTTATAAACCTTATCTTCAAGTTTTTCGTAAACATGTCCATAAATTTTATAAAAAAGACAACTGAGTACGTTAAAGAAATAGCAACTACAATATACGCTATTGAATCTTTTCGTAACCCCGCCATAATACTAATGTAACTCATTCCTAAACAATGCAGAAAATAGATTAAATCTTTCGTTCCTGCATTCAAGTATGGAGCACGTATTAAAATATATGTAGCCACAAAAAAACACGTTAGATAAAACACAGTTGGTAAAAAAAGATGATAAACCAATTGCTTATCGTACGGATTATACTCTACTTTATATTCTTCTATTGTTCCCCCTTTCTTCATTGTAATTTTCTTTACCCTTTCAGTAGCACCATATAATGAAATATTAGAGTTATCATCAGGGAGAATCCCATCTATTTTTTCAATAATATCCCCGACTGCTAGATCTTGTTCTGCTGCCCAGCTATTTTTCACAATATTATTAATCACCAAATGATTTTCTTGATGCTCTATCTCAATCCCTATCCTAGGATATAACATAATTTCGATTGCAAAATAACTAAATAAACTAAGCGATAGTAACGTTACAATCAATTGATATTCATACTTAAATACTCGAATCACTTTTGTACAAAACTCCTTTTTAACTACAGCAATAACTCCATTTTCCACATTTTGTAATCATAAATTAAAGCATACACATTTCATTTAACGGTTATAAGCACAAAAAATATAGTTATCCTCTAATATAGAATAACTTTCACATTATCATTCACATTTGTTAGATAGAATTTATCATTCATTCAATAAATCTCTACTTTGTTAGTTGTAATACTAATATTATTTATCCTAATTTCAGACTCATTTATAAGTAAAATTCCTAATAGCTGAGAATTTTGATAAAAAATCACTTTCCATCATCACATGTACCAACTTTTTTAATGATATTTCATATTTAAAGTGATATAACTCGATACAACGCCTCACAGTTCACCTTCCTCCTTGTCCTAATATGTAATTTTAAAGAAAAACCTTAGTTAATACTAATGAAAGTTTATTCATATTTCATCAAAAATTGATTACGCTTTACCGAACATGAATTATTCGGATATATAATATAAAACGTACAGTTCCCCTTATTCCAAATATAAGCCTTTTTCTACAACAAAAAAGACGCTCCTAAACTAGGAGCGTCTTCCACTATTAAGCTTGTTGTTGCGCGCTATATAATTCTTCAAGTGGCTTCATGATAATTTTGTTAACGTCACCGATTACAACGTTTAGGCGTTGCTCAGTTTCCATTAATTTTGTAATTTTAGCATCTTGTTGAATGCGAGCTACAACTTCTTGTGCTTGTTGGTTGTCTTCTTCAGTGATTTCTTGGCCTTGCATCATTTTTTGTTGTAGGCTAAGTTGCATTGTACGGAACTCATCGAATAAATTCTTTGAAGCTGTGTCAGCTTGAACTGCTGCGTAGCTCTCTTTTAAAGTTTTGAAGTCTTCGTTTTCAGCGATTGCTTTTTGTAATTCATATGCAACATCATGAATGTTCTTTGTCATTTTATTTTTCCTCCTTTAGAAGGCTAGCGCTTTTCATACGCACTGCCTTTTCAGTGCATTTACATACGCACCTCTTCTTACCATATCAAACTATGCAAGAGATGTGAAGAAATTTCACTTTTATTTCTATGTACTCACCTTATTATCTAAGAAACAATAGTAACAATCCTTGCATGAGACCGATCATTCCACCTAATAATGCTCCTAAATACGTAATCATTTTCAATTCGTTTTTCGTAATAGACAGAACTAAGTCTTCTAATCTTTCTGTTGAGAATGTAGACACTTCTTGCTGAACAATTTCCGCAAGGTGTAGATTATTTAGTATACTCTCTACGTTTTCTGTTCCCCACTTCAAGCCTTTCTTTACTGCACTCGGAACCACTTTTTCAATAATTGTTTCTCGAACCGGCTCACATACTTGCTGAACAGATTGATTTAAAAACTTACTCACTGTTTCCTCTACTTTAACTGCTGACAGCACGGAGCTTACAATCATTTCTTTCTCTACAAATGCTTCTAATTCTTTTACATCTCTTCCTTTTAACTTTTCCCACTCTTTTTGCAGTACGTCAGTTAAAAGCTGCTTTGTACCATCTTGACCTAAAAACTTAATAACTTCTGGCTGCACACGATCCACTACACTTACATTTCCTAAAAACATTCCGACTAAGTTAAGTAGCGTTCCGCGAGAAGCAAAGAAATCATCAATCATTTTTGAAAGACGTGCTTTCCCTTCTTCACTTTCAAAAAAGCTAATTCCTCGCTCTAAAATAAACGCCGAGACATTCGGAATCGCATTCTCTACTTTTTCATTTACAGAATGAGGTAAAGCCTGTTCCCATGTATATGTATAATACTCTGCTAAAAATGCATGAATTTTTTCTGTAATAACATGTTCGATTTTTCGAGTCGCTTCTTCTTCTACATGCGCTACATTCCATTTTTCTAACATATGTCGCAGTGATTGTTCATTCGTAATTACTTTATCCACTTCCACTTGCGCCCAGTGAATTAAACCTTTTTGAAACTCTTCATTTGTTAGCTTTTTTCCAATTCCTTCTGGTGTTAACAAATGTTCTACAACCATATTTCCTAATTGAACAGCAAGTTCATCACGACGCTTCGGAATTAACCCTGGTGTAAATGGAACTTGAAACTTTCCGATATAAATAGGACGATGAGGACGAAATAACATTTTTATCGCTAAATGATTCGTATATCCCCCAATAATTGCTCCGAGTCCTGTCGTCGTTAACATATTTAACCATATATTCATTACAATCAACCTTTCACTTCTCCAAAACTATAGCATATCATCATACGGACAAAAGTATAATGGTATAAAAACGTATTTGCAATATATAGCTTCGCCTATTATGCAAATAGTAGTAAAGGAGTGATTTCGTTGGTTCTCGGTCTTTTAGCTTCTAAACTTCATTACGAACAAACGTATTACACCGAAATCGCTAAACGCGCTCGGCTTTATCATAATGTCGTTGCCCAGTTTACGCCATTTTGTATTGATTCTAAAACAGACCTTATTTCTGGTCTTATTTACGATACAGATACAGGAAAATGGAAAGAGCAAACATTCCCTATTCCTTCTTATATATATGATCGTTATTCTTTTCACGAGGAAACAGACTTTGAAAAAGCAAAATCAATTATTCACTCTTTGCACAATCGTCCTTCCACTACCTTTTTAAATAACACACTTATTAATTTAAGTGAACTACATGATTTATTTCTCACTAATAAAAAACTGTCTCCTTATATACCAAAATTTGAAATTGCAACGATACAAAACATTTTCAAACTGTTGTTAAAAACTAAAGATATTATTATACGCCCCACTAATATACATTCTAAGGATAACTTATATCGAATTGCTTACAAAAATAAAACGTTTCATATCGATACAGTAAATGAAAAATACCATACTTCTATTACAAACAAACGGACAGACGAATTTATATCTTGGTGTAAATCTAACATACGTTCATCCCGTTACATAGCACACACTATGCTACAACCACCAAACCAATTAACATATCCACTCCACATTCGAACCATTTTGCAAAAAAACAAAGAACAAACCTGGAATGTTATAGGTCAATTTATACAAAAAAGCTCATTTCCTAATCAACTTTTACCCTCAACAACGGACGATGATTCATTACATTCATTTTCAAAAATTAAATACGTACTATCTAGTACGGGTGTGCAACTATTGCAAGATGCTTTACACGACATTGTAAATGAAGTATTCCAAACACTAGATCAGTCTTATTCTTCGTTATTTGAACTAGAACTTTCCACAATTATGGATCAAAAAGGCGCAATTTGGCTTATGTATGTCAACACAATTCCCCCTTACGAACAATACATTCGTCATAGTGATTCATTAGCTGAAAAGATATTTCACGGACCACTTAAATTCAGTCGCTTTACACCATAATGAAAGGAGGTAAACCTATTTTGAAAGAACATATATATACATTAAACATTTCAGATGAACATCCAAATAGTATTACTTTACCTTACGTTTTTTCTATTACGCCACCTATTACATCCCTCTCCTTCGGTATACGTCACATTGCAAGTGAAGAGGTGAAAATTCATTATTCCTTTACTCGCGAAATTATTATCGGAAAACATATTGCCGAAAAACTTTTACTACCTCAATCCACTACTATTCATGCATTCACACAAAACCAAACAATTATTTTCGGACCATTAATCGGCATTTTTACAACTGGCTTTAACGATGATTCTTCTAACCCTTTAGGAAATCGTTCAATTGCTCTCAGTGAGTTGTTAACACCACCATTCTCATTACGACCGTTCGTATTCGTCTTTGGCGTTCAGCATATAAACTGGGAAGAAGAAACGATTGAAGGATATTTCTTTCAAGAGAAACAATGGATAAAGAAAAAGGTCCCTTTACCAAATGTTATTTACGATCGATTACCGAATCGACAAGCAGAAAATTACAAACCGATCGTCAGAGCAAAAAGAAAGTTAGAACATGACTACTCCATTCCATGGTTTAACCCAGGATTTTTCAATAAATGGGACGTTCATCAACTTCTTATAAAAGACGAATCAATTAGACACTTATTACCAAACACAGAAGCATTTCAGCATTTTGAACAAGTAGAACGGTTTCTTGGCACGTATAAATCTGTGTACATGAAACCAATACACGGGAGCTTTGGTAGAAATATTCATCAAATATTTTATTCTCAAACAGAGAATTGCTACTACTGTCGTTATCGCGAAAATGAAAAAAATAAACTGAGAAAGTATCAATCATTAGAAACTCTTCTAAACCACGTATTAAAAGGACATGATTTAAAAAAGTTTATCGTACAGCAAGGTATTTCATTACTTCGCTTCGATGGGCAACCTGTTGATTTCCGCATTCATACAAATAAAAACCATTTCGGTAATTGGATAGTTAGTGCAATCGTCGCCAAAATCGCCGGCAAAGGCAGTTTAACAACGCACGTAAATAGCGGCGGTGATACAAAATTGCTACAAGAGCTTTTTCCAGATTCAACGAAACAAGTTCAAATTGAAAATAAATTAAAACATACTGCCTTACAAATAAGTTACGCGCTCGATGAACAAGTAACCGGAAATATTGGAGAAATCGGTTTTGATATCGGTTTAGACACAAAGGAAAATCCGTGGCTCTTTGAAGCTAACTCTAAACCTGGGCGAACTGTATTCCAAGATGAAAAATTAAAAGAACAAAGTGAAATGACGCGCCAATTATTTTACGAATATGCCGTCTACTTAACTGAACATTCTTTACGTGATACAAAAGAAAAAATGTCTCAAATAAAATCAGGGACTTCATCAAACACCGAACATATCCCTTCTCCTATGATTCACTCACAAATACAAAAACAAAAACTTCCACCTAGATAATAAGGTGGAAGTTTTCTATTTACACAAGTTTCACTACCACCTCAGTTTCCACGTTACATACTCCGCAATAAAAAATATGATTGCAATATTCATTTGAATTATTATGCGTTAAACCATCTACTGCACTTAATAATTCTTGATCCATATAGGCACTATAATCGTCTATGTAATCTACAGACTTCCCATAATCTTGGAGTATACTTTGGCAATTTTGACAAGAATATGTTTGTGATTCTAATGCGTTGCAAAGCGGGCAAATCCCCATCATGATTCCTCCATACGTTATCGTTTAAAGCCTCTCTTTTTTAGATTGAAGAGAGCACCTACCCATGCATAGGAGCGGTCACTCCATCCCTACTTAAAAATAGAACTATGAAGTCGCTACCGATTTCATTTCAATAAATCATAAATAAGAAGCTAATAATTAGCCTACAAGTAGCAGGCTACAATGAGAAAATTATATTTAATATCCTCCTTAGTTTGGCCTGTTTTCTTAAAAATACAACGATTACTCTTATTTCATAATTTACGAAATCAATACGTTTTTTTGACAAAATTTACAAATTATTATTTTGTATATCTTTCTAGGTAACATCCATACTATGAGTACAAACTTAATTACCGATGGATTAGCGCCAACCGGGGCGATAATCTGGTTCAACTCCAGCTAGTCCAACCAAAAAAAATTTTTATAACTCTAAGGAGGATATATTCCTATGGCAAACCAAAATTCTTCAAATCAATTAGTAGTACCAGGTGCAACAGCTGCAATCGATCAAATGAAGTACGAAATCGCTCAAGAATTTGGTGTACAATTAGGAGCAGATTCTACGGCTCGCGCTAACGGTTCAGTTGGTGGAGAAATTACAAAACGTCTAGTTGCAATGGCTGAGCAAAGCCTTGGCGGATTCCACAAATAAATATATATGGCAAAAAGGTCTCAAGGCATATGCCTTGAGACCTTCCTTAATTTATTGCAACATTTGTAAAAACTTCTTCGTACGTTCTTCTTTTGGATTTGTAAATACTTCTTCTGGTGTACCTTGTTCGACAACGACACCACCATCCATGAAAATAACACGGTTGGCAATTTGATGTGCAAAACGCATTTCGTGCGTTACAATAACCATCGTCATGCCTTCTTTAGCAAGTTCTTTCATTACTTTCAAAACTTCTTGAACGAGTTCAGGATCAAGCGCTGAAGTCGGCTCATCAAATAGTAACACTTCTGGCTCCATCGCAAGCGCACGCGCAATTCCAACGCGCTGTTGTTGTCCACCTGATAATTGGAATGGATATAAATCCACTTTATCTGCTAAACCAACTTTTTCAAGGAAATAGTTTGCTTTTTTCTTTGCTTCTTCTTTCCCTACTTTTTTCACTGTAATGAGCCCTTCCATTACATTCTGAAGTGCTGTTAAATGAGGGAATAAGTTATGGTGCTGGAAGACCATACCTGTTTGTGTACGAAGATTTACAATATCTTTCTTCGATACTTTTTGAGCGAAATTAAGCTCTTTATTACCGATGCTAATATTACCAGCATCCGGTGTTTCTAGTACGTTGAGACAACGCAAGAATGTCGTTTTACCAGATCCAGACGGCCCAATAATAACAACAACCTCGCCCTTCTCAACTGATAAATCTATATGCTTTAGTACGGTATTATCTCCGAAACTTTTTTGTAAGTGCTGAATTGAAATCATAAAAACAAAAACTCCTTTTGTAAAAGGATTATTTTAACGTATAGCGTTCTGAACGCTTTTCTAACATCTGTTGTACGATTGATAATAAGAAACAAATAACCCAATAAATAAGACCTGCTTCGAAATAAACAATTAAAAACTCATAGTTCATTGCCGCAATTTCCTGCGCTTTTCGGAACATTTCTGTTACTAAAATTAACGATGCTAATGAAGTATCCTTCACTAAGCTAATAAATGTATTCGAAAGCGGCGGGATTGATACACGCGTTGCTTGTGGTAAAATAACACGTTTTAACGCTTGCGGGTATGTCATCCCAATTGTGTAAGCTGCTTCCCACTGCCCTTTCGGAATGGAAAGGATAGAAGCACGAATAATTTCCGATGCATATGCACCGACATTTAATGAAAATCCAACAACTGCTGCTGTATATGGCTCAACTTCAATATTAAGAGTTGGAAGTCCATAGAAAATAATAAATAATTGTACAAGAAGTGGCGTTCCGCGAATGATAGATACATAGATACGAGCAATCCATTGTAAAATACGACTACCAGAAATACGTGCGAGCGCTGTTAACGTTGCCAGTATAATCCCGATAATAAATGTAATAAGCGTTAATGGAATTGTTGTAAAAACAGCTTCCTTCAGCATAGGCATGAAGGAAGTCTGCATAATATCTATCCAAGTAGACAATCGATCTGAAACCAATGCACTACTTAGATACATTTTCACCGAACCATTTTTTCGTTATTTTGTCATACGTACCGTCTTTTTTCATATCTTCTAACGCTTTATCTACTTCTTGTACAAGCTTATCGCTACCTTTACGGAATAAGAATCCACTTTCTGAAGCTTCTTTTTCAGTATCTACAATTTTAATTTTCGCATCTTTTTTCGTTTCTAAATAATTTAATACTGATAACTTATCATTAATTGTAAAATCAACGCGTCCTGAAGCTAATAATTCTGCTGCTTGGCTAAATCCTTCTACACCAATAATTTCCGCACCATTTTTCTTAGCGATATCTGCATAGTTACTCGTTAAAGATTGTGCTCCTTTTAGTCCTTTTACATCAGCAAATGTAGCAGGCTTATCTTTATCTTTTGCAATAACTAATGCCGCTGAAGATGAAACGTATGGCTTAGAGAAATCGTATTTCTTTTGACGATCTTCACGAATACCAACTTCGTTTGCAACCATATCGAAACGTTTTGCATCAAGACCAGCAAGTAAGCTATCCCATTGTGTTTCTTTAAATACAGGTTTTACACCTAAACGTTTTGCAACTTCTTCCGATAATTCAACGTCAAATCCAGTTAATTTATTGCTTGAATCGTGGAACGTAAATGGTGGATATGTACCTTCTGTACCAATTACAAGTTCACCGCTTTGTTTAATCTTTTGTAACGCGTCTTGACTAGCTGTATCTTTTTTCTCTTCTTTACCGCAGCCGGCTACAATCCCGATCGCTAATGTAGTTACTGCAAGCACTGAAAATAATTTCTTCATGATTGTAATCCTCCAAGTATTCTGATAGGAATTTAAAAACTATATTGATTGTATGCAATCTTGAACAATTTTTCAATGAAAATGTTCTTATTTAGTTTATCCTTTTTCTTCATAATCAAACAAAAGGGAAAAATAACGCCACATACAAAAAATAAGTAACATTTTTTAATATAGCATTAATTGTAGGAAAGGTAAAATAATACTTCTTATTATGTACCTTTATCGCCGATATTTTGCCAACAAAAAAGAACTTGCAACAATCGCAAGTTCTTCCCCGCATTAAGCGCTCTGGTTTCCTTCCATTTGCGTTTTATACATATCATAATAACGCCCGCGCTTTTTCATGAGTTCATCATGAGAGCCTTTTTCTAAAATGGTTCCTCTATCGAGCACAATAATTTGATCTGCGCTTTTAATCGTTGAAAGACGATGAGCAATAATAAATGTCGTTCTTCCTTTTTTTACAACTTCCAATGCCTGTTGAATCATCGCCTCTGTTTCTGTATCAATACTAGACGTTGCTTCATCTAAAATTAAGATAGCTGGATCAAAAGCAAGCGCCCTAGCAAACGAAATAAGCTGACGTTCTCCAGTGGAAAGCGTACTTCCCTTTTCTGTAATTTCTTCATTTATATTGTTTGCAAATCTTTCAGCACCAACATCACGTAACGCCTTTACAATACGCTCTTTTGAAATTTTTTCGTTCTCTAAGCTTACATTGGAAGCGACCGTCCCGCTAAAAAGAAACGGGTCTTGCAATACGATTCCCATATGCTCACGAGTTGCTTGTTTCGGCATTTCTCTTACATCATGACCATCAATCGTAAGCTTTCCTTTTTCAAACTCATAAAATTGAAAGAGTACATTCATAATAGAACTTTTTCCTGATCCAGTATGACCGACAAGTGCCACTGTCTCGCCTTGTTTCGCTTCAAAAGAAATATTTTTTAACACTTCATCTTTTCCATTATAAGAAAATGATACATTATCAAATTTCACATTTCCTTTTAAACGAGGCATACGTTCTTCTTCTACCGCTTCCCCTTTTTCCTCTAACAATTCAAAGACACGTTCTGATGCAACGCGCGCTTGCTCTAAGTTTGCAAGCTGATTCACCATATTCGTAATTGGCGAGAATAATCGTGTTAAATAATCGACGAACGCATACAGTACCCCAAGTGAAATAATACCTGTAGCACTTAATGACGCACCGCCAAAATACCAAATCACTCCTGTGAAAGCGATATTTCTTAATACGGATACCAAATTGTGTGAAGTTGCTGCATTTAAATTTAAAATTTTATTTTGATACTTAAAATAATCGCCATTTAATTCTTCAAACTCTTTTTTCGTTTCACGCTCTTGACGGAACGCTTGAATAATCGGCATCCCTTGAATGGATTCATTCACCGTTCCATTAATATCAGATAAACGAGAGCGCATTTTATGATTATATACAGACGCATATTTTCTATAAAGAATCGCCCAAACAATTAAAATTGGGATAATTAATAAACATAATGAAGCGAGCTTCACATCTAGTAAAAATAGCGCAGCGAATATCCCAATAATATAGATGATACTAGAAACGAATGTTGCCAGCACCGTTACATATAAATCACGAATGGCCTCTGTATCATTCGTCACGCGCGAAACAATTTTCCCCGCCGGTAAATGATCAAAGTACCGAATCGGCAACGTTTGAATATGAGAAAAAACATCTTCCCTCATAATTTGAATAATTTTGTTCGCTGCCTTCTGCAAAAAGAACTGCTTTCCGTATGCAAATAATGATACGACTACTAATAAAGCGAAATAGCCACCACCAAGTAATAATAGACGGTTTATTTCTGGCTTATAAAATGCAAATACTTCTTCCTTTGTTAATGCTTTCGCTTTATACACTTGCACCGCCTTACCATTTTGAACGGTAATCATATCCCCTTTTACAGTACGTGATCCTTCCGCATTTACTTTATTCGGTACAAAATAATATTGAAAACCGACTTGCATCACGCGTACTTCTTTTCCTTTTTTCTCGCCTTGTTCAAAGCGATCACTTCGCTTATAAAAAGCCCCATTATACGAAACAGCATCTTCACTCTGTTCTGTTTCATACCAAGGTTTCTCTATCCCGACGATATGATCGTCAATCATCGTTTTAGCGACGAAAGGACCAGCAAGCTCTGCGATGACGAAAATAAATAACATCAGCATCGCTGCAAAAATCGTCCCTTTCACTTTCATCGCGTATTGAAACAATCGTTTTGAAACGCTCATATTTTCACCCCACTATCCGCACTTTCACTTTCACCTTGTTGTCTTTCAAACTGTTCAGCATACCAGCCTCCCTTTTGGATAAGCTGAGCATGTGTACCTTCTTCCATTACTTCACCTTCGTCCATAACGAGAATCCAATCCGCATGTTGCACTGCAGATAAACGATGCGTCGTAATAATCGTCGTCTTTCCGCTTCTTTCTGTTCTTATATTTTCAATGATCGCTGCTTCCGTACGAGCATCTACAGCTGATAAAGAATCATCCAAAATTAAAATTTCTGGATTTTGAATAACAGCTCGTGCAATCGAGATCCTTTGTTTTTGCCCTCCTGATAAAGAAACACCTTTCTCTCCAACGAGCGTTTCTAACCCTTCTGGTAAAAACTCTAAATCCTTTTTAAACGCCGCAATTTCAATCGCTTTCTCGAGTTCGTCTTCAGTCGCTTCCCTATTTCCGAATAAAATATTTTCTCGCGCTGTTTTTGAGAACAAAATATGCTCCTGCGGTACATAGCCAATCCACCCGAGTACATTTTCATTCGTTATTTTATCTAATGTCACATCAGAAACTGCAATATCTCCATCTCCAAGCGGATATTGACGAAGAAGTTGACGTATAAGCGTCGTTTTCCCACTTCCTGTTTTTCCGACAACCCCAAGCGTTTCTCCTTGCTTTAATGTGAAAGAAACCTTTTTTAAATTTTCTTCAGTTGATGAAGGATATGAGAAAGACACATCATCAAACTGAATATAATCCGGCTCTTGCACAAGCTTTGGATGTTTCGGATTCTTTACATCTGGCTCATACGCTAACGTTTCATTCACACGGTCAAGCGAAGCATTTCCTCTTTGCATGACATTAATTAATTCACCAATTGCAAACATCGGCCAAATCATCATCCCTAAATACACGTTAAAAGAAACGAGTTCACCAAGCGTCACCTTTGACTGGAACACAAGGTATGCACCGTACACTAAACCGATTAAATAACTAAGACCGACAAGCATTTTCACAGTTGGTTGGAATAATGCATCAATTCTCGCTACCTTCATATTTTTT
Organism: Bacillus sp. GW823-FHT06A10; assembly: GCF_058795375.1. Lineage (NCBI taxonomy): Bacteria > Bacillati > Bacillota > Bacilli > Caryophanales > Bacillaceae > Bacillus > Bacillus sp. GW823-FHT06A10. Next base: position 122,931 of record NZ_JBXAHT010000001.1, on the reverse strand, counting down.
TCGTAGACGTCATCTCCTAAATGATGAAATCTTTCCTCGTCTGCATTCTCTTGTACGTATGCACGAATAACGCGCACACCAGCGATTGATTCAAGCACTTTATCGTTCATATCACCAAACGCATCTTGCGCAACGGTAAATCTTTCATGCAATTTCTTTCCATATATATTCATCGCATACGCCATAATTGGAAGCGGGATAAGCGCTGCAAATGTAAGCTCCCAACTAATTGTAAATCCCATCATAAAAACGATCGTAAGCATGTATAAACTAGAATCTACAAGCGTTAATATACCAAAACCAGCTGTCATAGCGATTGCTTTTAAATCATTCGTTGCCCTCGCCATTAAGTCGCCAGTACGATTTTTTTGATAAAAAGTCGGCGTCATCTTAAGTAAATGACCCATAAATTTAGAGCGCATCGTTTTCTCAAGTACAAATGCACCGCCAAACAATTGATGTTGCCATACGAAAGTGAGGCCATATCCAACGATCGTAACCCCTATTAAAATAAGAATAGACTGTATAATAGCTTCGTTTGATAACGTTCCTGTTTTTATGTTATCTATCGTAACCCCTAACACTTTCGGGGGAATCACTTCAACTATATTCACAATTAAAAGAGCTCCAATGGCAATACTATATCTCTTCCAGTGCTCTTTAAAAAACCACTTTAACTTTAGTAATACTGATAACAATGTAACCTCTCCCTTCTCGTTCTCGTTTACTTCTCATTTCTTTATCCACTATCCAAACCCATTACATTTACATTTCGTAACCCATACAATCTCATCACATTTTTCCACCTTCCAAAGTTTTATATAGGAATATGGAAAATAAACAAAAAAAAGCATACCGCCGCTTGACGATATGCACAGGAATGCATAAAAAGCGTACGTTACGATATACGCAACGTACGCTTTTTATAAGACAAAGATGCCCTATATATCCGCACGGGTTGCGTAATGATATAAATGTTTTCTGCCATTTAACAGACCTAAGCTCATTACATTTACAATTACAATCATTACGCACACCCCCTTCATTTATTTTCCATTTATAATCTTACAACTTTATTGAGTATTCTGTCAATTGCTTTTTTACACATAAAGTAAAATGCACGAAAATGCAAATGGTTCATGACATAATAAATCAGTTTGAAATAAAAGAATGTTCTGTAAGAAAGGGCATACAAAATAAAAAAAGAATAAGAAATCGTTTTCACAAACATTTCATTTGAAAAATGTTATCAAACCCCCTACAATCACCTTATACTCACTCTTACAAGTTGCTATTTTAGGAGGACTAATCATGACAACTAGCAATACGTACAAATTTTATTTAGACGGAGAATGGAGAGAAAGCTCTTCAGGAGAAACAATCGAAATTCCATCTCCATACTTACACGAAGTAATTGGACAAGTACAAGCAATTACTCGCGGAGAAGTAGATGAAGCAATTGCATCTGCAAAAGAAGCTCAAAAATCATGGGCTGAAGCTTCCCTACAAGATCGCGCAAAATACTTATATAAATGGGCTGATGAGCTCGTAAATATGCAGGATGAAATTGCCGATATCATTATGAAAGAAGTCGGTAAAGGCTATAAAGATGCGAAGAAAGAAGTTGTTCGTACAGCTGACTTCATTCGTTACACGATCGAAGAAGCTTTACATATGCACGGAGAAAGCATGATGGGCGATAGCTTCCCTGGCGGAACGAAATCGAAACTTGCGATCATCCAACGCGCACCACTTGGTGTTGTATTAGCAATCGCACCATTTAACTACCCAGTAAACTTATCTGCTGCAAAACTTGCACCAGCATTAATTATGGGTAACGCTGTTATTTTCAAACCAGCAACTCAAGGTGCAATTAGTGGTATTAAAATGGTTGAAGCACTTCACAAAGCTGGTCTTCCAAAAGGTCTTGTAAACGTAGCTACAGGACGCGGTTCTGTAATTGGTGACTACTTAGTAGAACACGAAGGCATCAATATGGTATCGTTCACAGGTGGTACAAACACAGGTAAACATTTAGCGAAAAAAGCTTCAATGATTCCACTTGTATTAGAACTTGGTGGTAAAGATCCTGGTATCGTTCGTGAAGATGCTGACTTACAAGATGCTGCAAACCATATCGTAAGCGGTGCATTCTCTTACTCTGGTCAACGTTGTACAGCTATTAAACGTGTACTTGTACACGAAAACGTAGCAGACGAGCTTGTTAGCTTATTAAAAGCGCAAGTAGCTGAACTATCAGTTGGATCTCCAGAACAAGACAGCACAATCGTTCCATTAATCGACGACAAGTCTGCTGATTTCGTTCAAGGTTTAGTTGACGATGCTGTTGAAAAAGGTGCTACAATCGTTATCGGTAACAAACGTGAGCGTAACTTAATTTACCCAACATTAATCGATCACGTAACAGAAGAAATGAAAGTTGCTTGGGAAGAGCCATTCGGCCCAATCCTTCCAATCATCCGCGTTTCTTCAGATGAACAAGCAATTGAAATTGCTAACAAATCAGAGTTCGGTCTGCAAGCAAGTGTCTTCACTAAAGACATTAACAAAGCATTTGCAATTGCTAACAAAATCGAAACTGGTTCTGTTCAAATTAACGGACGCACAGAGCGCGGCCCTGACCACTTCCCATTCATCGGTGTAAAAGGTTCAGGTATGGGCGCACAAGGTATTCGTAAGAGCCTTGAGTCTATGACACGTGAAAAAGTAACTGTATTAAACTTAGTCTAATCTTATAAAAAGAAGCTGATCTATTTATAGATCAGCTTCTTTTCTATATAAATACCTCCAAAAACGGAGTATTTCATTCTACTTCCGATTTGGTTTTCCAAATCGAACTAAAACATGCCATAATAATTTTAATTCCTGAAGCACTTCTTCATAAGTTCCACGATCACTCCAAGATAATGGATTGCGATTCAAATCCACTACAGCAGAGCCAATTATATTTGCATCGATACAATTATTCCGTGCAATGCGTCTTGCTAAAGATGGCATTTTTGAACCTCTAAAATCCATCGGAACTTCGTCTACCGCAAGTACAAAACCGATGTGCCAATACAAATCAATAGCATACTTCAGGCAAATTTCTTCTAAAACTCTTCCTACATCCGTACCCTTAAATGAAGGATCTGCAACAAGCACCTCTACGTCTTCTTTCAGAGAAATCTCTCCATGAATCTGCGCTTCAATATAATGATTAAGATTACGGGCTGGCTCTTTGCTTACTAAATCTATAAACGGCCTTTTCAGATTAGCCAGTAAATGATTAATTAATATTGTTGGAGTCAAATTTCCTTCACCAATTGCAAAATCTCTTACAAATGTCTCTTCCAAAAGAGCAACTAAAATCATATCAAACTCCTCATAAGTCCCCTTTTCTTTCGGATCTTGATGCGAATCTAAATACGTATATGTAGAGCGCGAAGAAACTTTTGGAGATAAAAGAAAATAACATGAACCAAAACGCGGAGCCGGCCCATCTGGATGTAACATTAAATTTAGCGCTCCGTATTTTGGCCGTTGCTCATTCGTTACGCCTTCTAATTGATATGCCCCTCCAAATATTCTCTTTTCCCAAAGGTCACGTTCACCACCAGGGTAAGCAGATACGCTTCCATTAGATAGTAATGTTTCAAATTGACTTTTATATACTCCTTGCTCAAACAATGCTTCAGCAACACTTTTCATACTCGAATCAAGTCTGTCTGGATGAAAGTGTAAAGCAATCCTTGCATGAGATTTTAAATTAGCGACAGCTTCTTCAAATATTTCATCTGTAATATTAGACATTTTAAGTATATGATTAATCGTTGCTTTAGCCTCACGTTTTTCGTTCTCTGCATATTTTGAAATATACTCTAAAGCAAATAATTGAGATCTTGATAATTCCATAATCCAATCTCCCCTTTAATTGAAATGACCTTAATCCTTTCAATTAAAAGTGCATTTTTTCCTTCTTATGCAATTAACCTAATTTATTGAACAAAAAGTACTTTAATACAGTCTAATTACAGATACGAGCATTCTTTACGGGTAAATCCACACATTCTACAGAAATGTGATATCCTAGCCATCGCTCAGCAATATGTTCAAATGATAAAACAGATCCCGTTGTAAAAAAACGATGCTTCGGATTCAGATTGTCAGACAAAATTCCTTTGTGCTGTAAAATGGTACTTAACTCTATCGCTGTTTCTTCTGCAGAACTAATAATCGTTACATCTTCTCCTAACCCCCTTTTTAATCACAAACTCTTCTCTATAATCTGATTATTACTATATCCATTGACGTATAAAAATACATTTGTTACTCTTAAAGACGTTAATTTAATATTTAAATCCTCATTCGTATCTCGGTGAGGTAGAGGTTGCAATCATTAAGAGTATCATTTCAGGAGATGTAGTGGCATTGATGAAGGAATGAGAAAGGAATGGTTGCCGAAGTAAGTCGTGTCCACCATGCACGCTTGCTGGGTCTGCATTTAATAAGTGCAGAACTGTCACAAACGTTTCGTTTGTGGAGAGCTATCGAGAGGTATGTCGTGGGTTTCTTATAAGATAGAAAGCATGTAGCGGCAGATTACGTGCTTTTTTTGTTTTGTTTGGGACTTCTCTTCCTGACTCAGGAAGACATACATATCTCCTCGCTTGACTTGGTTATACTAACTTTGGAGGTATTTTCTATGCAACAAAAAAAATGGGGCTTTTGGGTACTAACAGCTTTCGTTGTCGGTAACATGGTTGGCGCTGGTATTTTCATGGTGCCAAGTACGTTGGCACAAACAGCAAGCCCACTCGGTGTCACTTTAGCTTGGTTAACAACAGGGTTTGGTGTTTTAATGCTAGCTCTTGTTTTCGGTAATTTAGCAATTCGTCGTCCTGATTTAACGACAGGACCACAAAGTCATGCATATGCTTTATTCTCAACACCAAAAAAGAAAAAAATGGCTGGATTCAGTATGGTATGGGGATATTGGGTTGCAAACTGGGCAAGTAACGTTGCCATCATTACATCATTTGCGGGATATTTATCACTCTTCTTCCCAATTATGAAAGATACGCGACTACTATTTTCAATCGGTTCTTTTAACATAGAAGTCGGAAAACTAATTACATTTACGATTTGTTCCATCTTACTTTGGGGAACTCATATTATATTAACAAATGGTGTAAGCGGAGCTGGAAAACTAAACTTCTTAGCAACAACAACGAAAGTAACTGGATTCCTTTTATTCATCGTCGTTACGTTATTTGCATTCGAAGCTTCTAAGTTTGGACAATGGTACACGCCGATGATTGATAAATCAGGTGTATCACATGGTCTTCTTTCACAAGTAAATTTAGCTGCTCTTACAACGCTTTGGGCGTTTATCGGAATTGAATCAGCCGTTCTTTTATCAAACCGTGCTGTTTCTCCAAAAACGGTAAAACGTGCAACAGTTGCGGGATTACTTATTACAGTTGCGATTTACTTAGGAATTACAATTTTAACAATGGGTGTACTTCACGTTGATAAATTACAAACTTCTGAACGTCCATTAGCAGATGCACTAAACGCTGCAATGGGTCATGGCGGCGGGAAACTGATGGCATTACTTGCTCTTACTTCCCTGTTCGGTTCTATCTTAGGCTGGATTTTATTAAGCTCAGAAGTACCATATCAAGCAGCAAAAGAAGGTTTCTTCCCTTCCTTCTTCACAAAAACAAATAAAAAAGGAAGTCCAATTTACTCATTACGATTAACAAACATTATGTCGCAAGTGTTCCTATTCTCAACATTATCAGGAACCATTGCGGAAGCTTATACATTCGTTATTACCGTATCAACACTGGCCTACCTCATTCCATATCTCGTTTCACCAATCTTCCAGTTAAAACTAGTCGCAACTGGTGAAACATATAAAAATGAAATGCGGGCAAGAATTACAGATGGCATAGTCGCAGTTATCGCACTTTGCTACGCACTATGGGTTATTAAAACCGGCGCATCCGATATAAAAACGTTCCTTCTCGGAATTGGTTTATTCGTAATTGGATTTGCTTTCTATCCATTAATGAATCGTGATCAGAAAAAAAATAACGAAAAGAAAAACGGGCAAGTTGCATAACGCAATTTGCTCGTTTTTTCTTTTGTAAAACATATATAATAGAACAAAGAGGTGAAAAACATGTCAATCGAATCGCTATGGAGCAGTCGCTTCCAACAACATATTCAAAATATCATTACATACTTTGCACGTATGATTAACAGTTTACTATATAGCTTTATCTTTATTTCATGCGTTGGCGCATACTACTATGCTCAGTTTCTAAAAACATCTCCTTCTAAAGGAATATCTTTACTACTCATCACGATTGTACTTACATTCATTATAACGAGATGCCCTATCCGTACATTTATTCAAAAACCTGATGCTGTCTATTTACTAGCACTAGAAGAGAAATTAACATCTTATTTCAAAAAATCTCTTCTATACAATTACATCATTCAGCTTTTCCCATTGTTATTTACGTTCCTTATTCTCGTTCCACTTGCTATGCAATCATTGCAATTAACTGTACCTTTTTTGTGTACAATCTTTATCGTATTAATGATTACGAAAGCTTGGAACATGTACATACATTGGATGTGGCGTGATAGTCACGACAAAAACATATGGCTGATCATCCGTATTACTTGTAATGCCTTAATCATTTACATGCTGTTTTATTCCGCAAATGTTCTCATATTAGGCGGACTACTTTTACTACTTGCTTTCCTACTTCTATATACGAAAAAACAGCCTACAAAACGAATACCTTGGGATTACATAATCGAGCAAGAAGAAAAAATGAACGTTCGTTTTTATCAATTTGCTAGCATTTTTACAGATGTTCCGCAACTGAATAAACAAGTAAATAAAAGAAAATGGCTTACAAATTGGATTGAACCTTTATTACATAAAAAACGAGAAACTTTCTTCTACTTGTATACACTAGCATTTTTACGTGGAAATGATTATTTCGGCATATATATTCGCTTAGGATTGATCGGTGCTTTCGCCTTATATTTCATACCAAATATATACGTAAAAGGCGCTATCGCTTACATCGTTCTATATATGATTTCTATGCAGCTCCGTTCACTGTGGAAATATTTTTCGGGAAATATTATTGTAGCATTATATCCGATTGGTACTGAAGAAAGAATGAAGCAATTTCTTCGCTTAATCTTTATATTGCTAAGTATTCAACTCATTGTATTTTCAATTGTTATACTCATTGCTACAGGTCAATTTTTACATAGCCTTATCATTATGATTGTCGGGTTACTCTGGATCAAATTTATTATTGTACCAAAAACGAAGCAACGCGTTTCTTCGTTTTAACGAAAAGAAATATCTTAAAAGCCAAGGAGCAAATAAATTATCTCCTTGGCTTTTTTATTTTGCTTCCTCAAACAAGAATCACTGAAACAACCGATATTTTATGATTTTTACATACAAAAACGATAATACATGTTTACGACCTAATAAAAAGGGTATCTATTAATTAACAGAGTAAAGGAGGGGCCTATATTGTGAATAAAAAAACGGAACAACTGAAGCATCACGTTACTGACAATCAATGCAAACATGCTTTAACAACAAATCAAGGGGTAAAAATAGCTGAAGATGAATTTTCTTTAAAGATGGGCTTAAGAGGCCCAACCTTAATGGAGGATTTTCACTTTCGTGAGAAAATGACCCATTTTGATCACGAACGAATTCCCGAAAGGATTGTTCATGCACGCGGGGTTGGCGCTCATGGTTATTTTCAGCTTTATGAATCTTTAGAAACATATACGAAAGCAGATTTTCTTACTAATCCTTCAAAGAAAACACCTGTATTTGTACGGTTCTCAACCGTTCAAGGTTCTAAAGGATCCAACGACACAGTAAGAGATGTACGCGGATTCGCCACAAAATTTTATACAGATGAAGGAAACTATGATTTAGTGGGTAATAATATGCCAGTATTCTTTATCCAAGATGCTATTAAATTTCCTGATTTTGTCCATGCAGTTAAACCAGAACCACATAATGATATTCCTCAAGGAGCTAGCGCTCATGATACCTTTTGGGACTTTGTTGCGCATAATCCTGAGTCCACTCATATGGTCATGTGGCAAATGAGCGACCGAGCTATTCCGCGTAGTTTACGAATGATGGAAGGTTTTGGAGTTCACACATTTCGACTCATTAACGCAGAAGGAAAAGCCCATTTCGTAAAGTTTCACTGGAAACCTACCCTCGGGGTTCATTCATTAGTATGGGATGAAGCTCAAAAGATTGCTGGGAAAAATCCTGATTTTCATCGTCAAGATTTATACGAAGCAATTGAAAAAGGGCATTATCCTGAATGGGAGCTTGGATTACAGTTAATTCCAGAAGAAGATGAACATAAATTTGATTTTGATATTTTAGATCCAACGAAATTATGGCCAGAAGAAGAAGTTCCCGTAAAATTAGTTGGTAAAATGACACTGAACAAAAATGTTGATAACTTCTTTGCTGAAACAGAGCAGGTAGCTTTTCACCCTGGTCATGTCGTACCAGGTATTGATTTTTCAAATGACCCTCTTCTGCAAGGAAGATTATTCTCCTATACAGATACACAATTATCTCGTTTAGGGGGCCCTAATTTCCATCAAATCCCTATCAATCAACCCGTATGTCCTTTTCATAATAATCAACGTGATGGTATGCATCAAATGCAGATTCATCGCGGTCAAACAAGCTATCATCCTAATGGATTAAATAACAATCAACCTGCAACCGTCCAAGCCGAACAAGGAGGATATGAACATTATCAAGAAAAGATTGATGGGCATAAAATTAGAGGTCGCAGTAAAAGCTTTCTTAACTTCTATTCTCAGGCTAAACTTTTCTACAATAGTATGAGCCCTATTGAAAAGCAGCACATAAAAGAAGCTTTTTGCTTTGAAGTTGGGAAGTGTAAATCAGACATGGTGAAGGCAAATGTAATTGCTCTTCTAAACCACGTCGATCGTCAATTAGCACAAGAAGTCGCTAACATTATTGGAGCTCCTTTACCTAAGGAAAATCACGAAGTAAATTCAGATGCAAAATCACCTGCACTAAGTATGTCCAATACTATTTTTAAATCTGATTCCAAAAATGTTGCAATTCTATTAAATGGTGACCCAAGCGTCTCACTTCTGTCCGAATGGATTCAAGCTTTTGTACAACACCGAATTAACTATAGTATCATAGATAATAAAATTTATCATTTCAATGATTCCATTAAAGTAACTGATACTTATACAACAACAGACTCCCCCCTTTTTGATGCAGTATTAGTGTTTAGTAGTGAGTCTGTCATTCAACCCCCTGTTTTAGAATTTGCAGAAACTACTTTTAAACATTTTAAACCGATAGCTCATGTCCTTAGTAATCCTCATGCTTTGGACCATAGTAAGATTAAACTGGATGGAGCAGGAGTTTACAACTTAACAAATACTTCAATTGAATCATTTATAGAAGGCATTGCCCAAGGAAGATTCTGGAGCCGATAATATAATATAATATAATATAAGGAGCGGATTAGAATGAGTAAAAAAATTGCTATTTTAATAACGGATTATTTCGAGGACACAGAATACACAGAGCCAGCAGAAGCTTTTAAACAAAAGGGATATGAATTAACAACTATTGAAGCAGAAAAAGGTAAAACGGTACACGGTAAGCAAGGAAAAAGTGAAGTCGTGATTGATAAAAGTATTGATGATGTTTCTCCAGAGAACTTTGATGCCCTCTTCATACCGGGTGGATTTTCTCCAGATATACTTCGTGCCGATGAACGTTTTGTTCGCTTTAGTAAAGCATTTATGGATGCGGAAAAACCTGTTTTCGCTATTTGTCACGGACCTCAGCTACTCATCACTGCACAAACACTTGAAGGACGCGATGTAACTGGATATAAATCTATTGAAGTCGATTTGAAAAATGCCGGCGGGAACTTTCATGACAAAGAGGTTGTCGTATGTCAAAATCAGCTAGTAACAAGTAGACAGCCAGAGGACATCCCAGCGTTTATTGAAGAATCGTTGCGTATATTAGGATAACTACTTCGGTTAACTAACCTCCTTTTATTTACATGAAAATAATTAATCAGTGGGGTTTTATTCATCCACCACTGATTAATTATCCCTCACCAACTGGTCGTTTGCAGGAAATCCGACCACCACAAATAGCAGGATAAATAAAAAAGGGGGGAATCCAAAAGTTCAGTTTTAATAATCTTTTGGATTCCCCCCTTTTCTCGCCCCAAAATTCCTTATCACTTTTCATAGGCAGTTCTCATATAGTGAAAATGACTATATAATTCCTATCCATAAGTTAAATAATGATTTCGCACATATATAAATACAAAAGATGGGAGCCTTATTTATGAATAACAATCCACCTTCAACGCCCCAAGACAACTCCGAAAACAATAGCCGTGATATTACACTGCAAACATTAAGGGTCATCGGACTCGTCGTCCTTATTAGTGGTTATATCCTCGTTGCGCTCTCTGAAGTAGGTGAGCTGAAAGTCTTATTAACAAACCCAAATAGCAATCCTGATTTAGCTGAAGTTGATCCGTTTTAAAAGCCATATGAAAAGCGATTTCTAGCATCGCTTTTCATATCGTTTTATCCAATCTGAGAAACCTCCCCCTCATACTTCTCTTTCCCTATCGCCTTCATAAATAATAAAATACTGCTCATACCAACGATAAAGTACAGAGCACTCATACCCCAAGATGCAATAAATGAACCTAGCATAACACCTAATGCCCCGTTCATTTTTGCCACTTGAAAGACCATTCCGTTAATCGCCATATAAGAACCTCTTGCCTCATTTGGCACCATATCTGCCATAATAGATTGACGCACTGGCACATACATCATCTCGCCTACTGTTTGGAAAAGCCCTGCAATTAATAAAATCCATAAGCTATTGCTCGTTCCGAGTATTGTAAATCCAATCGTGTAAATAAATAAGCCTACATATAAGATCTTCAAATCGTTGAAGCTTTTCAGCATTTTAATAAGAAGTGCTGAACATAACACAACTAAAATTGTATTCTCTGCAGAAATCCAGCTCAGCATGCGAATACCTGTTAAATCAAACGTAAAACCATTCCCGAATAAAAAGTGCACCGTTTCAAATTCCTTCTGCAAACGTACCCCTAAATAATTATTAATTTGAAACTCTAACGATAATGTACATATACTCGCTGCACAAAAAATTAAAAATGCTTTATCTTTCATCACGACTTTATAACTATCTGCCATATCTTTTAATACATTTTTCTTCTCCATCGTTTTTCGTGCTACATACACTTCTTCCATATACACAGCCATCACATATAAAGTCATAATGGCAACAAGCGTTAATACGATAAACAATTGTAGTCTATAGTTTTCAAATAGTAATCCTCCAAATATCGCTCCAATCGCAATGGATAAGTTAATAGCCCAGTAATTAATGCTGTACATCACTTTTCGATTTTCAGGTGTACTCACATCAATTAACATCGCTTCTGTCGCAGGATTCATAAGTCCCGATCCTAAACTATTCACTAGCATAAAGATAAATGTTAACCACGGTGAGTCAACGTAATCCGAATTCGCAACTCCCATACAAGCAATGGAAATGACTTGTATACTTTGACCGATAATCATAACCTTTTTACGCCCAAGCCGGTCTCCAACATATCCACCGTATAAACCAATTACTAATGAAGCTATGACATTAATAAGTAGTAACGCACCAGCAATCGCGCTACCTAACTTTACGGAAAAATAAATCGCCATAAATGGAAAAATCATCGTGGACACAGTACGTGTTAAAAACGATGTTATAATTCTAATTTTTATATTTCGATGCATACTCCAAAATCCCATTGTTTCCCCTCCTTATGCTTACTTATTTTACTTTGAAAAAAAGGAAGAAAAAGGTTAGAATATTCTAAAGAGTTTCCCCTTTTATGATAGAAGGAAGTGTATATATGAAAATTATGGACTATTACATTAGACTAAGACTACATGCACAAGATCAACAACATATGCGAAATAGCTTACAAGAATTAGCGGATGTTTTATATTGCAGTACGAAAAACGTAAAGATTTTATTAAAGAAAATGAGCGAGGAGCAATTAATTAGCTGGACTCCAGGGCGAGGCCGCGGAAATAAAACGGAAATTCTATTTATACATAATTTCGTAGAAGCGATTGAGTCCTATACAGATGAACTGTTAGCGCAAGAAAAATTAAAAGATATCTTTCTTCTTTTAAAAGAACCCCTCCCCCTCGCACTTCAAAAAAAGATAGAAAATAAACTACATCATCATTTTGGATACGAACCTTCAAATGATATGTACGACGTATTAAAGATTCCTATATCGAGAAAGATATTCCCATTAGATCCGGCTTTTGTGGCTGTAACTACAGAGAGCCATCTTACGAGTCAAATTTTTGATACATTAGTCGTCTATAACGATGTTACTGAAAAAATGGAGCCTCACATTGCGCATACGTGGGAATTAAGTGAAGACGGGCTTACGTGGACTTTTTATTTACGAAAGGATGTATATTTTCATAACGAAACAGTTTTAACTTCTAAAGATGTACAATTTTCATTTGAAAGACTAAAAGAAGTTTACTCTCCTTTCGAATGGTTAACAGAAGAAATCGTTCAAATTGAAACGCCATCACCACTACAAATTCGATTCCATTTAGCGAAACCAAATTTATTTTTCTTACACTATGTAAGTTCAATGCAGCTCGCAATTTTACCGCGTGATACGAGTATTCAAAATCATCATTATATAGGTACTGGACCTTTCAAACTTGCTCATTACTCTGAAGATAATATCATACTCGAAGCGTTCACCCATTATTTTAAAGAGCGCGCGTTATTAGACCGTATTGAATTTTGGGGTATTCCTGACCATGTGCAAATAGATGCTGATTATGAACTACCAAACGAAGAGGAAAATGAAAGGCATGATATACAAATAGAAGAAATAGGTTGTATTTATGCTAGCTTCAACTTTAAAAAACCTGGTCCTCATCACGACATTTACTTTCGAAAAGCTTGGAGAGAACTATATGATGTTGAAATGATACTTCGTAACATAGAGGGTAGACGGACAATTGCTGCATCAAGCTTTTTCCCTGATAGAAGCCGCCTTGCAACAAGAAGATCCTACTCTTTAGAAAAGGCAAAAGAGTATTTGAAAAAGAGTACATATAATGGAGAAACGATACATATTTACTTCTTCGCATTTAAAGATAGTGCAAATGATGCATATTTCTTAAAAGAACGATGTGAAAGTTTAGGTATACAAGTAGAGCTTCACCCATTTCCCGTTTCAGATTATATGAATCGCTCTATTGATAAACATGCTGATATTATTTTCATGGGAGAAGTATTTGCTGCCAATCATGAAATTGCATTCTTAAATGTATTTAAAAATAAAAGTTGCTTCGTAAATCGGTTCATGGACCCGCACTACGAAAAACAAATTAACTGTTTACTAGATACATTTTTACTAGAAGAAAATAAAGAAAAGCGCTATGAACTCATGTATGAGATTGAAGAGTTTTTACAAGCAGAACACATCATTTTATTTAACTATCACGTTCTAAAAAGAAAAACATACCCTTCTTCTTTAAAAAACGTAACAATTGATTCATTCGGTTGGGCAAATTTTGCGAAGTTATGGATACAGCCATCCATGTCTTAAAATGTGAGTCATTATAAAAGGAGAAGGTACTACATCCTTAGCAGTACCTTCTTCACATACTATTATTTAATTACTCCATCTAAGTGATCTTTCAAGTTCACTAAAAACTTCTCTATATCCGGATTCTTCACCACATCATAACAAGCAAAACTCTTTAACGGACTCATACCGAGAAACTTTTGCACGCGGTGTAAATGACTAAGCGCTGATTCTAAACTTTCTCCTTCAAAGAACTTCGTCTTATCTCCAAATGCTTTTTCAGGTGCATTCCAAGTTGTAGAGAACATATACTCTTTCTCTTTTAATAAACCACCTGTTCCATATTCATCTGCACCTTTAAAGAACAAACCGTATTCATATACTTCATCCATATACGTTTTAAATAAGCCTGGAACACTAAACCAGTAAATTGGTGTTTGATAAATAACAACATCGGCCCATAAAAATTTATCCTGTTCTTCTTTAATATTGTAACCATCTTGAATCGTTGTTGTTTTCACATAATGATTCTCGCCTAATACAGTAACCATATAATCTACTAACGTTTTATTTAATCGTCCTTCCTTTGTACCGTATTTTTCATGTCCATTTATAATAAATATATTTTTCATCGCTTTCCTCTCCCTTATATGATCTACTCTTCAGCTATTAAGCCGAGTTGCTGCTGTAGTGTAAGATTATCTTCTAAATGCCAATCTTCTGTTATCTTTCCGTCTTTCACATGTAAAATATCAATTGCAAAAAAATTAATTTTCTTACCATTATGCGTTCCTGTAAAAGAAAGACGGGCCGTTACTTTATCACCAACAACTAATAAGTCTTCAATCTCGCAATGTATATCAGGCACAACTTTACGAAAATTTTGCGCTGCAAACTTTAATCCTTCAATGCCTTGTGGTCGCCCTTTCGGCAATGTATTATCGAAGAAATCTTTAGTAACAGTCTGCGGAATAAGTTCCTCCTTACCTGTATCCCAAAATGCATAAAAACGCTGCGCCGCATGAACCATTTCTGTCGCTTCTTTTTTACTTAGTGAGGGATCAATTGTCATTGCTTTTGGCTTTGGCATTTCTTTTAATAACTGAACTTCAGTTTTTTGTTCCACACCACATGCTACAAGCACAATACAAATAACAAACAAACTAAGAAATCTAAATAACTTTTTTATCCCCATGGAAATCACCACCTCCTTATATAAATCCTTTTTGTTTCGTATTGCTATTGTATATGCACTAACTTCCTTTATGGAAGTAGTGATATTTTTTTCATATAGTTACCAAAAGTATAGTTTTGTGATACTATAAAGCAAATTCATCCAAAAAAATTTTATGGAGGCTAGTTCCATGAACGATATAAATCCAGTTGAATTAACGAAAGGTTTACCTGGCATACCTTGTCCCATCGCTAAAACGCTTGATGTAATTAGTACAAAATGGACGTTTTTAATCATTCGTGATCTTCTTATCGAAGGAACATTACGCTTTAGTGATTTACAAAAATCAATGGATGGTATTAGTCCAAAAACATTATCGCTTCGACTAAAAGAATTAGAGTCTCAAGGCATTATAACGAGAAAAGTATATCCAGAAGTTCCGCCTCGTGTAGAGTACACATTAACGGATAAAGGAAAGCAATTAGAGGGGATTTTTATTGAATTAAAACGGTTTGGATTAAGCTTATAAAACAAAAAAGCCTTACCGTTAAAGTGAAGTGAACCCGAATAGTGGTACATGAAAAAAATAAGAGTTCATTACCCAGAAGAAGTAAAGTGGAAAGTGATTGAAATGAAAAAGGATGGGTATTCCAATTGGACCATTATGGAGAAACTCGGGATTAAAAATGTTTCCCAAATTAAGATATAGATGAAATGGTATCGTACAGATCGAACGTATCAGTTTCAACAACCTGTAGGAAAACAGTATTCTTATGGAAAAAGACCAAAAGAGCTCAGTGAATTAGAATAGCTACGTATAGAAAATAAACACCTAAAAACAAAATTACTTGTATGGAGAAATTATCTGGAAATCGGAAGGGGCTGAAATCAGAAACTGTAGTTACTTTATGGAAAAATTTAAAAACAAAAATAACGGTAAAAGAATTGCGTAACGTATTAGAATTACCCCTTCCACATTTTATCGTTGATTACAACGAACGGAAGATCTGAAAGATGATATAGGGGTACAGACACATCGCCATCAAGCTAACAGAACAGATTGTCCCTAAACGAAAATTTTGTAGCTTTTTTAGCACGGAAGTTCATTATTATCGTTTTTTATGTTTCTTAACTTGATAGAGGTGTGGTGGATCCCTTTTTTAGAAGTAAATACTTCTAACACCTTGTAGTATTTGAAGATCAATTTTATCTGCTTTTGTCCTTTGAATTATAAAATCTAATCCATTTTTAGTATTGTCCGCATATTTAGGCATTGCTTCAAGTGTATCTGTCAATGGTTTGGTGAAATCGTCCCAGTGTATTGGAATAACAAGCTTCGGTTGTACTTTTCGTACAGCTTGCTCGTAATACATATTTTGGAAATTACTTTCCTGCTTTCCTAATCCCCCTATTCCTAAAAACAGGACATCAGCTCGAATATCATCTAATACACCTTCTATATAGTTAGCACTTGGTTTAACAAGGAAAGTTTTATTATTATACGTAATCAAGTAATCATATGAAGAGTCTTCATGATAATCTAGTGCTTTAGTTGGTTGTTTAAGTGGCTTTTTTATTTTTTCTCCTTCATCAAAGGTTGGTGAATGTTTCGATGGAAGGACAGTAACAGTAAAATCACCAAACTTCATAGCCTTATTTACTTCATATACAGACATCTGGTTCTTATTTATATCACCACCAATACCTATGTTAATTGCTGACTCTGAACCATATACATGTGTTCCAGTTCGTTTAGCTATGTAAGCTAAATCAAACGCATGATCATAATGTGTATGTGCAATAAATAATCCCTTAAGTTTATTATTATCAGCCCCTATTTGATTAAAAATTTTATCCACAGTATCTTCATCTGTTTTTATATTGCTGAACAATATTTTTGGTAAGGATGGCCTAGAAATAAAACCATCAATCATTAATTGCGTATTTCCATCATCAAATAGTAAAGATGATGTTCCTAAGAATGTGACCTTTACCTCACCGTGATTCAATACTTTTTGTGTTGTTTTTGGAGCATAATATGCCTTGTATTGTTGAATATCTGCTGAAGGTGTTAGAAACTTATAATAAACGAAAATAGAAGCGATTAGTACTAGTACTAGTAATCCTATAAAAAACACGCTTAATTTTTTTCTTAATTTATATTTCAAAAAACATTCTCCTTTCTAGACAAAAGATATTATTATTTGACTGTGCTAAATCCTCCTACTTGAGGTTACCACAAAGTATCTATAAAAATTAAAAAACGCCATCCTTTCCTACGATTCTACAGAAAGAATAGCTTATTTTTTCATTTTAGGAGGAATTTTGTTTTCTTAGCTTGATAGCGATGTGGCGGTACCCCATATAGAAAAAACCGATTCCCTACACGTTAAGGGTATCGGCTTTTGTTCATTTCATTATTCTTTAGAACTTGATAGGTTGTATTTCCTAATTTTATTACGCAATATCAAAAGAATTTATTATTTATACACAATTCTAAAATACGAATTAACAGTTAATATATAATATCCAAAATAGATTATGCAATATGCAATAGAACTAATGGAAATAGGAATCATAATACTGTATATAGGCATGTTGTTTATTATTGGTAAAGCAAATAAGCTATGAGTAAGTCCGACTATTATAGGTGAAATAAAACTAAAGCTAACTTGTTTCGAAATTGACGTTCTTACTTCTTTTTTCGTAACACCTATCTTACGAAGAACCTCATAGTATTTCTGATTAGCATGTGCTTCAGATAGTTGTTTATAATAAATAATAGAACCAGTTGCTAGTACAAATATAATTCCCAAAAAGCTTCCAATAAATAATGTAACTCCATACAGTTGCATAAAATCTTCATTTGTTTCAGATTGCCCTACATAATATCCTGATACAACTGTACTAACTGCCGTTAAAGCTGTGGCACTTAAGATAGCAATAGTCGCAAGTAATTTGGCATTTCCTTTTACTCGATATAACAACTGTGAAATATTTAGTATATTCATACCGTTAAAATAGATATTGCTCTTACTTTTAATTTTCTTTAATACAATAACTGTATAAGAAGTGAATAGACAGTAGGTTGCAAGAACAATCGCAATCAAAATACATAACGGAATTATTTTAGGATCCATTAGCGGACGCATAGGGTCCTCAGGGTTCTGCACAAATTTTACGACTTCGCGAAAAAAGAATGCTAAAACATAACCAAAGCCAATTAAAATAAGACCTATATATGCCAAATATTTAGATCCTTTTGGCATACTCTCTCCTTTATGATTCGCTTGGAACATTTCAATTAATGGAAATTGATAAATTAAGCGCGAGTTTTTCCAAGCTGTATATAATAGAATCGATAAAAAAACAATAATTGTGTCTATTATGGCCTTTATAGATAACTCGAACGTAATTGGCACATTTAATTTCATCAAACTCATTAGAAGTTCTAAAAATAACTTAAAACTTATACTGCCAATCAATATCCCAACTATTAAAGCTACGCCCCCCATTATTAATGTTTCACAAAATAACATCGTACCAATTTGTTTTTTAGTAATACCTAGTAAAGAATATAACCCTATCTCTTTTTTACGTTTTCTTATAAAAAAATTAGTAGAGTAAATAATAAATATGGCTATAAAAATAATAAGTATCACTTTTGAAGACTGAAGAACACTATTAATCATTACATTATTAAGCATTTCTTTTTTTATTTGCGTACTATATCGAAGTGACGCAAATATAAAATAAATCAGCATACTCGAAGCTAAAGATACAAAATAAAGTATATACTCCTTAAAATTTCGCCTTATATTTCGTTGAACGATTTCAATTAAAGTCATTTATTTTAACCTCCTAAAAACTATTTCTACAAAATATACATTGTTTTAATCACACATTATGTTATAAATGGCCATATTAGATAAGATCATCAGCCTTATCTTCAGAAATGGAAGACATTACATCAATGACTTGTTGGAAGAATTGCTTACGTGTTAATTCTCCACGGTGTAATTCTTTATATAATTCACCATCTTTAATCATAATCACTCGTTTACAATAACTTGCCGCAAACGCATCATGCGTTACCATTAATATGGTTGAGTTATCATATTCATTTAATGACTTCATACTTTCTAATAAATCCGTTGCTGATTTAGAGTCAAGCGCCCCAGTTGGCTCATCCCCAAAAATCATACTCGGATTCGTAACCATGGCACGTGATGCTGCGCAGCGTTGTTTCTGTCCCCCAGATACTTGATATGGGTATTGACTTAAGATATGATCCATGCCAAACTTCTTAGAGATTTCAAGAACAAGCCGATCAATTTCACTAACCTTCACCTTTGATAAAGCGAGAGGCAATGCGATATTTTCTTTGAACGTTAACGTATCTAATAAGTTATAATCTTGAAAAATAAAACCTAAATGATTGCGCCGAAATAATGCCAACGTATCATCACTCATTTTTACAATATCTTTTCCATCTATTAAAATCTCACCACTCGTCACATGATCAATTGTCGAAAGAACATTTAATAGAGTTGTCTTACCTGAACCAGAAGGGCCCATAATCCCAACAAATTCTCCTTCTTGTACTTGTAAGTTAATCCCTTTTAACGCTTCAAATGTATTTCCACCTGTGTCATATACTTTTTTAATATTTTTTGCTTCTAGCACTGTTTTCATTTTATATTCCTCTCTCCTCTTAGTATTTACAGCCAAGAAATCTATATAAAATTAGAGTTAAGATTGTTTAGATTTTTGCTTATACCATGAAAATCCTTATTTTCAAAAAGAGTAAATACCCATATGGGTATTTACTCTTTTCTAGAATATCTTATCTTTCACCTACAACTATTATTCATATCGTAGACAATCAATTGGGTCTAGTTTAGCTGCTTTATTTGCTGGAAGTATACCAGAGACAATGCCAATCAATATAGATATTCCAACAGATAGTAGACCTAGATTTACTGAAATAACAAGTGGCCATCCACCTACGATTGCCGATACCCAAGCAAAGAAAATACCTAACACAAAACCAATTACTCCACCTAATGCTGTTAAAATACAAGCTTCAATAAGAAATTGCATTAATATTTCCCTTCTCGTTGCACCAAGTGCTTTTCGAACACCTATTTCACGTGTACGCTCTGTAACAGATACAAGCATGATATTCATCACACCAATACCACCTACGATTAAAGAGATTCCAGCAACACCAGTGAATACCATTTTCATCGTATCTAATGATTCTTCTACGACCAAATCGTTTTTTGTCTCATCCTCTACTGTAAATAGATGCTCAAATTCTGGTGGTTTCAATCCATTTAATACAGATACAGCTTGTTTCCCTACAATTTCTCGCTCGCTAGAAGAAGATAACTTAATGGTCACTGCATTATATTCCTCAACACCTGAGATCAACGGTGCATTATCAACCGAGGTATATCCTGCATACACATTTGATTGCCATATATTATCATATTTGTACACCCCGACAATATTATATGGTTTTCCTTTTATATCTATATATAAATCATTTTCCCATGTATCATATAGTTTTTTAAATAGAGCTTCACTGATAATCAAAACAGGAATTGGTTTTTCCAGCTCAGTCTCTGTTAACTCACGCCCGTGTATCATTCGTAGTTTGTGATCCTGCATAAAATTACCTGTTCCCACATTTAAATTAAGAGAAGCTTCTTTTGAACCTACATATGCTTTTACGTCCATATTCACATGTGGGTACACATCCTTTACACCTGGTATTACTTCTAATTGCTTTACCATATCTGGTGTAATCTTTGCTATTTCCAGCGGAAAATCTGGGTTGATATACTCTATATTAATTTCATCCATATGGCGGCTCTCTTCAATCTCTTTTTGCATCTTTGCAGTATTTCCATCCCCCGTTGCGAGAATTGTAATAATCGCACTGATTCCAATAATAATTCCCAGCATCGTTAAAATAGATCTCATTTTATGGGCAAAGATAGAAGAGATAGCCATACGTATATTTTCATGTATATTCAATTTTATTCTCTCCAATCCTGAACAATGTTTCCGTCACGAATAACGATTTGACGTGCTGCGGCTTCCCCGATTTCACGATCGTGAGTAATCATAATAATCGTTGAACCTTGCTTGTTTAATTCATAAAATAGATTTACAATTTGTTCACTTGTTTTCGTATCTAGTGCACCTGTTGGTTCATCTGCCAAAATAAATTTCGGGTTATTTACAATTGCGCGTGCAACTGCAACGCGTTGTTTTTGTCCACCTGACAATTCATTTGGAAAGTGGGTAGCGCGATCAGCTAAACCAACTTTTGTTAAGGCTGCTAATGAACGCTCTTGTCTTTCCTTTTTATCGACTCCCGCATAAATAAGTGGTAATTCAATGTTTTGCAACGCTGTAAGTCGTGGCAGTAACATGAAGTTTTGAAATACGAATCCAATCTCTTTATTACGAACATGCGCAAGCTCGGTTTCAGACATGTTTGAAATATTTTGTCCAGCTAATTCATAGGAACCTGTCGTAGGCTTATCTAAACACCCAATAATATTCATTAATGTTGATTTACCAGAACCAGAAGGCCCCATGATAGAAGTGAAATCTCCCTGATTTAGCGTTACATCAATTCCGTGCAATATTTGAATGGATTCTTCACCATTTTGAAAAGATTTTGTAATGCCTTGTAAATTAATCATTGCGTGGCAACCTCCATACCATCTTTTAGATTTACAGTAGGTCTAGAGATAATTTTTTCTCCTTTTTTCACTCCGGAAATTTTTGCTTCATTACTTGTTTCAAATTCAACCGTAACAACTTGTTCTTTTGCTTTTCCGTCTTTTACAACAAAGACAACGTTTTTATCACCTTTTTTTAAAATACTGGTCTTTGGAATGACTGTACCCTTTGCTTCGCCTGATTTAGTTTCTACGTATACGTGGAAACCATTTTGTAAGCCTTCACTATTGTCTAACGTCACAGTAAATGGATAACTAGAAACTGTTTTGTTTTCATCCATACTTTTTAATGGTGTAGAACCAATTTCTGTTACTTTTCCTGTCCATGTTTTACCCGCTACAGTTTTTGATGAAACTGTTATTTCTTGTCCAATTTTTACATTAGCAAGTTCAAATTCAGACATTTGACCTGCTACTTTAAATGGACCTGCATGGCGAAGTGTAATTCCGCTCATACCGTTTCTTTCATTAGAAGCTGTAATAATATCATCAATTACACCGTCAGCAGGACTCATAACAGAAAGTGTGTTTACTTTCTCTTTTGCTACTTTAATCATTTCATCCGCTTTTTCTACTTCAAACTTCTTCATTTCAAGCTGTGATTCTAATTGTTGAATTTCAATCTCTGACGCTTTTACTGCTTCTGCAGGAAGACCAGCATTTTTATCTTTTTGTAGCTTTTGTTTTGCTGCATCAATTTGTTTTTGTTGTAATGTTACTTCTTTTTGTGCAATTTTCTTTTGCATTTCCACTTCTGTTACACCTTGTTTAACAGTTGGATCATTGTATTTAAACAGAAGCTGTCCTTTCTTTACTTCATCGCCTTTTTTAACAGCTAGTTCATTCGTACCTTTTGTTGGATCAAATGAAATGATCTCCATTCCATTTGGAATCACTTCACCAGCAAACTTTTGCTGATTTTCGATTTGTTTTTCTAGTACTTCAGATGTTTTATAGGTCATAACTGGTTCAGAACTTCCGGCAAAATTCATATAAGCCCCAGCTCCTAAACCAACTGTTAATACACCAACAATGACTACCTTATTTACTGTCTTCATATTATCCTCACTATTTCTTGTACTTTATTTTTGGAGACCATTATTTCCGTTTGTATAATTAGTTAACATTTTTAGAAATTATATATAAATTAGATTTCAAAGTATTAACATATCTCTTTTAAAATCAAATTGTGATAAAAATCTAGGCGTATACTTTTCGCAATATAAAAAGCCCCACCTTTTATTAGTAATTTCTCTTTGGCCTAACCTATAAATAGGATAGAAGAAATTAATTAAATAAAAAGTGGGGTAATAATTAAATATTTATTAAATTTTTCAATTCTCTTCTTTTGGTAATTTCACTTCAAAAATTGTTCTCACTACATTACTTTCTGCAGAAATCTTCCCATTATGTTTCTCAACAATATTTTTAGCAATAAATAATCCAAGACCCGTACTATTTTTCTGTACTGTTCTTGCTTTATCACCTGTATAAAACATATCAAAAAGATAAGGTAACTCTTCTTCTGGTATACTTTCTCCATAATTAATAATCTGTACAACAACGTCTCCATCTTCAATGTATCCATTCATATCAACAAACTTCCCATTATTTCCATATCGAACCGCATTTGTTAGAAGATTTTCAAATACTCGTGCTAACAAATTCCCGTCACCGTTGATAGTTAAATTTGGTGCAACATGTAATCTAGCCTCTAATTGATTTTTCTCTAATAATGGATATAATTCCAAATCTAATTGCACGAGCAATTCACTTATATTAATGTTTTTTTTATCTATTTGTTGTACACCATAGTTCATTCGTGTAATTTCAAATAACTCATCAATTAAACTTTCAAGTCGTTGTGATTTTGCGAATGCAATTGTAGAATAATATTTAATTTGTTCCGCAGTTAAGTTTTTCTCATTGAGAATTAAATCTAAATAACCTAGGACAGATGTTAATGGTGTTCTTAAATCATGAGCTAAGTTAACAACAAGTTGATCTTTACTACTTTCTGCAAAGTCTCCTCGTTCAACCGCCTCTTTTAATTTTTCACTTGCAATATTAATTGCGCGTGCAATATCGCTGAATTCATCATTTGATGAAATATAAACTTTATGTGTGAAATCTCCTTTAGAGAGATGATGAATGCCATTAGAAATTTCATCAAAATACTTTAAATAAGGTTTCGTTAAAAAGAAAAAGAATAAAATAGATAGCAAAGTGAAGGAAAGGAAAGAGAAATAAATACTTCCCCCAACCACTCTATTTGCTACATAGTCTTCATGACTAACCATCATTCTAAAAGAGAACCCTAATGTTTTATAAATTATATATGTTCCGAAAGCTGCTAACATCATACTTAGTGCAAACAAGGCAATCATTTTAAACCTAAAACTTTTTACTATTTTAGCCATTGAAAGTATAACCTACTCCCCATATCGTTTTTATTAACTTGTTCTTCCTTTTATCTTCTCCAAGTTTCTTTCGTAAAGTACGAATATGCACCGTAACTGTATTATTGTTATCATCATAATAATCATTTGTCCATATCTGCTGAAAAATATTTTCAAGGCTATATACTTTTTTCGGATGACTTGCCAATAAACATAAAATATCAAACTCTTTTGGTGTCAAATCAATTCGTTCTCCGTATACATGTACCGTTCTTTTCTCAAAATCAATAACAATGCCTCCAGCCTCTAAAACAGATGTTTCTTCTACTTTCGGCTGATTTAACGTAAAAAATCGGCGAAGTTGAGCATTCACACGTGCAACTAATTCAATTGGTGTAAAAGGTTTCGTCATATAATCATCTGCACCTAGTACAAGACCCGTCACTTTATCAAAATCAGATGTTTTCGCGCTTAAGAAAATAATTGGCATATTTTGTTTAGTACGGATTTGACGCGTCACCTCATAACCATCCATTTTTGGCATCATGATGTCTAAAACCACTAAATCAATTGCCTGCGATTGAATAATTTCAATTGCGGCTTCTCCATCAGTTGCTTTTACAACCTGGTATCCTTCTTTTTTTAAATGTATTTCAATTAATTCAGCAATCTTCAAGTCATCATCAGCTATTAGAATTGTAATCGGCTTCATTTTATCCTACCTCTTCTTTTTCTTCCTTATATTCAAATAAAAAAATTGATCACTCTATTAATTTCATCTGCAAAATTACTAATGTGTAATTCATTCTTTTTGAAAATAGTTTGAATTCCTATCATTCCCTTAAAAAGACAAATTCTTTTAGTATTTTTTGAATGGCTATAAAATTCCACGTCTCTACATTGAAATCTTATCATTTTCAGGAGGAAAGCGCAGAATGTCTCTAATAAAGAATATTTTTAAATACCTTACTAGCGTCATTCTAATATTTTCCTTCATTGAAAATGTAGCTCCATTATAAATAGAACTTATCGCATACAGTCAAGTTTGGAATAAAGTATCATTGAATAGATAACAAGCAAAACCAGCTCGTATTCCATTACATACATATCAAATATATATAATATCTAGATTACTTTTTAGCCATCCATCTAAAGTTTCTTTATCAATCCATAGTTTCTTCTATAATTTTGAAGGCATCTTAATTTGTTTTTTTATACGTACATACTTTTTCTACCCATGGAAAATAAATTGTCAATTTGTCTTTATTTTGTACCATTTTTTGTTTTTGAGTAAAATTGTTGCCGTAATCAATATTTATCCATTCATTATCAAGCCAAGTGTATGTCCCTGCATTTTTATATTCATTTGATATTTTTTGAGTATGCATCTCTATTAACCATATAGTTTTCTTTTTTTTATTTTCTGGATTAACTTCGATTTTTTTATCAAACTGGTAAGAAACCGGACAAGTAGTGTCATTATCCGCTAATCTCCAATTCCCATTCAATTCTTTACCGCTACATCCAATTAGCAATAAACTGAAGCTAATTGGAACAATTAACTTTTTTATTTTTTTCATTATACATTTACCTTTCATTATCACTTTTTATCTAATGCGTAACTTAGTACAATTCCTTCTTTAACAGAAAGGTATTATATGAATTCCAACATATATAAGATAGAGAAAATTAATTAAATAAAATGTAGGGCAAATATAAATTTTTCATTAAATTTTTAAACTCTCTGCATTTTGCAATCTTATTTTAAATATTGCTCTTATTTCATTACTTCCAGCAAGTCTTGTTCACTTATGCTATTTAAAGATACCTTTAAGCAAAATAAATGTGCTTAAAAATATCTTCCTATAAAAGATTAATTACTTTTAAGATTTTAATATTAAAACAGATTATTGGGAAATCAACATTAGTTTGTAGCGGTATAATTATGGTAGCAAATGTAAAGAGATAATTTTATATGCAAAATATTTACAGAAGAAATTTATCCAAGGTAGAAAAATAGAGAAATAACAGGAGTTAAGTTTATGAAATTATTAAAACTGAAGAAAAATAATTTTATAAAATAGTGAAAGAATATGAAGCACACAAAGTAACAACTAACCTATAACGAATTAGAGCCGAAAATTTCTTAGAGTAGAAAAATCGGCTTTTTTTATGTCAAAATTTGCTTAGCGTATACTTTCGTTAAAATGCGGGTGGTATCCCATTTAGAAGAGAAAGTAAAGGACGTCGAAAAAAAGAAATATATCAATGGTGCGGAACCAATGGTAGCCCCTCATCGATTGGAGTGCCAATTCAATACATCCAGGTTTACGGATGTGACGTATCTCTTATTTGGAGAGCGTACCTTGTATTTATCAACGATCATGGATGCCCTTAATCGCGAAATTATTAGTTGTGTCATCAACGAATTACAAACACTGACATTAGCGACGAAGACATTGAAACAAGCAATGAGAGGGTGAAAAGTAAAAAATGTCATCCTTCACTCATATCAAGGAAGTATTTATACTGCGAAGGAATTTCAAGCGTATGCCAAACAAAACGGCATCATCACCAGCATGTCCCGTAAAAGAAATTGCCATGATAATGCCGTCATGGAAAGCTTCTTTGGCCATTTAAAAAGTGAAGCTTTCCATTCACAAAAGATAACAAAAGTATCCAAACTGTGCGAAAGATTGTGCTAGAATACATTCATTACTACAATTATGTGAAAATTCAATGAAAATCAAACCACCTATCCCCTAAAGAATTTAAGGAACAGATGGTTTAGGTGTTTTGATATGTGTCCCGTTGTCGGGGGTCACTTTACCTCACGTCGTAAGGGGTTTTATTACTTCGCAAAACTTTCAGCCAACTGTTTCTCTCTCCACATAAATGTAATGCCGAGACCAACAATTAAAACAACGCCTGAAAATGCATATGGATAATGAATATTCATATCAAATAATATTCCGCCCATCGCTGGTCCTGCGATATTTCCTAAACTCGTATAAGTCGAGTTCATACCAGCGACGAATCCTTGCTCTTTTCCGGCTGCTTTTGATAAAAATGTCGTTAAAGCTGGACGAAGTAAATCAAATGCTAAGAAAATGAAGCAAGTAACGAGAAGTACAATCCAATAATTAAAGACTACAGTTGAGACGAATGCTAATACTGCACCTACAATTAAACATATTTGAATTAACACTTTCTCACCGAACATGTCTACCAATTTGCCAAACATAAATACTTGCACAACTACCCCAAAGATTGAACTAATTGTAATAATTGCTGCAATATCTTTCGGCGAGAAACCAAATTTATGATCAGAGAATAAGCTAAACACTGTTTCATACGCTGATAATCCGAATGCGAGTACAAATACGATAATAAATGCAATTGCATACATTGGATGTAATGATTTCTTTAAATCCCCAATAAAACTTGATTCTTTCGTATTAGAAGAAATCTCTGCAAGTTCTTCTTTCGTTAACGGTTCTTTTAAAATAAAGATCGAAATCACACATGCTATAAAAGCAATTACTGCTGCAACGAAAAACGGCACACGTATACCGTATTCTGCAATAAATCCGCCGATTCCAGGCCCTATAATGAATCCAGTACTAATAGCCGCAGATAAGTATCCCATCGCCTTTGGACGTTCCTGAATAGATGTAATATCCGCAACATATGCCGTAACACCAGGCATAATAAAAGCAGCACTAATTCCGCCTAATACCCTTGCTACATAAAGCATCCATACATCTTTTCCTAATCCAAAAAGAAGCTCTGAAACACCAAAAATAAATAATCCAATGATTATCATTTTCTTTCTACCGTAAAGATCAACCCACCGGCCTGTAATAGGTGAAGTAATGAGCTGTGCCATTGCAAACACTGCAACGAGATATCCCATCGTCTTCCCTGTTAAACCCATATCATTCATAAAGGACGGCATAACCGGAATGATTAATCCAATCCCTAAAAAAGCGATAAATATATTACTCAAAAGAATGACCAATACCATCTTTTGTTCTTTTATCGGTTTCTTCACTTTTTAACACCTCTTCCCGTAAGTTCCTCTCAAAAAATAATGCCCAAGAAGCTTTTTCTCTATCCTTCTATTTGTGGGCTAGTCATGAGTAGAGATGCCCCCTACTCGTTAGAATTTCACACTATCCTTCCACACATACATACGCATTAGGTGAATGACTATCATTCAGTTTTCCTCAAAAATGAACCTACCTTTTCAGACAGGTTCATCTCACTATTTCTTTATATGTAGTGCATGTGTTAAAAAATCTAGTACTTCTGCCTTTTGCAAATCCACTTGCTCATCATCTTTATGATCATATAGATACACTTGTTCCGCTGCTGATTCAACTAGAGCGATAAATAACTTCGCTGTTCGCTCTGCGTGAACCGAATCACGAATTTCACCAGCTTCTTTTGCCTCATTTAAAAATTCACTTAGCCACATATAAAGGGGCTCATACACAGCTTCCCATTCTTTTATATGTTCTGTAGATGCAAGACCAGCATACATTAAAGCTTGTATTTCACGATATTCAGCTATAAAGTGAAACACCGCATCTATTACTTGCGTCACTTTACTTGAGAAAGGCGCATCGTTTTGCACTTTTTCTTTCACTGCAAGTATCATCTTTTCAACCATCACTTCTGCTATTGCAGGCATAACAGATAACTTAGAAGGAAAATATAAATAGAAAGTTCCTTGCGCAATGCCAGCTAATTTCACGATATCAGAAATCTTCGTTTTTTCGACGCCCTTTTCCTGAAACACTTCAATAGCTGCATAGACAATTTTCTCTTTTTTATTCATCATCTAAACCCTTTCACACGCATATTGAATGACTGTCACTCATTTTATAAGATAATCGATTGTACTGTCAATGATAGTGAACTCTAAGAGGAAATCATTTTTTTATAATAAAATCTCCTAATAAACAATTAGGAGATAAAAATACAATATACCTTTAAGAAAGTGCCTTTAATCCTGTCACTCCACATACAATAAGAAACACACTAATGATACGCGCTTTACTTTTCGACTCACCAAACAAGAACATGTTTAACAAAACTGCACCTGCTGTTCCGATACCAATCCAAACCGCATACGCGACACTTACTTGTAAAAATAAGAAGGAAGTATACAAAAATGCGAAGGATGTAGCAAACCCACCTATATAAATCGCACCATTAGCTAATGTCTTATCTTTACTATACATTTTAAGTCCTATCACACCGACTATTTCACTAATTGCAGCACAAAATACGAAAAACCAACCCATTTTTAAGCAGCTCCTTCCACAGTTTCTTCTTTATTGTCAGCTAACTTTAAACCGATAACGCCGGCTACTACCATAAGAATGAAGAATAGTTTGCCTGCGCTGAAACTTCCACCGAAAAGAAATACATCCATTAAGAAAGTACCTACCGTACCAGCTCCAGCGAAAACAGCATATACAGTTCCTGTTGCAAGATGTTCACACGCTTTAGAAAGGAAGTGAAAATCAACAGCGATAACTCCTAAAATAATAATCCAATGCCACCAAGTATTAGCCGTATTAAAACCAAACACCCAAAAAATTTCAAAGATACATGTTAATATGACATATAACCAAGCTCTATTTTTCATACCTCTCACCTCTTATGACTGACTATCAGTCATTTTTATTTTAAAAAAATATACTCTTTCATCAATACTATATAAAAACAAATATCATCCTCATTTACCATTTATATTTGTTCCGTTTCCAAGTAAACTGCATCCTGTCATACAAAATGACTGAATGTCATTCATATATATTGTACATGAACATTTTAAAAACTGTCAATGCCGAAAGTTTATTTAAAATTTCTTTCATCTGATTTGTATATTTCCTAATAATCTGTCAATAATGCTAGTAACATAATATTTTCTCCACTCCCCCTTGGAGAGATCCCTTGAATGGAGCAGTTAGCTTTTGCTAACTGCTCTTTTTTATTTATCCGCACACTATGATGAAATACTCATAGATCAAATCCATTTTTCATCACATAACAACATCTATTTATTTTCCAATGAGCTTTTGTATGTACGAATTTTATTCTCAAGCATCTTCTCTGTAACCTCTAAGTTTTCTCTTTGAATCTGAATAGATTTCCTATGATCTTCTAGGAGCTGTAAACGAGCTTCTGTTGTATGCACCCCTTCTGTATATAATCTAGCGTATTCTCTTATTTTCGCTATTGGCATTTGCGTTTGTTTTAATTTCATTACAAACTGCAACCACTTTATATGTGACTCTTCGTAAAGTCGATTTCCATTTGTATCACGATTTGCAATTAATATATTTTCCTTTTCATAATAACGTAGTGTATGTGTGCTCACGCCTAATAATTTTGCTACCTCACTAATTGTGTACATACTAAAGCTCCCTCCACATGCTTACCCTCATATATTTTATGACCGTATCAAATTTATAAAAAACATTTGACTTAGAGTATACTCTAACAAATACAATCTAACCATAAATGAATTTGAATTTAGGGGGATTTTATATGAAATACACGGTTATTACTGGTGCAAGTTCCGGAATTGGTTATGAAGCAGCTTTAGCATTTGCATCTCGCGGAAAAAATTTAGTACTTGTAGCTCGAAGACAAGAAGAATTAAACGGATTAAAATTAAAAATTAACGAAATGCATCCGGAGTTAGATGTTGTCATTCGAAGAACTGATTTATCTGTTACTGAAGATGTTTATAAACTTTATGAAAGCCTACAAGCTTTTCAAATTGAAACGTGGATTAACAACGCAGGTTTTGGTAATTTCGCCTCAATTGCTGAACAAAATTTAAATAAAATCGAAACGATGTTACATGTAAATATAGAAGCACTAACAATACTCTCTTCTCTTTTCGTTCGAGATTATTCAATGGTTGATGGAACACAGCTTATTAACGTTTCATCGGGCGGCGGATACACGATTGTTGCTGATGCTGTTACGTATTGCGCTACGAAATTCTATGTAAGTGCATTTACAGAAGGGCTGTCTCACGAACTGAAAGAACAAGGCGCAAAACTGCAAGCAAAAGTTTTAGCTCCTGCTGCAACTGAAACAGAATTTGCGAAGCGTTCATTTGATATTGATGAATTCCAATACGATAATGTTGTACCAAAATTCCACACTGCAAAACAAATGGCACAATTTATGCTCGACCTTTATGATAATGATAAAGTTGTAGGAATTGTCGACGGTTTAACGTATAACTATGAACTTAAAGATCCACTTTATAATTTTGCCGTGAGACAAAAGAACTCAAATTCTTAATAACCTGTCCATTTCTTATGGAAATATATATTCCCACTATATATGTAAATAATAGTGGGAACTTTTTCCCTATAAATTTTTCATCCAACATACCGCACCATCGCCACTTCATCACAATAATCCACCTTTGGACAATGTCTACAATCAATCCATACTTTCTCTGGCAACGCTTCTTTGTTTATAAAATCAAATCCACACTTTTGAAAAAATACTGTTTCATATGTTAAGGAAATTACTCTTCTTACATTTATTTTCGTAGCTTCCTCCATTACATGATTTACGAGCATACGCCCTATCCCTTTCCCTGCATATGTATGCGAAACTACTAACGATCGTATTTCTGCAAGATCTTCTCCTAATACATGCAATCCAGCAACTCCAACAATTCTCTTGTCTTCTTTCATAACATATAAACATTGCAAATATTGATAAAGAGACAAAAGAGAACGTGGTAAAACCACTCCCTCTTTTGCATAAACCTCAATAAGACTATAAATTTCTTTCACATCACTCGTCACCGCATTACAGATTTTCATATTACATCCCCTTGCCCTCGATATTAATATTTATAACTTTAAATGAATTTTAATTCATAATTTTATATAATAATACAGCTCTCTTTTCTCCTCGTCAATCACTTTATGCAAACAAAAAACCAAGCAATCTAATTGATGCTCGGTTCCTCATCTCGTATCGGCAATACCGTCGAATATTTAATTTCACGAAGTGCTAAACTTGTCTGTATCCTTGTAATACCAAGCTTATTCAGCTTTCTAATAAACTGCTCCAGTTCTTTACGATCACGATTTGCAACCTTTAATAAATAATCGTACTCTCCTGTTAAACAGTGACATTCTAACACTTCCGGCATCGATTCTAATTCTTTCTCCAACACTTCCAGCTTGTCAAATTGATGAATATTTGTACTCATAAAAATAAAACATAATAAATCAAACCCAAGCTTTTCTTGATTTAAAATCGCAACTTGCTTATCGATGAACCCTTCCCCATCTAACCTTTTTATTCTTGCATGCATCGCAGCCGGTGATAAATTAACGCGACGTGCCAGCTCTGCATTACTTACTTGTGACTCCTTCTGCAATATATCTAAAATTTGTACATCCAAATCATCCAACACTTTAATAACAGACGACTCCATTACAATTCCCCCTTTTTTCTTACCGATGATTATTCGAAAAAACACCTTATAATTTATCCAAAACTGAATATCATTCCGTAAATATCATTCACAGATAAATATTTTATCGAGTTTTTACCATTATACAAAAGAATATATTATACAATAAAGAAAAATGCTAAAATTATTTACAATTCGTATTGATTATAAAAAAGGGGATTTTAGCATGCCTTATTTTTACGTCTTTTTACTATTACTAACGAGCTTATTATGGGGAGGAAATTTTGTCGTTGGAAAATCACTCGTCGATCATGCATCGCCGATGACACTGACAAATTTAAGATGGATGATTGCGATTGTTTGTTTATTACCAATGGTATGGTTTAAAGAAAAGAAAATTCTTCCACCACGTACCGCAATACTTCCTTTAATATTGATGGGAATTTCAGGGGTCGCTCTTTTTAACATCTTTCAATTTTTAGCATTAGAAAAAACATCCGCTACGAATGTAGGTCTTATCTCTACTTTGAATGCAATTTCAATCGCATTATTTTCAGTATTATTTCTAAAAGAAAAAGTAAATACACTTCAAATCCTATCCATGATTCTTTCATTCTTCGGGGTTATCCTCGTCCTATTAAAAGGTGATTTCTCGCTTTTATTTTCACTACATTTTAATAGCGGTGATTTATGGATGATTGCAGCAGTTTGTATTTGGGGAATCTATTCTGTTTGTAGTAAATGGGCAACAAAAACAACTACACCACTTATGGCAACGTTGTACTCTGGTATTTTCGGCGTTATTTTATTACTACCGTTTAACATAGGTAGCTTCACTGTTTCAAATATAAATACTTCTTTCATCACATCACTTTTATATACTGGGCTTATTTCGACAGTTCTTTGTATGGTATTTTGGAATATTGGTGTACAAAAATTAGGCGCAACTACATCAGGTATTTTTCTAAACTTCAATCCAATTTTCACAGCCATTTTAGCATTCATATTCCTCGGAGAAGAATTAACGTGGATACAAATTTTAGGGACAATTGTCGTTGTAACAGGATGTTATTTATTTTCTCATTTTAAAACTGTTGCCGTTCAGCCTGTTAGACCTTTAATGCGAAAACATTCTTAATGAAAAAACATCGTCATCTAGGTTGGCGATGTTTTTATTTTCTCTTCATTTCTTTTATATACTGCTTTTCCTCTTCTGGCGATAAACGTTCCGTCGCCTTGCCAGTATCTCCACCTTGAAGGCTCCATAAAAAGTTATGCTCCTCAACAGTTTGAGAAAAATCTCCTTTTTCCCATCTATTTATAATAGAAAATAACTTCATTTTATATTGAAAACCTGTACTATTTTCAATATCTCTTTTTACATTAGAAATTTCCTTTTTTGTCATCTCTACAAATCCCCATTTTTCAGAGGATTTTACCTTTTGGTGCACCATTTTATGCATAGTAGAAATAATTTCACCTTCACTAATTTGCTGGGCTTCTTCTGCAGCTTTTTTCTCTTTTTCGTTTGCCGCTCGCTCGGTTTGAATATTTGTATTTTCTTTTTCCACATATGCAAGCAATTTCTTTCCGCCAACTATAGAAGAGATGATTACCATAATGGTAATACATATACCTACAATCCATTTAAAAAGCATTAGCTCTTCATCGCTTCCCTAACAATATGACTATCTACATACTGCTTAAACTTCACGATTTTTCCATTTTCAAGCTGCCATATATGAACAAATTCTGCTTCAAATGATTTTCCTGTTTCTTTATAAACTCCAGAATACATACCTTCAGCAATAATTACATCTTTTCCGTTTACTTCATGATATGTATTTACACTTGCTTTATAATCATCCCATTCTGATCCTAAACGGCTAAATACATTTTCCATTATAGCTTCTACGCCTGTATATGTTCCGCCATACGGGAAACCTTCTGCCTCTGTCCATTCCACTTTTTCAGAGAGGGCTTCTGCTAAATGCTTTGCATTCGAAGAAGCTGATCCTTCATACGTGCTTTGAATAATTTCTAAATTTGATTTAGGCATATTACTTCCTCCCGTTTATTTATTTTTACACAAGACGTAACCAATGCAGTTACATCTTGTGTAAAAAAATATTTAAATTATTTCATTCGTAATTCATCAGTTGTAATCATTATAGTTACAATAATTCTTCAAGTCAACAATTTATAAATAAAATTTACTTCGTTTTCATTACTTTCTCTTTTAAGAAACGATCTACATATCCTTCTGCTTTTACTACGAATAAATACGCACCCATTGATAATAATGCAAGATCTAATTCATATCCTGGATTCTTTCCATCTCCTAATAAACCTGCTGCTCCATTTACCTTTACGATAGCTCCAGCTAAAATAAGAGCGAATAACAATCCTACATATCGTACACCTAAACCGATAATTAATAATATACCACCAACTAATTCTACAGTTGCTACGCCGTATGCAAGGCCACCTGGTAAACCGATGCTTGTAAACCATCCTGCTACATTATCGATACCTGATTGAAATTTTGCTAAACCGTGTGCAAAGAACGTAACTCCTAACACGATACGAATAATTAAATTCCCAATATATTGATTCATTTTGAACTCTCCTTTTTGTTTTGTTATGGTGAACTTTTATTTACAAGTCAAAACAATACGGTATTTTATTTCATTCGTCAAATACTTTTTTAAAGAAAACAAAAAACATTATCCGTTTTACGGATAATGTTTTCCTACAAAATAGCGCTAATTCAAGCTTTTATTCTATCGCATAGAAAAAGTTGAAACATTTTTCCAGCGCCAATATAAGGTAGTAAAGAAACGTCCTCTTCCACAACCATTCCAACAACATTCACTTTCTCATCTACAGGTAAATCATGTGTAGCAACTTGCATCTCCCCTGCATATCTACCGTACAATTCATTATCAATTGTAATGCTGCCTTTCTTTCTTACAATTGTATGCATCGGCTGTAAAACCACTCTGTTTCTTTCCCTTGATTCTATAGATCGAATAACATCACGAGCCGAATCTAGTCTATTTGTATGCACTTGCTCCACCACTTTTAATACTTCTTTATCAGTTATAAATGATTTGTAACGCAATGGAATAATCCCTCTACTCGCACTAGCTACTTCTTGCATACTTTCCAAACTTGCGCTTATATCTCCAATCAATACTTTATCAACACCACAATCTTGAACAAGTTCTAAATAGGCTTCAAGCGGGCGCATATTGCGATGTTTTTCTAACGTTGGTAACCCTTCATATAACGGACCTCGTTTTTCCGCATCTCCTGGAATAAATGCCATCGTCTT
This sequence comes from Bacillus sp. GW823-FHT06A10, assembly GCF_058795375.1. NCBI lineage: Bacteria > Bacillati > Bacillota > Bacilli > Caryophanales > Bacillaceae > Bacillus > Bacillus sp. GW823-FHT06A10. The sequence continues at coordinate 87,006 of NZ_JBXAHT010000001.1, read as the reverse complement.
TTTTATTCCGCACTTCTGTAAATATTGATTTTGTTTTTGTAAGAAGGACTTTGCTAGTCCTGTCTCTGGACGTGGGTAAAAATTATGCCATGCTTCTACATTCTCTACTCTTATATGTTCTGCAAGTAATTCTTTCCAAAATGAATTTGTAATCGTACTCGCATTTAAAGCTACTTTCATCTTATGAGATACGCTTGCAATTTCTTTTGGCGCAATGCCGTAATCCATTCTTAAACCGGTAATGCCCCAGTCCAATAGTTCTTCCACATTTTCATATGTTAGCCCTAAATGATGTAACGATTTTGGAGAAACATCAACCATTAACTCCATTTCATGTGCAAGAGCTTGTTTCCCTAATATTTGAATTAACTCTTTATACGTATTTGGATCATCTTCTGGAATGTGCAGTGATGTAAAAATAGATGTAAACCCATTTTCCTTCGCTACTTTTAGCCACTCTTCTTGTTTCTCTACTCGTTCTTTTGAAAGATAAATGGAAACTCCGATCATATAAATCTCCCTTTCTATTAATAGAAAAAGAGAAAGGAATCCCTTTCTCTATATGTTTTCTGCCATTTCTTCTTTAAATCCGAAGAAGTACGTAAAGATAAATCCGAAAGCATATGCAATTACTAAACCTAAGAAATATAGTAAATATTTATTGTCAGCAATTAACGGAATTAAAGATAGCCCTGATACGCCAATCCCAAGAGAAGCTGTTTGCATAACTGCTTGGAATGCACCACCGACAGCTGCTCCTAAACAAGCAGTAATAAACGGTTTCCCAAGTGGTAATGTAACCCCGTATAATAGCGGCTCACCAATTCCTAAAAAGCCAACTGGCAATCCACCTTTAATTACATTTCGAAGTCGTTTGTTTTTTGTTTTCACATAAATCGCAATTGCTGCGCCCACTTGGCCAGCACCAGCCATTGCGAGTACTGGTAATAAAGGTGTTACGTGTGTTTGATTAATAAATTCCATATGAATTGGTGTTAAACCGTGATGCAATCCGACCATAACGAGAGGTAAAAATGTTCCCGCAAGTACTGCGCCAGCAAATGCTCCGCCAATATTTAAAATAGCATTAATTCCGCTCGTAATACCATCTGATAAGAAACCTGCTAATGGCTGAATGGCTAACATCGTTACGATACTTACAACTAATACAGTAATGAGTGGTGTCACGATAATATCAACTGCGTTTGGCACTGCTTTTCGAACTTGTCTTTCCACTACAACCATAAGCCATGCTGCAAAAATAACTGCAAACAATCCGCCCCGTCCGGGCACTAATGCTTCACCAAACAATTTTACGTTTGCCATCGCCGGGTTGAAAATTAAAATACCAGCAATTGCCCCAAGAACCGGTGTCCCGCCAAATTCTTTCGCTGTATTCCAGCCGACTAAAATTCCTAAGAATGTAAAGATACCGCCGCCAATGAGTAGTAACATTTGTAACCACGTTGCATTTGGATCAGCACCAGCATTTTTCGCAAAGTTAGCAACCCCGTTTATAATTCCTGACGCAACAAGCCCCGGAATTAACGGAATAAAAATACTTCCTATTTTTCGTAAAAAGTTTTTCACTGGCGTATTATTTTTCTTCTTAATCTCTGACTTCATCTCTTGCCCAATATCTTCAAGGTGATGATCTGCTACCTCACCAATTCGTAGTCCTGTCAAACCTTCCATTTTAGCTGCTACTTTATTTACTGTTCCTGGGCCAACGACAACTTGAAACGTCTCATCTTCTATAACACCCATAACACCTTCAACTTTTTTCAAAAGGTCCATATTTACTTTACTTTCATCATGAAGCGTTAAACGTAGTCTCGTCATACAATGAGCAATACTACGAATATTTTTTATTCCTCCAAGTTGCTCCGAAATTTCCTTGGCCATTCTCTCTTCTTTCTTCATAATAGAATCCCCCTCCCTATTATTTTATAGTGCTTTCTTCACAAACCCTTTTGCGCATTTTAGTTTCTCCAGTGCTTCCCCATATTCGCACTGCAACAACACCATAACAATGGCAGCTTTTACGTTACGTTCTGCCTTTTCATAATACTCTGTCGCTACTTCATAACTAGCGCCTGTTGCTTCCACAATAATTCGTTTTGACCGTTCTACTAACTTTTCATTTGTGGATTGAACATCTACCATCAAGTTTTTATATACTTTTCCTACACCAATCATCGAAGCTGTTGAAATCATATTCAACACTAATTTTTGTGCTGTACCAGCTTTTAAACGCGTTGATCCTGTTAATATTTCTGCACCTGTCTCTACTTCTACATTTAACTTTGCATATTTACTTATTTCAGCATTTTTATTACAAGAAATACTCGCTGTACTCGCTCCTACGCTCTGTGCGTATTTCAAGCCGCCAATTACGTAAGGAGTTCTGCCACTTGCAGCAATTCCAATCACTGTATCTTTCTCATTTAATCCAATACTTTTTAAATCTTCTTCTGCTAACTCTTCGCGATCTTCGGCACCTTCCACCGCTTTAGTAAACGCTTTCAACCCACCTGCTATAAATCCTTGCACCATTTTATCATCCGTGCCAAATGTCGGCGGACATTCCACTGCATCTAGAATACCTAAACGACCACTCGTACCAGCACCAATGTAAATTAAACGTCCCTCTTCTTCAAAAGATTTAATAACAGTCTGTACAACCTTTTCAATTTGTTCTATCTCTTTTTCAACTGCTAACGCAACAGTTCGATCTTCTTCATTCATACTTTGCAACACTTCTTTTATGCTCATTTCATCCAGATTCATTGTTTTCTCATTACGATGTTCTGTCGATAAATTTTCTAACATATTTCCACCCTCTTTGAAATTATATTTCACACTTTTATTATAACTTTAAGAAACTAAAAATCAATAACCCTTTCTTATTTTATGAAATAAAATTTCACAACATGATATATTTGTGTCAAAGATAATAAAAAAGATGAGTCTCCTCATCTTTTCTTCTACTTTAACTTCCGTAACCGCAACGCTTCTTCTCGCGTCTCCATAAATTGATCCAATACTTTATTACCAATTCGGTTGAAAGTAATCACATATAAAGCATCAATCATATTCAGTTGCGTCATTCTCGACGCAATACTTGCAATACGATGATCTTGTTCTACATCTGGCATACAAAGACGAATGTCTGCTTCTTTATATAAGGGGGATGATTGATCTAGCTTCGTAATTCCAATAACAGTTGCACCTTGTCTCTTTGCATACTGCGCCATTTCAAGCACATCTCTCGTTCGACCAGATGTTGAAATCGCAACAAATATATCGCCTTCTTTTAAATTCGTCACAAGCGGCAACATCATATGAAAATCAGATAGCATCATCGCTGTAAATCCAAGCCGCGTAAATTTATAAGCCCCGTCCATTGCTGGCGTAGCTGATCCGCCTACTCCGTAAAAGATAATTTTATCCGCATTTACAATACGATCTGCAGCTTTTTCAAGTTCCTTCTTATCTATCGCAGTAACGCTCGCCTCAATTGCAGCTTTATTCACATAAGTGACTTTATTAAACAAATCGTACGGGCCATCTTCCGTATTCATCACTGAAAAATCGTTAATATTATAATCAGCAATCGTTAATTCACGAACGAGTGCTATCTTAAATGCTTTAAAACTTCCGATCCCAATCGATTTACAAAAGCGAACAACACTTGCTTCACTTGCTCCTGCATTCGTTGACACTTCTTTCGTCGTTAAGTTCGGAACAATCTCTGCATTCTCCATTATGTACATGGCAACCTTCTTTTCAGCTGGTGAAAATTGATCCATATTACTTTCAATTTTAAATAGTAACGTTGAAGCTTTCACTATTTAACCTCCACTTCTTACGGTTGCGTTCACTTATTTTCTCTTGCTTCAAGAAGGTAAAAACCATCATCGCCAGGAGGATGAAACACATTTACAATGCGGTTCCCTTTTTGATAAACAGTTCTTTCTCCTTCTGTCCACTTCTCTTTCCAACCGTTCATCCAAATCGCAACATCAGGTAAAAAAGCAGTATATTTCAGCTTCTGATCGTACTCACCATCTGCTTCTTTCGAAAAAATAGAAACCGGAAAATCTTTCACTTTTGATTCTTTCCATGCAGTAAATGGTATACATACTGCAATAAGTACGATTACACCGATAACCTTCTCCTTCGTAATCTTCACACTTCCCTCTCCTTGTCATATCACATACATAGATTTTACCATAATTACAAACCCTTCATGCTATATGATCATTGCTTTGGGGAATAAAAAAAGAGCTTACCTACATCAGATAAGCCCTTCCTCTCTATACAAAATATTTCTTCAAAAGTGGCGGTGTAATAATCGTCGTCAATATAACAACAATAACAATTGCTGTGAAATTTTCTTTCGCTAATAAATTCGCCGTAAGTCCATTTGCTGCGATGATAAGCGCTACTTCACCACGTGATACCATCCCCGCGCCAATACTAATAGAAGATTGGAGATTAAAACCTGTCAATCTCGCTCCTAAACCTGATCCAATTAACTTTGTGAAAATTGCAATGAGGGTCATAATAATAATGAACCAAAGCTGGCTTCCAATGCCTTGAAATGTAATTTCCATTCCGATACTTACGAAGAATACTGGAACAAATATTGCATAAGCAATCGGTTCAATTTTATGTTCCACTTCATGCTTATACTCTGTTTGAGAAATAGCAATTCCTGCTGCAAATGCTCCAATAATGCCTGCAATTCCCATCATTTCACTGTAATAAGAAAAAGAGAAGCAAATAATAAGAGCCGCGCTAATTAACGCTTCTGTTACACGAAGCGGGACAAGCATTTTCATAATCCAAGGAACGACTTTCCAAGCAATAAAAACAATACTTACAAAGAAAATAATTTTCTTTGCAATGACAAGTGTTATATTTACATCTTGTGTTCCTAAAAAACTCATTACAAATGCCAATAAAATAACGACAATGACATCATCAAATACGGCAGCACCTAAAATTGTTGTACTTTCTCTCGTATTCATTTTTCCTAAATCACGTAGCGTCTGCACCGTAATACTAACCGATGTTGCGCAAAGTAATAATCCTAAAAAAATGGCATGGGACTGCATTAATCCAAACAGCAATCCTGTTACATAACCACCGATAAAAGGAAAAATAATTCCACCAGCCGCTACTGCAAATGACGATTTCAAATTCCGATTTAACTCTTCTAAATCTGTTTCAAGTCCCGCCATAAACATAAGTAACAAAACACCAATCTCACTCAGTTCATCAATTAGTTCAGAACTATTAATAATACCGAGTACAGCTGGACCGATAATAATACCGACAATTAACTTACCAAGTACAGAAGGCTGACCAAGTCTCACGCTAATGTCACCAGCTAATTTCGTACAAAGTAAAATGACGACAAGTTCAAAATAAAATAACATAGCATCTGCTCCTACTTTAACTTTAATCAGTGGGTCGTTAACACCCGTTCATTTCTGCAAGTAGTTTCCCCTATTGATCCGAATTTTATTTTTCATATTTTTATTTGACAAAATATTCTGAATTATATTAAGATTAATCCAGCAATTTTAAAAAACTACATACCATAACTGTACCTCCATTTCCTTACATACTCTTTTTTAACGGGCTCATACTATAGTCGCAGTTATGGAAATGAAAAAACGGGGGGAGAGTCCACAGTGAAGTCATTATTACGAAAAAAAGCGCTTAGTACTGAATCACCAAAGCAGCTAGATAGAACATTAACTGCACTCGATTTAACGTTTTTAGGGATAGGCGCCGTAATTGGGACAGGGATCTTTGTATTAACAGGTATTGTTGCAGCAAAACATTCTGGTCCTGGTATTATGCTATCATTTCTTATTGCTGCATTTACTTGTGCTTGTGTAGCCTTTTGTTATGCTGAATTTGCTTCTTCTATTCCTGTCTCAGGAAGTGTGTATACTTACGCATATATGACAGTCGGAGAAGTCGTCGCCTTCATCGTCGGATGGTGTTTAATGCTCGAATATTTACTTGCAGTCGCGGCAGTAGCTGTCGGTTGGTCTGGTTATTTGCAATCATTACTACAAGGATTCAATATACACCTGCCCGCCATAATCGCCTCGGCCCCCGGCGTAGGAAAAGGTGGTCTCATCGATTTACCAGCTGTCTGCATTTTACTTCTTATTACTGGCCTTTTAAGTTTTGGTATACGTGAAAGTGCACGCATTAATAATATTATGGTTCTTATTAAACTAGCTGTTATCATTGCCTTTATCGTAGCAGGTGCAAAATATGTAAAACCTGAAAATTGGACACCGTTCATCCCATTCGGATACGACGGTATTATTACTGGGGCCGCCACTGTATTCTTCGCCTTCTTAGGATTTGATGCAATCGCAACCGCTGCAGAAGAAACGAAAAAACCGCAGCGTGACTTACCAATTGGTATTATCGGTTCTCTTCTTATTTGTACTGTTTTATATATGATTGTATCTTTCGTTTTAACAGGTATGGTTCCTTATACGCAATTAGACGTCTCTGATCCAGTTGCATTTGCATTGCATTTCGTTGGTGAGGATACAATTGCAGGACTACTCGCTGTCGGAGCGATGACTGGAATGACAACCGTTCTCTTAGTCGTTATGTATGGACAAGTTCGCGTTTCGTATGCAATGAGCCGTGACGGTCTACTTCCAAAAGCGTTAGCACGTGTAAATAAAAGAGTAAAAATCCCTTTATTAAATACGTGGATTACTGGCGTTGTTGCCGCTTTATTAGCAGGACTTTTAGATTTACATTTGCTAGCGAATTTAGTAAACATCGGCACGTTAACAGCCTTTACATTCGTTTGCTGCGCAGTACTTATTTTACGAAAAACACATCCTGATTTAAAACGTGGATTCCGTACACCTTTCGTACCTGTATTACCAGTTGTCGCGATTCTTTGCTGCTTATATTTAATGATCAATTTGTCTAAAACAACATGGATTAGCTTTGCAGTTTGGCTTATAGTCGGCTTATGCTTCTATTTCTTCTACTCTAGGAAACATAGTCATTTAGCTACCGAAAAAACGAATGATGAAAAGAAAAAAGCATAACAAAATAGCTCGCCGTTTTAGCGGCGAGCTATTTTTCTGTACTATTATATTTTTTCGTTAACGACTGTAAAATGAAAAATATGCCGATGCAAGCTGTAAACCATGCCCAATTTCCTATTGGCGTTGCGTATTTAATAATTCCAATACCTACAAGTAATAGGAAAATAATCACCTGATATATGAGCTTCCACTTTTGCATATATTCCCTCCTTTACTTCGTTCCCTTCTTTTTATTCTTCCAGGCATTCAAACTATCAAAGAAAAAGTTAATAAATAACGTTCCTAGTCCTGCTAATAAGAAAGTCATTAAAAATAAAACCCAAATACTTTTCTCTTTTAAGAAATAATATCCTACAAGGAGCACAACCGCAATCCATACATATTCAAGAATTCTTTTTAGCTTTTTCTGTTCCAAATTATTCGCTCCTTCATTCTATACTACTTTTAGTATAACAAAAAAGAAGCCTATCATGATAAGCTTCTTTTCTTCTCTCTTATTTGTTTATGCTTTTTTCAACAAGTGAAATTGTATACTCTAATGTACGATTCATCGTTTCTACCTGTGCATCTTTTACTTTTACATCTTTCACTACAGCTTCGGCCACTGTAATTTTTTGAATCAGTGCTTTCATTGAACCGTCCGTTACATTTGCATCTTGCGCTTTTTTCACTACTACTTTTGCAGATTCAATATTGATTTGTAATTTTTCTTTCGGTGTTTTCGGTTGTTCTACTACTTTAGATTGTACAAATGTTACATTAGCTGTTTTTAATTCGTTATATGTTTGAATAATTTGTTCCCCAGTACTTCCTACATTTTCAAATGCTTGCTTTGCAATGTTATAGCTTTTCTCTAGTTCTTGAAATGCTTCCTTTGAATATTGACCTGGCTTATCACCAAACTCATACGTACCAGCTAACACTTCTTTCACTTTTCCAAGCTCTTCATATAACGCGTTCACTTGCTCTAACTTTGTGCGGTTAGAAAACTCATTGTACGCCGCTAATACTTCTGAAGAACTTAACGCTTTACTATATAATTTCGCAAGCGCGATTTGTCCATTTAACGGAATACCACCATTTCCGTTACTATCAGGATCCGCTCCAAATGCAAATGGTACGTTTGGATGATACACTTTCCCAGTAGCTGGCTGACTATTTACTTTTTTACCATCTACGTAAATTGCCACTTCGCTTCCGTTATACGTTCCTGTTAAGTGATATGTTTTGTTTGCTTCTAATTGAACGCCAACACGTTTATAGCTACCACCAATGTGAGCCCATAATTCAACATATCCACTCCCTGTAGACTCAAATCCAATTCCGCCGCCTTCTGTATTTTGCAAAATACCTTGTCCGCGAATTTCATTCATTGAAAATACAGTTTCTAACGTAAACGTATTTGCTATTTTCTCTTTTTGTGCTGCTGAAAATGGAAGGTATCCAAATGTATTTGCTTTTCCGTTTAACTTCATAACATTCTTCTTCAATGTTTTATCATATTCAATAGTCACATTACCCTTCATATCACCTTTTGTACCAAATGGTGAATTGTCTTTAAATGTACCATCTGCAAAGTTTACATCGAAAACATCAGCTTTTGGTACTTTCACATTCGGGTCAATATTATCTTTTTTCGTAGTAATTTCCGCAGTTAACGGCTGCGCGGTTTCATTGCCAAATGAATCAATCGCAACTACTTCAAGTGTATATGTTTTCCCGCCATCTAACCCTGCAAGCGTAAACGTAAGATCTTTCGGCACTGGATCACGATAAAACTCTGAGAATGCTAACAATTTATTTTTTATTTCACCCGTTTGCTTATCTCTAGCTTGTACACGGTAAGAGTGAACAAGGAGGTTGTCCAATGCTTGCGGGAATGTTACTGTTGCCGCATTTTCTGTTACATTTGATACAGCAAGCTTTGCATCCTTAGCAAAGTAAGGCTTTTCTTTATCACGATCTTCTACATGTGTAAATGTTTCTTTCTTTGCTGTTAATTTAATTTTCCAAGGCTCGCCTGTCCAAGAATTCGTATGGAAATCACGACGATTAATCGTTACTTCTTTATCATCTACTTCTACTAATAAACCTTGGCTTAACGTACTAGCTCCTGGCGGGATATTCCCTTGTACTTTACCACCTTCAACTTCCATATAACTTACTGAAGATGTACCAACTGATGTAAAGTCTTTTTGATGTATCGATCTCGGATCATCTAATGGATAATGTGAATGACCTGAAAACGTAATAACTTGTGGGTATTCTTTTAATACCGCATTAATTTTTGCGCTATCTTGTGTTCCCCATTCATGACTACCGTATACTGTCTCTTTAATGTGTTGATGTAAAAATACAAAAATCGGTTTTTCTGGATCATCTTTTTGCGCTTTTGCCATTTCTTCTTTTAACCAATTAATTTGCTTGTCCGAATAATAGCCATGAGTTGTTCCATTCTCTGGAGACATAACAAGGAAGTGATAACCTTTTACCACTTTATGATAATAAATTGATTCCATACCTGTTTTTTCTAAGAAACGCTTCTGCGCACCTTCTACAGATAAACCGTTCCAATAATCATGGTTACCAAGAGAATTCATTCGCACAGCATCTTTATTTGCATTTTCATTGTACACTTGCATGAAACGATCATATTGCTGCACCGATCCTGTATCCGTGAAATCACCTACAATAACAAATGCATCTTGCTTCGGTGCTAATGTATTAAACTGTTCGATCGCTCTTTTCCAGCGAAACGTATCATCTGTTCCACTATTTTTAATATGCACATCACTTACAACTGGAAAAACTATCTTCTTCTCACTTGATGCCTTTTCTTGCTTTTTCTCTTCCGCCTTGACTGATGTACTCCACGGAAATGATACGAACGCTAATACAAAAACCATTAATAATCCAATAAGGCCTTTTACTTTTCTTAAAGCATTTCTGTCCACGTGAATCCTCCTCATAATAATTGATTCATTACAAGGGCTATTTTATCTAATACATGTTAATGTCGTTTAAATAACAAATGAATTTTATTAGATTTTTGTAAATATACAGTTAATTAGAAATTAAGTCCAACATTCCTCGTACTATTGTATACAACCACCTTTTGTCTAAAAGAGTCTGATCATTCTTTTCCTATGACTATTCACATATAATCTTTTCTATAACGCTAATGATAAGTTAAGGTTTAAGCCTATTAGACAATCTTAATTTTTAATATTTCCTTCTTTTTTTAACACATCGGCCATGCTTTTACATTTAATAGTAGTAAAAAACAACTTAAAAGGAGGGGTTGTATTGAAGAATAAAAAAAATATCGGCTGTTTCGCTCCTTTATCTATTATTTGTCCAGACCCTTGTCCACCGCCCCCTCCTCCAAATCCAAATTGCGAGCGAGTAACAAATGAATTTGCAGGGAATTTCCTCATAACTAATAACACCATCCCCTCTGCCAAAGATGCATCACAATCAATGATACTATGGCAAAGTGATGGGATACTACTTATATCAGGTACTGTCTCGGTTTACAATAGTACTAGCAGCACCGAAGCAATTACAATTCAAATCGTTGGAACAGTAACCAATATTTTCACTGTGTTTCCTGGTAATACAATATCGTACACAGGAAAAAACCTACAGTCGGTCAATATTATCAATATAACAAGTAATCCTTCACTATATTTAGAAGGCAAGTACTGTTGCGAATTTACATGTTGCTTATAGAATACCAATTTCATTACTTTCTCAATAAAAAAAGCATACCATTTACGGTATGCTTTTTTTTATGAAATCGGATAACGTACAGTAATACAAAACTCTCCTTGATTAACAGTTGTTCCTGTCGTAGTAATTCGAACAGTCGTAAAATATCGTACAGTGAAAGTACCACTACTTTGCGGCTGTACAGTAATTGTATCAATTACTGTAGCACCAACTAAAAAATCAACTGTAATCGGGTTCGCACCTACATCATATTTCACGTAACCTGAACCATATACTTCTTGCGTGATATTATTTGTATATACAATTTGAGTACCAGCACCTGTAATAGACCAGTCTGTACATACTTGGTCTTGCACAAGTGTTTTATTAGAACAACAAGACAAACTGGAACTTCTCATTCCCATTTCGATCCTCTCCTATTCTGCTATGAAAGTGGATAACGTGTTGTAATACAAAATTCTCCCTGATACGTTCCAGCAGGTGTTGCAGGTAACACAACTTGTATACTATCAAAGCGACGATACGTAAAAGCAATACTCGTTCCTGGGTTTAATGTTTGTGTATCAATTGTACCCCCAGCAGAATCAAGCGCTTCTACAGTAATTGGGCCTGGTCCAACATCATATTTAACAAAACCAGTACCAACTACGTTTTGGTTAATATTATTTGTATAGAGAACATTATCAATTGCTGTTGCAACTACAGTAGCAGACCACGGACTACACACTTTATCTTGCACATAATTTTTATCTGGACAACAAGTTAATGCTGACCCTGAGCACTCACAAGACATAGTTGTTTCCCCTCTCTCTTTTATATTCCCTATATGTGTATGTCCCTCAGAGTCTTTTGCCTGTACTATTCATCTATTTTCAAAAAATATTCAAATGACTAGATAGATTCCGTTTTGTTTCTTTTCTTCATATATTTATAGACAAAGATACTAGCAACGATAAGAATAACGCCCCCTAATATCGGTAGCATATATTGCCCAACAACATCTGCTGCTTTTTCCCAATGCGGACCTAATTTCATTCCAAAATAAACATACAAAGTCGTTAACGGGAACATTGCTACAAATGTATATATGCTGAATTTCCATATGTTCATTTTCGCCATACCGCATGGAACAGAAATAAGCGTTCTAACTCCCGGTACAAAGCGTCCAACAAATGCTACAACTGGTCCATATTTCTCAAAGAAATCATCTGCTTTTTGAATTTGTTCTTCTTTAATAAAGAAGTATTTTCCGTATTTTATTAATAGCGGACGACCACCGTAATAACCGAGTGCGTATAACGTTAACGGTCCTGTCGTTCCGCCAAGCGTTCCGGCTAGTACAGCAAGCCAAAAATTCATATCACCCTCGTATACCCAATACCCAACCATGGGCAAAACTACTTCTGCCGGAATAAATTCAAACGTTAATGCTAACACAACTCCAAAATAAGAAAACTGCTTTAAAAACTCGATTATATCTAAAATAATTTGCTCCATATTTTTAACTCCTATCCTACATTTACGTTATGCTTTTCTTGTAATTGAACTGGCGCCATTTTTACAATTCGGTTCAAAATAAATAACACAATTCCAATATCATCTAAAATACCGATAAACGGCAGGAAGTCTGGAATTAAATCGAGCGGCATCGCAACATAACCAACTAAAAACGCAATAGATAAAATTTTCTTCTTTATTGAAACCTCTTTTGAAGTGAAAAAGTCAAATAGGAATGGAACAAATCGGCGAATATGAAATACAACTCTTAATCTACTAATAAGTTTTTTCATTTTTATATCTCCTCTCTTTGTATACGAAAAGGACCCTACCAAATATGGTAAGGGTCCTCAAAAAGACAGAAAGGGGCCTTTACCATTGCTGGTAAAGGTCTCACTAACAACGAAACGTTGCCAATAAAGCCGAGGGTTTCTCCCTGTAATGACGACTTTACTGTAATAAGTTACTCCCCTTTATACACAATTTTATACACTCACATTAAAATATTTCAGAGGGCTTGTCAATATATTTTATATCCCAATCCCTTTCGTAAAAAACAAAAAACGTATAGGAAATTTCTTACTATCTCATAATATACATAATCATTTTTGAACGAAAGGAGATGTTTCATTTGCATACTGTATGGAAAGGTGCACTTTCACTTGGACTATTAAATATAGGAATCAAACTATATAGTGCCGTAGAAGAAAACGACATAAAATTTTTAAGTCTTCATAAAGAATGCTTAACACCTATTAAATATAAAAAATTTGCTCCTGATTGTACGGATGAAGAAATTGATGATAAAGATATTGTAAAAGCCTATGAATACGCACCTCATAAATATATTATTATGGATGAAAAAGAATTAGCTGAATTACAACAAGCTCATGAACCACGATCCATTCGTATTATATCTTTTGTCCAAAATAACGAAATTGATTCTGTTCTCTATGATCGCTCTTATTTTATAGGACCTACCCTAGGACATGAAAAATCATATTTATTATTAAAAGAAGCTCTTGAACGTACGAATAAACTTGGTCTTATCCATATTTCCATTAGAAAAAAACAACATTTAGCTATTATCCGTAACTTTGAAGATGGGCTTATATTACAAACTATTCACTACCCTAATGAAATTCGCGATATAACAAATACACCTAACTTACCAAGTAATGAAAATTATCCAATTCAAAAACAAGAACTCACAGCAGCAATCAATTTAATCCACCATCTTACAAATCCTTTCGAACAAGAGTTATATACAGATGAATATAAAGAAGCTCTTACCGAATTAATCGAAAATAAAATTGAACAACAAGAAAAAACCGAAACCATCTCTCCTGCTCCAAACATCATCAATATTATGGAGACATTACAGGCAAGTATTGAACAAGCAAAAATAAAAAGAGACAATAAAACAGAAAAAGAGGCCAAATAAAATTGACCTCTTTTTTCTTTAAAGCGGATTACATTTTGGCATCTCAAGTCCAGAAGATTGTGCTAATTTTAATAAGTAATAACATTCTTCTCTTGCCATATGATCCGCCATTCTAGCAGATAATGCACTTAATATTTCATTCGATAACTCCATCTCTTCAACCTCATGGAGAAAATGCGAAAATAATTTTAACTCAAGTGAAACATCTTTTGTAAACTTCTTTAATGCAGGAAAATGATGAAGCTCTGTCCGTAAATAACCTGTCATCTCAACTGCCTTTAAGTAAAATTGTTCAAAGTGCTTCGTAAATTCTTCACTTTTCTCTTTCAATCTTTTTTCAACAAGATCTAATCCACCAGAAATAGAGCCTGCATGACCAGCCGCATCCGTTAACCAAACGAGATGGTAATGTAATTCATGAAAAACAGGCGGAACTTCTCCTTTCTTTAAAAATTCTAACACCGTTATATATTCTTCTACTTCGTTTACCATATGATTGATGAAAGTTGGTGTAAAATGAATAGTGATTTTTCCCTCGAGTTGTTTCTGTATAATACTTAATTTAAACGTTCGTATTTCCTTTGCGGCTCGTTCTGCCTCTTTTGAAAATGCAATGAGATTCACATTATGAACTTTATTTAAAAGATTCGTAAATGTTTCAAGAAAATATGTGGCCTTCTTTATATCTTCTTTTTCCTTCGGAGCTAATGCATCAAGTAAAAATTGCGAATGATCAGTAAGCACCCTTAGCCAAAATTGATGCTCAAACAACGCACTTTCTTCATAATTCCTCTCCACTAAATCGCCTCCGTTTATTCATCCTTCTCTATCACTTGAAGTTTATATCCATCTGGGTCTTGTACTACAATACTCTTCTCACTTTTGTTTTCTGTATATGCAATTTTATAAAACACTAACCTCTTCTTTAAATTCTCTATGTTAGAAATTGAAAACATTAGAACATCAACCGCATCCGTAACACTCTTCTCACGCCCACCCAAACTACGATTCATTACAAAACTAATTCTCGTTGAATCAGTATCATACCAAACCCCTGTTACATCTAATTGGGGTCTTTCTAAACTAGGCTTGATTCCTAAAATCCCTTCATAAAAATACAGAGTTTCCTTTAAGTTCTTTACTTCTAACACGATTAAATTCTTTACATTCTCCACATTCATTCCCCCTGTACTTATTACTTTTTTATATGTGTCATAAATGCTCATTATGTCTGAATACAATACGTAGTAATGAACATGTAAGGAGGTTTATTCATGAATAAATATATGAGATCATTCGTGCCCTATCATAGTCCTCTCGATCCTTGTCCTCCTATCGGAAAAAAATATTATTCTACTCCTCCTAATTTATTTTTAGGCTTTCAACCGCCAAACTTGCCTCAATTCACACCAAAAGAAGCACTACAAAAAGGGACTTTATGGCCTGTTTTTTATGACTATTATGAAAATCCTTATAAAAAAGGGCGGTGACTACTGACGTGAATCAATCGCTACCAGAAGAATACTATCAGCTTTTACTGGAGCTTCAAGAATTAGACTTTGTACTAGTTGAACTCACTCTTTATTTAGATACACATCCAGATGACACCGCCGCGATTAATCAATTTAATGACTTTTCCTATAAGCGGAGAGTATTAAAACAAAAGATGGAAGAAAAATACGGACCACTCCAACAGTTTGGAAACAGCTATTCTAATGCCCCTTGGGAATGGAGCAAAGGTCCTTGGCCATGGCAAATATAAAGGAGAGAAACTATGTGGATTTATGAAAAGAAATTACAATACCCAGTTAAAGTGGGAACTTGTAATCCCGCACTTGCAAAATTATTAATCGAGCAATACGGTGGTGCAGATGGAGAATTAGCTGCTGCACTACGTTACTTAAATCAACGTTATACAATTCCTGATAAAGTCATTGGCCTACTTACTGATATTGGTACAGAAGAATTTGCTCACCTTGAAATGATTGCTACGATGGTTTATAAGCTGACGAAAGATGCGACCCCTGAACAAATGAAAGCTGCTGGTCTTGACCCTCATTACGCTGATCATGACAGTGCTCTTCATTACCATAACGCTGCTGGTGTTCCATTTACTGCAACCTATATACAAGCTAAAGGTGATCCAATTGCCGATCTATACGAGGATATTGCAGCTGAAGAAAAAGCACGCGCAACATATCAATGGCTCATTAACTTATCAGATGATCCAGATATAAATGACAGCCTACGCTTCTTACGTGAACGAGAAATTGTCCATTCACAACGTTTCCGAGAAGCAGTTGAAATTTTAAAAGAAGAACGCGATAAAAAAATATTTTTTTAAAACACGTATCCTAGCGATATGTGTTTTTTTATGTTAAAAGTTAAATCCTTCCTATTAAACATATAAATAGTATATTTATTCGATTTAATGCATTATTTTTTAATATTTTCAAAATTCCCTATTGCTTTCTAGTCATCAGACCTTTAAAATAATAACAGTTACTCGACAAATTATTTGAATTTTCGACAAAAACACTCATTAGGAGGATTTTCTTTATATGCATACAACTTTAAAACCAGCGCAAATACTTTCGATTAGTTTATTACTATTCGCAGTTTTCTTCGGTGCTGGTAATATGATTTTCCCGCCCCTTCTTGGTCTTTCTTCCGGAGAAAATATGTGGGTTTCCATTACAGGGTTTATTATTACAGACGTCGGTTTATCTTTACTTGCTATCGTTGCTGTTGCCCTTGCTGGTGGTAGTTTTAACACTTTAGCGAGCCGTGTTCATCCAAAATTCGCAGCAGTATTCGCTATCATTATTTATCTTTCAATCGGCCCACTATTTGTTATTCCACGAACTGGATCTGTATCTTATGAAATCGGGATTGCACCACTTTTCCCAGATCAATGGTATTCTATGTTAGTTTTTAGTGCGATTTTCTTCACAGTCGTTTACTTCTTATCATTAAATCCATCCAAGCTAGTAGATCATATCGGTAAAATATTAACGCCAATTTTACTTGTAATTATTGCAATTATGGCAACAAAAGCGATTCTTTCACCAGGGACGTTTGCAGAACCTATCGGTGACTATAAAGACATCCCGTTTTTCAAAGGATTTCTTGAAGGATTTTTAACGTTAGATGCAATTGGGGCTCTCGTACTATCAACAATTGTTGTAAATGCAATTCGTCAAAATGGTATACAAGAGAAGAAATCTATCGCAAAATATACAATCATTTGCGGAAGTATCGCTGCTCTATTCTTAACAATTGTTTACTTCTTACTCGGTTATATTGGAGCTTCAAACGGAAACTTAGGACAATTCGAAAACGGTGGGCAGCTATTAGCTACTGTTATGTATCAATTCTTTGGGACAAGCGGTAATGTTTTATTAAGTATCGCCATTATCTTCGCTTGTTTAACAACAGCAATCGGCGTTGTAAGTGCGTTCGCCAACTATTTCGCAACAGTACTAACAAACGTTTCATATAAGAAGCTCGTACTATACGTTTGTATTTTTAGCTTCGTGATTTCAAACTTAGGATTAAGCTTATTAATTAAAATCACATTACCTGTATTAATCATTTTGTATCCAATTACAATCATTTTAATTTTCGTATCATTTATTGATAAATATACGAAACGTAAACCTTCTGTCTACATCGGAGCAATGCTCGCAGCATTCATTATTAGCTGTATTCATGCACTTGATAATGTGGAATTGATACCAAGTTTTATCGCTAATATCGTACACACAATTCCTTTTTATAACCTAGGAATTGGCTGGATCATTCCAGCAATAATCGGTGGTATAATCGGATACTTTATTCCGCAAGCAGAAGCGGAAGGCGAAGTCTCTACAAAATAAAGAAAAGAAGCAAGCATGAAATACATGCTTGCTTCTTTTCTTTATTTTCACATCGTATGCTTAAAAGTAAATAACTCTTCTTTCGACTGCACAACAGATTGTTCCTCTTCTACAACATCCTTCTTTAGCTCTCCTCCTAACCTTACTTTCATCATCGCCTCTTCGATACTTTTTACAATCATATTTCCTGAAAAAATAGTAAGTCCAAAAAATGTAATCGGAACGAGAGGGATCCACGGATTCACTGTTAATGACCTAAAGTATACTCCAATTAAACCTGACCATTCATGCGTATAAGATTCCACCTCTTTTATTTGTCCACCAAACATTACAGTCCCACCAAAGAACACTTCAAGTAATCCTAAGTGCAGTAAAATAGTAAGAGTCTGCGTAAACTGCTGAAGAAATACGAGTATAAACGGCATATAGAGATGCGGAAAAATATGTTTTATAACAATATGTCTTCTCGATCCACCTAATATGCGCGCGGCATCAACAAATTCTTCCGTTCGCAATTTACGAACTTCCTTCGCCACATACAGTGCAATAACTGGCATTACAAGCAGTACAAGTAATACCACTTGAAACGAAGCCCTTTCAAAAAAGGTTGTTGTCTCCTCTCCGCTTCCAAATGCATTTGCAGATTGAAGAAAAAAATACGCAATCATAACTGTCGGAATAACTGTAAAACTATCAAAGAAAGCCTCAATTTTTGAAAATCCTCTTTTTATATACGTTCCGAGTACGACACCGAAAAACACACCTATTACCATTCTAAGTGCCGCAATTAAAATAGATATACCAATCGTCCACTTCGCGCCCTCAATGACTAAATGTAACAGGTCATACCCTTTCCGGTCTGTCCCGAGTAAAAATTGTAATGAAGGTGGAAACGGTGGCACTTGTGGATTTTCATCCGCATCATATTGCAATGTAACTTGTCTAATATGTCCATCATTCCATAACGTATTTCCGATGCTCAAAAGAACTAATAGGAGAAGAAAACCAATGCTTATCCAAAATCTTTTATCACGTTTTATATACGTCCACATATTATAATCTCTCCTTCATCGCAGCCGGAATGAGATAATGAAACAATTTAAATAAAATAAAAATCGGAATATATATAAGCAGTACACTCACTATGAAAACCTCAACTCTAATACCGAAATACGATTTCAAAAACATAAAAATACCACCCGTATTAAAAATCCATTCTATAATATATAAATTAGATAACATAAAAAAGATATTCGTTTTCGCAAAGAATAATGTACTAAGCAACACATTTCGTAAAATATGACGATTTAAAATATGAAAGCGCCCCAGCCCTTTCGCCTTAGCAAATAGTACATAATCTTTTTCTAGTTCATTTTCAAAACGAAGCACGACCATTTTTACAAACATAATCGTAGTCGGGATGCTCAAACACAATATTGGCAACCCCCTAATCGACTCGCCTCCAATTGAAGCAATTTGAAAAGGTAAAAAACCTGTTTGTTTAAAAAACCATACAACTAAAATTTGTGATACTAAAATAAGAAGGATATCTGGAATGGATTCTAGGAAGATAAGAAATGATTTAATTCGATGTTGTATACGCGGTGAACTACTCATAATTACATAAACAATACAAAATGCTACAAATAATGAAATAAAAAAAGCAGCTAAAAAAATAATAATCGTTTCTTTATAATGGACGAACAACTGCGGAAATAAAAATTTACCTCTCACATATTGCAAATTGGAAATATCCATTAAGTTCACAAACACTTCTTTTAAACTCTGTATGTACTTTGATACATCCAGCTTAAATCCATAAAACAATTTCGGCAGAGCCCCTAACATAATAATCCCCAAAATCGAAATAAGAAATTGAATCGTCACTTCCATTCCATTCAAAAATACTTTTTTGACCATTTTCGCCCTTCTCTCTCTATAATTTACCCCTTAATTTTATTCTTAATTTTCTGAATTGTAAATATTTTAAGAGCGAAAAATCACTAGGCTATGATCCTAGTGATTCCTTATGCGCATGCCTTTCTCTTTTCGCAAACGGCATATACAAAACCAAACATCCAATAAGCGCAGCTATTTCCAATGAAATAATATAGTAAGGATGCGGCCCTAACATATCAAGTAATGAAGCTGTTTCTGGCTTATGAGCTAAAAACATATAATTACCACCTGTTTTGTAATTTACAAACGAAACAATTGGAATCAATATGTTTAAAAATATCATTGTGCGTTTAATAGATTGTACTGTCGGACGATATCCTTCCACCCAAGTCATAAAGAGTGGTGCCCAAATGAGCAATATATGCGCAATAAAATATTCAATGAAACGAAAATGCGGAAAAGCATACTGCAAGTTTGGCGTTAAAATAGCTTGTGATGCACCAATAATTCCCGTGAAAAATACAATCTCATATATGCGGTAACTTTTCGTTACGATCATAATCGACGCTAATAATAAACTAATCGTACATAATTCAAACGGTAATGAAGTAGCTAGCTCAAAAATCCCCGCTTTCCACTCCCACATATGAAGCCCAATTTCACTACCTATAAATAAAAATGCAATTGCATATCGAACCGTTATATTCCACTCACTTTGACGTAATACATCTTGGTATTGATACAGAAAAAATATCCCCACCAACATAATAAATAATATAATGGCATGTTGCCTTGAGTATGGAATAAACGATTTTAATGGATGCGCACTAAAATAAGCTTCCATCTTCCTTCCTCCTCTCCTTCATACAATATTATTGTAAGAAAGAAACGACGAGTCAATTCATTTGCTTACACTTGGACAAGCTCTACCTTACATTTACATATTCATACCTTACAAAACTGTAAGGTTATTGTAAGCTAAAACGATTTGTCAGATTCTTCACCTCTTCTATACTTAATGTAGATACTAAAACGAACGAAAAGGTGATAAATAGATGAAGAAGAAAAATAAAGTGTTAATTACTAGTGTAGTAGCAATCGGAATTGCAGCTGGATCATACTTTGCATTTGCTGGGGGCGGTTCAGATGTAGCGATGGCATATAGCGGATATAAAGTAACTGAAAAACAAATCCAAAACGCGCAAAAATTTGGTGGCGAAGTTATTCCAAACGGAATTGAAACTATTTCATTCGATCCAACAAAAGGAACATATGAATTAGCTGTGAAAAAAGGCGATGAAGTGAAAAAGGGTCAGCTTCTATTTAAATACAATGATCCGACTGCGAAACAAGGTGTAACAGAAGCAGAAATGCAAAAGAAAATCGCACAAAAAGAAGTAACGTTGCTCCAAAAACAAATTGATGCAGCGAAACAAAAATTACAAAAAGATAAAAATGCAGGCCTTCCTGCTGAAGCATTAAAAGCATCAGAAGCCGAAGTTGGGCAATTAGAATCACAAATTGAAATGAAAAAGTTTGAAGTTGAAAAAGCTGATGAAATGATTAAAGTAGCAAAAGAGAAAGCAAACAATCTTTCTGTAACAAGTCCTGCTGATGGCGTAATTGATGATATCGTAAAAACTGCTGACGAAAAAACAGGTATGAGCGGAATTACTCTTCGTCACGCTGGTCAATTTAAAGTAAAAGGTCAACTTTCTGAATATGAGCTTGCTAGTATGAAAGTTGGGCAAGAAGTAACTGTTTCCTCAAAAACTGTCGCTGGTAAGACTTGGACAGGAAAAGTAACAGAAATCGGTTCTACACCTTTAAAGAGCATGGATGAAAATAAAACTGTTTCTAATTACCAATTCACTGTCACATTAGATAATAGTGACGAACTACAAAACGGCTTCCACGTTTACGTAACAAGTAAATCTGGCGAAGCAACTGGTACAATTATTCCGAAAAGCAGTATCGTGAAAAAAGGTGACAAAAATGTTGTCTTCGTTGTAAAAGACGGTAAAGCGAAAGAACAAGCAGTTACTGTTGAATTCGAGACTGATAGCGAAGCAAAAGTTTCTGGAGTGAAAAAAGGAGAGGAAATTATCTCTAAGCCTGAAAAAGACTTAAAAGATGGTATGGAGGTTGTCGCCCAGTGATTAACTTAAAAGGCATCACGAAATCCTTCCAAAATGGTGCAGAGTCCGTTCAAATATTACACGGGATTGATGTAACACTGAACCAAGGAGAATTCACTTCGATTATGGGACCTTCTGGTTCTGGTAAATCAACATTAATGAACATTATCGGTTGCTTAGATAAACCGACGACAGGTACGTACGAACTAGCTGGTCAAAACATTTCAAACATGTCTGAAACAGAACTTGCACACGTACGTAATAAAGAAATCGGATTCGTATTCCAAAACTTCATGTTATTACCTAGACTTACAGCACTTCAAAATGTAGAGCTACCTCTTATTTACGCTGGAGTCGATAAAAAAGAAAGACGTGAGCGCTCGTTAGCTGCTTTAACAAAAGTAGGCTTAGCTGATCGCGCTACTCACTTACCGAACGAATTGTCCGGTGGGCAAAAGCAGCGTGTCGCTGTTGCACGTGCAATCGTAAATAACCCAAAATTCATTTTAGCCGATGAACCGACGGGAGCACTTGATACGAAAACAAGCACACAAATTATGGACCTCTTTTACGAATTAAATAAACAAGGCTCAACAATTATTATGATTACCCATGATCGTGAAATCGGGGAAGCTGCAGCACGTCAAATTGTAATTCGTGACGGAAATATCGTCCAAGATTGGAGGGGTTAATTTTGAATACGAGTGAAAATATACGCATGGCCCTTTCCTCTATCTTTGCTCATAAGATGCGTTCTATCTTAACAATGTTAGGTATTATTATCGGTATTAGTGCCATTATTACTATCATCTCAATGGGTGATGGTACAAACGCAAAGTTTAAAAAAGAATTAGGCCAAGGAAAAGATAATGAAGTAACGATTTACTACAACAACCCTGATTACGGAACAGATAGTGCCAAAATCACACCTGATATGCTAAACCGTCTGCAAACTGTACCAGGCGTTAAAGATGTATATCCAGACGTAAGTATGAAAGTAAAAGCAGCTGCTGGTTCAAAAGATGTAAATCTTGATTTAAAAGGTGGAACAGGCGCCTTTATGAAAGATTCGAAAATAAAATTAGTTCACGGTCGTGAATTAAATGACAGTGAACTAAACCAAGCAATCCCTGCTGTTATATTAAATGAAGAAGCTTTCAACAAATTATTTAGTGGTTGGGAATCAAACCAATACACAGATATAAAAGGAAAGCCTTATAAAATAGTCGGTGTATACGAAACGAAAAACGACTTCGGAATGCCTATGCCTGAAGGTTATACGTCACTTGAAAACGCGCCTGTCATTTCAGGAGTAAATGAGTATGACTCTGTAAGATTAACAATGACCTCTC
Organism: Bacillus sp. GW823-FHT06A10; assembly: GCF_058795375.1. NCBI lineage: Bacteria > Bacillati > Bacillota > Bacilli > Caryophanales > Bacillaceae > Bacillus > Bacillus sp. GW823-FHT06A10. Next base: position 63,957 of record NZ_JBXAHT010000001.1, on the reverse strand, counting down.
CGACAGAACGTAAAAGTGTAGAAAAACAAGCTGTTTCTGTCTTAAACGAAATGAAAGCTCCTAAATTTGAGCACAAATTCGAAGCACAAGATTTAGGTGAATTTACGAAACAACTAGACGAATCAATCGGTATGATGAAAATGGTATTCGGTGGTATTGCTGCTATCTCCTTACTTGTTGGTGGTATCGGTGTAATGAACATTATGCTTGTATCTGTAACAGAACGTACGCGCGAGATTGGTATTCGTAAAGCACTTGGTGCAACACGTGGTAAAGTATTAACACAATTCTTAATCGAATCTTGTATTTTAACAGGACTTGGTGGTTTCATCGGATTCATGCTCGGTATTTTCTTCGCTTGGATCGTCTCAATCTTTGCTGGATGGCCACTCGTTGTCTCAAAAGAACTTGGACTTCTTGCAGTAGGTATTTCAATGCTAATCGGTATTGCATTCGGACTATTACCAGCTAACAAAGCTGCAAAACTTGATCCAATTGAATGTTTACGATATGAATAAACAAAAACGTAGGAGTTTACACTCCTACGTTTTTTATTTACCTATTAAATCGAGTTTCTTCTATTATATATGTTTCACGTTACAACTATCATTCTAATACTCTTCATTATTTATAGGTACTAAGGCTATTATCTAATCCTATTATTGCAAAAATACTATGTAACAGACGAAAATCAAGGCGTAATTTTTTCCATGCTTCGACTGATTTTGTAACAATTATATCGATATTTCATTAAATTTCACCTCATTTATATCTTTTCCCATCTAAAAAGGTTATTATCCCATAACTATTTTTTCATTTAAACAGTAAAATAAGCTGTTTTCGTAACACTATAGATATCCTCAAGAAACATTACTGTAACATTATTAATGTTACAGTAATTGAAATACTACTCATTTTGTGTTTTACATGCCCTAATACGCCAAAAAACAACAAGGAAGCGCTATCAGGATATTTATGGAATTGTTACAGAATATTAATGACCCGTTACGAAAGCTTTGTAATTATATGTTTTTCGCAAATAAGAAAATAATGGTTGCTATAATGAGGTCAACGAAAACAAATGCAATGGAGGCTATTATGAAAAAATTTATGGGTATAGCAACAGCAGCGGTTTTTGGTCTTGGGATTTTCACAACATCTGCTAAAGCAGAAACGATCGTAACGACTGACGTACTAAACGTACGAGAAAACCCAACTACTGAATCAAAAGTTGTAGGAAAATTATTAGATGGATATAAAGTAAATGTTTTACATACAGAAAATGGTTGGTCAAAAGTTCAATTGAATAGCGGTAAAGAAGCTTTCATAAACGCTGACTATACAAAAGACACTTACTACGTAACAGCAAACGTATTAAACGTACGTGCTGGTGCAAACACAGACTCAGAGATTCTTGGTAAGTTGAAAAAAGATGATATAATCGAAACAACACACCAAGTACAAAATGATTGGATTCAATTTGAATATAACGGAAAAACAGCTTATGTTCATGTTCCTTACTTAACAGGTAAAGCACCAGTTAAAGTTCAACCAGTAGTTAAAGCTGAAAAAACAACTACAGTTCAAGATACAGCTAAAGTTCGTGAAGCTGTTAAAGCTCAGGAAGTAGCTGAAACTCAAGCAAAAGCTAAAGCTCAAGAAGCAACTAAAGCTCGTGAAGCGGCAGAAGCTCAAGCAGAAGTTAAAGCTCAGGAAGCAGCTAAAGCTCGTGAAGCAGCTAAGGCTCAAGAAGCAGCTAAAGCTCAGGCAGATGCTGAAGCTCAAGCAGAAGCTAAAGCTCAAGAGGCGGCTAAAGCTCGTGAAGCAGCTAAAGCTCAAGCAGATGCTGAAGCTCAAGCAGCGGCTAAGGCTCAAGAAGCAGCTAAAGCTCGTGAAGCGGCTAAAGCTCAAGCAGATGCTGAAGCTCAAGCGGCTAAGGCTCAAGAAGCAGCTGAAGCTCGTGAAGCGGCTAAAGCTAAAGAAGCAGCTAAAGCTCAAAAACCAGCTACACAACAACCTGCTGCAAAAGAAACTGAAACAAGTGCACCATCATCTTCTCGTGAGTTACGTGTTGTAGCAACAGCTTATACAGCAGATCCACTTGAAAATGGTTATAAAGCAGGCGACCAAGTAAAATCAGCTTTAGGCCACAACTTAACAGCTAATCCAAACATGAAACTAATTGCAGTTGATCCAAGTGTCATTCCATTAGGTTCAAAAGTATGGGTTGAAGGTTACGGAGTAGCAATCGCTGGTGATACTGGTGGAGCTATTAAAGGTAATAAAATCGACGTTTTAATGCCAGATAAAGGCACATCAAGTAGCTGGGGACGTAAAACAGTTACAGTTAAAGTATTAAACTAGTTATAAAAAAGAGTCAGTCTCATCGTTGAGGCTGGCTCTTTTTTTACTCTATTAAACTACTGAAAAATGACATAGTAAATGAAATTATATCAACGATTTTTCAAATATATCTATCGTAACCTACAATATATCAACGATTTTTCGAATATATCTATCGTAACTTATAATATATCAACGATTCGACAAGAGATATCGATTTACCGACAAATTTTGACGTTAAAAGTACTTTAATATTAAAAAGGCGGTCCAAAATTTGGAACGCCCCCTATCTTCCCTATTCCACACAAGTAAACTGCGTCCAAGCTCCTACATAATTTAGTAAGAATAGCTCCTCTTCCGCAATTGTACCGACGATATTTTTCCGTTCATCTATCGGCATTTCTTTTAGAATGATTTGCAGTTCACCTTTATACTTTCCGAATGAGTTATTACCAATTACAACTTGCCCTCTTTCCTGTAGCACACTTTCGCGCATTGGGAAGTCATAGTCTTTATATTTTTTACGCACTTCTGTAGAACGTACCATATACTCTGTTATGTCACCGCGTCTTACGTGTAATTCTTGCAGCATAGCTCTCTTCTCTACTTCTGTTGCTTCGTCTACAAAGTGCACTTTTAGCTGCAACATGTAACGATTTAAGTTTCCTAGTTTCTCTAATTCTTCTTCACTCGCATAAGCATTTCCGATAATGACATCATCAATTAGCCCTGTCGCCCATAAATGCTTCGCTTGTACTTCAATTGGTAAATTCCGATGTTGTTCTAACGTACATAATCCGTCGTTAATATCCCATGGACCGATGTTTGCGGCATGTGATGTAATAAATGCTGCACTGCGAATACCATGCTTTTTAAAGCGTTCACTACAGCGAATGAAATAATCGTACGGAAGACCAGTGAATTTTTGCGGATAAAAATTATGGCAACCAATTAAAGCTGATTTATTCGCTTGATGCGAAAGAATATTTTCTAAGTACGCAATATCGTTACTTACATTTAACTCAATTTTTAAACCGTACGGATTATTCGTCATTTTCGCTTCCGTTAATCCGTCAAAGCCTACATCTAATCGAATACCATCTGCACCTAACTCTGCGAAAAATGATAGATCACTATAGCTAATACCAAGCTGATCAAACACAGCTGGAGCTACATCTAGAATAACTTCCATATTGTTATCTTTTGCGTGATTAATAATCTCTTTAAATTCAGCTACAATTTCTTCTTTCGGACGATTCACAGATAACAAACAAGTAAATATTCTTGAAAAACCGTGTCGTGCCGCTGCGGAAATATAAGCCATATCTTTTTCTTTCGTTGAATGTTCTGGATAAAGTGAAATTCCTAATTTACGCTCCATGCTTTTGCATCTCCTTCACACGTTGTATTAATGCCATGCTCGTAAATCTATATTTTGCAGATAAACACGTTGCACATAAAATTGTCGGTACAATAATTACGTACGGTGAGTGTAGACCTAACATTACATATGCACCCATTGAACAACCGATAAATAAAACTGATACTAGTAGTAACACTAATAAAGATTTACTTTGTACCCATTTCGAATAATGGGCAATACACTGTCCGACCACGAATGTAATTAAGATGATAATTGCTCCGAGCATTCTGTTTTCTCCTCTCCTGCTAATTGTTGTTTCTCATACATTTTGAAGAATGGATAGTAAATAACGAATGAGATTACAAAGTTAACAAGTACAAGTACACCAGCCATAATTGTCCAGTCCGTACTAATTACCGCTGCAATTGGTGCTAACATCGTAAATGGCAATTTCGCCATCATGAGTGGAATCATACCTGAAACAACTGCGAAATATGATACTGTCGTTGTCACTAACGGTGTAATAACGAACGGAATAATTAAGATTGGGTTCATTACAATTGGTGCCCCGAAAATAATTGGCTCGTTAATATTGAATAAACCTGGTACGAATGATAATCTACCTAACTCTTTTAGGAACTTAGATTTAGAGAACATAAACATAATTACTAAAGCTAACGTTGAGCCAGATCCGCCAATCCATACGAACCATTGAATGAACTGCTCTGTAAATAAGTTTGGTAACTGATGTGCATTTCCTGTAGCCGTGAACACTTCCATATTTTCAAGAATTGCGGAATCCCACATCGGACGAATGATTGGTCCTAAAATTGCCGGTCCATGTATACCAAATGACCAGAAGAACACGATTAAGAATACTGTTAATAAACCACCGAATAAGTTATTTCCTACTAGTACTGATTTTAATGGTGCGATTAAGTATGTAATTGTTGTATTTACATCGAATTTCAAACCGTAGCGAATGCCCCAGAATAAAAGAATAACTACTAATGTTGGAATTAATGCTGCAAACGAATTTGAAACTGCTGGTGGTACACTGTCTGGTAATTTTATTGAAATATTATGCTTAATCATAAAATGATAAATTTCTACTGCAATTAATGCTGTAACAATTGCGCCGAATAAAGACGTTGCACTTAATGTTCCTACTGAAATATATCGACCTGCATCAATAACACCTGGTACAGCTTTCGTAATTTGAATTGGTTCAACTGATGCTAGTAAAAAGGCGAGTACAGATAGTAGCCCTGCACTTAATTGATTGAGCTGATAAAAGTTCGCGAGCGAAGCCCCTACACCAAACGCTGCGTATAAGGCCATTAGTCCTACTGTAAATCGGAATGGAATATCTAAAATATGGCGGAACGGTGCAATCCATTCCATATATGCATCAATTGGTAAATTTAAAAAGATAACGAAAAATGACCCGACGATCGTTAACGGTAATGTAGAAATAACCCCATTTCGAATTGCCAATAAATGTCGTTGTCCTGCAATCTTTTGCGTTGTTGGCATAATCTTTTGTTCCATAAAACTCATAAACCCATTCATCAATAGCCCTCCTCTTTCTCTCTACTATAAAAGAATGAAATAAACTTTATAACATTATAATGTTTATATTTAAAAAGATATAATTATGTTAAAACTAATTGTTCTGCTTGCTTAAGCACCTTCAAACCATCACACATGCCATAATCTCGTTGGTCTATAATTGCAACTGGTATGTTGTATGAGTTTGCAAGAAACTCTACAGCTGGAAATAAATATTTCACTTGTGGACCGATTAAAACGACATCGGCTTCTTTTATTTCAAGTTTCACAAGTTCTGAATCAACCGCCTTAATTTTATAATTCTTCCCCTGTTTCTTTGCCTCTTCTTGCATTTTTCTTACGACCATACTCGTTGACATGCCTGCTGCACAACATAATAAAATATACATCTTATACTGTCACTTTCTCTTCTACTCGTTTATGAAGAGTAATAAATTCTTCAGCTAGTTCTTTCACTGTAATTGCATTCATTAAATGGTCTTGTGCGTGCACTAACAGTAAACTGATTTCTGCATGATTTCCTCTTGCCTCTTCTTGAATTAAATCCGTTTGAATACGATGCGCTGCTGAAATTTCCTCACTAGCAAGTTTCATCTTTTCACCCGCATTCTCAAAATCTCCTTGTCTTGCAAAAGCGATTGCTTCAAGCGCTGCACTTCTCGCATTGCCACCATGTAAAATTAACGCAAATGGAGTTTGCATATCAGCCATTTTAAATTCCCCCAAGCTATATGTTTTCTATATTTTTATCTTATTATGAAAACGCATACAATTAAACATAAAAAACTTCCGTTATGTAACGGAAGTTTTTATATACTTTTTCAAAATGATAATAAAATCTCTTGAAAATCTTCAATTACCTCGGTCTGAGTAAGTTTCTCTATCGTAGTTTGACTAGACATAATATCATATAAAAAATCATAAAGCCTTTGCAAATCTTCATTATTATTGCGCTTTACACTAAATAAAATAATTACTTGTACTTTTTTATCTCCCCAATCAACAGCCTTTTCAAGTGTGCAAAACATCAAAAAAGTTTCCTCACTTAATAACTGCATCGGATGCGGGATTGCAACTGAATTCCCAACCGCTGTCGGAGACGTATTTTCTCTTTCCATAACAGAAGCATAAAAGTTTTCTTGTACATAATGTTTCTCAGCAGCTTTCTCACATAAAAACTGAATAACATCCTCTTTCGTAGAAGCACTATGATTTAAAAAGATTAAATCTTCCTTAATATATTGCCGCACACTATTATTTACATGCGTAAACAACCGCTGACCAATCGATTTAATCTCTTTATCATCAAATATTGAATTCACTTTTATAACTGGAACAGGCAAGCCACTCGGTATATGAATCGTACTAATAATACAATCTATTTTTTCTTTATAAAGATCTTCTACTTTCAATTGATAATAGCCTGTAATACCTACAATCTCTAATTTATCTCGGAACTGTGATAAAATTTTATATTTTAATAGCTGTGCACTTCCTTGACCAGTCGCACAAACTAATAAGCATCTTTTCTTTTGATTTTGCTCCTGCAAACGGCTCATCGCTCCGCCGAAGTGAATTGCAATATAGCCAATTTCACTTTCAGGGATCGATTCACCCGTATATTCACCAATGATATCTCCAACAAGAACCGCAATTTCAAAAGCATACGGATAATTCTTTTTCACTTCTGCCAAAAGAGGATTTCTCGTATTTAACTTATACTTCAAACGATTTAATAACGTTTTTAAATGAATACCAAATCCAAATAATAATTCTTCGTCATAATAAAAAATAAGATTCCGTTCTTCCGCTACTTTAAAAAGAATATGTTGCATAAATGCATATATATCTTTCCCTAATAGCTCTTCTACATTTTCATAGCGATCTCTCGTTGTAACAGCAGTACTTAATAAATGCATCGTCACATATAATACTTCTTCTTCTGGAAATGAAAATTTTAACTCTTTCTCTAAATCTCCTAAAATCTGCTTCGCAATTGTATATTCTTTCTTTATTATAAGTTCTGATTGCTCCGCATGCAGTCCTTTCATATAATGTTGACTTTGACAACGCTTTAATGCGATTGCAATATGAATGACTAAATTATCAATTTCTATATCAGATAAATATATTGTTCCGCCTTCAATATACTTTAATATAATTGAACGAATGAGTGATATATGAGGTAGCGATAAATACGTCTCCGTCTGCTCAAATTGCTCATGAAACGGAGTATGGTCATAACGCGGTAAACCATATTGTGATAAACAAGAACGAATATTAAATTCCTTTCCAACAATACGTATACCATAATACGGTCTCTTCTCAATTTGTAATTTATAGCGACTACATATATCTGTAACATCTTTCATAATTAAATTGACCGTTGATTTGCTCACATAAATCTCTTCCGCTAATTCTGAAAGCTTCACATATCCCTCTGTCGTTAAAACACGCTGCAGAATGTACGCTATTCTTTCTTCATAAGAAGTTGGAATCTTTTCCGTCTGTTTTTGAAATAGACTCACACAAAATTCTTCAAATTTCTTCATTTGTATAATTTCTAATTCGTACCCAGTCCCTCTTTGCGATTCGATTTTCGCTCCGTTTTCTTCCAATATATCATTTAATAATTTTATATCCTTTTGAATCGTCTTCGTCGATACATGTAAACGGCCCGCTAAAAAAGCTCGATTTAACATCGATTTCTCTTCTAAAAACTCCTCTAAAATAGAAATTAATCGCTGATGCACCTTTGTCATAGCTCTTCCTCTCGCTCTTTATATATAAATGGGGAAAAGCTGCTGAAATCAGTAGTTTTTCCCCTTTATATTCTCTCTATTTCTTTAATGTGAACCCGAATTTATCCCATGCTTGTAAATAATCTAATAAGAAAATTTCTTCTTCTATAATTCGACCAACTACATTTGTTTTTCCTGTATTCACCATATCTTTTAATGCAATTTGTAATTCGCCTTTATACTGGCCATATTGTTCATTATCAATTAATAAATCTCCACGCTTAATTTCACGCGTATTATGAGGTTTAAACTCTTCTTTTTTATATTTCACACGACTTTGTGTAGAACGAATCATATATTCAGATACATCTCCGCGATAAAAATGTGGTTCGTCTAATACGATAATTCTTTCTAGTTCTGTCGTTGTATCATATAGTTCTATATCAAATGTTTGTTTCTCTTTATTTAATGCACCTAGTGCTTGTAATTCTTCTTCTGACGCATATGCGTTTGCAATAATAACATCATCAATTAATTCCGTCGCGAATAAATGCTTCGCCTGTGTTGTCATCGGTAATTCACGATGCTGCTCTAATGTACATAACCCTTCTGTTACTGGCCAAGGTCCGTATGTTGCATCAAATGATGAAATAAAAGCAGCCGTTCTCATACCGTAATCTTTAAATTGTTTCGAGCATTTAATGAAATGATCGTATGATAACCCTGAATAACGATGCGGATAAAAATTATGACAACCAATTAAATTTTCACGATTTGGTCTATGACTCATAATGTTATCTACATACTTCGTACCATTACTCATATTAATCTCAATTTTCAAACCATACGGATTATAAGTCATAATTGATTCTTCTAATCCTGAGAAACCAACATCTAAACGAATACCGTACGCACCTAATTCATGGAAGAATGATAAATCATTATACGAAATACCTAATTGTTCAAAAACAGATGGACTAATATCAACTAATACTTGGAACCCTAATGCATTCGCATGAGAGATCGTTTCTTTAAATTCTTCTATAATTTTCTCTTTTTCTCCATCCACAGATAATAAACATGTGAACACACGTGTAAATCCATATTTACTTGCTAATGTTAAATACTCCTTATCTTTCTCTACTGTTGAATGTTCTGGATAAATAGAAATACCTAATCGTCTCATATGTACACGCCTCTTTCTTCATCATATTGTAAACCTTTTCAAATATATGTAGTGAAAAAGTATATATCCCCTTCTTGTTCACTACCCTTTTGAATCCGCTTTCTTTAAAGAAAAAACAATTTCTATCATTCTTAACACCTACAAGTCTATACATCTATACTTTACATCTTTTTGTCATAGTTGTGTAGCTTTTACACAAATTTGTCAGTTTTTCATCTTAAAAATTGTTATCCGTTTTCAAGACACCTTCCTTGACTGTTTCATTGGCCAATACATATACTCGAAAGAAAAGAGAAAATTTTATATAGGGGATGAATATATGGGAGAAGCAATACTCGTAAAACGAGAACCGTTATGGACAAAAGAGTTTGTTGCTTTAATTTTTGCAAACTTATGTATGTTTTTAGGGTTTCAAATGTTAATTCCAACCTTACCTGTTTATGTGAAAGAAATTGGTGGCACAAGTTCCAATATCGGATTGGTTGTCGGCATGTTTACCGTTGCGGCACTTTTTGTTAGACCGCTAACTGGGAACGCCTTGCAAAAATTTAATAAAAAAATCATCTTAATGATCGGTACTGCTATTTGTTTACTCGCTATGGGCAGTTACCTTTTCGCCTCAACAATCTTTCTCTTGCTTGCTGTTCGTATTTTACACGGAGCTGGTTTCGGTATTACAACGACTACATATGGAACTGTCGTTTCTGATTTAATTCCCTCAGCTCGCCGCGGAGAAGGCATGGGATATTTTGGTCTTTCTGGAACAATCGCAATGGCCCTCGGTCCACTTATCGGACTATGGCTTATGCAAACATATAACTTCACAATTCTTTTTTTATGTGCATTATCGTGCACAATTGTTTCATTAATATTAACGAAACTACTTCAAATCCAAAAAACGAAACAGCCTCCACAACAATCATCTAGTTCTTTTCTCGATGGATTTATTGAGCGTAAAGCTTTACTTCCTTCATTATTAATATTATGTATTACATTAATGTACGGAGGAATCGGAAGTTTTATAACACTATTTGCTACAGAAGTCGGCATAGCTGATATTAGCCTTTTCTTTTTATGTAATGCACTAGCAATTGCTGTGACTCGTCCATTCTCTGGAAAGCTATATGATGCGAAAGGCCATACTTTCGTCATCATTCCGGGAGTTATTATAACGTTTACAGGTATTATTTTATTGTCGTATACGACGACAATTCCGAGCTTAATTATTGCTGCAGCATGTTACGGAAGTGGTTTTGGGGCGATCCAACCTGCACTACAAGCATGGATGATTGACCGCGTAGCGCCGCATCGACGTGGCGTAGCAACGGCTACATTCTTCTCCGCATTTGACCTTGGTATCGGCGCTGGAGCTATTATATTTGGATTTATTGCTCATTTTACAAACTATGCAACTGTATATCGTTACTCCTCTCTGTTACTTATTGCTTTTCTCTTCATTTACATTACAAGCATAAGAAAACAAAAGCATAGCGATAAAAACACGGAAAAAGCTGCTGGATAAATCAGTAGCTTTTTTATCGTGTTAAAAAATTATTTTCCCTCATTTTGCTGTTATAAAACTACATGCATTTTCCTACATATTTTTTTAACTTTCATCAAAAAATATACGATGAACTCGCAGACGCTTTCCTTGATATTCAACTGAACATTATTATTCTAAAAAGTGTGATTTCTTTACAAAATTAAGATTTTCACAAGATGAAAACCAATAAAATACAGCTGTTTCTTTAAGGGATTGTAAACTTTTCTTCTCTTTGTAAAATTAGTGTAAATTTTACTAGCAAACCGTTTACAGTGCCTCAAGGTTCAGTTAATAATTACATCGTACATGAAATTTAAGGAGTGGAATGCGTGGAATATAATGTTCAAGATATGATCTTCCAGTTCATTGGTGGATTAGGTATTTTCTTATTCGGGATTAAATACATGGGCGATGGACTGCAACAAGCAGCTGGAGATCGTCTTCGAGATATTCTAGATCGTTTTACAACAAACCCACTTATGGGTGTACTAGCAGGTATGTTAGTTACTGTATTAATCCAATCAAGTTCAGGAACAACCGCTTTAACAGTCGGACTTGTAAGTGCTGGATTTATGACATTAAGACAAGCAATCGGTGTTATTATGGGTGCAAACATCGGTACGACAGTTACTGCATTTATTATCGGAATTAAAATCGGAGAATATGCTCTCCCAGTTATGGCAGTTGGAGCAATCTTACTATTCTTCTTTAAAAATAAAAAAGTACATTCTGTAGGTCAAGTTGTATTCGGTTTTGGTATGCTATTCTTCGGTTTAGAATTAATGAGCGCAGGTATGAAACCTCTTCGTTCTTTAGAGTCATTCCAAGATTTAATGATTAGCATGAGTGATAATCCAATTTTAGGAATTGTTGTCGGTACAGTCTTCACTTTAATTGTACAGAGCTCAAGTGCAACAATCGGTATTTTACAAGAACTATTCGGTCAAGGTGCAATCGATTTACAAGCATCTCTTCCTGTATTATTCGGTGATAACATCGGTACGACAATTACAGCAGTATTAGCAGCTATCGGTACTTCAATTGCAGCAAGACGTGCAGCATTAGTTCACGTTATCTTTAATATTATCGGTACAATTATCTTTACAATTTTATTAGTACCATTTACAAGTTTAATTCAATATTTCCAAACATCATTAAACTTGAATCCAGAAATGACTATTGCATTTGCACACGGAACATTTAACGTAACAAATACAATCATTCAGTTCCCATTCATTGCAGTATTAGCATGGATTGTAACAAAAATTATCCGCGGCGAAGATTCTGCTATTAATTTCAAACCGCAACATTTAAATCCAATCTTTATTGAACAATCTCCAGCCATCGCTTTAACTGAAGCTCAAAAAGAGATTATCCGTATGGCTGAGTTCTCATTACATGGATTAAAAGAAGCAAATCAATTTTTAAATACACAAGACAAAAAACACGCAAACATGGCTACTCAATTAGAAGGAGCTATTAACAATTTAGATAAAAAAATTACCGAGTATTTAGTTTTACTGTCAGAAAAGCCACTTTCACCTACGGATTCTGAAAAACATTCTGTTTTAGCAGGTGTTGTTGGAGATATTGAACGTGTCGGTGATCATGTAGAAAACCTTGTAGAACTTGTAGATTTCCAAATTTCAAACCGTGTTTCACTATCAGACGAAGCATTAGCTGAATTAAACGAAATGCTAGAATTAACGATTTCAACACTGCAAGACTCAGTTGAAGCTTTAACAAACTTCGATACTGAACTAGCTCAAACTGTTATTGCAAAAGAACGCAAAATCGACCAAATGGAACGTGTTCTTCGTAAACGTCACGTATTACGTCTAAACGAACGCAGCTGTTCAGGTGATGCAAGTATCATCTTCGTCGATATGGTAAGTAACTTAGAGCGCATTGGCGATCACGCTGTAAATATCGCTGACGGTGTTTTAGGCGAACAAGGAAAAATCAATTTAAAACAATCATTATAATGAAAAAAGAGACGCTAACTTAAGCGTCTCTTTTTTCATTATATTTTAACAACTGTTCTTCCTTTTAACTTTCCTTGCAATATAAGTGTAAACTTCTTCTCTAATTCTTCTAATGTACATTCTTCTGTATAAGATAGTAATTCTTTATTTCCCCATTCTTTCGCTAAAAGCGTCCACACATCTCTTCTCACATCCACTGGACATTGCACGGAATCTACCCCTAAAAGGCTTATGCCTCGTAAAATAAATGGATATACTGTTGTTTGTAGTTCCTGGCCTGCCACATTACCGCATGTCGTTACACAACCACCATACTTTACTGTTTTTAAAGCTGTTTCTAACATATGTCCACCTACAGTATCGATAACTCCGGCGTATATCCCTTTTAACATCGGTCTTCCTGATTCATCATTCAATTCCGCGCGATGAATCACTTTTTTCGCTCCTAGACGTAGTAGCATCTGTTCCTCTTCCATTTTCCCTGTCGCTCCTACTACGTTAAACCCTAACTTACTTAATATACTAACAGCTACACTCCCTACGCCGCCTGTAGCACCCGTTACTAAAACATCTCCCATACTAGGCTTGATTCCTGCTCCAATAAGCTTATATACCGACAAAGCAGCAGTAAAACCCGCTGTCCCATACATCATACTTTCCTTTAATGACATTCCTTCTGGTAAAGGCACGACCCAAGATGATGGGACCCGAATATATTCTCCGAAACCACCAGAGGTATTCATACCTAAGTCATATCCCGTTACAATAACTTGATCTCCTACCTTAAAGGAGTTATCTTCACTACTCACAACTTCTCCTGCGGCATCAATTCCTGGCGTATGAGGATACGTTCTCGTAACACCTTTATTACCAGTAGCTGAAAGGGCATCTTTATAATTTAATGAAGAATAATGAACTTGTATGAGTACGTCTCCCTCAGGTAAACTACTTACTTCTCTCTCAACAACTTTTCTTACAAACTGATGATTTTCCGTTTCGTTCACAACGATTGCTCGGAATGATGTATGTTTCATTATGCTCTCTCCTTTATCCGTCAAATTCTTCTTTATTATATAGAAAAAATAAGTAAGCTTACTCATTTCTTCTTGGCTATATTTCAACAAATCTTACTTCCCTATCACTTTCTCATAATATATATTTTCATTTCTACTAATAGCCCTTATACTTATTCTACATCTACAAAATAATATATAGAAAATCTGACTTTTTATAAATAAATTGAATTTTTACGAAATGTAAATGATTTGTAATGTTTTTTTTCGCTAAATTTCATTATAATAAGTGGATATGAGTGTCGTATTTCAATCCAAATGAAGGAGTACAAGAAATGGAGCAAAACCCATCTTTGCAAGAAAATACACGCAGTAAACCGAAAAAAAATAAGAAAAAAATAAAAATTATTATAAGCGCTATACTATTCGTTTTATTAATAGGCGGCGGTTATACTTGGTTTTTAGTAAATAAAGCATCTTCTGCTGTTCGAAATGCCGCACACGATTTAGCACGCGGTGATAAATCTGATTTACGAGATAAAGCTGTAAAACCTATTACAAATAACGTCTCTGTTTTAATAATGGGTGTTGATGAAAGCGATGTCCGAGGAAAAGAATATGGTGAAGCTATAAGAACAGATGCGCTTTTACTTGCAACATTTAATAAAGATAGCAAAACTGTTAAACTATTAAGTATCCCACGTGACACATATACTTATATCCCAATAGAAAAGAAAAAAGATAAAATTACACACGCTCATGCATTCGGTTCTGCTAAAAACGGAAAAAATGGTGGACCACAAGCAAGCATTGATGCAGTTGAAAAATTAATGAATGTTCCTGTCGATTATTTTGTGAAATTTAACTTTAAATCATTTATAAAAATCGTCGATGACTTGGGCGGTGTTGAAGTTGATGTACCAGTTGAATTTACTGAGCAAGATAGCAATGATAATGCTGAGGCAATTCACCTAGAAAAAGGTGTTCAAAAGTTAAATGGCGAAGAAGCTCTTGCTCTTGCTAGAACAAGACACATCGATAGTGATGCAATGCGTGGACAACGTCAACAACTCGTTATCGAGGCTATTTTAAAGAAACTAACAAGTGTTGGTTCTGTAACAAAAGTTGGCAACATCATTGATGATATTAACGGACAATTCGTTACAAACTTAACATTTGATGATATGCTTTCATTCTATAAATATGGATCGGATTCGGAAATTGAGAAATTACAAATCCAAGGTGATGATTGCTATATGGCAAAAGGTGACGATACATGTAGCAAATCTGCTGGTGGTGGTCGAACTTACTACTACAATCCAGATAAAAAAGAATTAGCTAATGTTACAAATGAACTTCGTACTCATCTTGGGCTACCTGCATATACAAAGTCTGACTCAGACTCTGATTCGAAAAAGACAAAAGAATCTAAGTCTGAAAATTCAAGTGAACGCGAATCAAGTAACAATGAAGTGAAAAATAAGAACAAAAATAGCAGTGAAGATACAGAAACATCGTCTAACGACAATGAATAGTAAAGAAGCAGTACTCTATGGAGGTAGAGTACTGCTTCTTTTTATTTCTTCAGAATCAAAAATCAGAACTTTCTAACTATCTTTTTTAATATTTTTAAATTATAATAAATAGTAGCAATCTATTCCAATTATCAGGGGGCTCATACATATGAAAGCTGCAGTAAAACATAACATCTCAGATTTTAAAGACTACTTAAAATCCAACGATATATACATGGAAGAAAATATAGATGAAAATGATGGCTCTGTTCATTTTTCAGTAGGATTAGAGACAGAAGCTGGCGCAAAAATTCAACTTATCGCTGCTTTCCAAAACGAACATCCTACGGTAGATATATACTGCTTCAATGTTGCTCACGTGCCTGATGCAACATCAACAAATGATATTTTACATGTTATTAATGAATTAAACACATCTTATCGCTTTGCAAAATTCACATTAAACAAGCAAAATGCAATTGATATTTCAGCATCTCTTGCATTCTCAGAACCAAACTTTAATCCAGCACTTGTCTTTGAACATACGAGAATGCTATATAAATTAGCAAATGACGAATATAAAAACTTAATGAAAGTTATTTGGGCATAAAGTAAAACTATAATCCGTTAGGTTTACGGGCAATAAATAAAAGGATGGGCTGTAAGCAGCACCATCCTTTTATTTTGATATCATATCGATCCACATTTTAACAGCAGTGCCTACAATTAAAGTGGACAATACATATTGCAGTACTTTTTGATTTAGCCTCTTCCCGACTCGTGCTCCAAGTGGCGCAGCAAATATACTGGCAACCGCAATAATTAGAGCTGGAATGATAACTACTTGCCCAGTAATCACTTTTCCTGTAGTAATCCCTATTGAGGAAATAAACGTAATAGCGATAGATGTCGCGATCGTCATGCGCAGTGGTAATTTTAAAATAACTAGCATAATGGGAACTAAAAGGAATGAACCTCCAGCTCCTATAATGCCTGAAGCTCCCCCTACAACGAACGCTAACAAGCTTGCTAACCATTTATTATACTTCACATCTCCACTATTATTTTGTTTCGGTACAAACATCATAATAGCTGCAATTGTAGCTAATGCTGCATAAACAACATTGACTGTATGTTCCTCTAATATGTTAGCACCGAAACTCCCTATGAAGCTTCCTATTAATATACTAGCTCCCATATACATAACTAACGTTTTATTCATGTCATTACTTTTCCGGTATGCCCACGCGCCTGCAAAAGTTGCAAAGAATACTTGTACCGCTGTAATACCGCTCACTTCATGTGACGTATAGCCAGTAAATCCTAGCAATACTGGAATGTATAAGATCATTGGATAATTAATAATCGCGCCACCAATCCCAACCATTCCTGATATAAACGATCCTATAAACCCAATTATAAAAAGTAATACGACTAAGCTCATCTTACATCCCCCGCCTTCTAAAAAGAAGGTGATTTAAATGAATAAGTTTACATTCCCATCCGAAGCATCTGCTAAATATGCCCCTACGCCTGCAAACTCTACCCCTTCCATAATCTCTTCCTCTTTTAACCCTAATAAATCTACTGTCATTTGACAAGCTACAAGTTTAATTCCTTGTTCTTTCGCCAAATCAATTAAATCTGGCAAAGGCATTGCGTTATGTTTTTTCATAATGCCTTTAATCATCTTTGGCCCCATGCCAGCAAAATTCATTTTGGATAATCCCATCTTATCGGCACCGCGTGGCATCATTTTTCCAAATACTTTTTCTATAAATGTTTTCTTTACATTCACATGTTCATCTTTCCTTAAAGCATTTAATCCCCAGAAAGTATGAAAAATAGTTACCTCTTGGTCATACGCCGCTGCACCATTTGCAATAATATAAGCAGCCATTGCTTTATCGTAATCTCCGCTAAATAACACGATTGTCGTTTTCTTCTGTTGTTCCATATTGTTCTCCCTCCAATTACCTATAGGGGTATTTATCTGTTTATAAAAAGGCCCAAATCACTTACTTCACTATATGACTTTACCTTCCCACGCTAACATACCACCTATCATATTGATTGCTTGAAAACCGTAGCTCTCTAGAAACTGAACTGCTCTTCCACTTCTTCCGCCAGAGCGACAAACGATAATATACTCTTTCTTTTTATCCAACTCATGCATTCGAAACTCTAATAGCCTTAGCGGAATATTACATGCTTCTGGAATTCTTCCTTCTGCTACTTCTGCTACTTCACGGACATCTACGATATTTACTGCTTCTTTACGTAACAATTTTTCTTCTAATTCTTTTGCTGTCATTTCTTTCATTTTAAAGTCCCTCCTCACAAAGCATTCATACCACCTGAAACGTTTATTACTTGCTGAAACCCTAGTTTTTTCAACATCTTTGCAGCTTGCTTACTTCTCATTCCACTTTGGCAAATAACGATTACTTCCTTATTTTTATCTAACTGACTTGCTCTACTAGCTAACTCATTTAACGGGATATTCTGAAATCCTTTCATATGATTTCCTCTATATTCACCTACTGTACGAACATCGATAAATTGTTTCCCCTTTTTTTCCACTATATTCTTTAATTCTTTTCCACTGATATTTTGCACACCTTTCACTGGTAAAAATCGTGAAATAACAAACCATGTAGCAAGTACAATGAAAAGCGTACTTACTATTGTGTTCATATAACCACCCTCTCTGCATTTATAACAATATTTTTTCCTACGCCTTCTTAATCCAAAATTTCAGCACATCAGCTTCTTCTACATGCTTTACGATGTCATGACCACCTTTATTTGCCCACGCTGGAATATCCTTAACTGATCCTTTATCCGTTACATGTACTTCTAACACTTCTCCAGTTTGCAAAGTATCCATCGCTTTCTTCGTTCTTACAATCGGCATTGGACATGCTAAACCTTTCGCATCTAATACTTGTTTTATATTCATCATCAATTCCTCCAATTTGTTATTTTTATAATGACTCATGCACTGCACAACGATTTGGGCCAATCTCCATTTCACGCTCTTCTTCCACACTCGGATGAATTTTCCCCATATTCGTTTGACGAATTTCTTCGTATGCATTTGGTTGTGGCGGTAAGTTCTCTGTCACAGTTTTACGAAACTCTATTTCATCAGCAATATTTAACCCTACATTCTCTTTAAATAGATCATGTAAGCTCGCACTAACAATACCACTTTCATCCATTTCACTTATTTTTGAATAATGAGCTGGTAAAACAATTAAATCTTGAGACAGTTCCTTATAAAGTGTATATAACGTATTTCTTAAATCACTCACCCAATCTTCAGCCTTACCAGCAAGATCAGGACGTCCAATTGAATCTACAAATAAAATATCGCCTGATAATAAATAAGAATCATCTACAATAAATGACGTACTTCCAATCGTATGCCCTGGTGAGTATAACGCGTCAATTTCAATCTTTGTACCCCCCACCGTAATAACAGATCCTTCTACAAGTGGTTCATATGAGAAAACGACTTCCTCGGCATCTTTTGGCGGTAACCAATACGTACCACCTACCTTTTCTGCTAACTTACGCCCACCAGAAATATGGTCTGCATGTAAATGTGTATCCATTACATTCGTAATCGTAACACCATGCTCTTTCGCAAACTCCTCATATGCTTCAACCGTTCTTACTGCATCAATAACTGCTGCTTCATCGTTAGAAACAACCATATAAGATAAACAGCCTTTTCCAAGGCGATTAAATTGATATATACTTCCTCCGCCCTGTACATCCCCTACTTTTAACGGCTTCACATATTCACTCCAAGCTTTCATGCCACCAGCTAAATAATAAATATTTTGTAATCCCGCCTCTGTTAATTGCTCTGCCACAAATATAGAAGACCCTTCTTTTGCACATACTACTAAAACATCTTTATCTTTAGGTAATTCACTTACAATATGATCTACACCATCTAATAAGTCAAAGTAAGGTCTATTAATAGAAGAAACTTGTTTCCCTTCAATTTTCCAATCTTCATAATCCGTCTCATTACGAACATCTAAAATAAATAACTCTCCGAATAAAACTTTCTCTGCCACATCTTTTGCTTGTAACGGTTTAACATTCATTTAATTACCCCCATAGGTATATTTTTGTTCAAAAAAATTTACTTCTCTATATTCCCTTGCCACTCTACCATACCTGGAATGACATTTTTCACATTTAAATAACCTTTCTCATTCAACATTTGGCAAGCTATATCACTGCGATTACCAGTTCGGCAAATAACATAAATTTGCTTTGTCTCATCTAACACTGCGCTGTCTAATTCACCTAATGGTACCGAAATGGCGGATGGAATATGGCCAAAAGCAAATTCCGCTGCTTCGCGAACATCTAATACAATGTTCTCTTCTCCATTAGACAATATAGACTGTAATTCTGCATTCATAATTGTATGAGGATATTTCACAATTTCATTCACTTCATGCTCGTTTGCTTTCCTAACATAATGCACCAATACATCACCCTCGTGTTTCGTCCCGATATATTGATGTCCTACTTTACCCGCCCAACTTTTTATATCTACCGTAGATCCTTTATCTGTTGCCTTAACTTCAATCACCTGCCCTGGTGTTAACCCTTCTATTGCCTTCTTCGTTTTCACAATAGGCATCGGACAAGCCAAACCTTTACAATCTAAACTCATATCCACTTTTATACTCATAATCGATTCCTCCACAATTTATATACGTATACCTGTAGGGGTATATTAAAACGTTTTTGAAAATCTGTCAACACTTACGTTTGACAGATTATCGGCTTTTTACAAGTAATTGAACAGCTTCTTTAATTAACTCTTCATTTGAACCATTACCACTTTCAAACTGTTCACGCAAACATTGCTCTAAATTCGTTCCAACAACGAGTCCAATTGTACGATCAAGTGCAGAACGAGATGCTGTTAACTGTGTAATAACTTCTCGGCAATCTTTTCCTTCTTCCATCATACGAAGCACACCACGAACTTGACCTTCAATACGTTTCAATCTATTTTTCATATCTTGATTATATTCCATTCTATAATCACCTCATTACCATTATGTCACCATTTATAACCTATGACAATATATTATACCCTATAGGGTATTTTGTAAACCCCTATTTTTAATTTTTGTCTTATATGTTCGCAAACCAAAAAATAAAACCTTAATCTATAGATTTTCATCTTCCACTAAATTTTTAAGTAGAAGATGAAAAATATTAATATACAACACGTTCTGGCAATACTGTCCCATACAACTTAAAACCACCATCTACATTCTTTACCTTATATCCCTTTTCCATTAACATACGCGCTGCAACATACCCTCTCATACCAAGTTGGCAAGTGATATATATTTCTTTGTCCATTGGTACTTCCTCCAATCGATCACGTAATTCATCTAATGGAATATTAATAGAGCCTTTAATCATTCCCTGTTTTAGTTCATTAGGTTCTCGAACATCAATAAGGTACCCACCATTTTCAACAATGTGATCTATTTCATGCCATTGCACTGTGTCCACAAAACCATCTACTATATTACTTGCAGCATACCCCACCATGTTTACTGGATCTTTTGCAGAAGAATACGGCGGGGCATATGATAATTCTAAATCTGGTAAATCGATTACAGTTAAATTTGCCTTCATTGCCGTTGCAATAACATCGATACGCTTATCTACCCCATCACGCCCTAAAGCCTGTGCTCCGTAAATTTTTCCGCTTTCTTTATTAAAGATTAATTTTATTAGCACTGGCGTAGCATTCGGATAGTATCCTGCATGAGAATTTACCTGTACATGTACTACCTCATAGGGTATATTTAGTCGTTTTAATATTTTCTCATTCACTCCAGTCGAAGCAACTGTTAAATCAAAAACTTTAGCCACAGAAGTTCCCAACGTACCTTTATATAAAGACTCCGTATGACCATGAATAATATCTGCTAACATGCGACCTTGACGATTAGCTGGCCACGCTAAAGGAATCATCGTTTCTGTTTCTGTAACAAAATCTTTCACTTCAATCGCATCACCAATTGCATATACATGTGGATCCGATGTTTGAAATTTCTCATTTACTTTTATCGTCCCTCTAACTCCTAATGCTAATCCTGCATCCTTCGCTAAACTACTCTCTGGTTGTACACCAATTGCTAAAATAATCATATCTGTCTCTATAATTGAACCACTTTTTAAACGTACAACAGTCCCGCCCTTTTCTAATGCATCTACACCATCTTCAAAAACAAGCTCAACATTGTGCTTGTTCATATGCTCATGCACATATGCTGCCATTTCATAATCGATTGGTGGCATTACTTGATTTGCCATCTCTACAAGAGTAACTTCAATCCCACGTTCTCTTAAATTCTCAACCATTTCCACTCCAATAAATCCACCACCAATAACCGTCGCATGACGTGGTTTCTTCTCATCAATATACGCTTTTATACGATCTGTATCAGGTACATTTCGTAACGTAAACAACGCCTTTGCTTCTTCAATGCCCGGAATAGGTGGAACAATTGGTTTCGCCCCTGGTGAAAGAATCAAAACATCATATTCCTCGTTATATGTTTTACCTGTAGTTACATTCTTTATAGTAATTGTTTTCTCTTCTTTATTAATCTTTACCACTTCACTCAATACACGTATATCTAAATTAAAACGCTTTGACATCCTTTCAACAGTTTGTACTAATAATTTTTGTCTTTCTGTAATGACACCGCCAATATAATATGGCAATCCACAGTTTGCAAATGAAATGTATTCACCGCGTTCAACCATAATAATTTCATCTTCCTCACTTAAACGACGAAGCCTTGCAGCTACTGATGCCCCGCCGGCAACTCCGCCTACTACAACTATTTTTCTGGACATATTTTAAACCTCCATATTATTTAATTTTCTCATGTACCACAAAAACCTATACCCGTATGGGTATATGATAGAGTATAAAAAATTTAATTTCAATCAATATGTCTTTCTTTCACAAATTTGAAACAAAAAAAGAACTTAGATATTTCCAAGTTCTTTTTCATATAGCTCTGTTCTATAACTTTCTTTACTATTACATCAATACCTAAAGATGGTGTAGTATGAGGGCATACTTGCTTTAGATAACTGAACTACACCTACATTTAAATTTCCAAACTCAATAGTTTCACTTGAAGTTAAATATATTTCGCTTAAATTTCTTAAATACCAAATTCTAAGAAAATGAATCCAAATGGATTTACTATATTTATTCAGACCATCTTTTAATATTATTAAACACATTGTCTGTTATCCGATTTCCAAAATTCATATTTTTATTCCCTCTTGTATGAATGGCTATTATTTTGATACCTGTATCAAAATAATGATATACAGGTGATCCACTTTGCCCTTCATAAGTATCAATCTTGTATGTTAGTCTGCTAGGATTAACATCTTCAATTGGACCATAATCTCTCCACATTGTGTAACGTTCATTTCCTATTTTATCAGCTGGATATCCAGGAATCACCGCAAGTAAACCTTTTGGTGATTCTACATAGGTAGTTCTATATCCAAACCAACCTGTATAATCTCCTGGAGACCCATTTAATTTAATCGTTCCATAATCATAATTTGAATTTTCGTTATCAGTCCATCCACTTACCGAGTAAAGTTTTGTTCCTTTATAAGGTAAATACGGTGCTTGTCCTCCATTACGTCCTGGAGTTACAATAACATTTGTTGCCCATCCACCAATTTCTTTATTGTAAATACAATGTCCAGCTGTCAGCACTGTATCTTTACTAATTAGTGCTCCTGTACATCCATAAATTTCTCCACTATTATACTGAGTTGCTATATGGACTACGGCACTATACGGATATGAAGTTGTATCATTAACCCGTATTCGATCATCTATTCCTATAACAGAATAGGTAAGAATGTTAGGTGAATAATTTAACTTCGTATTTTCTAAGAAGGCTCCCCAATCTTCCCTACCATGTTTACGCCCTTCAAATGAAGGCGAAACAAGATCTTCTCCCCTTCGATCATCACTATACAAAGATTGTTCTTGAAAAAGTACACGTTCTCCCTCATTTGAAACTGATGTCCACGGTACATCTTCTGCATACACCTTTTGATTCACCAAAAATACTATACAAAAAAAGATAAAAATAACACCAAAACTATAAAGAGCCAACCTACATCTTATAGAAATAAAGCTATACACCATAACTTACCTCCTATACAAATGATAGCGAACAATTGAAGATCCCTTTATAAATTCTAGTTTTTCTTTTTTTAAAAGTCAACGTAATTAATAATAATAATCATTATTAATTACGTTGACTTAACAAAATCACACACTTAGTCATATTCTTTACTCTGCGTTCAAAAATCTGTCTCATTAAAGGTTCACTTTATTACATAAACCCGTAACCTTCTTCACAATCAGCTCCGCAGTATTCTCTCCCGGTGGCATTAACAAATTTGTAACTGTTCCATACACAATAGGACTTAATTCTACTTCATATCCGCCATATGCATATTCGTCTTTTGTGGGTAAATAACCAAGATATCCGTTCATATATCCACCAAAGAAAACTAATTCATTTTGAAGGATTTCTTTCATTTCTAGGGCAGTTTCTGAAAATGGTTCCATCGGTATGCCAGAGAAAATCCCATCATTAACTTGAAACAGTTGCACTTCTAAATCAATACTTAACCGCCGAATACCTTGCCTATATTTCTCTAATACGATAGTAAGCCATTCGTCCGTATTCACGCCCCACTGCTTCTCGGCTAATCGAGCCATGCTTCGTATCTCATCAAATTCAGGAATATCATTCAACTTCATTTGCATCATACTCGAAACTGTTCTTAAATTTACAATTGAGCTATATGTAACTGTTGGCAACATCGTTAATACATGTCCACTAAGTAAATAGGCCATTTGTTTTAACGCTTCCCTTGAACCGCGATATTTCGCATTCACATTTCCAGCGGCACCTTGAACGATAATAACAGGGCAGTTCACTATCTGCTCTAGAATCTCTCTCGTCATTCCAGGATAATCCGCTGATAATTCATCACTATCACCTTTTAAAACATTCGGATGCGCAGTACAAAATACTAAAACCCCAGATAACTCCTTCGTTTCAGCATCTCTTATTGCTAACATACCAATTCGTTTATCTACAACACCATCTATATTTGTTCCCATCTTCGCTTTTCCATCAGATGTTCTCTCTCTTCGATTGACCCCAATATCACCTGTCGTAACACCCCATCCAACTTCGCATCGCTTTAAATTGTTATTTGCAGTAACAGCACCATGTACTACATTATTTACTAAAATCATTTTATACGACTGCACTAGCGGATCATCACCGACTGTCTCTGGACCGGAATGCGTATGAGTATAAACAACAGTTATTCGCTCAACTGGCACATGAACCTCACTCGCTACTCGTTCACGAATCATATTCGTATCTTCTACTAACATACCGATATTATCAATGCTTATAAACACAGTCTTTATTTCATCTTTTTCAAATACAAAAACTGTCCCGTAAATACGTTCTTCAACATTATTTATGCCTGCCTCTCTATGATATCCGACAAAATCAATACCTACAGGCGGCGTAATATCAACCTTACATACCCCTATTTTGCTCATTTGAATCGCTCCATTTCTCTATGTAACTCCCTTTTTTAAAGAATAGCATATTTGACCTTGTTCCAAATAAAAAAGAACGGACACAGTATCCTATGTCCGTTCTTTCCATCACACATACTTCCGGTGCACCATCTTCCCATCATAAGAAAACACAACACCCTTACTCTCCACAATGGACTCCATATGCACCGTTCTTCCCCATAGTTGATGAAGATATGGTAATACTTTTTCTAAGTATTTTAAATCGAGCTCGATTCCTTCGTAACTATGTTTAATGTACAATTCTCCGTTCTTTAAGTAGTCTCCGTCTTCTACTACTAAGTACGGGAACCCACCATTTGTCCGCATATTTACGAGTTGATCACGCACATTTTCCCATTCTTTATCTATTACTTTATATTCTTTTCCTTGGCGCTGGAATAAGTACATATCTTCTCGCATAACAAGATCTTTATTTAAGTAGTTTCTTAGGAACGATACGTCCCATTCAATTTCGCGTACTTCAAACATTTTATCACGGCCAGATCCTGGTTTTACGCCTCGTCGTTTCATTTCTTCTGTTGGATTGTTGTACCGTTCTTCAATATCTTCAAACATTTTAATACCGAGGTAGTATGGATTAATGCTTGTTTTTGATGGCTGTACAACACCCGCATTTAATTTTGCAAATTCAATTGCTTCATCAGATGTTAAGTCCATTTCACGAAGTATGCGTTGATGCCAGTAGGACGCCCAGCCTTCGTTCATGATTTTCGTTTCAAGCTGCGGCCAAAAATATAACATTTCCTCACGCATCATCGTTAATATATCACGCTGCCAATCTTCTAGCTCACGGCTATATTCTTCAATAAAGAGGAGTAAATCTTTCTCTGGTTGCGGCGGGATTTTCTTCTTTTTACGTATATTAGAGCGTTCTTGTTTTTTATTTCGATCATCTAAATTCCATAGATCATCGTATTGTGATACCTTTTTCTTTTCTACTTCTTCTTCTAAATCATCAATACTCCACGCAAGTTTGGGACGCATGAGCGACGGGTCAATGTGCTCTTGAATGGCAAGTACGGCATCTAAAAATGTTTCTACTTCTTCTTTTCCGTACTTATGCTCATATGCTTTCACCCGTTCAGCTGTCGCTGACATACTTTCTACCATATCTCGCTTCGTATTTGAAAAACGAATATTATTTTTGAAGAAATCACAGTGTGCTAAAACGTGCGCGACAATTAATTTGTTTTGAATTAAAGAGTTCGTATCTAATAAAAAGGCGTAACATGGATCAGAGTTAATAACGAGTTCGTATATTTTACTCAGTCCCAAATCGTATTGTAATTTCATTCTGAAAAATTGTTTTCCAAAACTCCAATGTGAAAACCTTGTCGGCATCCCATATGCACCAAATGTATAAATAATTTCCGCTGGACATATTTCATAACGCATTGGATAAAAATCAAGCCCAAATCCAGTCGCAATTTCCGTAATTTCCGCAATCGCATATTGCAGTGCTTTATCGTCACTTGCTCTCATTATTTTCCCTCCTTACACTTTCCCTTAAGAAAGTGTATGATGAAAAACAAGCTTTCATGAGGATTGATTGCATAATAAAAAGACACCCCCGCAAAAACGAGAATGTCTCATCAATTAACCTTCAATAATCTCCATCTTCTCCGTAATCGGAGTACGCGCTTTTCCTTCTGGCGCTTTATCGAAATAGCCGATATGAAGAATTCCAACGATACGTTGTCCTCTTGTTAAACCGATTCCTTCTATAAATAATGGATTGTAGTTCAATCCGCCTGATTTCCAAACGCAACCTAATCCGCGTTCCCAAGCAAGAAGCTGGAAGTTTTGCATAAATGCACATGTTGCAGCGTAATCTTCGTCACGCTGAATTTGACGCGGATCTTCATTTATATATACAACGATTTGTGCAGGCGTGCTTAAGAAACGATCTGATAAAATTTTACCGCGTTTCGCTCTTTCTTCTTCTGTGAAAGAGTTTAATACTGCATCTACTAATTTCTTGCGGCCTTCTCCGATGTATAGTTTACAATTCCATGGTTCACGGTGCTTATGATTTGGTGCCCATGTTGCATCGTTTAATAGTTCAATTAATAAATCTTTTTCTACTGCTTTGTCTGTAAATGTACGAACAGAGCGCCTTTCTTTAATCACATTAGCGATGGAAGTATATGTAGTCATATTTATCTCTCCCTTATTTTTATCTATATGTATAAGTTTATTATTGGTATTGATATTGATTTTCAATTTCGATTATACCTTAGTTTTTTACTATTAATCAATGTTTTATGTTGGAAAACTTCTAAAAACATCATTCCATGCTGTGAATAAAAAAACTTAACTTGTTCACAAGTATTTCACATTTTATGGAAATGATATGTGTACAGTTTTCTACATTATCCATCTAGGAGGAGTTTACATGTACAAAAAAATCGCTGTTTGTATGACTATGACAGCATTATTATGCGGGATATCTACCTTCCCCGCTTCCGCTGCCACGCCAAAAGAAGTAACAATGCATCACCATAAACCAATTTCAGAAGAAGAAATGCAATCGCTAGAAAAACTCGGCTATAACAAACATGAAATTTGGAAAGCTGCTCATATTGCAAGAATCAGTAAACAAGAAATAAAAGATGTTTTATCTTACTATAAGCAAAATAAATCTTGGGAGAAAACAGCCGAGCATTTCGGTGTAGATCCAAGTAAGCTGAAAAAGCATCATATGAGTAAAGAAACAAAGCAAGCACTGCTACAACAGTTAGCAACTATGCAAAAATCCACACCGGATCAGCTAAAGCAAAAAATGAAAGAATATAACATCAAATTGCGTCATCTTACTGTGTTAACAATCATCTCTCAAAAAAGCAATACCTCTCTTGACGATGTATTAAAAATGAAAAAAGATGGAATGGACATTAAACAAATTGCCGAAAAATTAAATGTAAAAAAAGAAGATATACGAGCGGAAATGATGAAATTAGTGAAGTCTATTAAAGAACAAAAAACAAATTAAAATGCTAAAAAGGAAGAGCCATTCACCACTCTTCCTTTTCTTTATGAACTTTCAATTTTTAAGTATAAATTCCCGTCTTTCCCAAAAACTAACACAAGTAAATGATGTAAGTTAGGGGTGAGAAAATGTTCGGTTTATCATCTAAGAAATCAAAAAAGACTAATACAAAAACACTTTGTTCTATTCCAGAATTTATACAAACCATGAAAGAATCAAGCGATTTTGTCTCTTATAACATACTTAAAGATGAAACGTTGTGCTTGTTTTATTATAAATCTGTCGTGGAAGCACTTATTATTAAACAATTCATTTTAACTCCTATAAAAAAGGAATCGGAACAAATCCAAAACATCTCTGATTTATGTAATATCATCTCTATTGAAGACATTATTACCTCCCCTTCTATTGATGATATTCGTGAAAAATTATTAGGTGGATATATTTTAATACGCTTAAAAAACAATTCGAATCCTGATCAATATGCTTTAATTCGTGCCGAAAGTACTGTTTTAGGAAAACGATTATATAACGATACAGAAAATGAGTATAGCGTAATCGGGCCTAAAATCGGTTTCGTTGAAAACCTTGATACAAATATCCACTTATTACGCCGAAATATCGTAACGGAGCAACTCATTTTTAAAGAAGTTACCGTCGGATCTATATCAAAAACGAAAGTAGCAGTTGCTTATATAGAAGGAATTACAAATGAACAATTCATCAACACCGCAATACAACGGCTAGAAGACATTGACTTTGATGTCCCATTTGATTCAACTATGATTGAGCAATTTATTAGTGATAATAGCAATTCACCTTTTCCTGTTCTATTACCTACAGAGCGATTAGATCGAGCTGTATTTGCGTTAATTAACGGGGAAGTTTTAATTTTAACAGATGGCTCTCCATATGCTTTATCAGGACCAACAACGTTACTGGATTTTTTCATTTCACCAGAAGATTATTATTTACCGTGGATGATTGGATCGTTCTTTCGTATTATTCGTTTTTTCGGAGCTATATTTTCTCTGTTTTCCTCCGCTATTTATACAGCGGCTTTAACATATCATTATCAAATGATTCCTGCCGATTTACTAGGTCCTATTATTTTCTCGAGAGCTAACGTACCTTTCCCTCCTATTCTAGAAGCACTCTTTTTAGAAATTACAATTGAATTGCTTCGTGAAGCAGGAGCACGTTTACCGACAAAAGTCGGACAAACGATTGGGATTGTTGGGGGGATTGTAATTGGACAAGCATCTGTTGAAGCAGCTTTAACAAGTACAATTTTATTAATTGCAGTTGCTTTATCCGCCCTTGCATCTTTCACAACACCGACTGTAAAGATGTCTTCTACTATCCGGTTGTTACGCTTTCCGCTTATTCTTTTAGCCGGTGCATTCGGAGGATTAGGCCTTATTGTCGGATTTGTATTTATTTTAGCTCATTTAATTAAATTAAAATCACTTGGATCACCTTATTTATTACCTTTATATCCATTTCGTGGTTTAGGTACAGCAGAAGGTTTTCTTCGATTACCATTTAGTCAAACGGCACAAAGACCTTCTTTTCTTAGACCAAAATCAAAATGGCGCTACAATCCAAACAAATCGAAGCAAAAACGTGATGGTGAGAATGAATGAAAAAAATTTTATTGCACCTTATCATTATCTTCTTCGTTTTACAAACTGGCTGTACACAAACGTATATAGTGGATGCACAGCGTATTATTCATATTGCTGGATTTGACATCACAAAAAACAAAAAATTCCAAGGAACTATTCTATTCCCAGAGTACACACATGGTGTAAAGTCTAAACCAGAGACGCAAACAACATCTGCCCGTTCACTTGAAACAATTGCTTCACGATTAAATGCGAAATCTCCTCACAATGTTGTTGTAGGTCAAATGCGTGTCGTCCTATTTGGAAAGGCTCTAGGGGAACGCGGAATGGGAGAGATTATTACTAACTTACAACGTGACCCAAATATCGGGCGTGATGTACAACTAGCAATTGTAGATGGATCGGCTGAAGAGCTTTTAAATTACGGAAAAAAAAATGGGTCTTTATATATTGCTGATTTACTCGAGCAAAATATAAGAAATGAGAACATTCCACAAACTGAATTAAACATTTTTTTATATAATTATTACTCTTCTGTATGTGATGCCTATGTTCCTTATATTAAAATGGACGATAATCATTCTGTCGCTGTCAAAGGACTTGCCTTTTTAAAAGGCGATAAAGTCGTCATGTATACGGATAAAAGACATTCTGTTTTAGCAAAATTACTTATTAATCCTACGAAAAATGGACGTTACGAAGCAGCAATAAAAAAGGATAAACATAAAGGTATGGTTGTTATACAAAACTTAGCTGGGGAAAATAAGTATGATATAGATCAAACTGGCGACATACCAAAAGTAAAAATCCATTTAAAACTAAATGGATTAATTAAAAACTCTCCTAATTGGATTGATCTAAGAAAAAAAACAAATATCAACTATATAAAAAAACAAATTGAACGAAATGTCGAAAAAGACTGTGAAGATTTAATAAAACAATTTCAAGAAAAGGAAATTGATCCTTTAGGAATACGAGATGAAATTAGAAGCCATACAAGAAAATGGAATATAAAACAAATTCGAAATATGTATAAAAATATAGCGGTGGATATAAATTTAGATCTTAATATTGTACAATCTGGAATCGGAGAATAGTGAGGTGAAATAAGCAATGAATACAATAAATAAAACAAAGACAGTCTCTCCATATTTTGCATTTATTTTATTGCATTCTCTCCAGATTGGTATAGGAATTCTCGGATATCAACGTGTAATTTTAAAAAACGCTGGTTATGATGCCTGGATTTCTCTTATTATTGCGGGAATTGCAACTCATATTGTGCTGTTTTGTATGTTAAAAATGCTTGAAAAAGACGGAGATTTAATTAGTATTCATACAACAACCTTTGGAAAGTGGTTTGGCTCTATATTTTCTGTAATTTTCACTCTTTATTGCTTATTATTTTGCCTTACTGTTCTTCGTACATATATGGAAGTGATACAAGTTTGGATTTTCCCTACCATTAAGTTATGGAAACTTACGCTTATGTTTTTGTTAGTCACTTACTACATTATAAAAGGTGGCTTCCGTTCTGTGACAGGGATATGTTTTTGGGGTATTGTTCTTCCTATTTTCGTTGTATTCTTTTTAATCTATCCAATGAAATATGCTCATTTCCGTAATATTTTACCTATTTTTACACATTCACCTTTTGACATGCTTATATCTGCAAAACACTCTGCATTGGAATTTCTAGGGTTTGAAACAATTCTTATCTTTTATCCCTTTATTGAAAAAGGAAAATCTTTAAAGCGATGGGCCCATGCTGGAATTGCTTTTAGCACCTTAATTTATGTAGTTTTAGCTATCGTATCTTTTATGTATTACAGCGAGGGACAATTAAACCGTACTATTTGGCCTACTTTAACGATGTTAAAAATAATTAAAGTTCCTTTTATTCAGCGCTTTGAATATATTATTATTTTCGTTTGGTTTTTAATTATTTTACCAAACCTTTGCTTAACCATTTGGTCATCATGTCAAACGATGAAGCGTTCCTTTCATATTTCATTTAAATTTACATTACCGTTTTTTATTTTCATCATATTTTCAGCTTCTCTACTTTTCACAAACCGTGAAAGTATCAACACATTAAATACCGTACTATCTCAAGCAGGTTTATATATTGTATACGCTTACATACCACTTTTATTTCTATTCCATTCGCTAAGATGGCGCTTCAAAAATCAGTCGAAAAAATCTTCAACCGATACACCGTAATCTCTGATACAATTTGATTAATACATTTGTAAAGGGGACAAGCGAATGAAAAAGTATGTATTTTCTTTACTTGCAGTACTAAGCTTAATTCTTGCTGGATGCGGAAGTACTGGTACAAATGACCAAAAATCTTCTGAATCAAAAAAAGAAGAACATGACCACGCATCGCACACTCAGCAAGCTGACATTCAAGAGAAAACAAAAGGAGTCGACACACTTCCGACCTTCCTAGATAAGCTTGATCCACAAATGAAAGATATCTACACCGTCGCTGGACAAAATGCAGAGCTATTAGATTGGATTCCATGCTATTGTGGTTGCGGTGAAAGTGTAGGACATAAAAATAATAAAAACTGCTTTATTCGTGAAATTAAAAAGAATGGTGAAGTTGTTTGGGACTCCCATGCAACGACTTGCGTCAATTGCCTAGAAATCGCAGTTGAATCTGCTTCCATGAAACAAAAAGGAAAATCAACGCTTGAAATTCGTAACTATATCGATAATAAATACAAAGAAGGCTATGGCAAACCAACACCTACGCCAATGCCAAAAGCTTAAAGAACGAGGAAACTCCTCGTTTTTTCTTTTCATTCACTTTTTTTCTTAACAAATTCTTTCAAGTGTATTTCTCCTTACTTATCACACACTATATATAACTCTCGGTAAGGAGGGTACACAGTGCAAACATATAACGACTATGATAAAGCTCTCTATTACACGTATTGCTGTAACTGGGATAAATTACTCGTTCTCATGGTTCAAACGAACGATCAATTATTTTCTAAGCGTATTGAGCATTTTTTACACGCTTATCAATACAGTAAAGAACTCCCAGAAGTTGATAAACAATTGCAGCTCCTATTTCAATATATTGACCACGCATCCCAAAAGTCTCATGTAGAAGAAGTAGAACAAATTCAAATGTAAACTATAGCGCTATTCTCTTCCGGAGAATGGCGCTTTTTTAAAATATTTATATCAATAAAAGTTTCTCCTTATAAAACTTTTATTGATAAACATATTTTTTCTTTCTTTTCCATACCACTTCATACTATAATTTAGTATGTAACTATTATAAGAGAGGTATAAAATATGGGACGAGAAAAAAAGCAAGAATATGCTTTACTTACCGCATGGGGAGCTTCTTTTATCGCTACACTAGGAAGTCTGTACTTTTCCGAAATCATGAAATTTGAGCCTTGTGTTCTTTGTTGGTATCAACGTATTTTTATGTATCCATTCGTTTTATGGCTCGGTATCGCTGTGGCAAAGAAAGACTATCGCATCGCAAATTATTCTTTACCAATCGCAACTATTGGTGCTTGTATTTCTTTATATCACTATGCAATTCAAAAAGTCGCAGCATTTTCAGCTGCTGGGGCAGCTTGTGGACGTGTACCATGTACGGGAGAATACATAAACTGGTTCGGCTTTGTGACAATCCCGTTTTTAGCACTTATCGGCTTTATTACAATCGCTGTTTGTAGCTTTATTGTCATCAAAAACAAATAAGGAGATGAAAGAATGAAAAAAATGCTCATATTTGGTGGTATTATTATCGCCTTGTTTGCGGCAATTTTCGCTGTAACACAAATGGAAGAAAAAACTACTACCAGCCAAAAAATGGAAGGAGGAAGTGCTACTGGTAGTCAAACAGATGGTCCTGACTACTACACAAATAAAATCTCTCTTTCAGATCTTCAAAAGAATTTAAAAGAGAAAAAAGAAGAAACAGTATACTTTTATCAAACATCTTGCGTTCATTGCCAAAAATTATCTCCTGTCGTAGTGCCAATGGCTAAAGACTTGAACGTTGATATGAAAGTTATGGATATTGAAAAATTAGATGCTCCTTGGGATGAATATAAAATTCAAGGTACACCAACAATCATTCATTTTAAAGATGGCAAAGAAGTGAGCCGTATTAGTGGTGAACAGCCGAAAGACAAATTAAAAGAATGGCTTGAGCAAACGAAAAAGTAACGAGAAAAGGAAACTCCTTCTACACATGAAATGGGCGTAAAATCCCACACTAATGTATAAGGAGGGGGTTTTATGCCAGAAGTAAGATGTTCTGTTTCCAACTGTTCTTTTTGGGGACAAGGTAACTTTTGTCAAGCAAGTGCGATCATCGTTCAGCCTGATGCAGATGAAACTGGTCAAACTGAAAATGATTCATATACAGCTGCTGTTTTAACAAACGAGACGCTAGAAAGTTCTGTAGCAACGAGTGTAGAGACTTGTTGTCATACATTTAAGCCTAAATATTAAACAAAAAAGCATACGATTCATCGTATGCTTTTTTACATTCCCCTCCAAAAATCATGCATAATAAAAAAGTACAAAATAACGAGAACGGCCGTCCCGCATAAGGTAATGCGCCGATATATACTCTTCTCTCCTTCCCTCGCTTTCACAAACGCCCAAATAAATCCGAAGAACAATATTAAATCAACATATGGAACATAAAAAGAAAAGACGAGAAACGCATATAAATACACGATAAATAAACAGGTCGTTACTAAAAAAACTTTAAACGCAAATTCACTTTTCATAATATAACCGCCCCCTATCTGTACTGTATTATATTCAGCAAAATACAATAGTTGCAGTTAAACTCCAAGTATAAATAAGCTACCGTCTATAATACGGTAGCCATTACGGAACATTGTATTTCCGTTTATATATATTACTTAAAATCGAAGAAGGAATTTGCTCGTAACGAATTTTCTCTCCTGTTTCATCTATAATATACGAATTGTTTCCTATATAATATATTCCGTCTTTGCGTTTTGAGTACACTGGATATCTTTCATTTGGCAATACCGTTTTCACTTTCGTTAACTGTCCATTTGGTTCTTGCCAATATATATCCGCGCGGTCTACTAGCGTTAGTACTCCAATTTGTTCTTCTTCTATTTTTCGACCATTCCAGCTCACAACGCGATAACCAAGCTTATTCGCTTCATATTCGGGGCTCGTATGAAAACGAGAAATGATTACTTTTGTTTGTAATTGTACTCTGTCATATAACCATTGTATATCCCTGTCATGCATGCGAATACAACCATTTGATTCCCTACTTCCAATCGTCCATTCCCGGTTCGTCCCGTGAATCGCATATTCATTCTTATCTAGTCCAAGCCACCTCGTACCGAGAGGGTTATTCGGTGCACCCCCAGGTATTTTTTTTCGATAGTATTCTTTATTTTTAAATTTAGTTATAATACAAAAGTTACCTTCAGGCGTAGGTGTACGATCTCTTCCAGTCGTTACTGGAAATGTTTTTGTATAATTTCCATTCTCAAAAAAAGACAACTGATTTGTCGTAAGATTCACTAATATTAAATGATCTGTATTAGCAAAAGCACTAACCGGTAGGATGAAAAATAATAGTATGACGAAACATAACTTTTTCAGCTATATCCCCCCTAGCGCTCACTATAATAAGTGGAATTAACATTACTTTGCTCTTATAAATGAAAACTATCCATTTACAATAACGCCCCCATTTACATGTATCATTTGTCCAGTAACATAAGAAGAATCACCAGACGCTAAATATACGTATGCCGGCGCTAACTCATATGGTTGACCAGGCCTTTGCATTGGGACATTGCTCCCAAACTGAGAGACTTTCTTCTCATCAAAGCTCGATGGAATAAGCGGTGTCCAAATCGGTCCTGGTGCAACACCATTTACCCGAATCCCTTTTTGCACTAACGATTGAGAAAGTGATCTTGTAAAAGCTACGATTGCTCCTTTCGTTGCGGAATAATCAATTAACGTTTCATTTCCTTCATATGCAACGATAGATGCCGTATTTATAATGACATCCCCTTTCTTCAAATGAGAAAGGGCTGCTTTCGTAACGTGAAAATAAGAAAAAATATTAATACGAAATGTTTTTTCTAGCTGTTCTGCTGTAATATACTCTAGCCCTTGCTGCGGATATTGCTGTGCAACGTTATTCACTAAAATATTTAAACTACCTAACTGCCGGGCGGTCTCTTCCACAATATCTTTACAATGCTGTTCATTACTCAAATTCCCCGGCAACAATACACACTTTACACCTTCTTTTTCAACACGTTGTTTCGTCTCTTTTGCATCTTCTTCCTCATCTAAATAAGCAATCGCAACATTTGCTCCTTCTTTTGCAAAAGCGATGGAAACTGCTCGTCCAATTCCGCTATCTCCTCCCGTAATTAACACATTCTTCCCTTTTAACTTTTCACTTCCTTTATAATTTGGATCTTCAAACTGTGGTAGAGGATTCATTAATGATTCAATACCAGGCTGCTTATTTTGATGTTGCGCAGGCATTGTTATAAAGTTTTTTTGCTGTGGCATAGCTGCTTTCAACTCCTTTTCCTTAGCATGTGCACAATAAAAAGCTGAAATTCACACATCGGTTTACGATTAATATTCGAATTTAAGACACAAAATATGAATTGTTATAAACTTTTTATGCAAAACTATTGCAAAATAGATAAAAAACGAATATTATATATAACTGTTGTGAAAATTATTCGTAAACAGAAAGGATGTTTATATGTTTAACCTTTCAAAACATAAAACTTCTATTAAAACTGAAATTATGGCAGGTATTATTACCTTCTTAACAATGGCATATATCATTGTCGTAAACCCTGTTATCCTTGGAGATGCAGGTGTTCCATTTGAACAAGCATTTACAGCAACAATTATTGCTGCTGTTGTCGGAACATTATTTATGGCAATCTTTACAAACTTACCAATCGCAATCGCGCCAGGTATGGGATTAAATGCTTACTTCTCTTACTCTGTTGTAAAAGCGCATGAAGGCATGACTTTCGCAATTGCATTCTCTGCTGTATTCGTAGCAGGTATGATTTTAATTTTGCTATCATTTACATCTTTCCGTACAAAATTAATGGAAGCAATTCCTGAAAACTTAAAACATGCAATTACTGCTGGTATCGGGTTATTTATCGCCTTTATCGGTTTACGATTAACTGGTATCGTTACAAAAAATGATGCAAACTTAGTTGGACTTGGTGATCTTCACTCTGCTCCAGTTCTACTAGCATTAGCTGGACTTGGAATTACTATTATCCTTATGTCTTTAAATGTAAATGGCGCACTATTTATCGGTATGCTATTAACTGGTATTATCGCTTTCTTCACAGGACAATTAACATTCTCAAACGGTGTTACATCAATGCCTGGATTACCAGAAGGAATTATCGTTTCAAATCCAATTACTGCTGTCTCTGACGTAATTAACTATGGATTATACGGCGTTGTATTTTCATTCTTCCTTGTTACATTATTTGATACAACAGGTACATTACTTGGGGTAGCTCAACAAGGTGGATTTATGAAAGACGGAAAACTCCCAAAAGCTGGACGAGCTCTTCTATCTGACTCATTCTCAGCAACTATTGGTTCTATGTTCGGAACGACACCATCAACAGCTTACATTGAATCATCTGCTGGTGTTGCAGCTGGTGGTCGTACTGGTTTAACAACTGTTACAGTAGCTGTTCTATTCGCACTAGCAGCATTCTTCGGACCATTAGTAAGTGCTGTCTCTGGTGTATCAGCTATTACTGCTCCATCATTAATTATCGTTGGTAGTCTTATGATGGGTTCAGTTCGCCACATTGATTGGGACGCATTTGATGAAGCATTCCCAGCATTTTTAGTAATCTTAAGCATGCCTCTTACATCAAGTATCGCAACAGGTATCGCACTTGGATTTATTTCATATCCACTTATGAAAGTGGCAAAAGGTAAATTCCGTGCTGTTCACCCACTTGTATATGTATTTGGAATTTTGTTTGCTTATCAAT
Organism: Bacillus sp. GW823-FHT06A10; assembly: GCF_058795375.1. NCBI lineage: Bacteria > Bacillati > Bacillota > Bacilli > Caryophanales > Bacillaceae > Bacillus > Bacillus sp. GW823-FHT06A10. Next base: position 26,275 of record NZ_JBXAHT010000001.1, on the reverse strand, counting down.
TGATATTCTTACCACATTAAAAAAGTAGAGCATCGAAATCCGATGCTCTACTTTTCTTTTACAACAATCATTCAAAATATGAAGAAGGTTATAACCTTTTAATACTTCTCTTCTACCTTTAATTCTTTACTATACTTTTGAATGAAAACTGATGAAATAACCATTACTATGCCCACACTAAAACCAATAAGTTGATCTATTAACATTTCATCATGAATAAACCAGCGAAGTAAAAATACGCTACCAAAAATAAACATCATAATAAACCCAGTATGCCTAAGTCCTTTATAGACATTTTCCATATGTATCACCTCTTCACATAACATTATCCATATTATACCATACAACCATCAAGTAACCGTATCGTCCTCTGACAATATGCAGCTACCTTTTGATCATGTGTAACAACTAACACTGTTTTTCCTTCTTTATTAATCTCTTGTAAAATACTCATAATTTTCTCCCCATTTTCTTGATCAAGAGCACCAGTCGGTTCATCAGCAAGTATAATTTTTGTATCTTGTGCTAAAGCCCTTGCTATTGCTGTTCTTTGCTGTTCTCCTCCTGATAACTCGTAAGGATATTTGTTAATATGCCTCTCAAGCCCTACCATTTTCAGCATTTCTTTTGATATTTGCATACGTTTCTTATGAGAAATTCTTCTATATATAAGCGGAAGCATTACATTGTCAACAACTTTATAATCATCTAATAGCGAAAAGTTCTGAAACACAAATCCAACTTCCGTGTTTCTATACTTATGATAATTTGACTTGAATGTACTCGTATCCATTCCATCTAAAAAATACTTTCCAGTAGAGGGGCTATCAATTAAACCAATAATGTTAAGCAAGGTTGATTTCCCAGAACCAGATGGTCCCATAATGGCTATCATTTCGCCTTTTTCTATTGTAAGATTAATATCTTGTAAAGCACTAAAATTACTCTTTCCATATCCCTTAGCCACATTTGCGAGCTGAATCATTTATAACACCTCTTTCATATATGTATTTTTTATTTTTAGTACATTGAAATAAATGATTGCATATATAACGAGGATCATTACAAGTGATAAAGCACCTATAACAACCAATGATTCTATAGAGACTTTTAACGTTCCAAAGAAAGATACTATACTATTTTCTAGCCCTTTCTGAATTTCAATTACTCCGCTATTCTCCCATTGAAAATACATTATGCCTATACATATCGCTAAAACGAATAGCAACATATACTCAATAATAAATGGAAGACATATTTGAAAAGTGCTTGCACCTAACGCTGATTTAATAGAAATACTTTTACGCTCCATATAAAGTGCTGCCATTGATGTTAATACAATAGATAGAAATGAAAAAAATAAGACTGTACCGCTTAATAATAAGGGGTATGACATATTATCAATACCTTGTTTTTCGTTTTCTAACAATTTATTCGGATTTGTAACATAATACGAATAACCCTTACCTTCTGTTACCTTTAATACTTTCTTTTGAAGTTCATTTATATTTATCTTCTCATTTGTTTCTATAATTAACCCATTGTATAAAAGTTCTACACTATAGAACTCTATTTCTTCTGTTCCAATTGGTAAAATCGCCATGTCATCTAATAATGTAATACGATTATCCGATATTTCACCACTTCGAGGATATGTAAATGGTGAATTTTTTTCTAAAAAGCCAATTACTTTTAGCTTCATTTTTCCAGATGGTATAACATCACCAATAGATACCTTTTCTATATAATTAGCCCCTAATATAACAGGTCTAATATCAAATACTGATTTATGAAATTCCGATTCCTCAAAATATCTTCCTTGTGAAATTCGTATACGAAAGTACTTATTAATATCTTTATCAACAATAAGAGTCTTTATCGTTCCATTTTCTTTTTTTAAACTAAGTGAATAGTTACGGAACAGATAATTAGTTTTATTTGTTATTGGTATCATATTAGATAACCCTTGCATGAAATATTGATAATCATTTTTCGCTTTTTCTTCGCTAAACAAGGTTATATCTTGCGTCGCATAAAGTTCATAGAAATTTTTATGAGTCGATAAATTATTTGCTACCGTCATCATTTTTCGATATCCCGAAAGATTACTAACAAATTCTATTGCTGAAGAAAATGCAATAATTAAAGAAATTACTATAATCAAACTTGGTAACAACCGTTTTTTCACAGACCGTATAGAATCAAATATAAAAAACATGAAGACCTCCTACGTTCTTAAATGTTTTCCGGGATATATATTTATAATGTGCTTGATTGGAATTATAGTAACAAAAATTGTAAGAAAAATTATAAAAATAACATTGCATATCAATACATATAGTGTTAACGGTTTTACTAAGTATGTCTGAAAATAAGTATGAATTGTTCCCGAAAATATTTCTAACGTAATAAAAACTAAGAACATCGCTGCTAGAGAAATAAACAAAATTTGAATATATAGTTCGCAGTAAATAGATATATTAGAAGCACCTACTGCTTTTTTTAATGAAATCTCTCTTTCTTTTTTATAAATCCAAAATAAAACCGCAGAAATGCCAGAAACAATTGCAACAAGAATAAATTTATAATAATACTTATTTGCTGGATCTATATGTGTCACATGTAGTTCCTGAAGATCTCGTTCATTCAGTATTTGAACATCTCCCGAAAGCACTTCTTTACTCCTACCCATAAACTTTTTTATTTCATTATGAATAGATGATGTAGGATTAACAACTGTTAATTGTAATTGTTTACTCGCGATAATACCTTTTTTAGATATAGTAGGTAAGTTTTGAAGTGGAACGTATATGCCTGCTACACCGACGTCACTGTCTTTTCTTGATATAGTTCCTATTTTTTTATATGTATCATCAAATTCATATAACTCCTCTACATTCGTTTGATCGCCAACAACCATATCGTTTACATTTTCACGATGAAAATATTGTCCTTCAGAAATATATGGCTTCCAATAATAATCATCTTTTAAATTCACAGCTATGATCTTTGTTGCCCCTGAACTATTTAATGCTTTTAAATGCTCTACATAAATATCACTTTTAACAAAAGTATCTTGTATGAAAGGAATTATCTCTTCCAATTCAGTTGCATTCGCTATCGGAACAGTTAAAAATTGGTTCTTCTCTGGAAAACCGATTTGAAAAGCAGATATAAAGTTTCGTTTAGACTCTGTTAAAAGTGCGGCTATTGATATAGAAAGAAAAGAAATAAAAAATGACATAAGGAGAATTAAGAAAAACAGTTTATTGCTTTTTATATTTTTAAAAGCTAGGTACATGTCTGTGCTCCTTTTAAATAAGAAGGAGATGATGAACATCCCCTTCTCCTTATCTAAATATTTATAAAGACAACTGTTTAATGCTTTTTACCACTGTAATCGTAAGTTACCATTACTATCAAAAGTACCTTTGTGTGTATCTTCTTGATAGTCATTATTCTCATTTGCATAATGCTCCGAGTATAGTCCTTTTGCACCAAAGGCGTTATATGCACCATTACTCACAGTTGCGTTTAATGCTCTTCCAGATTCATGGGATCCTAATTTGTATGAAGCGCTTTCAATATATGAATTATTTCCATTTGATTTAATAAAAGAAATTGCTACTGAACAACGAGATGCATTTTGATTCGTAGTAGTTTGAGCTCTGTAAGATAGTAGGTTACCGCTTAGAGTTGGATAGAATGCACTTGTTGAGGTTGATGTTGCTAATAATACTAAAGTCGTAATTGAAAAAACTTTTCCTTTCATTAACAATCACCTCATAAATTTAATAGTTTAGTAGCGCTACATCATCATAATATCCTTCAAATAAATTCTCCTCAACAAGAAACCCCGGTGTTTTACAAACTCTTTAAACACTTAAACATTCATACATTTTTAAAAAGTAACGTATAAGTAGCAATATAAAAAAGCTGCGGAGAAACTCTTCTCCGCAGCCTAATACTTATTTTTGCAAGAACGCCTTTAAATCTGCAAACTGTCTCTTTGCATCTTCATAGCCTTGCTCGTATAAATTTTGTAGTTTTGCTGTATCTTTTTCCATACGATCTACTTGAAGCGGCACTTCTGGGCGAATAACAAATAAATTGCCAGCTTGTTCTTCTTTTTCAATATAGTGAAGTGTTTCATTATACACTTCATAACGATTGAGCATCGTGTTAACAAGGTTCGGATATTTTTTATAAGCTTTCGCTGCAACCCATCCAAACCTTGATTTTTTCTTCGCGTAGCCATGATTTCTCGTTAAAATAACGACTGATTTTTTAAATCCATCCTCTTGCGCTTTACGAACTGGAATTGGATCAGAAATCCCGCCATCTAACAGTTGTTTACCGCGGTAATTTACTACCGGTGCAATGAAAGGCAATGAACTAGACGCTTGTAATAAATTTAGCGCATCATCATTCGTTCCTTCTTTTTCAAAATAAACAGATTGCCCTGTTTCACAATCCGTCGTTCCTACAAGGAAACGTTCCGGGCTATTAAAGTATGTTTCAAAATCAAACGGCACATACTTTTCTGGAATTTCATGAAAAATGAAATCCATATCAAATAGCTGACGTTTTCTCCATAAGTTTTTATACGATAAATATTTCGGATGTGATGCATAATCAATATTGACCGTTTTATTTCTATTTCTTTGTCTGGAAAGATACGACGCTGCATGACAAGCACCAGCTGATACACCGATTACATATGGAAAATATAAATCTTGTTCCATAAAGTATTCTAATATCCCGCCCGTGTACACACCACGCATACCGCCGCCTTCTAATACTAACCCCGTATTTTCAAGCATGTTACTCTCTCCTCTATATATATTGACTCTTTAATTATTCACCATGTTAAGTATCTTTTTCTATTATATATGAGTTCTTTCAGAAATTATATTTAAAAGACTTGAGAAAAAGGAGTTTTTTCTTCCAATTATATTTCCAAATGATTGGAGACATCCTTTATAAACCTTTGAATAAAGTCTTGCTCTTCTTTCGTATATCCATCTAAAAGTAACAACCACTTTTCTTCAGCTTGCTTATGCAATTTTTCATGAGCTTTATATATTTCATTCCCACTTTCCGTTAAGCGGAAGAAGATTTCTTTTTGATTATCTAACATTTGCATCTTCTCAACGAATTGCTTTTGAAACAACTTTGTACAAATTTTAGAGATTGCTCCCTTCGTCATGCCCATTTCTGTCGTAATTGCCGTTACATTCATCAAACCATTTTTTCCGATACATTCGATTACATGTAACTCAGATAAAGACATACTACTTACACCTGTCTCACGAAGAAACTTCTCGTTTTGTCGTTTTAAATGTTCTTCTTTTTTATGCAAAAGTGTACGAATGTCCGACAGTATTTCCATTTGCTTCGTTGCATGCTTCAATCCGTCCGCCTCCTAAGTTTCCGAAGAAACAATTTAACTATATACCATTTTAAAATTATTTTTTCATCTTTACAAGTGAGAAAATCATGTTAAAATAAATTTAGTTTCCTAGGAAACTAAATTACAAGGGGGTTAACAAGATGAAAAAATCTAAACTAAATTTCATTTTATATTTTATCTGTATTAGTGCCTTATTCGGTTCCTTCGCTCAAAATATTTACACACCTATCTTACCGATGATTCAAAATTCTTTTCATACTTCTCTTTATCTTGTAAATGTAACAGTTTCACTTTTTACATTCGTTCTTGCGATTATGCAGCTCATATATGGCCCTTTAATTGATACAAAAGGGAGAAAATCTGTCCTTATTCCTAGTTTAATTATTAGTACGATTGCTTCAATCGGATGTGCTTTTTCGGCAAACATTTATTTATTTCTCTTTTTTAGAGCTGTTCAAGCTATAGGAATAGCGGCTATACCTGTAGTTTCAGCAACGATTATCGGCGATTTATTTGAAGGAAAAGAACGCGGAGAAGCGATGAGCCTATACCAAATGTTACTTGCCCTCGCACCTGCAATGGCTCCTCTCATAGGTGGTTATCTTGGCAGTATAAATGGTCACTTATCTGTATTTCTCTTTTTATCTACACTTGGCATTATCTTATTAATGATAAACATTTCACTACTTCCAGAAACAAAGCCAAATGTAATTAAGCAGTCTAAAGCACAAAAGAATTACTCTCTTATCTTAAAAAATAAAACTGGATTTTCTATTACTCTTATTGGCTTCATTCAATTTTGTATTTACTTTTGCTTTCTCGTTTTTTTACCGAGTATTTTAACAAATTCATTTCATTTAACTGTAAATAAAATTGGTCTTATGTTTGTACCAATGTCTCTTTCTATCATGCTAGGAAGTTTTTGCTACAAGTTTTTGCAAAAACGCCTCACAACAAAGCAAGCTTTATTTATTACGAGTTTCTTCAATATTATATGTGTCGTTTTATTCTCTTTCACATATAGCATCAATATCCCCTTCATCATTATCGTTACATCTTTGTACGGTTTTAGTATGGGACTTTCTATGCCAACTCACACTACTTTATTAACAGAAGAATTCGTACAAGAACGTGCAACAGCTATCGGTATATACAACTTCATCCGCTATCTTGGTATGGGTACAGGGCCACTTATAGGTGGATTTCTTTTATTTAACCAAAATTACTTTTGGATTTTCTTCCTAGGCGCAATTATGTTTTTACTTGTAATCTTATATGCAATGAAAATGCTAAGTTTTCATGCTGTACAAAAAGCAAAATAGAGCCCCAAAAAAAGGCGGCTCTATTTTAAACTCTTTGATCTGCAACGATATGAATATCAATATACCTCGTTTGCCTCATAATCTCATTTACAATCGAACCTTTTCGTATTTCTTCCCAACGAGTTCTTGCCGATTGCCCAAGTAAAATTTGCGTTACTTGTAATCTTTTCGCAACTTCAATAATAACATCCGCTGGCTTTCTCCCTCTTGCTTCTTCTAATACAAAACTTGCATCAAATTGATTCGTTAGCGTCTTCCACTCTTCAATCGTCTGCTTTTTTCCAGCTGAAATAGAATCTATATTTTCCCTCTCAACGTTTAATACGTACAATTCAGCATTTAACCGATCAGCCATGCGCCATCCCCGTCTTATTAATTTCTCCGCTGTTGAACTGTATTGTACACAAACAAGAATTTTTTCTTTTACGCCAATTGGTTCTATTACTGTTTGGCTAATTTTCTCGTCCATATCATCGGCAACCTCGCGAAGTGATAATTCCCTAAGTGCTCCTAAATTATTAAGTGTAAAGAAATTTTGTAAACTTTGCTGAATTTTTTCTTCTTTATATATCTTTCCGTCTATTAGTCTCTTCCTTAATACCTCGGGCGTTGCATCAACGAGCTGAATTTCATTTGCTTTTTGCAAAATAAAATCTGGAATACGTTCTCGTACTTTTACATTCGTAATTTGAGCTACAATATCATGAACGCTTTCTAAATGTTGAATGTTAAACGCTGATAATACCGATATACCAGCCTCTAACAATTCCTGCACATCCATATAACGTTTCTTATGTTTAGAACCAGGAACATTACTATGCGCAAGTTCATCCACTACGACTACTTGCGGCGCGCGTTTTTTTATTCCTTCCACATCAAGCTCATAAAATACCTTTCCTTTATACTGTATTTCTTTCAAAGGAACTTTTTCTAAATCAGCAATTGCTTCTTCCGTCTCTTTTCTTCCATGCGTTTCAATTAAACCAATTACAATATCAATTCCATCTTTTTTCATTTCCCTTGCATCAAAGAGCATTTTATAACTTTTTCCTACGCCTGGAGCTGCTCCGACATATAACTTTAACTTTCCCCGATTTTGCTGACGAATATATTCTAAATATTCCTCTGGTGTTCGCCTTTGAAAAGTCGGTTTATAGTCATCTGCATACAAAACATTCACAACCTTTCTTTCGAAACAACGCTACCTCAATCCATTAGATTGAGGTAGCACTGTTACTATTTCAGTAGTTTCTGTAATTCTAAATTTAACTTTAAAACGTTCACGCGATCTTCTCCAAATAAACCAAGTGCTGCACCTTCTGTTTGATCTTTAATCAACTGATCCAGCGATTCTTTCGGGATTCTCGTTAATTTCGAGATGCGCTCTACCTGTACGGAAGCCGCCTTTGGACTAATATCCGGATCTAGCCCTGAACCTGAATTTGTCATTAAATCTATCGGTACTTCTGTGACTGGAACAGTGGGATTTTGTTTCTTCCACTCTTCAATACTTTTCTCTACTCGCTTTACTAAATCTGGATTAGATGGTGCATAGTTATTTGAACCAGATGCTTCTGCCTTATATTCAATACTAGAAACACGCCCTTGAAAATAACGTGGATCCGTGAAGTTTTGCCCGATTAATTTAGAACCAATCACTTCATTTTTATCATTATATATTAGACTTCCATCCGCATTATCCTTCATCACTGCTTGTGCAATACCAGTAACAATAAGTGGGTATACAAGTCCACACAACACTAGAAATGTAAAAGTAATACGGATAATTGGTGATAGTATACTTTGTTTCTTTTCCATCTTTTTCCCCTCTTCCTTATATGAACAAGCCGACAATCATATCAATTACTTTAATTCCAATGAACGGAACGATAACTCCGCCAAGCCCATAAATAAGTAAGTTTCGGCTAAGCAATGCATTAGAACTCATCGGTTTATATGCAATACCTTTCATCGCTAACGGAATGAGTAATGGAATAATAACAGCGTTAAATATTAATGCTGATAAAATCGCTGACAGTGGTGATGTTAATTTCATAATGTTCAATGCTTCCATTTGCGGAATCGCAAGTGTAAACATTGCTGGAATGATTGCAAAATATTTCGCTATATCATTCGCAATACTAAACGTCGTTAACGCACCTCGCGTCATTAACAATTGCTTACCAATTCCTACAACCTCAATAATTTTCGTTGGATTCGAGTCTAGATCAATCATGTTCGCCGCTTCTTTCGCTGCTGTCGTACCACTGTTCATCGCTAATCCAACGTCGGCCTGCGCTAATGCTGGAGCATCATTTGTACCATCACCTGTCATCGCTACAAGTTTCCCTTTATCTTGCTCTGCTTTAATAACAGCAATTTTATCTTCCGGTTTACACTCGGCAACGAATTCATCTACTCCAGCTTCTTTTGCAATCGTTGCTGCCGTTAACGGATTATCACCTGTACACATAACCGTTTTAATCCCCATTTGGCGTAACTGTTCAAAACGCTCACGCATACCCGGTTTTACTGTATCCTTTAAATAAATTAAACCGTAAATACGATTATCTACTGCAACTACAAGTGGTGTTCCACCCTCTTTTGAAATTAAGTCTGCTTTTTGATTTACATCTTTCGGAATTATTCCGCCTTGTGACTCAACCCATTCAATAACGGCACCTACAGCACCTTTTCTCACTTTCGTTCCGTCTTGTAAATCAACACCACTCATTCTCGTTTCTGCTTTAAACGGAACAAACTCACCTTGTTCTGCAAGTTCTCTATTGTATGATATAGATTTTCCCTGCACATACTCGATAACAGATCGACCTTCTGGTGTTTCATCTAAAACAGAACTAATAGCGGCCCACTTTCCAACTTGCTCAATCGTTTCATTTCCTACAGGCAATAATGTATGAGCCATCCGGTTCCCAAAAGTAATTGTACCTGTTTTATCTAAAATAATTGTATTAATATCGCCAGCAGCTTCTACTGCTTTCCCCGACATCGCTAACACGTTAAACTTTGTCACACGGTCCATCCCAGCAATACCAATTGCCGATAATAGCCCACCAATTGTCGTTGGAATTAAACAAACTAATAATGCAACTAGCACAGCAGTATCAATTTGAAACCCTAAATAATTTGTAAAAATCGGCAACGTCACAACGACGATCAAGAAAATAAGAGTTAAGCTCGTTAATACTGTATTTAAAGCAATCTCATTCGGCGTTTTTTGACGAGCAGCTCCTTCTACTAAAGAAATCATTTTGTCTATAAATGATTCACCAGGATTACTCGTAATGACAATTGTAATTTCATCACTTACGACCATCGTTCCACCTGTTACGGAACAAAAATCACCGCCTGCTTCTTTTATAACAGGAGCTGATTCCCCTGTAATTGCAGATTCATCTACAGATGCTAATCCTTTGATTACTTCGCCATCATTCGGAATCATTTCTCCTTGTTTTACGATAACAACGTCACCTTTTGTAAGATCAGTTGCTGAAACTTGGACAATGTCTCCATTTTCTTTTACAACATTTGCAAACACATCTTTCTTTGACTGCTTTAAAGAATCGGCTTGCGCTTTACCACGACCTTCTGCTAATGCTTCTGCAAAATTCGCAAATAAAACTGTAAATAATAGAATGAGAGAAACTGTTATATTAAACCAACCTGGTATACTACTAGAACTACTTGGAAGAAAAGATAAAATGAACGTAATGATAAATCCAATTTCCACAACGAACATAATCGGATTCTTTATCATGACTTTCGGATTCAATTTCGCAATGGATTGCTTCATCGCATGTGTTACGATATCACGATCCATCGTTTTCGCTTGTCTAACTTCATCTTCTACAGCATGTATTTGTGACTCATTTAATTGTTTTTCTTTTACTACTACCGGTCTCATCATTTACCCTCCATTACTTCAATGTAAGAAATTCTGCAATTGGTCCGAGTACTAACATCGGAAAGAATGTTAATGCACCAACAATTACAATTGTTCCGATGAAGATGCCACCAAATAAACTATTATCTGTACGGAACGTTCCGACTGTTTCTGGCACTACCGTTTTTTCTTTCAACGAAGCTGCCACAGCTAGCATCGTAATTAAACTGAAGTAACGTCCTAAAAACATAACTAAACCAGTCGTAATATTCCAAAACGGTGTATTATCTCCTAATCCTTCAAATCCAGATCCGTTATTCGCAGCTGACGATGTATACTCATATACAACTTGCGTTAAACCGTGGAAACCGGAATGAGAAATAGCATCCGTCCCTAAATTTGTTGAAAGAGCTAATGCCGAAAAGCCTAAAATGAGCAATGGATGAAATAAAATCGTGACCGCGATTAATTTCATTTCCTTACCTTCAATCTTTTTACCTAAAAACTCTGGTGTCCGTCCAACCATTAACCCAGATATAAACACCGCGATAATTGCATACATCATAATGTTTACAAAGCCTGCTCCAACGCCGCCATACACTGTATTTAACATCATATTTACAAGTGGAACTAGACCGCCAATTGGTGTTAACGTATCATGCATCGTATTAACAGCCCCAGTTTCAGCAGCTGTCGTTACTGTTGCGTATAGTGAAGAAAATACTGTTCCAAATCGTACTTCTTTCCCTTCTGTACTTCCTTGTACATGTTCGATACCCATTCCATTTAATGCCGGGTTCCCGTTTAGTTCAGATGTCGTAATCGTTATAAACCCTAGTAAAAATACCATAAATAGTGACACGAAAAGGATGCGACCTTGTTTTTTATTTCCTACCATTCGTCCGTACGTAAATGGAAGTGCTGTTGGTAATAACATCATAAGCATCATTTGCAAAATATTACTCATTTGTCCTGGATTTTCAAAAGGATGCGTAGAGTTTGCTCCGAAAAATCCACCGCCGTTATTTCCAAGTTCCTTAATGGAAACGAATGATGCAACAGGTCCACGTAATATACTTTGTTTTGCCCCATCAATCGTTTGTGCTGTAACCGCTCCATCTAGCGTTTGCGGTACGCCAAGTGCGACAAAAACTAGTGCCGCAATAAATGCGATAGGAAGAAACACTCTCGTTAACGCTCTCGTAAAATCAACGAAAAAGTTACCAAGTTCTTTTCCAGCAAGTCCTCTTATAAAAGCCATAACGAGCGCTAATGTCGTTGCTGGTGCCGCAAACATTAAAAATGTAATTCCGATTAATTGTGATAAATAAGATAAACCATTTTCACCGCTATAATGCTGTAAGTTTGTATCAGCCATAAAACTAATTGCTGTATTAAAAGCGAGCGTAGGCTCCATCCCTTCAATATGCGCTGGATTTAGTGGCAGCACACCTTGTAATCTGAAAATGAAGTATACGACAACGATCATAAATCCATTTAATAAAACTAATGATAATGCGTACTGTTTCCACGTTTGATTGTATGCTTTTACACCCGTAATTTTAAAAATAAGTTTTTCAAAAGGCCCGAATACTTTATCTAACGTTTTGCTACCTTGAAAAGCTTTTTCTAAATAAATCCCCGTTGGCTTTGCTACTAAAATAAACAAGAGCATTGTAATAATGACTGCAACCCAAATCATAATGAATGATTCCCCCTAATTAAAACTTCTCTGGATTTAATAATGCATACACTAAATACACTGTAATTGCTGCGACAATAACCGATAAGACAATCATCATGATTGCTTTCCTTCTTTCACAACTTTATCTGACCAACTTGCAAGACTTGCCATCGATGCAACTAATAAAATAAAAATCCCGACCATTACAACATCTAACATAACTATCCCTCTCTTCTTTTGTTAAAATTTACCATTTAAATATTAAAAAAGAACACTGAGCTCTACTCAGTGTTCAAAAAATGAACAACAAAAAGTAAACCTCCTCTCTAAACGCTTACGAGGTTAGCTGTCGGATTCGGGCCTAAAGAGTAGCCCTACTTTCAAAACTGAAAGATTCACCCCAAGTGACGATGCACAAAATTGGTTCCCCCGCTCCATTTCTGGAACTCAGCGATTTTAGGTTTTTTTGGAAATTTTATGAATGATTTATGAGAGTAAATATACTCCTCTATATTTCACTTGTAAAGGGGGAAATTGCTGAAAATAATAATATTTACATTCATTTAAACGCTTACATTGAAGATTATTACTATTATTTCATCTATTTTCTTTATTTCTCTTTTCTTTTCTTAAAAATGACCTTTTAAATATGAAATAAAAAGAGCGAATGACATGAAGTGCATAGCCTGTTGCACTCAGCATTCGCTCTTTTTTATTCAACCTTTATTCTCCTCTTAAAAATGCACGTAAATTTCTCCCACGAATATAAACTTGTGTCAATTCTGCATGTAGCTGCTCATACTCGGTAATATCCATCTCTAAATACAAAGCATCTTTTGACGGTAATATAATATATGGCCCGGGAAAAAGAGGATCAATTTGAACCAATTCTTGAACTCGCTCTACCGATACTGCCCAACGATTTGCTATATCTCCAAGTAATAGTACCTTCATCATTTCTTCCCCCGCCCTATTCAGAAAATAAAAAAGAAATATTATCACAATTTGTAAACACGACAAACTTAGCTCCAATTGTTTCATAGAGCCTCGCTGGATATCGTTTATTCCTTGTAACAACAGTAATAGGTGCTTGAAAAGAAAAACGAATGTGTTCTGTGAAGAAACTAACGATTGGAAGCTCATCCCCTAGTAAAATGACCTTCTTAATACACTCACAAATACTAGTAAAATCCTGCTCCTTACTAAAACTATAAGTCCAATCAAACCCACAATTCCTAACTTCAGCCGCTACCTCTTCATTTGCTGTAAAAATAACTAACTCATGTTGAAATGCAACTAGATCTCTTAAACTATTTACCTTACTTTCTTCTCCAACACAAATAAGTGTTAGTTCCATGTACCTCATCCTCCTTAGTATAAAAGAAATCAAACATAGATTGATATTCCCCTATACTAATCAGATCGATGAAGTGATGTATCCATCATGGCACCGTCCTCTCTCAAGACGCTTACGAAGTTAGCTGTCGGATTCGGGCTTTGAGAGTAGCCCTACTTTCAAATTTGAAAGATTCACCCCTAGTGACACTGCACAAATTGGTTCCTCCGCTCCATATAATTGGACTCAGCGTTTACAAAAAAATATATTCTGGCTGATATATTACTCCTGTATTTTGAAAAAGTAAACAGAAAAAAAGCCAGTTATAAAACTGGCTTTTCACTTATCTATACACGCGTTCTATTCACTTTATACGCAAAATGATTCGTCGGTCCATGACCACTACCAATATTCAATGGCTCTTCAATTGCTATACTAATAAATCGTTTTGCTTCTTGAACAGCATCTTCAATTGAGTATCCTTTCGCAAGTCCTGCTGTAACCGCTGAAGCAAATGTACACCCACTTCCGTGCGTTTGCTTTGAAGGAATTCGCTCGCTTCTAAACTCAATAAATTTTTCTCCATCAAAGAGGAAATCAATTACTTCATTACCTTGATATTCTGCATGTCCGCCCTTCATAAGCACATATTTAGCACCTAATTCGTGCAATACTTTTGCAGCTTCCTTACTATCTTCAACATTATGAATCTCCATCCCAGTTAACACTTCTGCTTCTGGGACATTCGGTGTTATAACAGTTGCTACTGGTAATAAATATTCTTTTAATGCTTGAACTGCTTCTTGCTGTAATAATGATGCACCGCCTTTTGCAATCATAACGGGATCTAGCACAATATTATTCCAGCCAAATTTTTTAATTTGTTCTGCAACAATTTGAATTATTTCACTACTAAATAACATTCCTAGTTTCACTGCATCTGGTGTTAAATCCGTACCAATTGAATTCAGCTGTTCTGTAATACCTTCTAACGGAACAGGATATACCCCTTGAACGCCAAGCGTGTTTTGAGCAGTAATTGCCGTCATAGCCGTCATTCCGTATACACCAAGCTCTTGGAATGTTTTTAAATCTGCCTGAATTCCAGCACCGCCGCCGCTATCAGACCCTGCAATTGTTAAAGCTTTATTCACTTTCATCCCACTCATCCTTTTCTATCCAAAATAGCGATGATAAATCGTTTTTGCTTCGCTTATATCTTTCGTTCCATGTACGAGCACACGGCCATCTTTAAAGGCGACTAACCTCTTGTCTTCAACAGAAAATGATAGTAAATATGGATTTACATTTAAATCATTCACGCGACCTTCCAGCAACTCTTTATATTGTTCAAAATTCATTTCCTCTTTATGAGGTGGTCTAATTTGAACTGTATTTCGCCCGCATAAAACTGCTGTTTTTGATGTGTTCTCTTTATTTAAATACGGATATAATGCATTCTCTCCGCATGAAGAACAATTATGCTGGCGAAGCTTTTGCACATTCATACATGAATACTCATTCTTCCACATATCAAACGATACAAGCCCATCTCGAAGTGATTCGTAATCTTCTACTAACAGTTTAAGAGCTTCTGTTACTTGATGAGAAACGACAAGAGATACAGCAGGTGATATAATACCCGCTGTATCACATGTTGCCCCGCCAAGCGGAATCGACTGCAATAAACATGATAAACATGGTGTTTTACTAGGAATGATTGTATAAGAAAGACCATAACTACCTACACATGCACCGTAAATCCATGGAATAGAATATTTTTGTGCTATATCATTCACAATAAAGCGTGTTTCAAAATTATCAGTCGCATCAATCATTACATCAACGTTTGTAACAAGTTCTTCTAGCCCTTCAGCTGTTACGTCTTGAACGAGAGCTTCTATTGTTACATCGCTATTAATCTCTTCTAAACGTTTTTTAGCCGCTATAGCTTTCGGAAGATTATTCTTTACGTCGCTCTCTGCATACAATTGTTGTCTTTGTAAATTACTCCAATCTACATAATCACGGTCAACAATTGTTATCTTGCCAACACCTGCTCTTACAAACATCTCTGCATTTGCACTACCTAATGCACCTGCACCGATAATAAGCACATGCTTTTCTCTTATCTTTTGCTGTCCTTCTTCTCCAATTGGAGAAAATAGTTCTTGGCGAGAATATCGATTATTCAACTACACTCATTCCTTCTAAAGGACTACTTGCAGTTGCACAACGTTTACGTGCAATACGACCTGCTTCAAATCCTAAACGGCCTGCTTCAATACTTAATTTCATTGCTTGTGCCATTTTAATAGGATCTTTTGCTCCTGATACAGCTGTATTTAATAACACGCCATCTGCTCCTAATTCCATTGCAAATGCCGCATCAGCTGGGCTACCAATACCGGCATCAACGATAACTGGTACTGTCGCTTGTTCAATAATGAAGCTCAAATTTAATGGATTTACAATACCAAGTCCTGATCCGATTGGAGATGCTCCTGGCATAATCGCATGCACGCCAAGCTCTTGTAATTTACGTGCTAATACAACATCATCAGATGTATACGGAAGTACGATAAATCCTTCTTCCAGTAACATTTCAGATGCCTTTAACGTTTCTACCGGATCAGGTAATAACGTTCTATCATCACCAATAACTTCTACCTTTATCATGTCACAAAGCCCAGAAGCTTTTGCTAATTTTGCAATACGAACAGCCTCTTCAGCGTTTTTTGCTCCTGCTGTATTTGGTAATAACGTATATTTTTTCACATCAAGTTTCTCTAATAAATTAGGTTGCTTTGCATCAAAGATATCCATACGACGTACTGCAAACGTTAAAATTTCAGCTTCAGAAACGTCAATTGCCTTTTGCTGTACGTCAAAATCAGGGAATTTACCTGTACCTAATAAAAGTCTAGAATGAAATGAAAATGGTCCAATGTTCAACATAATCAACCGCCTCCTACGAAAGTTACAATCTCAATTTGATCTCCATCAAAAACAGATGTATCTGTATGATCATCTTTTTGTAAAATATCTTTATTACGCTCTACTACAACAATTCTGTTATCTAACTCTAAATGTGTAAGTAACTCAGCTACTGTTTTTACACTCGCTGGCACTTCAATTTGGTTACCATTAATTTTTAAATTCAAACTTCCATCCCCTTTCTAAACTCTTCTAGAAAGCAAGGAATCTAGCAAATGATTCTCTTGCTTTCCTTCTATTAAATCAGCCATATATTGGCCAGAAATAGGACTTAATAAAATACCGTTCCGATAATGGCCCGTACAAGCATATAAACCTTTTATTTCTTCATGCTCTCCCATATAAGGAGCTTCATGATTCGATTGTGGTCTTAATCCTGCCCACGCGCTTTCCCATTCTGCTTCTTTTAAAGCTGGCAATATTGTATAAGCACGCTCTAATATAGAAGTTATACTTTCTGGCTGCACAGTTTTATTGAACGTATGGTGCTTCATTGTTGCCCCAATTACGTAACGTCCACCGCGCTTTGGAGTAATGTAAAATCTTTCTTGAAAAATAGGTGCTTTTAAAAGTTGTTTTCTACTTCTTACCGCAACCACTTCTCCTTTAACTGGATATGTACCCCAATCGCGGTGAAAATAATTGAGTAACTTCGTGCTCCATGAACCTCCTGCAATAACGACTTTCTCACATGTGACAATACCTTCACTTGTAATAACTCCAGTCACTTTATTATTTTCAATACGAATATCAAATACTTCTGTCTGTTCATATATATCAGCACCTGACATTGCCGCAGAATGTGCGAATGCTTTCGTAAGCTCTGGTGCAATAACATGACCGTCTTTCGGATAATATACTGCTCCTATAATGGATTCGGATAGATACGGCTCTTTTTCCCGCACATGGTCTCCCGTTAGAAAGTAGGAATCTTCACCTGTTTTTTGCTGCCAATCCATAATGTGAAGGATTCTTTTCTTCTCATCTCCATTTTGAGCAATACGATAAATTCCTTTTTCTTCATATCCAATATCAATACCCGTCTTTTCACGTAAAACTGTTGCAAGTTGTGGAAATATAGCTCGGCTTTCTCTAGCAAGTTCAAATAGCGGATCATACGCATCCCATTCTGCCTGAACACCAAGTAGACCAGCAGCTGCTTTTGAAGCTTCCGATGCAATTCTTTGCTTCTCTACAATCGCTACTTTATGTCCTCTTTCTGCTAGAAAATGTGCAACTGAACTACCAATTACACCACCACCAATAATCGCTACATCATACTTCTCACACATGTTTTTCCGCCCACTTTCTTATTGATTCCTTATAAGATTTCGCTTTGCTATATGGGTCACTACTACTTACAATTCCGGACATAACTGCTATACCGCTTACACCGTTAGTAAGGACATCCACTGCGTTTTCTGGAGTAATTCCTCCAATTGCTGTAATCGGTATAGATAAACACCTTGCAATGTCAGAAATTTCTTCAAGCCCTCTCGCTGGCACACCTTTTTTACAATCTGTCGGAAATACATGACCATAAACGAGTGAATCCGCTCCATTTTTAAATGCTACTATCGCTTCATCTAGGGAATGCACAGAATAACCGACATGCAAATACGAAAACTTTTCTTTCACTGACTTTACATCTGTGCTTCGATACCCTAGTTGAACACGAGGAATATTTAATAAAATTGCAATATCAATTCGATCATTTATGACAATTTTAGAAGCCGGAAAGCCTTCCATTAAAAGACTTTCCACACCTTCATATAACTCCTTCGTACTCTTCTCACGCTCACGAATATGCAAATAATCAATCTCACTCTCAATTTGCATCGCTACATTCACTAACTCTTCGAATGGCATATGGCCATTTGAGATTACGTGGAGCTCATTTTTCATATTCATTCGCCTACTTTAAAATATTTTCGAATAGTTCATCGGCTGGAACGGTTTCTTTCGTCATTCCTTTGTCCTTCAGCCATTTATTTTGTTTCTCCCAAGATTCTTTTGAATCTGATAAAAATGGCTCATCTTTCGTTTCCATCTTCTCTAATAAAATTTTCATACTTTCCTTTTCAACTTCTGGCACAAGTGGGAAGTTTTCTTTTTCTTGATGATTTAATAAAATATTCAATGCTTCATCTGGGTTTTTCTTCATGAAATCATAGCCTTTTTTCGTACCACGTAAGAAAGCTTGCAACGCTTCTTTATCTTTTTTCAACGTTTTATCACCTGTTACAAACACAAGTTCATGATAGTTCGGTACTCCGTAATCAGCTGGATTAAAGTAAGCTGGTTCATGGCCTTCATGACGCATAACCGGTACTTCATGATTAATGTATGCCCCTGTTACCGCATCCACTTTTTTCGTAATTAAGGCTGGTACTAAATCAAATCCAACATCAACTACTTTCACTGTATCAGGATTACCACCAGCTTCTTTTACCATCGTTTTTAAATACATCTCACTTAAAGGTGTTCCAGAATATCCTACTGTTTTTCCTTCTAAATCTTTCGGTGATTGAATACCCGCTGATTTCAGCGATACGACATGATTTAATGGTGAACGTACGACAGCCCCAATTGATTTCACTGGAATTTGCTCATTTGCTCTTGCCATAACAACATCTGGCTGATAATACAAGCCAACTGTCACCTTCCCTGCTGCTGCCAATGTTAATGGATCAGTCGGATTAGAAGGGAATTTAATATTTACCTTTACACCTTCTTCTTTAAAGTATCCTTTTTCAATTGCTGCATAAATAAAGCTATGTACCGCATTTGGATACCAATCTAACATGACTGTTATTTCTTTCTCTTTTTTACTTTTTTCTGATGCTGAATTACTCGAACATCCTGTAATCATTGCAATTAATAATGTAAACACAAAGATGCGCTTTAAAAATTTCATGAATGCTTCCTCCAACTAATGAATTTCTTTTCTAATATGGAAATAAGTACGACGAAGAAAATAGCTAATAATGATAACAATACAATGGGTGCAAATACGCCAGCTCCATCTAACTGCGTCATCATTCTCTTACTGAAATATCCAAGTCCAGCTTGTGCACCGAGCCATTCTCCAATTGCTGCTCCGATAACACTAAGCGGAACTGCAATTTTTAAAGCTGAGAAAAAATAAGGAAGAGCAGACGGCAACTTTAATTTAAGAAAAATATCTCTTTTCGTTGCTCCATATGTAACTAAGAGCTCCTCCCATTCTTTTTTTGTACTACGCAGTCCATCATACGTATTGACCGCAATCGGGAAAAACGTAATTAAAACTGTGACAACAACCTTACTCCAAATTGTGTATCCAAACCATAAAACAAATAGCGGAGCAAGCGCAGTAATCGGAATCGTTTGTGAAGCAACTAATAATGGATAAAATGCTCTTTCCATCCATGTACTCGCATTCATTAACATCGCTAGCCCTACACCTAATACGATAGAAATAACAACACCTATTAAAACGACGTATAACGTTGCAGGTAAATGAACCGTAAATAATATGTCTTTTAGTTTCCATATCTTCATTACAATCGCAGACGGTGACGGTAAAATGTACATCTCATCTACAATTCTTGCTCCTATTTCCCACACAGCTAGTAAAATACTAGAAAGTGTAATAGCAGGAACTAATTCTTTCAATCGGTTCATCACACAAGTACCTGCCTTTGTAACATACTAAGAAGCTCATCTTTCAGCGCTAATACTTCCGGTTTATATAAATCTTTTCGTGTTCTGTTATGATCAAGTGGTACAATCCGCTCAGTCAAAGTCGTTATCGGCTGCTGTTCCACTACTAAAACTCGGTTCGAAAGAAATAACGCTTCTTCAACATCATGAGTAATGAATAAAATTGTTTTTTCCCACTCTTGCCATTGTTCAAACAGCCATTCTTGCAAAGAGGCCTTCGTTAAAGCATCTAACGCGCTAAACGGTTCATCTAATAACAATATCTCCCCGCCCGTTAACAAAGTTCGGATAAAAGATACGCGTTGCCTCATACCACCAGATAAATCTTTCGGATGTTTTGTCTCATATCCTTGTAAACCAAATTTATATAACAGTTCCTTTGCCTTTACTTGTGCTTCTTTCTTCTGTACACCTTGGCACTCTAGCGGCAGAGCAGCATTCTCAATAATTGTTCTCCACGGCAAAAGCATATCTTTTTGCGGCATATATCCTACAGGATGGTGCTTTGTTTCTGTCAGTTCTATCTTTCCAATACTTACCTTCTCTAGGCCTGTAATAAGGCGAAATAAAGTACTTTTCCCACATCCACTCGGTCCGATAATACTGACAAACTCTTTCTCATGTATAGAAGCATTTAATTCATGGATGATTGGTTTCTCATCGTAATGAAAAGAAACATTATGAAACTGTAGTATGTTCTTGCTCCTCAAATCCCCACATCTCCTTACGATAGGACATATCCCAGAATAAATATTCAAATCGACTGGAATATAAGAAAATCTCCTCTAATCTATCTAGTTCTTTCTCAGACTTTCCAACTGCCATTTCATTTAATAAATCTATTAACCAAATACAAAGATTACCGTATTCTTCCGAACTATATCCTTGAATCCACTCACCAAAAAACTCATGATCTCTTGCTCCAGGAATATCATTTAAACGCTTTCCAATTTCCCAGTAGCTCCACATACATGGAAGAAGCGCTGCTATTAATTCTGCAAGTGTGCCATTTTGAGATACAGACATCATGTAATTTGTATAAGCTAAATTTTTAGCAGATGGTTTCGCAGACTCTATATCCTCTATAGAAATTCCAAGTCTTTTTGCATATTGTTTATGGATTGTCATTTCGCCATTTAATATCCCATCAATTTGTTCAGCGAACTTTCCCATTACTTGTGGATTCGTTGCTTTTACAACACCAATCGCATATAACTTTGCATAATCTAGCAGATATAAATAATCTTGAATAATATAATACTGGAATTTATCTTTTTCTAACGTGCCATCTCCCATACCCACTACAAACGGATGATTATGACTCATCTCCCAAACCGGTTGCACAGTTTCTAATAATCTATCACAAAATTTCATTTCTCTATCCCCTTTCAATATATGTATCTAAATAAAAAACCACTTCTATATATAAGAAGTGGTTACAGCAAATAAAATTATACATTTATTCGATGTTCCACTTCCCTTCGCTAGTATTACCTAGATCAGGTGTTATAAGGGTTAAGGATTATTCCTCTCTCAGCAAATCAAGCACCCCTAGTGGTTTCAATATGAAATTTTCAAATAAAAAAGCCCCGTTTCTATACGCAAAGAAACGGGGACTCATTGTTAGTGTCCGAATTGCTTCCCTACGCTAGCATAATCTAGATCAGGTAATAAAAAGGATCAAAGGCTTACGGCCTACTCTCAGCTGGCAACACCAGCTCTCCTAGCAAACTATAAAATTATCACTGTCAGTATAACACCCTAATAAGACATCATCAACTGTTTTAATTTTCTTAATTATCAACAAAATATTGAAGTTATACAATACATACATTCTATTTTAGAAAATAAAACCCAAATTAATTGTATAAAAAGGAATCATTATCCTCAAAAAATTTATTTTTATATTGATTTCATATTACATTTATGTGAATACACCCACTATATTATATCTTTATACTATAATAAAATTAAAACTATACAACTAGAGGAGGTCTCTATTCCATGAATATGAAAGCTACGGCTTTAACAGCAACTACTGTAGCGATTGCTTCTTTACTTCCTTCTATGGGTGAAACAAATGTACAAAAAGCAAACGCTGAACAATTATCTAATGTTAAAACTGGGTATGTCAAAGTCGATCAAGTAGCATTACATACAGAAGATAACGTAAAAAGCACATCAATTGATACAATTCGCTTTAATACAAAAGTGAACATCCTTGAAACAACTAATGGTTGGTATAAAGTATCTGTTCATAATAAAGTAGGTTATGTACAAAAAGATGCTATTTTACTAAAAAACAAACTTCAATCTAATGATCAATACATCGTCAATGCTAATGCATTAAACGTTCGCTCTGAACCTAATTTAGAATCTTCCATTTTAGATGTATTACCAAATGGCAAGTTTATTACCGTTCAAGAAGATCAAGGCGAATGGTATAAAATATCACATAATGGCCAAACGGGTTACGTACAAAAAGCATTCATCTCTAATGGTTCACAACCCTTAGTAAAAGGAATCACCGTTCAAAATAATACAAAATATACTGTTGCAACACCTAATCTGAATGTACGTAGCAACACTAGTACAAGTAGCGCTCTACTCGGTTCATTACAAAACGGTACACAAGTACAAGTAGTAGAAACTGTAGGAACTTGGTATAAAATTCGTTTTGGCACAGGATACGGATATGTAGCAAAACACTATGTAGTACAAAATCAACCACAGGCTAAAACAGATCAGCCTTCATCTATTCCAGCTGCTTTCAAATTCCCTGCTCAAGGAAGAATTAGCTCAACCTTTGATATACGCTGGGAACAAATGCATTATGGTATAGATATTGCTGCTCCAGGGAACGTCTCTATCCAAGCTGCTGCTGCAGGTAAAGTTGTGAAATCTTATTATTCAGCTAGCTATGGCAATGTTGTGTTCATTGCGCATCAAATCAATGGGAAATTATATACAACTGTTTATGCTCATATGAAGGATCGTACTGTACAAACTGGTGATCAAGTACAAGCTGGACAATTAGTAGGTCATATGGGCAACACAGGTCATTCATACGGGCAACATCTTCATTTTGAATTACATAATGGAGAATGGAATTTTGAAAAAACAAATGCAGTAAATCCACTGCCATATTTAGTTAGGTAAATTGTATGCCACGCAATATACCTCTTATAATTGAATACGCAGCCTTTTTAGGTTTAATCTGTTGTTTAATCATTTACAATACAAACATTGTATTTTTATCTATTATTATTGCTTTTGTTGCATTAGAAATTATGATGGAATCATTTCAAGTGCAACTAAAACAAAAAATTGCCCATATTTATAACGCTATATTTCTTTTGAGTGCTCTCATAACAAATATAATTAGTAATGGCTTTTATTTATCTACTGTATTTCCAGTATTCTTTATGGCTGTTTTATTATTTGTAGCTAGATATATTAATGTCCCTTATAACCAAAAACAAAAACAAGAACAAGAAGCTTAGAAAGAGGAGACACTGTGTACCAATCTTTCAAAGATACTCCAATAAAATACATATTGCATTTGTATAAGAAAGCCAATACTTTTTTTGGTATACAAGGAAGTTATACTGCACAACTTCTTCTATATGGAATGTTGTTTCTTGTTTTAATCACTTTCTCCTTGTTTTACTAACAAAAAAGGATCTCACATAAACTGGAGATCCTTTTTAATTTATATTAATTTTTCATATCGAAAATATTGTTTATCCACAAGCATATTTTTCATAAATAAAGCTCAGATTATATTTTTTCTCTAAGCTCATTCGTTGTTCGTCATCGCACCAATAGAAAAGAATATCATGAATCGTTGCGTAACGCTTATTTTTAAGAAATAGCCTAAAGAATGATGGTAAACAATCATGTAATTGTATAAATATATAATTGCGTAGTGTTTCTTCTTTATATTCAATGCCCTTACAAATATACAGTAATTCTTCACAATAATATGCATGCTGTGGAACTTGTATCATCTCGAAAAATGGCACATAAGATAGTAGCTTTCCAATAAAATGACCGTATCGATCCATTACTCCTATCGTCATATGCTCCATCATTTCTTTCATTACATATAAATAATCATCTACATGTGTTGTCTTTAATGGGTCTAAGCGATCGGAAATTTGAGATAATACAGCTCTTTGACATGCTAAAACTGCCTGACTAGGTCCATAATATGATAGGAAATCTGTACACTTACGATATTTCCGTAATAAATCATGTGTATATAAATCATATACGAAAGTATTACAATACATTGCTAAACTCATCATATCACTATTTAATTGCTCTTTTGATAATGATTTCGCTCTCTTGCACATATAAAAGAATGTAAATTCCAATACTTCTTTATGAGATAATAAATGTTTACAATCGGTTATACATTTCTCATTAAATTTAACTCTATCCCAAATTTCAATATCCCTATCTGTCAATTCACCTATACGATATTTAATAATTAAATAGTTTAAAGCAACTGATTGCGTCAAAAGATCCCATGTTTCATATTCCAATGAAGTATGAACAAACTCAGCTAATCCTTGTGCTATCATAAAAGCATTTGCCTCTTCATACCAACCAATCTCTTGGCATAAGCGAAGAATACGCACTAAAGTTGGAATTTCATCTTTATGAAACTGCGGTAAATTCTTTACTTTATTCATGCCATATACGATAAATGCCGCTAAATTTTCTTCTTTATAAAATTCTTTCTCTTTCCATACTAATATAGTTCGTTCTTTCCCCTCACCTTTTGGGTGACAAGGTACAAGCAAAGAAAATAATTCAGCAAAATTATTTGGTTCTATATATGTATCTGTAACCAAATTCCAATTTGGATCGCCCTGTACAGCCTTCATATAATTCCCCTTCCCTTTTCATCTATGTAGGAAATATTAATTTATTATCGTACCACTAAAAATTAATATTGTTATATTCAAAATCTCTCATAATACTTATATCTATCAGTATATCATCTTTTCTCTTATTAAAAATGAAGAATAACAAATTTAAAAAAACTGTGGAAATTATTAACCATATACTTATTATATAATGCCTCAGATACATCACGCTAACATATTAGTTTAATCCATATATACTAGAATAATGCATCTGAACTTTATATATAATTTAGCTCTTTATGAGTGACCATTAAAATCTCGGTTAATTAAAGTTTCAATTTACTCTGTACGCTCTGAGATTTCGCTCAAGGCAAATCCAGCTTGATCATCTGCCGATTCCCTTATAGCTAAATCCCCTAGTGCTAACATGCCAATAAGCTGACCACTATCAACTACTGGTAACCGTCTAATTTGATACTGTGCCATTAGCTCTGTAGCTTTTTCAATAGAATCATTTGGAGAAACTGAGATAATATTTGTTGTCATTACATTTGTAATTTTATTAGATCCAGGATGTTTTTCAGCAATCCCTCGAACAACTAAATCTCGATCAGTAACAAGCCCAATAACTTGCTCATTTTCAACAACAGGAATTAACCCAACCGATTCTTCCTTCATTTTTACAGCTGCCTCATATACATTGTCTAGCGGTGTACAATGTACAATATGGGTACTCATTAAGTCTCTAACTCGTGTCATTATTTATTTCCTCCTTTTTATACATACCATAGCTTTTCCAAAATTCCTTTATTTATTTCTGGAAAGTAACATGATAAAAAGGATCAACAAAATAAAAAAGAGCCAGCATAATGCTGACTCTTTTTTGTATGACCCGTACGGGATTCGAACCCGTGTTACCGCCGTGAAAGGGCGGTGTCTTAACCACTTGACCAACGGGCCATGGCTCCGCAGGTAGGACTCGAACCTACG
Source organism: Bacillus sp. GW823-FHT06A10 (assembly GCF_058795375.1). NCBI lineage: Bacteria > Bacillati > Bacillota > Bacilli > Caryophanales > Bacillaceae > Bacillus > Bacillus sp. GW823-FHT06A10. Next base: position 47 of record NZ_JBXAHT010000001.1, on the reverse strand, counting down.
ACCGATCGGTTAACAGCCGATAGCTCTACCACTGAGCTACTGCGGAA